>CAZTQV010000033.1:0-39625 GCA_964615815.1 uncultured Phycisphaeraceae bacterium | reverse complement strand
GCCACGCCGCCGGCCGCCGCGCCCCCACGATCGCCCGCCCGCGCCGGGTCCATCCCGCGTGGCGCGCCGCCGCGATCGGCCTCTGCGTCGCCGTCGTCGCGCTCGGGGCCGTCCAGCTCCAGCTCCAGGGCGAATACCAGACCTTCAAGAGCGAGGCCAGCGTCGCCCGCCTCATCGACACCATCGGCGTCGCCCACATCCGCGACACCCTCCTCGATCCCCGCACCGAGCAGTTCATGTTCCAGGTCGAGGAAGCCGCCGCCGAGATCGCCCTCGACGCCCAGGCCGCCGTCTGGGTCAACCCCGACTGGTCCGAGGCCCGCCTCTACTGCTACCGCCTCCCGCAGGGTGCCACCGCCTCCTACCGCGTCGTCCAGCTCGACGAGGCCGGCAACGAGCTCGGCACCCTCGCCAGCTTCCGCTCCGGGGGCCTGCTCGACACCGTCCCCGTCCCGCTGGGCGAGGCCCGCGACATGCGAGTGGCCATCGTCATGGAGCGCGGCGACACCGCCGTCCGCCTCCTGACCGCCAGCATCTCCCGCGCCTGAGCCCCCCCGAGCTTCCCGACGAGGGCCATCCCGAGCCAAAGTCCGAAAACAACGCCCGTGCCCACCCGGGTGTTTTCCCGGTTGTGCCCTTCCCGATCGCCGATTCCGTCGCACGGGAATAGCCGATCAGGTACGGTGCTTCCCACGGGCGGGCACGGTCCGCGCGCGAACAACGGGCCCTTCGCCCTCGGCCCCATCCCGGGCCAGTTCAAGTCCGATAGACACAGACCACACCAGGACCAGGTCTCACGGAGGTTGACATGATTTCGAAGTCCCTGATCGTTGGTATCGCGGCCGCCGCCGCGGGCCTGGGCGCGTACGGCGTGACCACCCAGATAATGGGCGAGTGCAGCAAGTCTGCCGACAGCCAGACCGTCCTCGCCGCCTCCGGTGAGAAGTCCGGCTGCTGCCCGCTCGGCGGCGCCGCCGAGGCCGTCGTCGCCCTCGCCGCCAACACCGAGGCCGAAGGCGCCTGCGCCGACAAGGCCGCTGAGTGTGCCGACATGGTCGCCGAGTGCAGCGACAAGGCCGCCGAGTGCGGCTCCGACGCCGCCGTCGTCCTCGCCGCCAACGCCGAGAAGGGCGAGTGCTCCGCCGAGAAGACCGCCTGCAGCAGCGACGCCGCCGTCGTCCTCGCTTCCAGCGAGACCAAGGGCGCCTGCTCCATCGAGAAGTCCGCCTGCGGCGACAACGCCGAGAGCAACCCCGGCAGCGTCGAGATCCTGATGGTCGCCGACCTCAACGGCGACGGCTGCACCGCCGCCGAGATGGCCGCCGCCAAGGGCGAATGCGCCGCTGAGAAGACCGCGTGCGCCTCCGACGCCGCCGTCGTCCTCGCCGCGAACGAGACCAAGGGCGCCTGCTCCGCCGAGAAGAAGGCCGAGTGCGCCACCTCGACCGAGGGCTGCACCGAGGAGAAGAAGGCCGCCTGCGAGACCGAGCAGATCGCCTCCACCCAGGCCTCGACCGAGGCTACCGGCGGCTGATCGACCACGATCAACCCAAGCCGAACCACGCGACGCCCCGCCCAAGCGGGGCGTCGTTGCTTTTGCACCCGGCATCCGCCCATGCCGCGCACGAAAAACCCCGCGCGAACGCGGGGTTGAGCGAAAGCCGATCGGAACAGCGCCCCGTCGCTCAGCGACGGCGGCGACGCGCCACGAGACCCGCCGCCCCGAGCACCGCGAGGGAACCGGGAGCCGGAACGATCAGCCCGCTCGAAAGCGTGACCTGGTTGCTGAAACCCGTGCCGAAGAAGTTGCCCGGGTTGAAGAACAGGTTCAGGATCGAGCCGTCGAGGGGCGACATCGGGAACACCGACGAGAACGACCCGCTCGTCGACCCGTCGAAGGTCATGTCGCCGCTGTTGTCGTTGAACGACACATTGGCGAGCTGACCCTCGTACGACACGGCCCCGCCGAACACGCGGAACGAACCGACGACATCCGCCGTCAGCGTGTCCCCGTTGTCATCGGTGATGACCAGCGTGCCCATGCCGCTCGCCGAGCCGGCCATGATGCTGCCGACATTCAGCTCGAGCGAATAATCGGCCTGCGTCAGCCCGTTGAAGAAGCCCGTGTCGAACTCCGCCGACCCACCGGGCGAGATCAGGCGGGTGACATCGCCCGCCGTGTCCCCGCCGGCCACGGCCCGGTACACATTCGTGCCCGTGTCGTAGCTGCCCAGCAGGTCGCTGTAGGTGAACGACGCAACCGGCCCAGCGATGGCCGATCCCGTCAGGCCGCACGCAGCCACAAGAACAATGCATCTCATCAGAGTCTCCTCCTATCTCACGCCGGACAGCCGGCGCCCGTGAACTTCTCTGCGCCGCGAACGCTCTCCAACGCCGCGGCCGTCTTGTCTCTGGGCTGAATGTACCAAGACGGGCCCGGTAAAAGACACGGGTAAAACTGCCCGTTTGGGTGGATTGGACCACCCAGCATCCAAACAAGAATCGAGCGGATCGCCCGCCGGTACAGTGCCCCCATGCCCACCCTCTCCCTCACCTGCGCCGACCTGCACCTCGGCGTCTGCACCGACCTCGGCGGCGGCCTCACCGACTTCTCCATCGCCGGACCCGACGGCCGCGCCGCCCTCCTCCGCCCCACGCTGGGAGAGCCCCAGTCCTCGACCGATCTTGCCTGCTACACCCTCGCCCCGTGGTCCAACCGCATCCGGGGCGCCCGCTTCCGCTTCCGCGGCGCCGAGCACCGGCTCGAAGCCAACGCCCCCGACGGCACCGCCATCCACGGCCTCATCGCCGAGCACCCGCTCACCATCGTCGACCGCACCCCCGCCTCCGTCCGACTCGCGTTCGACTCAGCGAGGTCCGACAGCGCGGCCGACTACCCCTTCCCCTTCCGCGTCGGCCTCCGCTACGAGCTGGGACCCGATCGGCTTGACGCCGAATTGACCGTGACCAATACGGGCGACACCCCCTGCCCCGCCGGCGGCGGCTTCCACCCCTTCTTCCCCCGCACGCTCTGGGACACCGCCGACGATTGCACGCTCAAGGCCCCCGTCGCCGCCCGCTACCCCGTCGATCGCTGCCTGCCCACGGGTGAAGCGGCGCCCGACGAGGTCTGCACCAGGCTCACCGAGGGTGCCCCCGTCCGCGACCTCGTCGGCCTCGACGACTGCTTCCGGGGCTTCGCGGGCGCGACCGTCCGCTGGCCCGCCTCGGGCGTCACGCTCACGCTCGAGAAGTCCGACACCCTGAGCCACCTTGTTCTGTACACACCCGCCACCCCCGCAGGCGGCGCCCGCCCCTGGTTCTGCGTCGAGCCCGTCAGCCACGCCAACGACGGCTTCAACCTCGCCGAGCAGGGCATGCAGAACACCGGCGTCCGGACGCTTGAGCCCGGCGAAACGCTCACCATGTCGATGGCCCTGATCGTTGCCAGAGACCACGCCTGAACGACCGACGCGAGCACGACCATGACCACCTACCTCCTCAAGACCGAGCCCGACGACTACAGCTACGACGACCTCGCCCGCGACAAGAAGACGAGCTGGACCGGCGTCACCAACGCCGCCGCGCAGAAGCACATGCGCGAGATCAAGGCCGGCGACTCGGCGTTCATCTACCACACCGGGAGCGAGAAGCGCATCGCGGGACTCGCGAAGATCACCAAGGGCGCGTACCCCGACCCCGAGAACCCGGGCGAGACGGCCGCGGGCGAGACCAAGTTCGTCCTCTTTGATCTCGAGCCCGTCAAGCCCGCGAAGAAGTCGTGCACCCTCGCCGACATCAAGGCCGACGACCGCTTCGCCGAGTTCGTCCTGGTCAAGCAGGCGCGCCTCAGCGTGATGCCCGTGCCCGCGGATCTTGTGCGCGCGCTCAAGGCGATGGCGGGCCTGTAACAGGCCCCTTCGTGCGCACGCCCGCGCCGGCCGTGCGCGCGCCGCTCGCGTCTGTGCGCACGATCAGCTCCGCCCGGCCAACCAGCCGCGGGCCTTCCTGAGCCCCCCACGCCCACCAGCTCACCCGGTCCACCCACGCCCCGAGCCCCCCCAGGACCCCCGCCCCGGGCCCCAGAACCCCCGCCAGCTCCCCTGGGTGCAGCACCCCCGCCAAGACCACCCGCTCCCCCGGCGCATCCGCGTCGAACAGCCGCCGCGCCGTCGGCCAAGGCTCGCCCCCCACGCCACTTGCGCTCCGAACCCCGAGCACCGACCAGCGGGAATCGGCACCGCCGAGGCCCGCCCAGCTCACCACCGCTTCGGGGCCGAAGACCGCCGCGCCCGCCGAGGGCGTCGGCAGCCGCACGAGCGCCCGGCCCTCGCCGGTCTCGAGCCCGACCCCGCCCGCCGCCGTGCCGGAAAGCCCTGACCACAAACGACTTGCAGCCGCCCGCGCCGCGTCTCCCGCGTCGCACGCCGGCTCGAGCCGCGCCGCGACCAAGAGCTCACCTCGCGCCGCCGCGCTGTCCGCCCCCCGCCTGACCGCCAGCAGCCCCGCCTCCGGCCCGCACGCCTCCGGCAGCCCCGTGAACACGCCCTCCAGCACCGCGCCGACCAAGACGCCGGCCCAGCGGCTCGGATCCAGGGCGCCCGGCGCGGGGTCGGCGTCGACGCGGCCCAGGAATGCCAGCGAGCACTCGGCGAGCAGGTCCTCGGCCGCCACGGCGGGCAGGCCGGCCGCGCGGTGGTCGATCGGGTTCGCGGTGTCGATCGCGGCGGCGGCTCGCCAGCCGCCGGGGACGCGGCGGATCGATGCGGCGAGGGTCTCCAGACCACGGGTCGCGCGGACGGCGCGGGGGCGGTAGGCGAGGACGGCGGCGCCCTCGGTGAGGCCCGAGGCGACGCCGCCGGGCTCGGCGAGGCTTGGCGTGAAGGTCTCGCCCGAGCGGAGGGCTCGCACGAGGGCGGCCTGCATCGTGCCCGCACCCTCGGGGGCGAGGACGAGGATCCAGGCGTCGGCGCCGGGCTCGGGAATCACCGCGGCGCGGTACGCGCCGTCCTCGATCGCAAGCTCGGTGACGCCCGCGACGACGCCGCGGGGGACCGGGGCGAGGGTGCGGCGGAGGCGGGTGGCGGTGTCGCGGTCGATGACGGAGGCGATCACCCATGATGGGTCGTCGCCCGCTCGTGCGAGGCCGGAGGCTGCGATCAGCACGCGGCGGCCGAGCAGCGCGCGGACGGCCTCGGTCGGTGTGAGCCTGAGACGCGCCGCGAGGGCGCGCCACGCGCGGGCGGTCTCGGTGACGAGGCCGGTGGATTCGAGGGCGGCGATGAGCGCGGCGGCCTCGGGGCGGTCGCACTCTGTGGCGAGGTCGTCGAGGACCAGGACGAGTTCGGTGGAGTCGGGGGCCAGCGCGGCGGCGGACCATGGGTCGCCGTCGGCGAGGCCGGGGGTGCGCTTGGTCACGCCTGCGGGCGCGATGCTCGCGGCGGCGAGGAGGATGATCGCGGCGCACTGGATGACGGTGCGGAATGGCACGGATCGGTGCGGGTGGGTCACGGCTGCTCAGGGGCGGCCGGCGACGGGTCGGCCCAGAGGTCGGGCAGTTCGATGCGGGGGGCCTGGCGGAGGAGGCGGGCGGCCTCGTCGTCGAGGAGGAGGTCGGCCTCGGAGCCGTCCATCGGCAGGCGGATCTGGGAGGCGACGAGCGGGTGCTCGATGAGGGCGCGGAGGTCGGCGGCGAGCATGGGCCCGGTGATGAGGGTCGGGGGCGCCGCGGGGAACGCGAACTCGGTCGAGCCGTCGAGCCCGCTGCCGCCGGCCATGACGCGGGGCGAGGCGGAGGCGCGGGCGCGGGCCTCGATCTGGGCGACGCCCGGGCTCAGGCCCAGGGAGCCCGAGCCGAGCAGGGAATCGGTGAGCCCGCGGACCTCGCGGGCGGCGTCGGCGAGGCGTTCCTCGGAGGCGGCGCGATCGCTCTCGACGGCCTCGGCGAGCGTGGCGACGGGGGCGTCGGCGGGGGTGAGGCGCAGGGTGTCGGGGCTCAGGCGGTGCACGATGGCGACGCCCGACAGCAGCGCCAACCCGCAGGCGGCGAGGGCGTAGCGGGTGCTCTTGACCTTGGCCCGCTCGCGGCGCTTCAGGAAGCGGCGGCGGTGGGCGACCTCATCGAGGATCGAATTCGTCAGGTCGGGCGCGTGCAGGTCGCGCTGGAAGAGGGCGGTGATGTCCTCGCCGCCCCGGGTTTCGGTGTTGGGTCCCCCACTGCCGGTCATGCCGCACCCCCTTCGGTTTCGTCGAGCTCCCGCACGGCGCCATTCTCGCTGGCTTTGTTCTCCAGGGCGGCACCGAGCAGTTCGAGGCGGTCGGCGGACGATTCATCGGCGAGCATGAGCTCGCGGAGCTTGCGTCGGCCGCGGTGGAGGTGGCTCTTGACGGTGCCCTCGGGGATGTCCATCTGCTGTGCGATCAGGGCGATGGGCCAGCCGGACTGGTGGAAGAGCACGACGGCCTCGCGCTGGTCCGGGCTGAGCTGGAGCAGGGCCCGCTGGAGGGCGTCGTGGGCGACGGAGCGGGCCTCGCCGAGCTCGGCCTCGCCCTCGGGGTCGTAGACGCTGCGGCCGGCGGCCTCGGCGGAGCCGACCGTTTCGGAATCGAACACCGGGCGCATCTTCTGGACCTGGTTGAGGTAGAGCCGGCGGGCGATGGTGAAGGCCCATGTGCTGAAGCGGTAGCGTTCGTCGAAGCGGTCGAGGTTGGTCAGGACGCGGACGAAGGCCTCCTGGACCACATCCTCGGCGGTCTCGGGCTTGCCGCACATGCGGAGGATGTAGGCGTAGAGCGATTTCTGGTGGTGGCGGATGAGCATGGCGGCGGCGGCCCGATCGCCCGCGGCGGCGGAGCGGATCAGGGTGCGTTCGCTCAGGCGGTCCATCGGGTGCCTCCGGGACAGGTCGCCGCGTGGGGGCCGCCCCCTGGGCGGGGCCTGTGCGGACCTTTGAATCTACCACGGGGGGTGGGGTGGGGTTGCACGATCTCGACACGAGCCTCAGAATCTTGCCGCATTCCAATCGTTTTGCGAACAAGAGGTGGCAAGACGGGGCTCGGTGGGCGGTAGGCTCCAGGTCGCATTCTCGGACGAGACGCGGGAACACAGGAGGCCTTGCGATGTCGTCGATGCCCGGTTTGTCGGTGAGCCTGATACATGCTGCGAAGTTCGAGGGCCAGGTTCTCTCGGAGGAGCCGGGCTGGGCTCGCTACAAGGGCGAGTGCGCGGCAGGCGTGCAGTATGTCTTTGCGAAGGCGGGGACACCCCTTGGGCCGACGGCCAGCTGGCGGCCAGGGTTGCAGGTGCAGGGCAACGCGATCCCAGCGGGAACGGCGATCGCGTCATTCCAGAACGGGCGGTACTCGAATGACCACGCGGCGATCTACGTCGCCGAGAGCAAGCTCGGGATCGAAGTGTGGGATCAGTACAACAACCCGCCGAAGCCATGGGGACGCCGGACGCTGCGTTTCGGAAGCGGGGCCAACGATCGGTCGAACAACGGATCGTTGTTCTACGTCATCAACCCGGTGGGCTAGCTGATTTCGCAAAGGTTTCGGGCACGGCCGGGCGCTCATAGCGGCGGCAAAACGACAGCGGGCCGAGGCTCCGCCCCGGCCCGCTGCTTCGGCTTCCTATCCAACTCGGTGCCGAGCGTGAGTGTCGCTCTGTATCAGGCGGCCTTGCGGCGGATGCGGCCGACGGTGCGCTGGTCTTCGCTTGCGCGGACCTCGGGGTCGAGGATCATGACCTCGACGAGCTCGAGGGGGTCGACGGCCCAGAGGTCGGCGCCGATCTCTTCGGCGAGGCCCTCGGCGCGGTTGAAGACGCCGCCGCCCACGACGATCTGCGTGCCCGGGCAGGCGTTGATCTCGCGGAGGGAGTCGATGGTGCCGCGGATGCCGGGCAGGTCGGCGGCGGCGGAGCAGAACATGAGGAGGACATCGGGGCGGAAGGAGTGGGTGTGGGCGATGACCTCGTCGGCGGCGATGCCCCCGCCGGCGAAGGTGACCTCGAAGCCGTGACGCTCGAGGAGGTCGACGGCGATCTGGGCGCCGAGCTCTTCTGCTTCGGAGGGCCCGCAGAAGGCGGCGACGCGGCGACCTGAACCTTCGCCCGGCTGGGTGAGGTCGAAGCGGGCGCCGACCTGGTCGACGAGGACGCGGAGGAGTCGGACGGCCATGTGCTGGCTGAGGTTGGTGAGCTGGTCGTTGCGGTGGAGTCGGTCGACGAGCTCGTAGGTGGGCCAGAACAACTCCTGATGAAGCCGTTCGGGCTGGACGCCCTCGTTCAACTGGCTTTCGACGATGGCCCGTGCGGTCGGGCGGTCGCCCTCGATGAGGGCCTCGAAGAACTGCTCGATGAGAACTTCCGTGTTCATGTGGTGCGCGCCCCAGATGTGGCTCTTGGTTCGCGGCACGGCTCCACCGGCCCGACCCTCCTTGGTTGTGACCCTCCGTCGTCTCCGCGACGGTTTCCCCCAGCCGCGTCCTGGCCGGCCTTGGCCGAGTGACGCGTTGGACGAGCGTGAAATCGGCGTGGCGCAGGGATGACGGGAAATTCAGCACCCCGTGCGCACAGGGGGCGTCCGAGAGCGCAAAACCGGCTCCGATAGCCGTCGGGCGTGTGTGGTTTCTCGGACTTTGGGGCGTTGGTCACGGGCTTTATGGGGCCGTGAGGCGCGGTATGGGACCTCGACACGGGGGGTTTGCCCCGGTCGGGGTCAGACGGGCTTGAGGGCGCGGTAGACGGCGCACACCCCAAGTGTCAGAGATTGCGCGGTGGCGCCGGTCAGTCCGGCGTCCTGGAGGAGGGCGAGCATGTCCTCGCGCGACAAAAAAGTCTCCACGGACTTCGGGAGGTAGCGGTAGGCGCCGGAACGGTCACCTGAAATGAGGGTGGCGGTCCAGGGCATCACCTTGGAGCAGTACAGATCGTTTCCGAAGCGGACGAGAGGGTTTTTGGGGCGGTCGAACTCGAGGATGACGAGGCGGCCGCCGGGGCGGAGGACGCGGGCGAACTCTTTGAGGGCGTCGGCGGGGCGTTGGACATTGCGGATGCCGTAGGCGATGGTGAGGGCGTCTATAGAGGAGTCGGCGAGGGGGAGGTGGTGGGCGTCGGCCCAGAGGTATTCGAGCTTGCCGGCCTGGGCGGCGGGGCGGGTGGCCCTCTTGAGGCGGGCGAGGTCGAGCATCTCGCGGGTGAAGTCGAGGCCGATGACGCGGGCGGCCTGGGTTTTGGCGAGCTGCTCGGTGAGGTCGCCGGTGCCGCAGGCGATGTCGGCGACGGTGTCGCCGGGCTGGATGGCGGCGGCTTTGACGGCGGCCTTGCGCCAGAGCTGGTCGAGGCCCATGGAGTGGAGGCGGTTGTTGAGGTCGTAGGCGCCGGCGATGGCGGCGAACATGGTGCGGACGCGGTCGGCCTTGTCGTCCTTGGCGTGTGGGTTGGCGAGGTCGGGGGCGGTCCAGGCGGGGGAGGCGACCGGTGTGGACTGGGGGTGAGAGAGGGATGAGGGGGGGTTTATGGACATGGGCGGGGGGTCTGGGGGTAGAGTCCTCAGGTTTCTGCCGGGGCGTGGGCCGCCGGCTGGTTCGACACGCGAGCGGAGGACGATGCGATGCGCTGGAACGGTAGCCGACGGAACCGGTTGGGCCGCGGATGGAGCTGGGGGGCTTTGGCGCTCGCTGGGGCTGGGGTGAGCTGGCTCGCAGGGTGCGCGTTGAACGAGGCGACGGGGGAGCGGCAGTTCGTGGTGATGGACCGGCAGACGGCGATCGCGACGGGGTCGGAGGCGGCGCCGCAGTTGACGGCGGAGTACGGGGGGGCGGTCAATGACCGGGTGGCGACGGCGTATGTGACGGAGGTGGGCGAGAAGCTGGCGGCGGTGACGGAGGCTGATAACCCGAGCTTGCCCTGGGAGTTCACGCTGCTGGACAGCGAGGTGATCAACGCGTTTGCGCTGCCGGGGGGGAAGGTGTTCATCTCGAAGGGTCTGGCGGCGCGGATGCGGAACGAGGCGCAGCTCGCGGGGGTTTTGGGTCACGAGGTGGGGCATGTGACTGCGAAGCATGTGAACGACCGGATCGTGCAGAACGCGGGGGCGCAGCTCGGGGTGCAGCTGGTGACGAGCTGGCTGGGCGGGGGGGAGCCGGGGCTGACCTCGCAGATCGCGCAGACGGTGGTGCCGGTGGCGGGGCAGGGGATCGTCTTGAAGTTCGGGCGGGAGCAGGAGCTGCAGGCGGACTCACTGGGCATGCGGTACATGGCGCGGGTGGGGTACGACCCGGCTGGGCAGTTGCAGGTGATGCGGATCCTGCGGGACGCGGCGGGCGGGGCGGGGGGGATCGAGCTCCTGTCGACGCACCCGTTCCCGGAGACGCGGATCGAGCACATCCAGGAGCTCTTGTCGGGTGAGTACGCGGGGATGACGGGGGAGTACTACCCCGAGCGGTACGAGCAGCGGATGCTGAACCGGATCGGGCGGGTCGAGGTGAACGCGGACGGGTTGGGTGACCCGGTGCACTGGTGCAGCGTGTGCGCAGCGCGTGCGGGTGAGGATCAGGCGAGCCTGAGCACGCGGGCCCAGTTGCCGTAGGCGAAGCCGGCGCAGTCGTCGTCGGACCAGCCTCGGTTGTGCAGGGCTTCGAGCAGGCGGGGCAGGTGCTCGGGGCGGTCGAGGTCCTGGGGCAGCTTGTCGGCGGCGAATCCGCCGTCCATGTCGGAGCCGAGCCCGACGGCGCGGCGGTGGCCGGCGAGCTCGCAGATGTGCTCGATGTGGGCGACGGTGTCATCGATTGTCGCGCGGCGGTCCTCGGTCGTCAGGAACCTCGTGAAGAGGTTGAGGCCGATGACGCCGTCGCGGGCGAGGATCTCTTTGATCTGGTCGTCGGTGAGGTGGCGGTGATCGGCCTCGTGGAGCAGCGCGGCGCAGTTGGAGTGGGTGGCGACGACCCGGGCCTGGGCGCGGTCGAGCAGTTCGGCGGCGCTGGTGCGGTTGAGGTGACTCAGGTCGTGGACGAGGTCGAGGCGGTCGATCTCGGCGACGAGCTCGCGGCCCAGGTCGGTCAGGCCCTTGGGATCGGTGACCATGTTGCCATGGGCGTAGCGGCCCGGCTTGGCCCAGGTGAGCCCGACGGCGACGGTGCCGGCGTCGGCCCACTCTTCGAGATCGGCGGGGGTCTCGATGGGGTCGGCGTTCTCCACCAGTACACCGAGGCGGGGGGTGGCGGCGGCGTCGATGGCGTCGGAATGGAGCGGGGCGACGGCACCGGCGGCGATCCAGGCCTGGTAGAGCTTGAGCTGGCGGAGGCCGGCGCGGCGGGCGGCGAGGGCGTCGCCCGCGGGGTAGGCGGCGGCCTCGGCGTCGGGCGCGGCGGATGGGTCGAGGGGCTCGGTGAAGACGGTGGCGAGGCAGGCGGCGATGGGGGCGGCGCGGAGGGTCGGGAGTGTCACGGCGGCGGGGAGGAGCTTGCCCCGGCAGTCCTCGAGCGGGGCGTGGAGGTCGCGGCCCAGCTCGGCGAGGTAGGCGAGGTCGAGGTGGGCGTCGAAGAAGCCGGGGGTGCCGGTGGGCGCGGGGTTGGGGGGGGTGGGCATGGATGGAGCGTACGGAAGACGGCACTACCCGGCGGGGCCGGGTAGTGGCACCGGGGTTAGCGCCACCATCGGGTTGGGTTCGGTTGGCCAAGGGATGCTCGGGTGGGTATAGACTGGCGGCATGGCGCAGAAGCCCGAAATCCGGCCTGTGGAGGCCACGGCGGACGACCCGGTCGTCATCAACCCGATCAACGGGGAGCCGATGGAGAAGCTGCAGATCGGGAATGTGAAGATCGACCGGTGCCCGGTGACGGGGGCGATCTGGCTTGACAAGGGTGAGCTGGCGCAGCTGGCGCTGCTCGACGCCCAGCACAAGGGACTGCTGAAGAAGCTCGACAAGGCCAACGCGGACGCGCCGATGCGGCGGAGCCGGCGGGGGCCCCTGAAGAGCCCGCGGACGGGTGCGGCGATGATGGTCGTGAACGACCCCGAGCAGAAGCATGTGGAGTTCGAGGTGTGCCCGCAGTGCGGGGGGTGCTTCTTTGACGCCGGCGAGTTGTCTGACCTGACGGAGTACACCTTCAAGGAGCGGCTGCGGTCGCTGCTTGGATAACGCTTGAAACAGCCGGGGATCGATCCCGATGGAGAGTGGTATGAACAGCGTGCGACGGATCGGTGTTGAGGGTTCGGGGGCGATGGGCCCGCAGCGGCGGGGGAACTTCGTCGTCGGGTGCCTGGCTGTTGTGGGTCTGCTGGTGCTGATCGGCATCGTGGCGGCGGTGATCCTGGGGCCGCGGCTGCCCGGGCTCCTGCGTGGGGCGGGTGCCGAGGGGTTCCGCCAGGCGGGGACGGCGATCATCAACGAGACGGACCTGCCGGCGGACGAGAAGCCGGAGATGGTGGCGCACATCGACCGCGTGGCGGACGGCGTGAAGGACGGGACGATCTCGTTCGAGCAGTTTGGCCAGCTGATGGAGGATGTGTTCACCGACCCGGTGTTCCAGGTGGGGATCGTGTACTCGATCAACGAGGGGTATGTGCAGGCGTCGGGCCTGCCCGAGGAGGAGAAGGCCGAGGGGGCGACGCAGCTCAACCGGTTCGCGCAGGGGATCCTCGAGGGATCGATCGCGCAGGACGCGCTGAACGACGCGGCGGCGCCGATCGGCAGCACGGACGCGGACGGGGACTTCTCGCTGAACGCGAAGTCGGGCGTGACGGATGACCAACTGCGCCAGGTCATCGGGAACGCGGCGCGGCTGGCGGACTCGGCGGGCGTGCCGGCGGAGCCGCGGGTAATCGACTTGTCGGACGAGTTCGGGCGAGTGATCGCGGAGTCTCTCGGCGAGCCGATCCCGGCACCGGCGGTGGAGGGCGAGACGCCTGACGCGGAAGAGCCGCCGGCGGTCGATCCGGAGCCGTGATCGGGTAGGCTCTCGATCGAGGAGGCCTTCGGCATGGCGTTGATCCCGATGAAGCCGAGCGTGAACGACCCGGCGGTGACCTGTCCGAAGGACGGGACGACGATGGACCGCTTCGACGCCGAGGGCGTGGCGGTGGACCGGTGCCCGACCTGCAACGGGATCTGGCTGGACCTGGGCGAGCTGCGGGAGCTCCTGGACCGCGACCCGGACTCGCCGCCCTTGATCGTGCAGCTGGATACGCCGGAGCGGCGCGTGCAGCGGAAGCACAGCCCGAAGTCGCCCGACGAGTGGATCTGCCCCCGGGACTCGGCGCGGCTGACCTCGCTGCGCGATCCGCGTCAGCCGCACCTGGAGTACGAGTTGTGCAGCATCTGCGGGGGCGTGTACTTCGACGCGGGTGAGCTGGCGGACCTGAGCCGGTACACGCTGCTGGAGCGGCTGCGGTCGATGCTGGGCTGAGGCGTGGGCTGAGGGTGGGCTGAGCAGGCTGGCGCGGGACTCACGCGGCGTTCACCTGAGGTTCATGGGCGTGTGGCACACCGGGGTGGGAGGTGCCGCATGGCCGCCGTGGTTTCGCACGCGAAAGAGGTGTTCGGCTCGTTCGGGAAGGACGAGGGGCTGGTGCGGGCGTCGAGCCTGGCGTTCTACACGGCGCTCTCCCTCGCGCCGATGGTGCTGCTGTTCGTGTCGATCACGGGGCTGCTGGGTGAGGGGACGCAGGCGCGGATGGTCGAGGCGGTGCAGTCGGCCGTGGGCGAGCGGGCGGGGGAGATCGTGCGGACGATCGCGGAGGGGGACGGGGCGGGGATGGACAGCGGGTCGTGGTGGGGCCTCGGGATCGGCGTGGGGGTGCTGCTCTTCTCGGCCGGCGGGGTGATGGCGGCGCTGCAGAACGGGCTGAACCGGGTGTGGGGCGTGAAGGCGGCGCCGGCGCAGGGGGCGGGCGGGGTGAAGGAGTTTGTGCGCAAGCGTGTGTTGTCGACGGCGATGGTGCTGGTGCTGGGGTTTCTGCTTCTGGTGTCGACGGTGGCGTCGACGGCGATCGCGATGGTGGTGCCGGCGGAGGGGGCGCTCTGGAACGGGGTGACGATCGTTGTGTCGGCGGCGGTCTTCTGCGTGCTGTTCGCGGCCATGTACAAGGTGCTGCCGGATGTGGTGATCGCGTGGCGGGATGTGTGGTTCGGGGCGGCGGTGACGACGGTGCTTTTCATCGTGGGCAAGCAGCTGATCGCGTGGTACATCGCGGCGGCAGGGTTCAGCGATCGGTACGGGGCGGCGGGGTCGCTGGTGGCGCTCTTGGTGTGGGTGTACTACTCGGCGATCGTGTTGTACCTCGGGGCGGAGGTGACGCAGGTGCGCGCGCGGACGCGGGGGCGGGCGATCGAGCCGGACCGGCACGCGGTGAAGATCGAGGAGCGGGTGGTGGGGGCCGGGGTGGGGGCGGGAGCGGGTTAGCGGACGGGGCGCGAAGGTCCGCGTGCGGTTAGTTCTTGAACGCGGGCGTAGGCGCGGTAGTCTCGCGGCTTCATACGAGGAGGAGCGAGAGATGCTGACAGCGATGGTTGCGATGGCGATGGTCGGGACGGGCGTGGATGCCGGAGTGTACGGGGCGGCCGCGGTGGAGATCGGGCTGAACGGGACCGTGCGTGCGATCGAGCTTGCGCAGGAGGAGACGCCCTGCCCGCGGCTGGTGCGGATCGATGAGCTTGGGCGTGCGTCGTTCGACGCGAGTGCGTTCCGGGTGGAGTTCGCGGGGGACGGGGCGTTCCGGCTGGTGGCGTTGTGCCCGGACCGGGTGGCGACGGATGCGCCGTGCCCGCGGGGGTTGCCCTGCCCGCGGTGAGGTTGACATTGTCAGGAGCGAGCCGCCCCGCCCCGGGGCGGATTCTGCTGTAGGGTCGCTTGCGCCCGGATGTATCGTTCCGCTTCGACGCGGTAGCGGTCGTTGGTCACGGCCTTCGTCGACCCACCCTTCGCCCACCAGCGTCGAGCCTCCTTCGGCGTGCCCAAGAGCGCGTTGAGGTCACGCTTGAGCAGCCGGCGGGCGAGTGTCCCGTGCTCTTCCTGCGGCATGTCGATGAGGATGTGGATGTGATCGGGTGCAGCGGCCGCTGCGATCAGTGGCCAGCCATGGGCGGCCGCACACGCGTGCAAAGCCTCTTCAATCTGCTTGCGTTGGAGCCGCGACAGGTACACCGGGCGGGCCGACATTCGTGCAGCGACGCGGCTTTGTCGAGCTGAGTCCGGCTGAACGAACGCCTCACCGGGCCGATTGTGGTCGCGATCGACGGTGAGGCGAGCGTCGCCGTGGAGCCGCGTTCCATAGGTTCCGAAGGTGATGTGCCACCAGGTCATCGTTGCACTCGGGGTCTGTGCACGGAAACCGCCCCGGGGGCGGGGCGGCTCGCTCCTTGAGGCCTGAGAAAGATCTTCGCCCCTCTCCTACACCTCCATCGTCGGCACTTCGCCTTCGACGATGATCTCCGCCTCGGTCTTCTGCTTCACCTCGTCCACCGTCACGCCCGGGGCGAGTTCGGTGAGGCGGAAGCGGGCCTTGGCGTGGTCCATCTCGAGGACGCACAGGTCGGTGATGACCATGTCGATGCAGGCCGCGCCGGTAAGCGGGAGGCTGCACTCCTTAACGAGCTTGGCCTCGCCTTTCTTGGAGTTGTGCTCCATCATCACGACGACCTTGCGGACGCCGGCGACGAGGTCCATCGCGCCGCCCATGCCCTTGACCATCTTGCCGGGGATCATCCAGTTGGCGATGTCGCCGGTCTCGGAGATCTGCATCGCGCCGAGGATGCACATGTCGATGTGCCCGCCGCGGATCATGCCGAAGCTGTCGGAGCTGCTGAAGAAGCTCGCGCCCGCCCGGGCGGTCACGGTCTGCTTGCCGGCGTTGATCAGGTCGGCGTCGACCTCGGCCTCGGTCGGGAAGGGGCCGATGCCCAAGAGGCCGTTCTCCGATTGCAGCCAGACATCGATGCCATCGGGGATGTGATTCGCGACGAGCGTGGGCATGCCGATGCCGAGGTTGACGACGAAGCCGTCGCGGAGCTCGCGGGCGGCACGGCGGGCGATCTGGTTGCGGTCGAGTGGCATGGGCGCAGCATACCCGCGCGGGCCGCGGCACCAAAGCCGTGTCAGCGCCTTGGGTTCGGCGGCGGGTTGATCTGCGTGTCGCCGGGCTGGGCGGGGCTCTGCGAGGAGCCGTGGCCTTGGCTGTCCCAGTGGGGCTTGGGCTGCTTGCCGCCGATGTTGACGGGGCTGTTGGCACCGGAGCCGTCGCCCACACCCGAGCCGGGGCGGGCCGTGTCGGCCTCGGCGGTCTCAACCCACTGCAGCATGCGGACATCGCGGTCGCAGGCCTCACGCATCGCGTTCTCGATGCGGCCGGCGGCCTCGGTGGACTTGACCTCGGAGATCACCTCGCTCGGCCCGTGGACCAGGACATCGACGCCGGTCGTGCCGTCGACATGGCGGACATCGACGGCGCACTTCGCGAGCGCCTTGGCGGCGTCGCGGTCGCGGTCCGGGTTGTTGGACTCGTCGCGAGTGAGGAAACGCACGGTGTCGGCCTTGAGGTCCTGCATAGGAAGACGCTACGGGCGGGCAGTTTCGAGGGCCACAGACCGCGGGAAAGATGAGGAATAGCTGAGACGCGGCTGAGGTTGGCTTCATCGCCGGCGAGCCCGGCCGCCCCTCGTGGCCGGCTCCCGGTGCCAAGGAGTTCACGCATGCCCCCGAGCCGTCTCGCCCGCGCCGCCGTCATCGCCGCGCTCGCCCTTGCCGGAACCGCCGCGATGGCCGACCTTCCTCCGAAGGACACCACGCCCGCCGAGTGGACGAAGATCCGGCTGGAGAAGTACCAGCTCGAGGACAAGACGCTCGCGATCCACGGGTACGACCCGGTCGCGTACTTCCCCGAGGGCGACCCGAAGGGGGAGGGGCGGGCGATCAAGGGCAAGAAGGAGTTCGAGCACACCTACAACGGCCTGCGCTACCGCTTCAGCAGCGCCGCCAACCGCGAGCGGTTCAAGAAGAACCCGTTGAAGTACGAGCCCGCGTACGGCGGGTGGTGCGCCTACGCCGCGGCGAAGGAGAGCTACACGGAGCCGAACCCGAAGCGGTTCCTGATCCAGAACGGGCGGCTGCTGCTCTTCTACGACGGCCTCTTCGGCGACACCTACAAGGACTGGCACAAGGAGGGGCCGACGAAGCTCGAGCCGCTGGCCGACCAGTGGTGGAAGGCGGAGACCGGCGAGCGCCCGCCGGCCGAGGCCGAGGAGGACGAGAAGGTCACGCCGTAGGCAACAACGACCATCGGCGGTGCGAGCCGCAACCGCCGACTGTTGGGCCGGCCGCGTGTGTGCTCCCGCGGCCGGTCTTGTTTATGGGTGGTCGCGCTTGGCGGAGATGGTAAGCGCGGTTTTCTTGGGCTTCGGTTTCTTCGGCAGGAGCGCCCGTGCGAGCAGCGCCACGCCGCCGATCGCCGCGAGCGTGACCACCCAGAACTGCCAGTCGCCGAGGGGCACGATCAGCTCCCGAAGGCCGAGACAGCGGCATGGGTGATCGTCGCGAGGACATACGCGAGCCCGGTCATCCACGCGAGCTGCAGGCCCGCCCACTTCCACCCACCGGCCTCGCGGGCCGTGACGGCGAGCGTCGGCAGGCACTGCATCGCGAGGACGAAGTAGACGAGGAGCGCCCAGCTCGTCGCGGGGTCGAAGACGCGCGTGCCATCGGCCCGCTCGGCCGTCCGCAGCCGCTCCAGCACGCCCGTGTCCTCGAAATCGGCCTCGGCGTCGCCCACGACCTGCACGGCCATCGTCGTCACAAACACCTCGCGGGCGGCGAAGCTCGCGAGGATGCCGATGGTCAGCTGCTCGTCCGCCCCCATCGGCGCGAAGACCGGCTGCAGCGTCGAGCCGATGCGCCCGAGCGCGGTCCCGCGGGCGGCGTACGCGGCGTCGAGGCGGTCGGCCTCTTCCAGCACGGGCTCGGCGTCGTCTGCGGTCAGCGCGGCGGCCTGCTCGCGCATCGCCTCGGCCTCGGGGGCCGGGCCGGTCTGCGGGTAGGTGCCCAGCCACCACAGCACGATCGAGATGCCCAGGATCACCGTGCCGGCCTTGCGGAGGAAGACCCAGCCGCGCTCGGCGGCGGTGCGGACCGCGCCCAAGAGATCGGGCGGGCGGTAGCTGGGCAGCTCGAGGGCCATGCCCATCGCCGGGCCCTTGAGGAAGCTGCGCCTCGCGATCAGGGCGCTGATGAGCCCCGCGACGATGCCGAGCGCATAGCACCCGGTGAACGCGAGCGCCTGCAGCGCGGGCCGGCCCGGGAAGAGCAGCACCGTGAGCAGGGCGTACACCGGGATCCGCGCCGTGCAGCTCATGAAGGGCAGCACCAGGATCGTCGCGAGCCGCTCGCGCCGGTCGGGGATCGCCCTCGCCGCCATGATCCCGGGCAGGGCGCACGCGTGACCCGACAGCAGCGGCACGAACGCGTGCCCCGGCAGGCCGAAAGGCCGCAGCACGCGGTCGACGACCAGAGCCGCCCGGGCGAGGTAGCCCGAGTGCTCGAGCAGCGCGATCAGGAAGAACAGCAGCACGATCTGCGGCAGGAAGATCACCGTCGCCCCGACGCCCGCGACGACGCCCTCGACCAGCAGGTCGCGGATCGCGCCCGCGGGCAGCAGGTCACCCAGCCACCCGCCCAGCGTGGCGAAGATCGCGTCGATCCAGTCCATGGGATAGGTCGCCAGCGCGAAGATCACCCAGAACAGCCCCGTCATCGCCGCCGCGAAGACCGCCAGCCCCGCGACGGGGTGCAGGCAGATGGCGTCGATGCGGTCGGTCCAGGAGGGACCGGCCGAGCGCTGCTTCGCGGGCGTGACGGCGTCGGCGTACACGCCGTCGATCCAGGCGTCGCGTGCGTCGGCCCCCGCGGGGATCTGCGCGCCGGGCAGCACGGCTCCGTCGATTGCGCTGAACAGCTGCTCGCGCCCGAACTTCTTGCTCGCCACCGTCACCGG
The DNA here is from genome assembly GCA_964615815.1 of uncultured Phycisphaeraceae bacterium. GTDB lineage: Bacteria > Planctomycetota > Phycisphaerae > Phycisphaerales > UBA1924 > DAIQNV01. The sequence continues at coordinate 20,640 of CAZTQV010000033.1, read as the reverse complement.
ACACCCGAGCCGGCGGGCAAGGGCGGCCGGGTCCACGCCGATGCCCCGGCGCTCGGCGTCCTCGGCCATCGTCAGCAGGACGGTCGCGGGCTTGCCGAGGGCGAAGAGCTCGCCCGCGAGCGCCAGGTTCCGCCGCAGGTTCGTCGCATCAAGCACGAGGACGACGCGGTCGACCGCGCCGGGCTTGTCGCCCGCGAGCGCCGCCTTCCCGCCGAGCACCTCCCGGCACACGCGCGACTCGCCCGTGTCGAGCTCGAGCCCGTAGATCCCGGGCAGGTCGATCAGCGTGAGCGGGTTGCCGTCGTGACGAGTCACGCGGGCGACATGGGCCTCCTGCGTGGTGCCCGGGAAGTTGGCGGTCTTCTGCTTCGCGCCGACGGCGCGGTTGAAGAGCGTGGTCTTGCCGACATTGGGGTTGCCGACGAGGGCGACCACCTTGCCCACGGACTTCGCGTCGTCGGAAGCAGCGGCCTGCGGAGAAGGGGAGGTCGTCGTCATCGCCGATGCATCACGCCGGGCGGACCAGCACGCGATCGGCGAGGGCCCGGTCGATGCCGATGCGGCAGCCGCCGCCGCACGCCGTCTCGATCGCCACGATGCAGTGCCGCCCGCCCCGGCACACGCGGAGCCGGCACTCGGGGCGGAGGCCCATGGCCCGGAGGGTCTGCCCCGTCGCGTCGTCTCCCGAGCACACGAGCACCCCGTACGCCCCACGCTTGAGCTGCGTCAGCGGGACCGGCGTCATGGCGGCCGACGCCTGGGCGAGAACGGGCTGGGGCTGGGAAGCGGTCTGGACCACGCGTCGGATCTCCGGGAGGGGGAGACGGTAGGGCAATTGAGACTGGGTCGCAATCTCGCCCGATCACGATAGCATAATCGGACCCAATAGTCCACGAATTCCGATCGCCCCCACATCCGAACTGAAGGCGAATTCACTGGGGTTTCGCCTCCTCACCCCGCAGACTCCGGGTCGAGGAGGTTCTTCATGCTTACTGCGCTCGCCCTCAACTGCTCGCTGAACGATTCCAGCAAGGACTCGCACACCCAGACCCTCATCGACCGCCTCTTCGGCGTCGTCGAATCGCTCGGCGTCCGCACCAAGACCATCCGCGTCGCCGACAAGCGCATACCGCCCGGCATCACCGACGACGCCGGCGCGGGCGACGAGTGGCCCGAGGTGCTCGAGGAGATCAAGAAGGCGGACATCATTGTGTTCGGCACGCCCATCTGGATGGGCCAGCTCTCGTCGGTGGGCCAGCTTGCCCTCGAACGCCTCAACGGCTCGCCCCCGAAGGACAAGCAGACCGGCCAGTTCATCCTCTACAACAAGGTCGTCGGCTTCGCGATCACGGGCAACGAGGACGGCGCCCAGAACACCATCCGCCAGATCATGCTCGCGGTGAACCACCTCGGCGCGACCATCCCGCCCAATGTCGACACCTACTGGCTGGGCGAAGCCGGCCCCGGCCCGAGCTATGGCGACGACGGCGCGGGCCTCGACCACGAGTACACCAACAAGACCACGCTCTACGCCGCCCACAACCTCGTCTGGTTCGCCCGCCTGCTGCGCGAGCACCCGATCCCGACGAACCTCAAGACCCTGGGCAAGCGAGCGAGCGAGGGCGGGCTCGAGGCCGTCCCCGCGGCCGTCTCGAGCAAGTAGGGCCGCGTCGAACGAGTCGGTCAGCGCCGCCGCTTCGACCGCAGCATCGCCAGCCCGATCGCCGCGGGCACCACGCCGCCCGCCGCGATGCCCACGCGCCACAGAATCCGCTCGGGCCGCTCATTCTTCTCGTCGATCTCGGGCTCGGCCAGCGGGTCGGCCGCGACGCCCTGGTACAGCGCCCCGATCTCCAGCACCGCGAGCGTCGCCCCCACCGCCATCGCCGCGATGCCGCAGAGCAGGAACACGGAACCGGTCGCCCTGCGCCCCATCACGCCACCCTCCGCGTGCGTCCCGCACGCTCCAATGCCACCGCCCACGCCGAGCCCGCCCTCACCTCGGCATAGCTCCGCGGCGGCCGGCACTCCGTCCCGCTGATCCCCCGCAGTTCCTCGAGCGGCACCGCACGCGAGAACGCCCGCGCTGCATCCAGCCTCACCGCCCACCCCATCTCCAGCCCCGCGAAATAGGCCCGGATCTCCGCCGCCGTCACGCACGACGCTGCCCCGCACCGCTCCGCGATCGCCCCCACCGCCAGCCGCTCCACGCCCGCGACCCGCGCCACCCCCACGACCGCCCGCTCGGGCGCCGTCGCGTACAGCACCACCCCGGCCCCGACCCACCGCTCGCTGAACGCCCGCCGCAGCTCGACCGTCTTCTCCCCGCGCACGATCGCCCGGGCGAACCGCGGGTGCAGCGACAGCACGAGCGCCCGCACGCTCACCCCTCCCGCACCGTCCGCTGCTCGATCCGCTTCTCGCTCTTCAACTTGATCACCCGATCCACGAAGCTCCCCGGCGTGTGCACCGTGTCCGGGTCGAGCTCGCCCAGCCCCACCACCTCGTCCACCTCCGCGATTGTGAACGCCGCGGCCGTCGCCATCATCGGGTTGAAGTTCCGCGCCGTCTTGCGATACAGCAGGTTCCCGAAGGGGTCCGCCCGGTCCGCCTTCACCAGCGCCAGGTCCGCGTACAGCCCCGTCTCCAGCACGAACTCCCGCTCGGGGAACGCGTCCGCGTTCACCTTCGCGTTCGCCGCGGGCAGACGCAGCCGCCGCGTCTCCTTCCCCTCGGCGATCTTCGTCCCCGCCCCCGTCGCCGTGAAGAACGCCGGGATGCCCGCCCCGCCCGCCCGGATCCGCTCGGCCAGCGTCCCCTGTGGGTTGAACTCCACCTCAAGCTCCCCGTCGATGAACTGCTTCTCGAAGGTCGCGTTCTCCCCCACATAGCTCGAGATCATCTTCGCGATCTGCCGCGTCTGCAGCAGGAGGCCCAGGCCCCAGTCATCGACCCCCGCGTTGTTGCTGATGCAGGTCAGCCCCTTCACCCCCGAATCCCGAAGCGCCACGATCAACTGCTCGGGAATCCCGCACAGCCCGAACCCCCCCACCATCACCGTGCACCCGTCGTAGAGGACGCCCCGCTCCCTCAGGTCCGCCATCGCCTTGGACGCCGTCTCGTAGAGCTTCTCAGCCATCGCTGCCTCCGTCCCCCGGCCCCTCCTGCGGGCGATCCACGAACACCGTCATGAACACCCGGTACCCGCCCTCGACCTCCCGCACCGCGGTCCGATCCGGGATCGCCGTCTGCGAGACCTTCTCACCCACCACGCTCACCAGCCGCTCCCGAGCCGCCGCCAGCGCCATCCGCCGAGCCTCACGCAGGTCCGCGTCCGTCGCGTCGCCCCCGGCGCTGACACGGATCCCCGACACATTCGGCCCGAGCGCGTACCACCCCGGCACGGTCGGCAAGGGCTCCTCCGCGGACTCCGGCTCCGGATCGGGCGCAGGGTCTGTCGGCTGAGGCTCAGTCGGCGTCGCCGCCGGCCGCTCGGGCGTCTCCTCGACCGGCGCGGCCTTCACCGGTGCCGGATCACGCGCGGGCTCCGCCGGCGTCGTCCGCTCCAGTTGCGTCACCGCCGGTGCCGGCTCCTTCGGAGGCGTCGCGGGCGTGGTGCACCCCCCCAGCGCCACCAAGCCGCCAGCCAGCACAAGCACCAGCCCCACCGGCCCCACCACCCCCGTCAACCTGTCCATCGCGTCTGCCATACCAGAGCCTACGCCCCGACCACCCGCAAACGGCCCGACCCCACGCACCCGGCTCACCCTCACGACCCCTTCTTGAACAGGTCCTGCTGATTCCGCGCCTCCGGCGGCCGCGCCATCAGGTCGTCCACCTCGCGACGGATGTCCTCCAGCGTCCCCAGCTCCAGGTGCTCGGTCGCGAACCGGATGTACGCCACCTCGTCGATCGCCCGCAGCCGCGCCAGCACCCGCTCCCCGATCACCAGGCTGGGCACCTCGCGCTCGAACTCGGCGTGCAGCTCGTCCTCCACCTCCTCGACGAGCCGGGCCTTGGCCTCCTCGCCCACGGGCCTCTTCCCGCACGCCGCCGAGACCCCCCGCAAGATGTTCTCGGGGGCGAAGGGCACCCGCGTCCCGTCCTTCTTCACGACCACCAGCCGGTTCGGCTGCTCGATCCTCTCATAGGTCGTGAACCGCTTCTCGCACTCCAGGCACTGCCGCCGCCGCCGGATGACCTTCCCGCCCTCCGTCGAGCGGGAGTCGATCACCTTGTCCTCATTGGCTTGGCAGTAGGGGCAGATCATGGGGCACCGGGCCTCGGCCCCCACGACGGGCGGGGGTTCAGGGTGAGGGTGGGGCCCAGTGTGGCGTCTGGAGGGGCCGGCGTCAACGCGGCGGGATCGAGCCCCGGTCCCCGGTTCCACCATCCGCGCAGCGGGTGGTGAACCGCGGGACAAGGCGGAAGGCGGGCCGCAGGCGCGCGGCTCCCACCATTACGGCCGCGGGACCAACTCGATGATCGTCCCGGGTGTCACAGATCCGGTTTCCAGTTGCGATACATAAGACCCAAGAACGCTCTCAAGCGGATACACCGCGCCGACTCTCTGTCCTCCCGAAGCCTGCGGGTATACGAGACGCAGAAGAATGCCGGTCGGAGCCTCGGTGGGCAGGTCCACTTCGCGCAGCACATCAGCGACCGTCCGAACCCCACCATCGCCGATAATGAACGACCGCTCCTCCCCATCGAGCGACCGGAACCGCACCGTCTTCGGCTCCGCCTCGGTCGCTTCGGGCACGATGACCCGCACGACATCACCCTGCTGAAGGCTCTCCTTCGCCGGCACCCCGTCAAGGATCGCCGCAACCGACATCTGCATGATCTTCGGGCTGCCGTCCGGACGCGAAACCTGCACAAAGGCTCCGCGCTGTCGAATATCGAGCTGTGACACGAGCTCAAACAGGCCCAGCTTGCCCTCCGGAAGCGGGTACTTGCCACGCTTCGCGACGGTTCCCGCGACATAGACAAACGGCTCATCGAGCTTGCTATCCGCCGAATGCGCCGCATCACCCGCGGTCGGCAACGCCGCATCCGGCATCGCCATCGTCGAGCCCGAAAGGTCCGGCCGACCAGGCACGCCGTACTGAAGGTCGAGCAGCACCTCGCGGACCCGTGCAATGCGCTCGTTCAACAGCTCGCGTTCCGCGTCAATAAGTTGGCTATTGCGAGACAGTTCAAGATTCATCCTGTCCCGCTCCTCGCGTTGCTCTTGCGTCATGTTGGGCGGATTAAACGGCGTGAGGTTGTCCCGCATCCTCATCTGGTTCGCGCTGCTCCGCTCGGCCAAGTCACCCAGCTCCCCGAGCAGCCGCTCCAACTCCGCGTTCAACTCTTCAATCCGCCCCTCCACCACCGCCCGCCGCGACTCCACAACCTCCTCCGCCCGCCGTTCCCGCTCCGCCCGAATTCGCTCCGCGTCCTCCTCCAGCGACGCCAGCACCCACTCCACGCCCTCCCGCACCTCCGCCGGCGCCGACACGAACAGCGTGTTGCCCAGGAGCTTGATCCGCGATTCGCCCCCGAATTCCTCCCACTCCGCAGGCTGCACCAGGTCGACGATCGTGTCGACCAGCCGGTCCCCCGCCGCGGTCGCCTCCAGCGGCGCGTCCGACAGCACCAGCCCGTGCACGCTGTACCGCTGCATGCCCCCGTACTCGTCCGCCGGCTCCGCGCTGACTGCGCCGCCCGCCGCGCCCGCGACCGCCGCCGGACCGCTCGTGTTCAGCCCACCCGTCACCCCCACCGTCCCGATCGCGATCGCCCCGCCCACCAGTCCAAACATCGCCGCGTGCATCCAGAGCCTCCTTCGGTTCACAGAAGCGGCCTCACGGAACCGCTTGGCCAAGTCCGCCGTTTCGCCCAGTTCCCCCACCGCCGCCCGCACCGCCTCGGGCTCGCTGAGCCCGGTGATGGTCAGGTCGTCCACCCGCGACCGCAGGTGGTCCTCCAATTCCTGCCGGATCGCCCGCCGCCGCGCCGCCGGCACCCCCAGCATCGACTCCAGCACATCCAGCCAGTCGCCGATCGGGTCGCGACCGCTCGGCCGCGCCTCCACCTCACCCTTCTTCTCAGCCTGCTTCCGCGTCGCCGTCATGCCGTCGCCCCCCCGCCCTCGTTCATTCCACCCACCGGCGCGATGAACGCCTCCACGATCGCCGTGAACCGACGGTGGGCCTCGATCCGGCTCGCCAGCCGCCGCTGCCCCTTCGCGCTCAGGCGGTACCACTTCCGCCGCCGCCCGCTGGCCTCGGGGTCGGCCCCCTCCGCCTTCACCTCTTCCCACGACGCCGTCACCAGCCCCTGCTTCTCGAGCTTGGTCATCAGCGGGTACAGCTTCGCCGGCCCGAGGCTGAACGCCCCCTCCGACAACGCCGACACCCGCTTCCCGATCCGGTACCCGTACGCCGCCCCCCCCGCCAGCACGCTCAGCACCAGGAGCTCCGCGTGCTCCGGCGTCAGGGTCGGGCTCGTCTCCGCATCACGCTTCGCCAAGGGTCATCTCCCATCGCGGGCCCCAAACACACCGGCCCGCTCCACCAGATATATCAGCTTCTGATATATCGATCAATCAAGAAAGCTGCACCACGCGACAGAATCTCCAACCCCACTCCCCACCCCCCACCCCCCACTACCATCCCGCCATGCCCACGATCACCCTTCCCGACGGCTCTCAGAAGCAGTTCGACGCACCCGTCACCCCACTTCAGGTGGCCGAGTCCATCGGCGCCCGCCTCGCCCAGGCCGCGGTCGGCGCCAAGATCGACGGCCGCCTCACCGACCTCACCGAGCCGATCACCGCCGACTGCCAGGTCGCGATCGTCACCCCCACCACCCGCGACAAGCAGCCGGACTCCGACGCCCTCTACCTCCTCCGCCACTCCACCGCCCATGTCATGGCCGAGGCCATCCAGCGCATCGTCCCCGGCGCCCAGCTCGTCTACGGCCCCCCCCTCGAAACCGGCTTCTACTACGACATCGCCTTCCCCGAAGACCGCCCCCTCCGCGAGGGCGACTTCGAGGCCATCGAGAAGGAAATGGCGAAAATCGTCCAGGACGACCACCGCTTCACCCGCTACGCCATGCCCGGCGCCGAAGGCATGACCAAGCTCCAGTCCGAAGGCAGCAAGTACAAGCTCGACAACGCCCAGCGCGCCCTCGACGCCGGCTCCGACGAGCTCTCCTGGTACGCCACCGGCGAGCCCGGCAAGAACTGGGAAGACCTATGCCGAGGCCCACACATCCCCTCCACCGGCCGCATCGGCGCCTTCAAAATCATGTCCCTCGCCAGCTCCTACTGGCACGGCGACGAAAACTCCGACCGACTCACCCGCGTCTACGGCACCGCCTTCTTCTCCAAGAAAGACCTCGACGAGCACCTGACCCGCCTCGAAGAAGCCAAGGCCCGCGACCACCGCGTCCTCGGCAAGCAGCTCGACCTCTTCCACTTCGACGACGATGTCGGCTCCGGCCTCGTCCTCTGGACGCCCCGCGGCTCCGTCATCCGAAAGGAACTCCAGAACTGGATCGGCGACGAGCTCCAGAAACGCGGCTACACCGATGTCTTCTGCCCCCACATCGGCAAGCTCAAGCTCTACCAGACCTCGGGCCACTTCCCCTACTACGCCGAGAGCCAGTTCGTCCCCGTCCTCGAGCGCGCCTTCCTCGAACGCGTCTCCAACGACAACTGCTCCTGCGCCGAGCTGAGCGCCATGCTCGAGGAGGGCGATGTCGAGGGCTTCCTCCTCAAGCCCATGAACTGCCCACACCACATCAAGATCTACGACTCACGCCCCCGCTCCTACCGAGACCTCCCCATCCGCCTCAGCGAGTTCGGCACCGTCTACCGCTGGGAACAATCGGGCGAACTCTCGGGCCTCACCCGCGTCCGCAGCTTCACCGTCGACGACGCCCACCTCTTCTGTACTCCGGATCAAGTAGAAGCCGAGGTCGCCGGCTGCCTCGAACTCGTCAAGATCGCCCTCGGCACCCTCGGCCTGCACGACTTCCGCGTCCGCGTCGGCCTCCGCGACCCCGACTCCACCAAGTATGTCGGCTCACCCGAAGTCTGGGACAAAGCCGAAGCCGCCGTCCGCAGCGCCGCCAAGACCCTCGGCAACAAGGTCACCGAAGAGCAGGGCGAAGCCGCCTTCTACGGCCCCAAGATCGACTTCGTCGTCAAGGATGTCATCGGCCGCGAGTGGCAGCTCGGCACCGTCCAGGTCGACTACAACCTCCCCGAACGCTTCAACCTCTCCTACACCGGCCCCGACAACAAGCCCCACCGCCCCGTCATGATCCACCGCGCCCCCTTCGGCTCGATGGAACGCTTCGTCGGCGTCCTCATCGAGCACTTCAACGGCGCCTTCCCCCTCTGGCTCAGCCCCGAGCAGGTCCGCGTCCTCCCCGTCTCCGGCAAGTCCGACGACTACGCCCGCCGCGTCGAAACCATGCTCCGTGAAGCCGGCGTCCGCGTCACCGCCGACCTCGCCAACGACCGCGTCCAGGGCAAGATCAAGAACGCCGCCGAGTGGAAGGTCCCCTACACCGTCATCGTCGGCCCCCGCGACGAAGAAGCCGGCAATGTTTCCCTCCGAGCCTTCGGCCTCAACGAAGCCCTCGGCACCATGCCCCTCACCGACTTCGTCGAAGCCATCAAGACCGAGATCCGGACCAAGGGCGCCGAGACCATCAGGCAGCGCTTCGCCACCGCGACCGCCTGACGCCCGCGGGAACCATCTTCATGACCACCCGCCTCGCCATGTGGTCCGGCCCCCGCAACATCTCCACCGCCATGATGCGGTCCTTCGCCGCGCGCCCCGACACCACCGTCTCCGACGAACCCCTCTACGCCCACTACCTCTCGACGCTCACCCCCGAGGCCCGCATCGAACACCCCGCCGCCGCGGAAGTCATGCAAAGCCAGCCCACCGACTGGCACAAGGTCGCCGCCCACCTCACCAGCCCCTGCGCTTCACCAGTCTGGTACCAGAAGCACATGGCCCACCACCTCACGCCCGCCATCGACCGCGCCTGGCTCCGCGAACTCACCAACGCCTTCCTCATCCGAAACCCCGCCCAGATGATCGCGAGCTTCATCAAGGTCATCCCCAACCCCACTCCCGCCGACCTGGGCCTCCCCCAGCAAGTCGCCCTCTTCGACGAACTCCGCACAACGACAGCGATAACTCCCCCCGTCTTCGACAGCACCGACATCCTCAAAAACCCCGCCGCCGGCCTCCGCGCCCTGTGCGAAGCCGTCAACATCCCCTACACCGACGCCATGCTCACCTGGCCCAAGGGCCCCCACCCCGCCGACGGCGTCTGGGCCCCCCACTGGTACGCCAGCGTCTACGACTCAACAACCTTCGCCCCCTACACCCCGCCCACGCAGGCCCCCCACGACCTCGTCCCGAAGCACCTCCACCCCGTCCTCGACGAGTGCCGGGCCCTCTACGCCCACCTCGCCCAGCACCGAACCATGCAGTAGATGTCCACCATGGAGCCCCAAGCGTGAGCGCGGGGCTGGCCCACCAACCACGCCCGCGAAACACACCGCCTCCGAAAGAACCGCTCCATGCTCCAAACCTTCAACGAGAAAAACGCCGACCTCCTCATCAACATCAACGGCAAGCTCCTCCACCGCTCCGAAGCGGGCATCTCCCCCTTCGACTCCGCCGTCCAGGGAGGCGACGCCGTCTGGGAAGGCCTCCGCGTCTACCAGGGCCGCATCTTCAAGCTCACCGAGCACCTCGACCGCCTCCGCGACAGCGCCAAGGCACTCGCCTTCACCGACATCCCCTCACACGACCACATCACCGAAGAGATCAAGAAGACGCTCGCCGCCAACCACATGACCGACGGCGTCCACATCCGCCTCACCCTCACCCGCGGCGTCAAGATCACCAGCGGCATGGACCCGCGCCTCAACCAGGCCGGCCCCACCCTCATCGTCCTCGCCGAGCACAAACCACCCGTCTACGACACCGCCGTCGGCGCCACCGGCCTCAGCCTCATCACCAGCTCCATCCGCCGCTTCGCCCCCGACCAGATGGACCCCAAGATCCACCACTGCAACCTCATTCAATCGATCCTCGCCAAGATCGAGGCCAACCACGCGAGCGCCGACGACGCCATCATGCTCGACCAACGCGGCTTCCTCGCCGAGACCAACGCCACCCATGTCTTCATCGTGACCAACCGACCGGACGGCCCCCTCGTCGAAACCTCCCGCCTCGTCGCCTGCCCCGAGGGCATCACCCGCGCCACCGTCCTCGACCTCTGCGAAAAGAACAACATCGCCTGCGTCGAACGCGACATCTCCATGCCCGAGGTCTACCGCGCCGACGAGTGCTTCACCACCGGCACCATGGGCGAACTCGCGCCGGTGGCGAGCGTCGACGGACGCACGATCGGCACGGGCACGCGCGGCCCAACAACAGCTCGTCTGTCCGCGCTCTTTCGCCGCGTGACCGAGACCACCGGGGAGCCCGTCGTCGCGTGATCCAACGCAACCGATGGTCTGAAAATCTCGGATTCCGCTGGCAGACACCCATTCAGGTGGCAGGCTGTTGGTGTTCTGCGATCCTACGGTGCGGTGCCGGGGAGGTCGGTCGAACACCGAAATTGGACAGCAAAACCATGAAGATCGCACTTGTCATGACCGTCCTCGCGACGGGTACCGTCGCCTCTGCCGCCGTCATCGGTCTCGACGCCCGCAGCGCAGCCGGCGAGAACTTCGACTTCGCCACCGCCTCCACATACAGCCAGATGCGCTCGGTGCTCGAAGCCCAAGGCCACACCGTCGTCGGCATCAGCTCGTGGAACGCCGGCACGCTCGCCGGCGTCGACGCCGTGCTCATGCGAGAGGCAAACCGGCCGGCCGGCGCCTACACCGCCGCAGAGGCCGCCGCGATCGACGCGTTCAACGCCGCCGGGGGCGGCGTCGCCTTCTTCGCCGACGGGGGCTGGGAATCCAACAGCCTGGTCAGCACCAACAACCTGATCGCCAATGTGCTCGGCGCCGAACTCGCTTCGAGCGCGAGTTTCAACAACGGCCTGCTCGTGACCGGGTTCTTCCCAAGCCCGATCTTCGACGGCATCACCAGCTGGGGCACCGACTTTGTCCGCCGGATCAGCCCGGGCGGCAGCAACCCCGGCGTGGACCTCACCATCGACGGCGGCAGCGCCGACCTCGCCATCTCACGAGACGGCACCGGCGGACGCGGAAACAGCGCCGTCTTCGGCGACGCGACCTGGCTGAACGCCAGCGGCAGCGCCGACTTCGACATCGGCTCACTGCAGAACGAGCAGATCTTCGTGAACCTGGTCGACTACCTGCTCGTGCCGGCCCCCGGCGTGTCCGGCTTGCTCTGCGCAGCAGGCCTCTTCGCCGCCCGCCGCCGTCGGGCCTGACAACCGCCGCCACATCATCAAGCACTGAGCGAGCCGCCCCGCCCCGGGGCGGTTCTTCTTTCATACACCGATGCCACTCTCCGCGAAGCGGGTAGTGCCGATCTACCCAAGAACCGGTGCCCCGAACCGCCGCAAAGCGGCGCTTCGGGCAAACCCACCAACAACCCCCATAGCAACGGACGCCGAAGCTGAGGCTCCGCGAAGCTTCGGGTAGATCAGGCCACAAGCGCCACGACCCGCGAAGCGAACATCGCCTCACAACGCTGAGCGAGCCGCCCCGCCCCGGGGCGATCTCCACCTACCCTCGCCCGTGCCCCCCCGCCCGACCATCCTGCGCAAGGACATGCGCTCCGGAACGATCGACGGAACCCTCTACTCCGTCATGGTCGGAATGGGCGAGAGCTACCTCGTCGCCTTCGCTCTTGCCGCCGGGCTCTCAGAACGCGCCGCGGGCCTCCTGAACCCCGTCCCCCAGCTCGTCGGCGCCGCCCTGGGCCTCCTCCTCCCCGCCCTCCTTATCCGCGTCGGCTCCATCCGCCGCGTCACCGTCGCCCTCGTCACCATCCAGTCGATCGCCCTCCTCGCCCTCGCCGCCATCGCCCTCACCGCCTCCCGGGGCGACACGAAGGCCGTCCCCGCCCCCTTCCTCTTCACCCTCGCCGGCCTCTACTGGACCGCGGGCCTCGCCGCCGGCCCCGTCTGGAATGTCTGGGCCACCTCCATCTACCCACGCGCCATCCGGGCCCGCTACTTCGGCTCCCGCACACGACTCCAGCACCTCGGCACCATCACCGGCCTCGTCGTCGCCGGACTCATCCTCGGACGCGGCGCCGCCGACCGAGACGAATACCTCTGGGCCTACACCGTCCTCTTCGGCGTCGCCGGCCTCGCACGCCTCGGCTCCGCCTTCTTCCTCTCCCGACAGTCCGAGCCCCAGCCCGTCCCCCCCGACCACCAGCATGTCACCACCAAGGACTTCATCGCAGGCTTCAAGAACGACGAGGGCGGACGCCTCCTCATCCTCATGCTCAGCCTCACCTTCGCCGTCGCCGTCTGCGGCCCCTTCTTCGCCCCCTTCATGCTGGGCCGGCTCGAGTTCACCTACACCGAGTTCATGACCCTCATCGCCATCAACTTCCTCGCCAAGTCCCTCTGCCTGCCCACCATCGGCAAGCTCGCCAAATCCCTCGGCCCCCACCGCCTGCTCAGAATCGGCGCCTTCGGCATCGTCCCCCTCGCGTCCCTGTGGCTCGTCAGCCAGAACTTCTGGTGGCTCCTCGCCGTGAACGCCCTCTCCGGCGCCCTCTGGGCCTGCTACGAGCTCTCCACCTTCCTGCTCCTCTTCGAGTCCATCCCCCCGGGCCGCCGCGTCGGCCTCCTCGCCCGCTTCAACCTCTTCAACGCCGCCGCACTCGCCGCCGGAGCCGCCATCGGCGCCACCATCCTCACCGCCTTCGACCAGTCCACCCGCGGCTACCTCACCCTCTTCGCCCTCTCCACCGCCCTCCGCTTCCTCGCCGCTCCCCTCTGCCTCCGCGTCGCGACGAGACCCATCCGCGTCCAGCCCCTCCCCCTCCGCCCGCTCTCCGTCGGCGCCGGCGCCAGCTCACGAGACACCCCCATCCTCGCCGCCCTGGACGACGAAGGGGACGACGAAGAGGACGACGAAGACGAAGCCACCAACACCGACGAACGCAACACCCCTACCGCGCCAACCCCGCCGCCCGCTTCTGCTCGTACGAGTGACTGACCAGGTCCCCCGCCTCCTCCGGATCGTCCGTCACGATCAACAGGTCCGGGTCATCCGCCCCGATCGTCCCCAGCCCCACCAACTGCTCCCGCAAGAACCCCATCAAGGGAGCCCAAAACTCCGACCCCATCAGGATCAACGGGAAACTCTCGATCTTCCCCGTCTGGATCAACACCACGCACTCGAACACCTCGTCCAGCGTCCCAAACCCCCCCGGCAGCACCACGAACGCCGACGAGTACCTGACCAGCATCACCTTCCGCACGAAGAAGTACCGGAACTCCACAAACCGATCCAGGTACGCGTTCGGCTCCTGCTCCATCGGCAGCTCGATGTTGCACCCCACGCTCACCCCCCCCGCCTCCTTCGCCCCCCGGTTCGCCCCCTCCATCACCCCGGGCCCCCCACCCGTCATCACGCTGAACCCCCGCCGCGCCAGCGCCCCCCCCACCGCCCGCGCCAGCTCGTAATACCGATCCCCCTCCTCAAACCGAGCCGACCCGAACACCGTCACGCAAGGCCCCACCCGCCGCAGCGCCCGGAACCCCTTCGTGAACTCCCCCGCGATCCGACCCACCCGAACCAGGTCCTGACGATCAAACCCAGGACCCCCCAACAACCGGTGGTCGTCTCCCCGCGGAGGACGCTTCCCCCACTTCATCAACCCCCGTATTCCCCCTCGGTAACCACCCGAAAGAGGTGAATCAGACAAAGTTGGACGATTCTCATTCACACCGGGGCGATCCTCTGCCATATCCTCTCCGTATAGGGAAACCGCGGTAGTTCAATCGCAGCCGAAGTCAATAATTGGCAGACTGCGATCATCGGCTACCACTTCAGGGCAAGAGAAACCGCCGTGTAAAGTTCCGCCGCACAGGGAAGCCTTGGAATCTTCCTCAACCGGCTCCACTTTACTCCGTCGGCTCGCCCGAACCGGGACGGCCACCCCCTGGCGTCCCGCCCAACCCAGCCGCACACGCGCTGGGGCAAACACCTTGCCCAACGGCCCACGAAACCGCGGGCCCGCCGGCAACGAAAGCACAAGCACGGACGCAACCCACCAGACGGGACACACCATGACGCGCCTCCTCTCAGGGTCACACGAAAACGACGCCCAGTCGTTCGATCTCTCCACCCAGCACCTCGTCGACGCCGCTTGGGCAGCACTCGTCAACGACTCCGCCCACGGCGTCTGCCTCATCAAGCCCGACGGATCCGTCGCCGCCGCCAGCTCCGCCTGGCTCCGCGACATCGGCCGCTCCACCGAGGGCGAACCGCCCGCACGCATCACCGACGCACTCCCGGCAAGTGTCGCCAGCGAACTGCTGAGTCACACCGCCGACTGCCGCCGCTCCGGCCGACCCGTCACGGTCGACACCGTCATCGACGGCACACGCTGCCTCATCGCCCTCCGCCCAACGGGCCCCGCCGGCGAGCAGGCCCCCGTCCTCACCACCTGGGTCCGCAGACCCCCCGAGGACCACCCCGCCCTCCGCGACGCCCTCCCCGCCTCCGCCGAAGACGACACCGGCCCCCTCAGCAAGCTCACCAGCCGCGAGCTCGATGTCCTCCGCCTCATCGGCTACGGCCTCTCCACCGCCGACATCGCCAAGGTCCTCCACCGCTCCGTCAAGACCATCGAGTGGCACCGCGTCGCCCTCGGCAACAAGCTCGGCGTCACCAACCGCGTCGAACTCGCCCGCATCGCCATCCGCACCGGCCTCACCGGCCTGGGCCCCCTCCCCGAGGGCATCCCCAACGGCTCCGAAAACGGCAAGAAGCAACCCGAAGCCGCCAGCGCCTAACCGCGCAAAAACACAAACCACAAAAAGCGAGCCGCCCCGCCCCGGGGCGGTTCTTCTTTTTCGCTACCGGTGCCACGATCCGCGAAGCGGGTAGTGCCGATCTACCCAAGAGCCGGTGCCCCGAACCGCCGCAAAGCGGCGCTTCGGGCCAACCCACCAACAACCCCCATAGCAACGGACGCCGAAGCTGAGGCTCCGCGAAGCTTCGGGTTGATCAACAGAAGACCCCCGCACCCACGACAACGAGCTCGCAGTGCAAGCAAGAAACTCCCCAAGCCCAGCGCCTCCCACCCCTCCAACCCTCACCACACCAACCACGCAAAACCACTCACCAACGCGCACACCACCAGTGCATACCCACGCCTTTGGCCCTTTGGCCATTTCAACTTTGGCTATTTGCCCCCGCCCCCGCCCCCACCCCGCAAAACCTCGCACAGCGCCCCCACACCCTTCTCGAGCTTCGCCATCGACGCCGTCAGGCTCAAACGCACATGCGTATCCCGCCCGCTGAAGACCCCGCCCGGGATCACCAGCACATTCTTCTCCACGCACCGCTCAAACACCTGCGTCCCCGTCAGCCCCGTCGACTCCGGCACCTTCGGCAGCACATAGAACGCACCACCCGGCGTCGCCACCTCCGTCACCTCGCTCAGCATCCCCACCACCAGGTCCCGCCGCCGCTCGTACTCCGCGATCTGCTCCCCCATGTCCACATCAAACGCCGCGAGCGAGCCCGCCTGCAACGGAGTCGGCGGGCACACAAAGGTGTACTGCTGCAGCTTGGCCATCTCGCGGATGATCGCCCCGGGCCCAGCCGCGTACCCCATCCGCCAACCCGTCACGCCATAGGTCTTCCCGAACCCACGCACCAGCAGCACATGCCCCTCGGACCTGTCCAGCCGCGCCGGGCTCGGGCAACGCATCTGCGCATGCTCGCCAAAAGCCTCGGGCCGCACCGCCCGCTCCGACCGCGACTCGCTGAACACGAACTCGTCGTAGATCTCGTCGCTGATCAGGATGACGCCCCGCCGCGCACACAGCTCGCTCAGGTCCCGCCAGTCATCCGCCGACATCACCACGCCCGCCGGGTTCGAAGGGCTGTTCGCCAGCACCACCTTCGTCCGAGGAGTCAGCAAGGGCTCCACCCGCTCGGCCGTCAGACGAAAGTCGGGATAGGTGTCGCACTTCACCGCCGTCGCCCCGCACATCGTCGCCCACGCCGGGTACGCGACGAAGTACGGGTCCGGCACCACCATCTCATCGCCGGGACCGAGCAGCGCCATGCACGCGAGCAGGAGCGCCCCGCTCGTCCCGCTCGTCACCAGCGTCTCCGCCCCGTCCCCACCGGCCCCACCGACCGCCGACGCCTCCCAGCCCACATCCTCGCGCAGGTGCCGCACGATCCGCTCGCGCAGGGGCTGCCACCCCCAGGTCGGCGTGTACCCGTTCTGCCCGTCCTCGATCGCCGCGATCGCCGCCGACTTCACCGCCCGGTCCGGCTCGAAGTCCGGCTGACCGATGCTCAGGTTGATCGGGTCCACCATCGTGCGCGCAAGCTCAAAGACGCGCCGGATACCCGACGCGTCCACCGCGCGCGACCGATCCGAGATCAGCCGATCAATAGGAAGCAAGGGTCTTGCCCCCGAGTAATCCCGAAGGGATTACTCCAAGACTCCGGAGCGATCCCGAAGGGATCACTCCACGACCTTAGTCTTCGGCAGGCCCAGCGCCTTGTCCTTCTTGGGGTCCAGGCGCTTCGACTTCGCAAGCTCCTGCACACGCTCCGCGCGCGTCATGACGCTCCGCGTGCCGCTCAGCTTGCCCTTGGTCTTCAGAGAAGGATCGAGACTCATCCCGCACGCTCCCGCATTCAGACGAGCCCGCGGGCAAAGCCCTCAGGGGTCGTACCGTCGCCACAAGGGATCACGGAAGTCGGACCACCCGCCTTCCGATACCCAAGCCCGGCCCAGATCGCGAAGCCGCTGCTCCAAACGCCGACGATCGCCGTCGAGCGCTGAGAACCGACCACTCGGGATCGCCAGCTCCAGCGTGACGACCCGGTACCGGGCGGGATTGTTCGACCCCCGCGCCCCCCGATCAACCGGCACCCCGATCGCCGCCACCTCGTTCCCCGCGAGATACGCGATCGCCTCCTCCGCCTGGGCCTGGCTCAGCGTCACCAGCTCAAGGTAATTATTTCCCTCAATCCGGGGGTCCGCCATCCGCGCCCCGTCCAGACCCAAGACCCAGTTCGCACCCGGATCGCCCGCCGATGGCGTCCCGCCCCCCGCCGGGGCGCCTCCCGATCCACCAGCAGGCCTCGAACCGTCGTTGCCCCCAGCATTTCCACCGGTCCGCGGCCGCAGCGGCGCCGGCAGTTCCATCCCGCCGTCCTCCGCGAGCGGGTCCAGCGGCACTACTTCCATCGGCCCCAGCCCCGCCAGCTCCCCCTCCGCCCGCCCGTACCCGGACTGATACCCCACCAGGAAGCACAGCAGGCACAGCAGCAGCACCACCGCGAACGACGCGTACACCGTCGGCAGCGGCACGCTCAGCCGCGACGCCCCGCCGTTTCCCCCAGCCCCGCCCCCACCAGCCTCAGGCCGCTCCCGCGGGCCCTCGTCCGGCCCGCGCCGGGGCGCTTCGCGCGGCGACGCCGGGGGGCGATTCTCCCCGTGCCCCGCAAGCACCTCGAACAGCGGCGTCGGCCCACGCGATCCTGCCATGACCCGGAGTGTACCTCCGCGTCCGCATCCACCGCCCCCGCCATCCGAAGAGCGCGATACCAGGCCCGACACCGATCCCGCGCACCCCTATACTCCCGACCCATGGCGATCCGCGAAGAAGACATCATCCAGATCACCACCGCCCCCATGAACCGCTCGGAGAGCATGTATCTCCCCGAGGTGTTCAAGGGCTTCGGCACCACGCTGCGACACTTCTTTACCAGCTTCGGCCAGAGCCGCCTGCCGGGCCAGCCCAAGACCAGCCGCACCATCCAGTACCCCGAGGAACGCCGCGAGCACTACAGCGTCCTCGAGGGCGGCCTCCACGCCCCCAACTTCCGAGGCGTCCACCGCCTCAACCGCGACGAGGACGGCCGCGTCAAGTGCGTCGCCTGCATGATGTGCCCGACGATCTGCCCGGCGAACTGCATCCACATCACCGCCGCCGAGAGCCCGTGGGACGACCGCGAGAAGTACCCGAAGAAGTTCGAGATCGACGAGCTCCGGTGCATCTTCTGCGGCATGTGCGAGGAGGCGTGCCCCGTCGACGCGATCGAGCTGACGACGGAGTACGACATCGTGGGCCTTTCCCGTCAGGAGATGATCTTCGACAAGGAAAAGCTCCTGCACATCTACGATGTGACGATCGACAAGAAGCCCATGTAAACCAGTAGGTACGCGGCCCTGCGCCGGTCGCGCTGCGCTCCCGGGGACCGGGGACGCCGTGCGTGCGCACGGGTGCTTGCCGCGTGCGCGCGCCGCACGCGGCCGTGCGCACGAAAGCGCCCCGGCGGCTAGCCGGGGCGCGCACAAAGTCCGGTGTTGTCCGCCGCCGATCAGCGCCGCCGCCGCGCCGCGGCGAGCCCGCCGAGCCCGAGCAGCGCGACCGCGCCCGGGGCGGGCACGATGTTGACGGCGATCGAGAGCTTGTAATCGAAGTTCTCGGTGTGGGCGAGGCCGTTGGCGTCGAGGCCGTCGAAGAGAATGTCGTTGTCGACAGCGTTGTCGAGGGCGGTGATGTCGGGGAACGCCGAGACACCGATGTAGTAGGTGCCGGCGGAGAGGTTGAAGAGCTGGAGGGCGGGGAGGAGGTCGACGCCGGAGTCGTCGTCCCAGGCGAGGACATCGGTGCCGGAGCCGTCGACGACCATGAGCTGGCCGTCGGCACCCGGGGTGGTGCTGCCAATGGTCGAGATCAGCAGGGTGGTGAGGCCGTTGAGGTCGAGGCGGAACCAGTCCACATCGCCCTCGGTGATCCGCCCGTCGACGGCGATGGCGCCGCCGAGGGGGTTCACAGCACCGACGAAATCGGCGGTGGCGATGGTGTCATTCGGCTCGGACTCAAGGACGGGGCTGGCCAGCACACCGCCTGCGGACAGAGCCACAGCAATACCTGATAAGGCTATCCGTTGCATCCCTTTTTTCTCCTCGCCGCACCCGGAATGGGGTGACGGGCCGGCCCACACACGGCTCCATGAGACTACCGGGTCGGCGTTCGCGCCGGAATAGGGAGAAGTGCTGAGATTGTCGAAAATTCGTCCGGAAACGCTTTCGTTTTCGTTTTTCGCTCGGTGCTTTTGAACCCGGATCGAGCGGGGGCCTCGGCCTGCCGAAAAACCCCGGCTCAATGGGCACATTTCCTCCGGTTTGACTGGCACCTTCCCGGGGCGCGTGTACCTGTTGATGCGGAGAACGCGCCGACACCGCCCCCTTGGCGGTCGTACGGATATAGACGAGTACACGGAAGGAGATCAGATGATCCGCAATGCACTGACCTTGGCCCTGGTGGCCGGGGTTGCCGGGACGGCGGGAGCCGCGACGAACGACCTGGTCGCTTCGTTCGGTTTCACCGACCTTGACGGCAGCTACATCGGTGACATCAACGGCGGTACCTTCACGGCCAATGCCTCGGGCAGCGGCACGGGTGGTACGGCCGGCGATGTGACCCGCCTGCTGGGCCTCACCAGCTCGACCGCCGACTTCGACGCGAACTTCGCGGACGACGCCGACGAGTCGGATGTGTTCATCACCCTCTCGGTGGTGAACATCGGTGGCGACCTGACCGGCTCGGGTAGCTTCAACATCACGGACACGGACGGCGACATCCTGCAGGGCGAGCTGAACGGCTCGTGGCAGGTCGGCGCCTTCGGGTTCGTGTTCTTCAACGGGATGATCGACATCGCGAGCTTCCAGAGCGACGGCGACGCCGGCGAGGGCCTGACCTTCGACGGTCCGAACGGCGGCAGCTTTGAGTTCGGCGACCTGCAGGTTCTGCAGCTCAACGGTGCGTTCAGCATCCTGTTCCGCAACGCGTTCGGTTTCGATGATGCCTTCCAGGGCGTCACGGTTCAGGCTGACGGGCTGCTGGTTCCGACCCCCGCCACGGCGGTGATCGGTCTGGCCGGCCTCGCGACGATGACCCGTCGCCGTCGGGCCTGAGACCATTCGGGGCGAGTATCTCCTCGCCCGCCCGTCCCCCGCCCGCCGCAGCGCGCGACCCCCGGGTGACGAGACGAGTGAGTTCATCGACGCCGCGGGCTTTGCCCGCGGCGTCGTCTTTTTTGGGTGGGTCGAGTCGGGGGTTGGTGGTGGGCTTTGGGGACGGGCCTCTGGGTGCTGATGGTTGTTCGGCGCTGGGGACCGCGTTGTTACCAACGCGGCTCTGATTGGGGATGGGTGGGATGGGTGGGTGGGGTAGGCGGGTGTTGGATGTGCGATGAGGCTTGGAGGGTGGGGAGGCGCTGCGCTTTCGGAGTCTCTTGCTTGCGCTGCGGGCTCGTCTTGTGGGTGCGGGGGTTGTCGGTTGGTCGACCCGAAGCTTCGCGTGGCTCAGCTTCGGCGTCCCGTTTGAGGCGCGCTTGGGTGTGTGTTGGCCCGAAGCGCCGCTTTGCGGCGGTTCGGGGCACCGGGGGGATGGGCGTTG
>CAZTQV010000032.1:0-41574 GCA_964615815.1 uncultured Phycisphaeraceae bacterium | reverse complement strand
CTCTGCCCCTCTGCCCCTCTGCCCCTCTGCCCCTCTGCCCCTCTGCCCCTCTGCCCCTTTGCCCCTCAGCCCCTCAGCCCCTCAGCCCGGTGCCACTATCCGCAAAGCGGGTAGTGCTCCCCCCGCCCCCCACACCCACCCCCCAAACCCGTTCTACTACCCAAGTGCCCCTCTCCACGAAGAACCTCGCCTTCGCCTACGACCCCGCCCGACCGGTCCTCCGCGATCTCTCCATTTCCCTCGCCCCCGCCCGCGTCACCGCCCTCGTCGGGCCCAACGGCGCCGGCAAGTCCACCCTCCTCCGCCTCCTCCTGGGCCTCCTCACGCCCAAACAGGGCTCCGTCACCCTCGACGACACCCCCATCCACGACCTCCCGCCCCCCGTCCGAGCCCGTCGCCTCGCCTATGTCCCCCAGCGACCCGACGCCGCCTTCGGCTTCTCCGTCGCCCAAACGGTCGCCTTCGGCCGTCACGGCTCCCGCCCCGACCACGCCGCCGTCGCCCGCGCCTTGACCGCCGTCGAGCTCGCCGACCGCGCCCGCGACCCCTTCGCCGACCTGTCCATCGGACAGCAACAGCGAGCCGCCCTCGCCCGCGCCCTCGCCCAGCTCGACCAAACCCCCGAAAAACAAGGCGGAAACCAGCCCGAAACGCCCCCGCGCTACCTCATCGCCGACGAGCCCGTCAGCGCCATGGACCCACGCCACGCCCTCGCAGCCCTCGCCCTCCTCCGCCACCTCGCCCACCACGCCGCCATCGGCGTCGTCGTCGTCCTGCACGACCTCACCGCCGCCCGCGCCGTCGCCGACGACGCCGTCCTCCTGAACGACTCCGGCCGCCTCGCCGCCCAAGGCCCCGCCGCCGAGGTCCTGACCCCCGCCGCCCTCCGCCCCGTCTTCGGCGTCGACTTCGCCGAACTCACCAGCCCCGACCTCCCCGCCCCCGCCCTGATCCCGGTCCACCTATCCTCTCATCCGTGAACTGGCAGAACCTGCTCCAGATCGCCCCCTTCGCCGTGCTCATCGGCTTCAGCCTCCTCAACTGGCTGGTCCGCAAGCTGCGCGAACAGGCCGAACTCAAGAAGATCGAAGCCGAACGCCGCCGCCGCGAAATCGAGGCCCTCCGCACCGGCCGCGCCAACGGCGAACCCGCCCCCACGGCCGTCGCCGAGGCCCGCCAGGAGGGCGCGGCGACCCAGTCCGACGCCCAAGCCCGCGCCCGGCTGGAGGAATTGGCGGCCCGGCGGCGGGCGCAGCTCGAGGAGCTGCGGCGGCGGCAGCAGCAGCGGCGGACGGGGGCGACCGGGACCACGGCGCCGCAGGGGCCGACGCCGCAGGCACCGGTGCCGCAAACCCGTGTGCCGCAACGGTCTACGAGCCAGGCACCCCGCGGGGCCCAGACGCAGTCGAGGGCGCCGACGGCGGCGTCGGGCGGGTTCAACCCCCGGCAGGCGCTCGAGCAGCAGCAGCGGCAGCGGGACGCTAAGTCGAATCGCGACAAGGCGTTGCGGCAGAAGTCGTACGACCGGATCGCCGCGGAGCAGCGGTCGCTGGACGACCGCGTGGCCCAGGCGAAGGCGGACGCCGAGGCGGCGGAGCGGGACCTGGTCGCGGTGCGGGCAAAGACACCTAAGTCCTACTACGACAGTGGGATACCGGTTGCCCTCTCCGAGGTGGCCCGGGCCGTCAAGACGCGGGCGGACATCCGCAGGGCGATCATCGTCTCGGAGCTGTTGGCGGCGCCGGTGTCGCTTCGCAAGCCGGGCGAGGATGACCTCGGACCTCGGTCGTAAGTCGTTTACTGATCAATAAATAGCGGCAGCCAGGTTTCCTCGTCGCGGTCGACGGTCAGGCCGAAGACCTTGACGGTGCGGGTGCTGTGCTCCCCGGCCCAGATGTGGGGCGCGATGACCGCGATCGTGGTCTGTCGTTCTATAAGTGCTGGGCCCATCTTGATTTGCAGCGTTCGCAGGATGCCGTGGGTTGGGACGGTATGTGCGAACTGGGGCGGGTTGGTTGGTTCGATGCGGACGGTGGCTTGGCCGGTGCGTTTGGTGCGGCCGGCGTCGTCGGTCTCGGTGGCGGTGGCCTCATCCTCAAGTACCTGCCCGGCCTGGAGTTGCGCTGGCATCATGAGGAGCGGGGGGTCGAACGACAGGGTGCGGCCGGCGGCGGGTTCGGCGAGGGTGACGAGGGCCGTGGAGCCGTCGGGGTCTCTTTGGAGGGTGAGCGTGCGCACGGTTTGGCCCGCCGATTCGAGGGAGACGGACCAGCGGAACGGCTCGTCCGTGCGCACGGGTGCTTGCGGCGAGCGCGCGCCGGGTGCGGGTGTGCGCATGGGTTCGCCGTCGGTGCGCACGGGGGCCGAGGCAGTGCGCACGGCTTGTGTCCCGTCGGGTGCGGTGAGGTAGAAGGGCCCGGGTTGGGTGGAGATGAGGTTCGTGGTGTCGAGGACGAGGGGGCGCGACGCATCGCCGGTCGACCACGCGTCGGCGGTGGGCGGTGCGTTGGAGGCGCAGCCGGTGAGCAGGGTCAGGAGCGCGGCGGCGGCGGCGAGTTGGACGCTGGAGGCGCATCGCATCGGTTGGTTCTACCATGGCGGCGTGCGGCGTGTTCGAATACTCAAGTGTGTGTCGTTGCGGCGGTTGGCGTGCGGGGTGTCGTGTGGGGTGGGGGCCTTGGTTGGCGGGTGCGACGCGTTCGACGCGGCGCGTGGTGCTCCGACGCTGGCGGCGGTGTTTGCGCAGCCGACGGCGGAGGACTCGACGGCGCTCGCGATGGACCCCTACGACCCAGACAAGCGGTACCGCGGGGTGACGCAGCTCGCGAACGCGGACTTTGGCGGGGCGGATGTGTACCTGCGGCTGTACGAGGACGCGGCGAGCGACGAGGACTCGGGCGTGCGGCAGGCGGGGGTGCGGGCGCTGGGCTTGCACGGGACGCCTGAGCATGTGCCGTTGATCGCGGAGCGGCTTGAAGACGAGGACCGGCTGGTGCGGATCGAGGCGGCGCGGGCGCTGCAGCGGCTGCATGATGCCTCGGCGATCCGGCCCCTGCTCACGCGGTTGCAGATGGAGGTCGAGGACGAGGCGGCGGTGCGGGCGGAGGCGGCGCATGCGCTCGGGCAGTATCGGCGGCCGCAGGTATTGGATGGGTTGATCGCGGCGTTGGCGGATCCGTCGCTTGCGGTGAACCACGCGACGGTGCAGTCGCTCGAGACCTTGACGGGGCAGAACTTCGGGCTGGATCAGCGGGAGTGGGTGGCGTGGACGCGGGGCGCGGAGGATCCGTTCCGTGCGGGGCGGGTGTACGCGTACCCGGGGTTCGAGCGGGACCGGAAGTTGTATGAGTACCTGCCGTTTGTGCCGGAGCCGCCGACGGAGCCGGCGGGGGCGCCGGTGGGGTTGCCGCGGGATGGCGGGTGAGGGCAATGGGCAATGGGCAATGGGGCTGAGGTTGGGGTTCTGCGGAGTTGCCAGCCCGCTCGCTTACGCTCGGGGCTCCATGTGTGACGGGTTGGTGTGGTGATTTGTCTGAGCGATTCGGGTGGGTGGTTGAGAGGGGTTGCTGGTGAAGGCGATCGTTCGGCGGGGTGGGGATGTGTTGCTGGATTCGAAGTGCGCGGAGCCTTCGGCGGCGGCGGGTGATGCGGTTGTGCGGCCGGTGTTGTGCGGGGTGTCGCCCGCGGACCTGGCGGCGGCGCGGAACGAGGGGCGGAGTGGGGATGGGTTCCAGGGGGTCTTGGGGCATCAGTTCGTTGGGGTCGTCGAGTCGGTGGCGGGGGAGCGATACCAGGAGCTCGTCGGCAAGCGGGTGGTGTCGGATGTCGTGGTCGTCGACCCGAAGAGTGAGCTTGCGCGGCGGGGGCTGGCGCGGCATGCGCCGGATCGGCAGCTCCTGGGCCTGCTCGGGCGGGACGGGTGCTTTGCGGAGAAGGTCGCGATCCCGGCGGCGAACCTGACGGTGGTGCCGGAGGGGGTGAGCGATGACGACGCGGTGTTTGCGGAGCCGCTGGCGGCGGCGGTGCACGCGAGCCGGATCGTGCGGCTCGAGGGAAAGACCTTTGTGACGGTCTTGGGGGACAACCTGTCGGCGCTTTTGTGTGCGCAGGTGATGGCGCGGCTGAACCACTCGGTGCGGCTGCTTGGGCGGCGGGAGGATCGGCTGGCGATCGCGGAGCGGTGGGGGGTTCGGCGGCGGCCCCTGGAGGAGGCGGGGCTGCGGCAGGATCAGGATGTGGTGATCGAGTGCACGGGCGAGGCGGAGATGGTGGAGCGTGCGTTTGCGATGGTGCGGCCTCGGGGGAGCGTGGTGTTGAAGCGGGAGCCGTTGCCGTTGCCGGGGGTGAAGTCGGGGATCGTGTGCGGTGCGGACCTGACGCCGGTGGTGTTGAACGAGTTGGAGGTGGTGGGGGCTTCGGTGGGGCGGGTGGCGGAGGCGGTGCCGGAGTTGGCTGAGGGAAAGATCGATCTTTCGGGGCTGATCACGCGGCGGTTTTCGTTGGATGAGGGTGTGGCGGCGCTGCGGGCGGCGGGGGAGGCGGGGAGCATCAAGGTGGTGATTGAGGTGGGGTGAGTGGTGGGTGGGGGGGATGACGGGCCGGAAGCCCGTCCTACTGGAATCTGGCGAGGGCGGCTCCGAAGAAGCGGTTGGGTTCAGAGCGCAGGAGACTTGCCGTGAGCGATGGGTATGACCGGGGAGTGGGCACGAACGGGATGGGGCTTGCGGGTTTCATCGTGTCGATCGTGGGGGTGTTCACGGGCGGGTGCCTGACGCCGATCGGTTTGATCTTGTCGATCGTGGGGCTGTTCAAGGAGCCGCGGGGGTTTGCGATCGCGGGTCTGATCGTTTCGCTGATTGCGTTGTTCGGTTGGGTGCTTGCGTTCCTGTTCCTGGGCGTGGGTGTGTTTGCGGTGGTGCTGGGGGCGGTGGGGCTTTCGGCCTGGCTTGGGCAGGCGCAGGCGGAGTTCCAGACGATCGAGGCGGCGTTGCAGGAGCGGTACGCGGAGGTGGGTGCGTACCCGGGTGACCTGGATGGGCTGGGGCTGGCGCCGGAGGTTCTGCGGAACGGGGACGATGTGCCGTATCAGTACACGGCGCTGGCGACGGGGTTCGAGCTGCGTGATGTGGGGGGCGATGGTCAGGCCGGGACGGCGGACGACAGCGTTCTGACCTACCTGCGTCGGCCGGGGGGCGGGTATGAGCGGACCTTCAACAGCCCGTTCGTGGATACGAGCGAGTCGAGCGATTACTCGGATGAGTTGCCGGCGAACGACTCGCAGGACGAGGGGCCTTGAGGCTTACCAGAGGACGCGGGTGCGGATGGTGCCCTCGATGGCTTCGAGCCGTTCCTTGAGTTCGCCGGTGTAGCCGGGGTCGATGTCGAGGACGACATAGCCGATGTCGCCCATGGTTTGCAGGTACTGGCTTGCGACATTGACGCCGAGTTCGCTCAGTGCGTTGTTGAGCTTGCTGAGGACGCCCGGGACATTGCGGTGGAAGTGGAGGATGCGGTGTGGGCGTGCGTCGCCCTGATCGGTGGCGATGCGGTTCTGGCCCTGCTCGGGGAGGTCGACGATGGGGACATTGACGGCGCCGGTGGTGGCGCCGGTGTTGACGAAGTTGCGGAGTTTGCCGGCGACTTCGAGGGCGATGTTCTGCTGGGCTTCCTGGGTGGAGCCGCCGATGTGCGGGGTGAGAATGACATTGGGGAGGCGGAGGAGGGGGCTCTCGAAGGCGGCTTCGCGGGCGGCGGGTTCTTCGGGGAAGACATCGATGGCGGCGCCGGCGAGGCGTTGTTCCTTGAGGGCGACAGCGAGGGCCTGGATGTCGACGACGGAGCCGCGCGCGTTGTTGATGAGGTGGGCGCCGGGCTTCATCTGGGCGATTTGTTTCGGGCC
The DNA here is from genome assembly GCA_964615815.1 of uncultured Phycisphaeraceae bacterium. Classification (GTDB taxonomy): domain Bacteria; phylum Planctomycetota; class Phycisphaerae; order Phycisphaerales; family UBA1924; genus DAIQNV01. The sequence goes on along the minus strand of CAZTQV010000032.1, from coordinate 35,675 downwards.
GATCATGCCGGTGGTCTGGGGGGTTGCGGGGACATGGAGGGTGACGGTGTCGGCCTGCTGGAGGAGCTTGTCGAGGGAGTCGACGGGCTGGGCGTTGCCGAGGGCGAGCTTGGGGATGGTGTCGAAGTAGATGACGCGCATGCCCATGGACTCGGCGAGGACGGAGACCTGGGAGCCGATGTGTCCGTAGCCGACGATGCCGAGGGTTTTGCCGCGGATTTCGTGCGAGCCGGAGGCGGACTTGATCCATCGTCCTTCGTGCATGGCGTAGGAGCGCTCGAAGGTGCGTCGGTGGAGCATGATGGTTTCGGCGATGGTGAGCTCGGCGACGGAGCGTGTGTTGGAGAAGGGGGCGTTGAAGACGGGGATGGCGTGGCGGGCGGCGGGTTCGAGGTCGACCTGGTTGGTGCCGATGCAGAAGCAGCCGATGGAGAGGAGTCGCTTGGCGTGCTGGAGGAGGGGCTCTCGGATCTGGGTTTTGCTGCGGATGCCGATGAGGTGGGCGGTCTGGATGTGTTGCTGGAGTTCGTCGTCGGAGGGGCTGCCCTTTTGGGTGTGGACATCGAATCCGGCGTCTTTGAGGAGTTCGGCGCCGTCGTCGTGGATGCCTTCGAGGAGGACGACCTTGATCTGGTCCTTGGGGAAGCTGGTCTTCATGGGGGATTGTGTGGGGGGGGCGGGCGGATTCAAGGGGTGTCGGGGGAATCGGTGGTGTTGGAGGGTTGGTCTTTGATTTCGGCGGGGCCCGACTCGGGGACGGTGATGGTGACGATGCCTCCGGCGATGGCGGCGGCCATGACGGCGGTGAGGGCGATGCGGTACCAGCCGAAGGCGGCGAGGCCGTGCTTGTTGAGGAAGCTGACGAGCCAGCGGACGGCGAAGGCGGCGGAGACGGTGGCGACGAGGACGCCGAGGGCGACGGGGAGGATGCCGAGTGCCTGGAAAAGGTTTTCAGTGCCGGCTTGCTCGGCTTCCTTGAGGTTCTTGACGAGTTTGTAGATGCAGGCGCCGCCGAGGGTGGGGAGGCCCAGGAGGAAGCTGAACTCGGCGGCGGCCTTGGGCTTGAGGCCGACGAGGACGCCCCCGGTGATGGTCATCATGCTGCGGCTGGTGCCGGGCCACATGGCGACGCACTGGAGGAATCCGACGGTGAGGGCGTTCGTCCATGTGAGGTCGTCGATGCCCTTGCCCTCGTGGTCCTGGTCGCCCAGGGCTTCTGCGCGGCGCATGGGGCGGACTTTCCAGTAGTCGAGGATGATCATGTAGACGCCGCCCAGGGCGAGGGCGGCGAGGACCGGCCAGGTGTGGAAGAGGCGTTCTTCGATCCAGTCGTCGAGGAGGAGGCCCAGGACGGCGGCGGGGAAGAAGGCGATCATGAGGTTGACGAGGAGTCGGAGGCCGGCGGCGTCCTTGCCGATCATGCCCTTGAGCATCTGGACGATGCGTGGCCAGTAGATGGTGAGGACGGCGAGGATGGCGCCGCCCTGGATGACGATGTTGAAGGCGTCGATGTTGGCCTTGACGGCGGGGTCGTCGAGATTCATCAGCGCGGCGGCGATGATGAGGTGACCGGTGGAGCTGACCGGGAGATACTCGGTGATGCCCTCGACGAGGCCCAGAATGACTGCCTGCCACCACTCCAATGCTGCCGCCTTCCGGGTCTTGCCTGCTCGTGCGTGGGTGTGTCGGTCCGAAGCGTGCGAGTGTAGTGATCGGCCGGCGGGGGGCCCGGGGTTCGTTCGTGTGGGCGGGGGGCGGGCGTGAGCGGTGGTTCTGAGGCGGGTTTCGTGGCGGTTTCCGACCTCTCGGACCCTCGGCTGGAGCCGTATCGGGACCAGCGGGACCAGTGGCTTCGATCACGGCATCGGCACTGGATGGAGGGGCGGGAGGCGCCGGAGGGGGCGACGGCGCGGGGGCTGCGGGCGGAGCTCGATGGTGACCTGTTCATGGCGGAGGGGGCGACGGTGGTGGGGCAGCTGCTGACGAGCCCGCACCGGGTGGTGTCGGCGCTGGTGTCGGAGGCGCGGGTGGGGGTGCACCGCGAGCTGTTGGAGCGTGTAGCGGAGCGGGCGGCGGTGTTCGTGGCGCCGCGGGCGGTGGTGGATGAGCTCGCGGGGTTCGATGTGCACCGGGGGGTGATGGCGGTGGGGCAGCGGGTGGACCCCGGGGCGTGGGACGCGGTGGCGGCGCGGAGCGGGATGGCGGTGGTGCTCGAGAACCTGGCGAACCACGACAATGTCGGGGGGGTGTTCCGCTCGACGCGGGCGCTGGCGGGGGCGCGGGCCGGATTTGATCATCCGGCGTGTGTGCTGCTGACGCGGCGGTGCTGTGATCCCCTGTATCGCAAGGCGCTGCGGGTGAGCATGGGGAACGCGCTGCATGTGCCGTATGCGAAGATGGGGGACTGGCCCGGTGGGCTCGTGCGGCTTCGGAAGCTTGGGTTTGTGCCGGTGGCGCTCGATCCGGCGGCGGACGCGGTGGAGGTGTCCGAGGTGGCGGGGCGGTTTGGGGCGGGAGCAGACGAGCGGCCGGCGATCATTTTGGGGACGGAGGGGCCCGGGCTGGAGCGGGGGACGGTGGAGGCGGTGCGGGCGTGCGGGGGTGTGGTGGCTCGGATTGATATCGAGGCGGGGGCGGACTCTTTGAATGTGGGTGTGGCGGGGGCGGTGGCGGTGAGGGAGTTGGGGGGGCGGCGGGGCCGCACATAGCCACATTTGGAAATGGCCAAAGGGCCAAATGAGAAAGAGCACTACCCGCTTCGCGGATAGTGGCACCGTTGGGTTTGAAGGTGGCGCTGACCTGCAGGGCCGGGTTCGTGGCACTGCGGTGGGTCGGCCCGAAGCGCCCTGCGGGCGGTTCGGGGCACCGGGGGGAGAGCACTACCCGCTGCGCGGATAGTGGCACCGGGGGTTTGGGACCGTCGGCCGTTGTCCTGACAGGGGCCGAAATGTGGGTGTGGTAGGGTGGTGGGCGAACTGCGGGCGGGGTCGTCCGTACAAAGAGGAAACACCTTGTGCCGGGGACGCGGGCGTGGAATACTCCTGTCGTGGGGCTTGGTGATCCCGGTGTTCCGGGACTTGGTGCTTGGGACCCGAATTGAGTTGGGAGCAGAACCGATGCGCAGCACGCCGAAGAAGTTCGATCGCGCCTTGAGCGTCCTCGTTGCGGGGGCGGGATTGGCGGTGGGGATTGTCGGTGCGTCGGCGGACCCGATCCGCGAGGGGACGGGTGAGCGGCGGGCGGCGCTCGACTCGATGGAGCTGAAGGCGTTCGACCAGTCTCTCTGGTCGAAGCTGAGCAACTGGTACAACGGGGATCCGGTGACGGCGTCGAGCACGGACGGCAAGGTGGTGGTGATCTACACCTTCGCGAGCTACCTGAACAGCTCGATGAGCCCGATGGTGGGGCTGGACCGGCTCCGTGCGCGGTACGCGGACGAGGGGCTGATGGTGGTGGGGGTGCACCACCCGCAGGGGTTCGAGGGGTCGGAGGCGCAGGTGAAGCGGCGTCGGGTGGGGTTCCCGGTCGCGCACGACGCGACGGGCGCGTTCCGCGAGGCGCTGCGGGTGGACCAGGACCCGGATATCTACATCATCGACCGGGCGGGGCAGCTTCGGTACGCGGACATCGAGACGGGGTCGGTGGACGAGGCGGTGAAGACGCTGATCGCGGAGACGGCGTCTCGCGCGGGGAGCACGCTGGAGCGGCGGGCGGAGGCGAAGCGTCAGGCGGACCTTGACGCGCGCCGGAGCGCGAGCCTGCGGTCGCAGATCGACCTGGCGAACCTGCCGGATGTGCCGTTTATCCCTCCGACGCCGGAGGAGTACGAGTCGGTCAAGTGGCCCACGATGTACGAGTACCGGGACCTCTCGCGCGGTCAGCAGAACGATCGTGATCGGGAGGAGGACTCGCCGCGGGGGATCGACATCCCGGACGATGCTCGGTTTGCGCCGGCGCCGCCTCGGAGCCGGGACGGTCGGGTGACGATGGTGTACTTCTGGACGCCTGAGCAAGGGATGGCTTCGTGGAATGAGTTCTACGACGCTTTGCAGGCGATTCAGCGTGAGCACGCCCGGGACCTGGTGATGATCGGGGCGGCGGTGATGGGGCCGGAGGAGCGGGGGAATCGACGCGGGCGTGGGAACGACGATGCGCGGGACAAGCGAGTGCGCGAGGCGAAGGAGCGGTTCGACTCGTTCTTCAGCAAGAAGCCCCTGAACCATGTGCTGATGGATGACATGGACAGCGGGGCGCTGATGACCTCGGTGACCGGTGATGGTGGGCGGCGGGGTCGATCGGATCCGGTCGCGCTGCCGTACGCGGGGCTGATCAGCTCGGACGGGCAGCTTCGCTGGCACGGGCACCTGGGAGTGGATTACGAGGAATTCCGCGATGCGCTGGACCGGCTGCTGCGGGACGATCCGGGCTTGAAGGCCCGGCGTGCGGCGGAGGAGCGGTACATCAACGAGGTGATTTCGCAGCAGGAGGGCGGTGGCTGAATCGGGCGGTCTGCCCGGCGGCCCTGACTCTGGAAAGGTGTTGACGATGGTTGGTCGTGTTCGCGTCGTGGTGTTGGCGTCGGTGATGGCGTGCGCGCCGGTTTCCTTGGTCCTGGGTCAGGACGCGGAGCCGGAGCGGGAGCCGGCGATGCGGGCGCCGAGCGCGGGCCAGCCTTCGTCGATGCGGCCCGGGAGGGGCCCGGCGAAGGAGGATGCGCCGGAGCGGGTGATCCCGGACCCTTCGCGTGAGGAGATCGTGGCGGGTGTCCTGGCGGGGTCGTTCGACCCGGCGTGGCTTTCGTCTTTGACCTCGTGGTCGGGCGGGGAGGCCTGGACGGAGGAGGCGATCGACGGGCGGGTGCTGGTGCTGGCGTTCTGGAACGCGGATGACATCCGTTCGGCGCGGGCGATGCCGGCGTTGAGCCGGCTGGAGCGGCGGTTTGATGATGAGCCGCTGGCGGTGGTGGGGGTGCACGGGGCGGAGGCGTGGGAGCGGGCGCAGGAGTTGGTGTCGGCGGGGCGTGTGCAGTCTCCGGTGGCGCTGGACGCGGAGGGGGCGATGGCGAAGGCGTTCGCGGTGGAGGATGTGCCGACGGTGGTGGTGGTGGACCGGGCGGGGCAGGTGCGTGCGATGACGGACCGGCTGGGGGACCTGCCGAAGCTGGCGTCGGAGCTGATCCGCGAGACGCCCGAGGAGGCGATGGCGACGCGGGCGGAGCGTGTGGCGGCGTACGAGAAGATGAAGTCGGCGCGTGAGAGCGGGGAGGGGGCGACGGCGGAGGCGCCGGTGAAGAAGGAAGTGCGCGTGCCGGCGTCGGCGTACGCGGGGGTGGCTTGGCCCGCGTTGAACGATCCGCGGCGGGTGAGCGGGCTGGATGTGCAGGGGCGGAAGCTGCCGGTGGCGTTCAACCCGGGGTCGCAGGAGAAGTGGCTGAGTGAGCCGTTCGAGGATCTGGAGAACCGGATCGTGGTGTTGGACTTCTGGGGGACCTGGTGCGGGCCCTGCATTGCCGCGAGCCCGATCCTGGACGCGGTGCAGAAGCGGTACCCCGAGCAGGTGGCGGTGATCGCTGTTGGGGGGCAGCGGGATACCGAGGCGGAGGTGGCGGCGTACATCCGCGAGCACAAGACGGAGTACCGGCATGTGTTCGATGAGCAGCAGCGTGTCTACCGGGGTCTTCGTATCCGGGGGATCCCGCACACGGTGGTGATGAGCACGGACGGGGTGGTGCGTTGGCAGGGGCACCCGGCGGATCCGGCGTTCCTCGAGGCGATCGAGAAGCTGGTGGAGGTGGACCCGCGGCTGAAGGCGCTGCGGGAGGGGTGAGTGCCGGTTGATCCACCTGGTGCTGCACGAGCCCGAGATTCCGAACAACACCGGCGCGATCGGGCGGTTGTGTGTTGGGCTCGGGATGGTGCTGCACCTGATCCACCCGGTGGGGTTTGATCTTGGTGAGAAGGCGGTGCGGCGGAGCGGGCTGGACTACTGGCCGCGGCTTGTGCTGGCGGAGCACGCGGACTGGGGGGCGTACTTGGCGGCGGCGCGGCCGGGGCGGGTGTGGCTGATGTGTGCGCACGCGGAGCGATCGGTGTACGACGCGGAGCTGCGGGCGGGGGATCACTTGGTGCTGGGGAAGGAGAGTGATGGGCTTCCTGCGGAGGTGCTGGAGGCGTATCCGGGTGGGCGGGTGACGATCCCGATGACGGGGGGGGAGCGGTCGCTCAACCTGGCGACGGCGGCGGCGGCGGCGGCGAGCGAGGCTCTGCGGCAGGCGCTGGTGCGGGGGGAGCGGGTGGTGGGGGCGGATGGGCGGCTGAGTGGCTCGGGAAACGGGTAGAGTGTGGGTGATGACGCGAGTTGGCGGAACAACGGGTAGTGGGTTGGTGGTGCGGGGCGCACGAGATCGTGGGCGGGTGGTGGTGAGTGCGCTCGCGGTCGTTGTGTTGAGCGTGCTTGTCGGGTGTCAGCCGCCGCTGTTTACGAGCCGGGATGTGCGGAGCCCTTACGACCGGTATGACCTGGTTCGGGACCGGTATTCGCAGCCGTTTCTGCGCGATGAGTTCGGTCGGAAGCTTCCGAACTTGAGGGGGCGTTTGCTTCGTTCGCCTTAGTTTGCGGTGTGTAGGGCGCGAACGGGGGCGTTTCGGGACGGCAATGGTCGGTAGCCGCTCGGATTGGTTGCGAAAGACGGCGGATTGTGCGCCGGATCCGCAAGTTTTGGCGGTCAAGCGTCCGATCGCTTGGTAGCCTTGACGGGTAACGACCGCGGACGCATGGATGGCGTCGCGTCACGCCCGATGGGACGGCGTGGCGGAGCCCGCGAGTCGACGCACACACGACCCTCGGCCTTGTCGGGTGGATTTTCCCGACGGCCCTCGCCCGCGACGGTGCCTGTCATGACGACCCCGCCTTCACCGCGAGCCTCCCGGACCACCGGATCGATGACCCTTCGCACGCGCGTGATCTGGTCGGCGCTTGCCGGCTCGATGGTGCTCGTGACGGGGGGGCTGAGCCTTCTCGGGGGGCACGGCCCGGCGACGGCCGGGGCGGCGATCGATGGGCGCGTGCTGACGCCGCTTGCGGAGGTGGAGGGGCCTCGGACGCTTGAGTCGGTGTTCGACACGCGGCGGCCTCTTGATCGCGAGCGGTGGACGGCGATCGTGATCCACGACTCGGGTTCGCCCGCGGATTCGGTGGCGGAAATCGACGCCCGGCATCGTCGGGCGGGTCTGACGAGCCTTGGGTACCACTTCGTGATCGGCAACGGGGCGAGGATGGGCGACGGGGCGGTGCATGTGGGGGACCGGTGGCTCGATCAGCTTCCCGGGGCGCATGTGGGGGGGCCTGACGGGGCGTACTACAACGGGTGCGCGATCGGGATCAGCCTGGTGGGCGACGGGGATCGGCGGGCACCGACGGACGCTCAGGTGCGGCGGCTGGCTCAGTTGGTGGGGGACCTGGCTCGGGAGCTGGGGATTCCGCGGGATCGGATCCTGCTGCACTCGGATGTGGCCGAGACGACGAGCCCGGGGCGGCTGTTCCCGGCGTCGTTGTTCTATGAGCAGATCGCCTGGTTGCCGTGAGCAAAGGTGTAGTGGGGTAGTGGGGGAGGGCCCGAAGCGCCGCTGCGCGGCGGTTCGGGGCACCGTTGCGTCGGTCGTTGGTGGAATTGTGGGGTTGGGGCCTGGAATGGGGTGGGTTGTTGGTGCTGGGGGTGTGGGTGGGCTGTGGATGGGCTGGATTCCGGGTGTCGGGTTGGTGTGGGGAGGGGTTGCGGGGGCGGTTGATCTGCAACGGGGTGCAACGCGGGCGTCATAGGCGGCGTATGACCCCCTGCCGGCCGGTTCGGTTCGGCTCAGGTGTGTAGAATCGGGGCCGGGGTTGAGGCGGGCGGGTTGCCTGCCGAAGCCGAGAGGGCCGACGGGGTGCCCTAGGTGCCTTTGCCGGCATAGCCGACGGTCGTTTGAGCCGGTCGGTTGGTCGGCTCGGGGCTCCTTGGGGGCTTTCGGCCCGGTGTGGTTCGCGGGAAGCGTCCCACGGACGGTTGTGTAGAGTGGGGCCGGCGGAGTCCGGCGGCGGTCGGCGGCTCGTTGGTCGAGCCGGGGCCGAGGGAAACCCGCCGTGGCGGGAGACGACGCGTAGCGGGCGTGCCCGCCGGTGCAGGGTGTGATGACGGGTCTTCCAGCCTCCAAGCAGAAGGGCGAGGTGATCGAGGGGTACCGGATCCTCTCGGAGATCGGTCGCGGCGCGGCCTCTGCGATCTACTTGGTGCAGGAAGAGAAGACCAAGCACATCTGGGCTCTGAAGCATGTGGAGAAGGCGGACGCGAAGGACCAGCGTTTCCTGGACCAGGCGGAGATCGAGTACCGCATTGCGCAGGAGCTCGATCACCCGGCGATCCGCAAGATCCCGCGGATGATCAAGAAGGGGAGCCTGCTGAAGACGCGGGAGCTCTTCCTGGTGATGGAGCTGGTGGACGGGATGTCGATGGAGCGGCACCCGCCCGACACCTTCGAGCAGGCGATCGACATCTTCACGCAGACGGCGCGAGGTCTGGCGCACATGCACGAGCGGGGGTTCGTGCACGCGGACATGAAGCCGAACAACATCGTGGTGTCGGACGGCGGGGTGGTGAAGGTCATCGACCTGGGCCAGAGCTGCAAGATCGGGACGATCAAGCCTCGTATCCAGGGGACGCCCGACTACATCGCGCCGGAGCAGGTGCACCGTCGGCAGATCACGCCGGCGACGGATGTGTACAACCTGGGCGCGACGATGTACTGGGTGCTGACGCGGAAGAACATCCCGACGGCGCTCGGGAAGGGCGACCGGCTGCTGGGTTCGGTGGACGATGCGCTGCTGGAGAAGCCGAAGCCGGCGATCGAGCTGAACAAGCGGATCCCGCCGATGCTGAACGAGCTGATCATGCAGTGCGTCGAGGTGACCATCACCGATCGCCCCGAGAGCATGGCGAAGGTGGGGGACCGGCTGGAGCTGATCCTCGGGAAGATGATCGCGCAGCAGCAGGCGGGGAACGGGGGCTCGAAGCAGTCCCCGGTTCGTCCGACGGGGCAGCGGGCCGCGGAGGGCTGAGCCATCTCACTCGACCTTGACCTACGCGACCCGGATGTCGTCGTCGCGGCGCTTCGCGCTGGGGCGGAGGCGAACCGGTCTGCGGCGTGCCGGGTGGGGTCGATCGATCTGATCCGTCCTCCGGGGACCTTGCTCGCGACGGGGGACCTGCACGACAACCCGGTGCACCTGCAGCGGCTTCTGGATGTCGCGCAGTACGACGGTCACATGAGCTCCGTGACGCCGGCGGACGCGGATGACTGGTCTCGCCCGGTGCACCTGGTGCTGCACGAGGTGATTCACTCGGACAACCTGCTGAACGGGATGGACTTCAGCTACCGGGCGTTGGTTCGCGTGGCGGCGGTGAAGGCGGACCACCCGGAGCATGTGCACACGATGCTGGCGAACCACGAGCTGGCGCAGATCGTGGGGGCGGGGATCATCAAGAACGGCGTGCGGGTGGTGGAGGCGTTCAACGAGGGGGTGGAGTTCGTCTTTGGGGATCGGACGGACGAGGTGCAGGGGGCGATTGAGGAGTTCGTGCGGTCGATGCCGCTGGCGCTTCGGTGCGAGACGCCTCGGGGGGACATCCTGTGTGCGCACTCGCTTCCGGGGATCGGGATGATGCACAAGTTCGATCCTTCGGTGTTGGAGCGGGGGCTGACGGACGAGGACTATGTGCCTCGGCAGGGGTCGGCGCATTTGCTCGTGTGGGGGCGTGGGTATGACGCGGACCAGATCGAGGACCTGGTGGAGCGGTGGGGGGTGACGATGTTCGTGCTTGGGCACGAGCATGTGCAGGGGGGGGTGGAGTTCATCGAGCCGTGCGCGGTGGTCTTGAACTCGGACCATGCGCAGGGGGTGTATCTGCCGATCGACCTGGCGGATCCGCCGCGGCCGGAGGAGGCGCCGGGGCGGGTGCGGCCCTTGGCCTGGGAGAGCTGAACCGCTTTCCGGTTGGGGAGGGTGGTGCGGTCGCTTCGCGTTCGCTGGGTGGTTGCGTTTGCACAAACGCATTCAGGCGAGAATTGTTCGAAGATAAGATTTACATAGACACTTGACGCTCGACTCGTGATTGCGGGCGGGTAGCGTCATGTGTATGCCGGACGGGCGCTGCACACCTTCGTGCCCCTCGTGCGACTATGACCTCGCGGGCGTGGCCGCCGCGTGGCGGGATTCGTGTCCGCTCGAGGGGTCGTGTAGCGAGTGCGGTTGTCGCTTCTGGTGGGGGGAGCGGTTTCATCCTTCGGCGAAGTGGCCGCGGTGGAGCGTGGAGGGGCGGCCCGGGCTTGGGACGGCGGCGGCGACTCTGGTGCGGTTGTTTCGGCCGCGGGCGTTCTGGCGCGGGGTGACGGCGGACTTGCCGGTGAACCCGCGTGCGATGGCGGCGGCGGCGGTCTTGGTGACGCTTCTGACCTACGGGGGGTCGGTGTGCGTGGCAGTGTGGTCGCGGATGCTGCCGGTGCTGGCGGGGAAGGCGGCGTGGCCGGTGGGGCGGTGGTGGAAGCAGGACATCTGGCCGTGGGCTCCGGTGGATGGGCGGTGGGGGCTCTTCGAGTTTGATGCGTTCGTGGCGCTGGCGGCGATGTGGGCGATGCTGGTGCCGCTGGCGTTTACGGTGCTGCCGGTGACGCGGCGGCGGGCGGGGGTGCGTGCGTTGACCGGTGGGATCGCGGCGCATCTGCGTCGGGTGGCGGTGTATTCGGTGTTGCCGGTGCCGGCGATCCTGGCGGTGCCGCGGGTGGGGTATCACCTTGGGTCGCTGGTCACGGCGATGGATCCGGGTCGGCAGGTGCTGGGGGCGGCGCTCGGGTGGGCGAGCGGGCACGGGGTGGTGACGCTCGGGCTGACGGGGGTTTGGCTTTGGGTGTGGTGGCGGCGGGCGGCGGCGGATTACTTGCGGCTGGCGCGGCCGGTGTGGTCGGTGCTTGCGGCGATGGGTGTGGCGTTCGCGGCGGCGCTGGTGGTGGTGTCGTTCGTGCCGGAGATGCCTGATCTGCTGTTGTCGCGGTGGTAGGGGCGGGTGTCTTTGGGTCCGGGGTTGGCCCGGGGGGTGGGGGTGGAATCGTCGGGTTGGGGCCGTAGACTGCCCTTATGAGTCACCCTGCCGATGATGTCGTGTTTGATCTGATCCGTTCCCAGGACCCCGAGGCCGCTGCGATTCTGGATCGCGAGCGGGACCGGCAGGAATCGACGATCGAGCTGATCGCGAGCGAGAACCACGCGAGCCCGGCGGTGATGCACGCGATGGGGACCTGCTTTACGAATAAGTACGCCGAGGGGTATCCCGGGCGGCGGTACTACGGCGGCTGCGCGCACATGGACGAGATCGAGCGTCTGGCGCAGGAGCGGGTGTGCGAGCTCTTCGGGTGCAAGTTTGCGAATGTGCAGCCGCACTCGGGGGCGCAGGCGAACACGGCGGTGTTCATGGCGTTGATGGAGCCGGGGGACACCTTCGCGAGTTTGACGCTGGCGGACGGTGGGCACCTGAGCCACGGGATGAAGATCAACTTCTCGGGGACCTTCTACAAGCCGGTGCACTATCCCTTGCACTACGAGGCGAGCCACCCGGAGCACGAGCGGATCGACTATGACGCGGTGCGGGCGGTGTGCATGGAGCACAAGCCGAAGATGCTGCTGACGGGGTACTCGGCGTACCCGCGGGTGATCGACTTTGCGAAGTTCCGTGCGATCGCGGACGAGTGCGGGGCGATCCTGATGGCGGATGTGGCGCACATCGCGGGGCTTATCGCGGGTGGGCAGCACCCGAGCCCGTTCCCGCATTGCCATGTCGTGACCTCGACGACGCACAAGAGTTTGCGGGGGCCTCGGGGGGGGATCATCCTGACGGATGACGAGGAGATCTCGAAGAAGGTGAACAAGGCGCTGTTCCCGGGTGTGCAGGGCGGGCCCCTGATGCATGTGGTGCTGGCGAAGGCGGTGGCGTTCGGGGAGGCGCTGCGGCCCGAGTTCCGGGAGTACCAGGCGAAGGTGGTGAAGAACGCTTCGGCGCTGGCTTCGGCGCTTTCGGAGCGGGGGTACCGGATTTCGTCGGGCGGGACGGAGAACCATGTGATGCTCGTCGATCTGCGCGGGCGGGACGAGAACCTGACCGGGGCGGACGCGGAGACCTGGCTGGAGGCGGCGGGGATCATCTGCAACAAGAACGGGATCCCGAAGGACCCGCGGCCGCCGATGAAGACCAGCGGCATCCGGCTCGGGACGCCCGCGACGACGACGCGGGGGTTCGGGGAGGGCGAGATGCGGCAGATCGCGCTGTTCATCGATCGGGTGCTGACGGCGGGGCTTGGGGGCGATGAGGAGCGGCTTCGGGAGACCTCGGCGGTGCGGTCGGAGGTGCGAGAGCTTTGCTCGAAGTTCCCGATGCCGGGGGCGGTCGCGGCGGGGGTTTGAGGGGCAAGTGGCGGAGTGGCAGAGTGGCGAAGTGGCGAAGTGGCGGAGTGAGGGGGCCGGCGTCGCTTTGCTTGGCCGGTCTACGCGCTGACGCTCGGGGCTCCGTGGGGGTGGGGTGAACCTTCGCGCTTGGGGCCGGGGGTCGCGTGGGGGTGGGTTGGTACAGTATTGGTATGAGCAAGACCTCTGATGCCGTTGGGGACCTGACTTCCGTTTTGCTGGACCTGGTGGAGCACTCGTGCCGGGGGCCTTTGTTCAAGGCGGCGGCGGAGGAGGTGGCGCAGGCGGTGGGGCCGGTGCTGGGGGATGCGGAGCATCGTTCCTGGCGGGATGCGCGGGTGTTCGACCGGTTGCTGGAGCCGGATCGGATCATCCGGTTCCGGGTGGAGTGGATGGACGACGAGGGGACGGTGCGGGTGAACCGGGGGTACCGGATCCAGCACACGAACGCGCTCGGGCCTTACAAGGGCGGGCTTCGGTTTCACCCGACGGTGACGGAGGATGTGCTGAGCTTCCTCGCGTACGAGCAGGCGTTCAAGAACGCGCTGACGGGGCTGCCTCTTGGGGCGGGCAAGGGGGGAGCGGACTTTGATCCGAAGGGGAAGTCGGACGCGGAGGTGATGCGGTTCTGCCAGTCGTTCATGACGGAGCTGAGCAAGTACATTGGGCCCGATGAGGATGTGCCGGCGGGGGACATCGGCGTGGGCGGGCGCGAGGTGGGCTTTATGTACGGGCGGTGGCTCAAGCTGACGAAGCGGCCGGTCGGGGTGCTGACGGGCAAGCCGCTGGCGCTCGGCGGTCTGCCGGGGCGTGAGGAGGCGACGGGGTACGGGTGCGTCGCGTTCGCGAAGGCGATGCTGGAGGAGGCCGGGGGGTCGATGGAGGACGCGCGGGTGATCATCTCGGGCTCGGGCAATGTGGCGCTGTTTGCCGCGGAGCGGGCGATGCACCGGGGGGCGACGGTGGTGACGCTGTCGGACTCGAAGGGGGCGATCGTGGCGGAGAAGGGGCTGACGGAGGATCAGCTCGAGGAGATCAAGGACCTGAAGTTCAACCGGCGGGGGCGGCTGGGTGACTTCAAGGGCGACGGGGTGGAGTATCGCGACGGGGCGGAGCCCTGGGGGCTGGCGAAGGCGGACATCGCGCTGCCCTGCGCGACGCAGCATGAGGTTGATAGCGACGAGGCGGAGCAGCTGGCGGAGGGCGGGGTGAAGATCGTGGCGGAGGGTGCCAACATGCCCTGCACGGCGGGGGCGAAGAAGGTCTTCGAGAATCGGGGCGTCGCGCTCGGCCCGGGCAAGGCGGCGAACGCGGGGGGCGTGGGGATGTCGGGCTTCGAGATGGCGCAGAACGCGGGGCGGGTGCCCTGGACGAAGGAGCGGGCGCTCGACGAGCTCGAGAACATGATGGCGCGGATCCACGAGGCGTGCGTGGAGCACGGGAAGGACGGGGACCGCGTGCGGTACGAGGTGGGGGCGAACCGGGCGGGGTTTGCGAAGATCGCGGGGGCGGTGGCGGCGTTTGGAGTGAATTGAGCAAATCCAAATCGGGTCAAGAGCGAGTAACCTTCGAACATGACAGCTATAGAAGATGACCCCGGCTCGGTCGGTCCTGCTGAGAATTTTGAGCAGCATGACGAGGACTTGTCGAAATTTCCGTCTGATGGAAATGTGAAGACGATAGCTGAGTATGTAGATTTTATCGCAAGACAACGCTCTGCGGGCGGATTCCGGCTATACCGAGGACAAGCAAGGCCTTGGACGCTTCGCCCAGGAATCGGCCGGCTTCGCAAGGCTCTCGAAGAAGGTGGGGATGAATACCCGATACCCAAGGACGCTGAGCTTCTGCGGGAGTTCAAGCGACGGTCTTGGTCATTTCTCGCCAGCAGACCTGAGTCGGAGTGGGACTGGCTCGCCACTGCACAGCACTACGGGCTTGCGACAAGGTTGCTTGATTGGTCGGAAAACGCGCTCTTTGCCCTTTGGATTGCTGTGAAGGACCATGAGCATCACGGCGACCAGTTTGCTCCGTGCGTATGGTTTCTCACTGCCTCTGTCGAGTTCGGGATTGATCCGGATGATCGCAACACGCCGCGGTCGCCGTTCGAGGTAGGCGGTACGCGGGTGTTTCGGCCAAGACATCTGTCAGATCGTTTGCGCGCTCAAGGCGGTTGGTTCACGATACACGCGATAGGGCGCAAGCGTGGGTCATTTGAAAATGTTGTTCGGAATTCTCAAAGTCAAGGCTCAAGTTACAACTTACTACTAAAGCGCATTGATGTAGATGGTTGTGAGGCGTCGGCAATATGTAGTCATCTGCGGCAGCTAGGTGTCCATGAAGCAACGATGTTTCCGGAGCCGTCTGGAGTTTGTGACTATTTGCGACATTACAGGGAGCAGTACGCGAATGGGGAGGTTCCGCTGTAGATGGGATATTCTTACGCGAAAACCATGACGGCGATGGTCCAGATGGCGGCGGCGAGCATGACGAGGACGGTGTAGCCGACGATGTCGCGGGCTTTGACGCCGGTGATGGCGAGGAGGGGGAGGGCCCAGAAGGGCTGGAGCATGTTGGTCAGTTGATCGCCCCAGGCGACGGCGAGGACCATGCGTGCGGGGTCGAGGCCGGCGTCGGCGGCGGCCTGGAGGGCGACGGGGCCCTGGATGCCCCATTGGCCGCCGCCTGAGGGGACGAAGAGGTTGACGATGGCGGCGGCGGCGTACATCAGGATGTCGGCGTTGGTGCCGCCGATGGAGGCGACGCGGGCGCTGAAGGCGGCGATGAGGCCGCTGGCGGCGAGCATGCCCATGATGCCGGCGTAGAGGGGGAACTGGAGGATGATGCCGACGCAGCCTCGGGCGCCGTCCTCGGCGGCGCGGAGGTAGGGGGCGATGCCGGCGTGGAAGAGGAGGCCCAGGGCGAGCATGGATGCGTTGATCTCGTCGAGGCCGATGGCGCCGGGGCCGTTGAGGGTGATGTAGCGGGCGACGCCGGCGGCGAGGGCGAGCGCGAGGAGCCAGGCGACGAGGGGTGAGCGGTCGAGCCGCTCGGGGATGGTCCTGGCGGCGATGGACTCGCGGGGCGGGTCGTCGGTGGTGACGGCGCAGTCGGCGGCGGTGCGGCACTGGTCGCGCTTCGGGCTGAGCAGGGCAAGGGCGATGGGGATGAGGACGAGGAGGCCTCCGGTGACGAGGAGGTTGATGGGGGCGCCGATGGTGCGGGAGAGCTCGATGCCGGTGTCGGCGTAGGTCTCGAAGCCGGCGGGGAGGACGGCGGCTGCTTCGGCGGGCTTGGCCATGGTGAGGGGGGCGGAGCCGGAGAGGCCGCCGTGCCAGACGAGCATGCCCATGTATCCGGCCGCGGCGAGGAGTGGGTAGTGGTGGGGGATGTCGCGCTTGGCGAGGACGAGGGCGACCTCTCGTGCGAGGAGGGCGCCGACGATGAGGCCGAGTCCCCAGTTGATGAGGCCGAAGAGGGCGGCGGTGAGGCCGACGAGCGCGGCGGCTTGGGCTCCGGATCGGGGGATGGAGGCGACGCGGCGGACGAGGGCGCGGACGGGGGGGCTGACGGCGAGGGCGTGACCCGTGACGAGGACGAGGCACATGCGCATGGCGAACGCGAGAAACTGCCAGAGGCCGTTCTGGCCTCGCCAGGCGTCGAGGGTGGCGAGGGCGCGGGCCTGGAGAGTTGTTGCGTTGTCGTAGGTGCCGAAGGCGATGCAGACGGCGGCGGTGAGTGCGGTGAGAGCGATGGCGAGGACGAAGGGGTCGGGTGCGGTGCGCTCGAAGAAGCGGCTGAGTTTGAGGCCGAGGGCGGGGATCATTGGCGTGAGGGTACCGCGCGATCGGCGTCAGTTGTTCTTGGCGGTCGGGTTGAGGTAGTCCTCTCCCAGGACCCAGAAGCCCGGGGCGACGGGCTCGAGCGGGCGGCCTGTCTCGGCGCCGGCGGGGCGGCGGTCGCGGACGAGGCGGACCATGTCGGAGAGGGCGGCTGGGTGCTCGAAGAGGTAGATGTGCGAGTCCTTGGTCTTGACGCGGCACTCGATGAGGTCGACATTTGGCAGGGCGCCGACGAGGGCCTGGACGCGGGGGTCGAAGTCCTTGAAGGTGGACTGGCCGAGGCGGACATCGCTGCCGAAGAAGATGTCGGCGACGCTGATCGCGCGGTCCTTGGCTGAGCTGTAGATGGTGACATTCTTCGCGGCGGCGCCGGAGCGTTCGGCGACGAAGCGTTGGGTGAAGACCTCGAGGTCGAGGTCGGGGGCGACGAGGATCAGCGAGTTGAGCTTGAGCACATCGGACGGCGCTCGGACGGTGTTGCTGGCGGGGTTGAACTCGCGGCCGAGGGCGATCTGGGCGGACGCGGTGGCGCCGCGGCTGGATTCGAGTTCGGCGTGGAGCTCGCGGATGGCGGTGGCGGCGACATCGGTTCCCCGGGAGTGGGCGACGAGGTGTATGCGTGCGATGCGGTCGTCGAGGGCGAGGGCGAGGAGGAGGGTCTTGAGCGACTTGACGGCGAACTCGCCGGACTCTCGGTCGCGGTTGTAGGCGATGGGCTTGAAGGCGTCGTATCCGGCGGGCCATGTGAAAAGGATGGGGACGCCGTCTCGGCCGATGGCGTGCCAGGTCTTGGCGAGGCGGAGGGCGGAGCCCTCGAAGGTGTTGTTGAAGCCGTGGACGAAGACGATGGCGGCGTTGTCCTTGTCGGAGGTGAGCCAGGGTTCGAGGGTGGCGTGGAAGGAGGCGTAGTCCTGACGGAAGGCCTCGACGGAGCTTGGTGGGTAGACCAGCTCGCCGTTTTCTACCGCGAGACGGCTGAGGACCGAGCCGATGTTGCCTTGGATGCGGACATTGTCGACGCGGAGCCGCACGCCGGTGTGCTGATCGGCGGTGGTGCTGAGGTCGACCAGCTCGTCCCAGGTGAGGTCGTCCTCCGGGCGAACGGTCGCGACGCCGTAGGTGGAGATGTCGCTGCGCTGGGCGCCGAAGGCGGGCTGGTCGCTGCCGGGGGTGCGTTCGTCGGCGCGATCGGTGAAGAAGACGATGGGCATGTCGGGCGTGCGGAGGCGTTCGGGGAGGCCGGCGTAGGCCTCGCGGCCGGCGTCGCCCAGCATGACGAAGGGTGTGGGGGCGAGGACGGGCGCGGTATCGCAGCCCGCGAGGAGCGCGGCGGCGAGCGCGAGGGCGAAGGGCGCAGCGGTGCGCCGGGCACGGTTCGGGCAAATCGGCATGACGGCGAGCATACCGGGGCTCGCCCGGGCTTCGTCAGCGGCGGCGGCGGGCGGCGAGGAGGCCGAGCGCGAGGGGGGCGACCGTCGCGGGGGCGGGGATGACGGTGGCGGTGAAGGTGAAGGCGCCGATGGCGGTCACGGTGAGCAGGCCCTGCGACGTGCCGACATTGTTGAACTGGTTGGGGATGAGCGTGTTGAACTGGGTGACGGGGCCGAAGGGGGCGGAGAGGTCGTAGTCGACGAAGGCGGGGTCGTTGAAGATGGCCATCGCGAAGCTGGTCTGGAGGTTGCCCAGGACGAGGATGTCCTGGTTCTGGTTCGCGGTGACGGCGAGGGTGGGGTTGAAGAGGGCGTTGAAGGCGAAGCCGTCGAGGGTGAGCGTGGCGGCGCTGGTTTGGAAGCGGACGAGGCCGGGGCCGTTGGAGAAGACATCGGAGAGGTCGCCCGCGAGGGTGATCTCCATGTTGGTGTTGTTGAACGGCTGGGCGTTGAAGAAGCCGGCGGCGCGGCCCGTGAACTTGTACTCGACGGGCTGGGCGGCGGCGGGGGCGGTGGTGAGCGTGATCGCGCTGAGCGCGACGGCGACGACGGCCATGGTCTTCATGGTGGGTTCCCTTCTTCCTCCGGATGTCCGGCGGGGCGGAGCCGCCCCGCGCCTGCGACACGGTATCGGATCGGGCGTCGGGTGTCACGGGTTTCTCGGGCTATGGCGGGCGAGGGCGGTCGTCGGTTGGCCGGGTGGGTCGTGTGAAGCTGGGCAAGCTCCTTGGCTTTGCCGGTGAAAGCGACGGCAAAATCTGCAAGTGCCCGTTGCGGCCCAGCGGCGACCCGGTACTGTTACGGCTGAGACGACAAGACCCCCGGGGGTAGCCCTTCGGGAGGACATAGGAGAGAGACCATGCTGAAGAGCGCTGTTGTGGCGGCCGTTCTGGCTGCCGGTTCGGCTCAGGCCGCCGTGAACATCACCGTGGATGGCTCGTCGGCCCCGTGGCTGGGCTTCATGAATGTGTTCGATCTGGGCGGGAACTTCCAGTTCGCGAGCCCTTGGGGCCCTGCCGACCTGGTCGCGAACTTCAACGACGCCGACCCGAGCGTCACGATGTCGCCGAACACGATCGGCGACCCCGATCCGTACTGGTACATCGGCGGCGGCGGCCCCGGCGCTGCTGGCAACAAGATCATGGAGGCGAACCTCTACCAGGAGCTCACCGGCGTGATCAACGGCAACGAGGTGATCTTCTCCGGGTTCGTGACGCAGAACTCGCTGACCTCGGCCCACAACGCGACGATCTTCATCCGCGACTTCGCGGCCGACTACTCGTCGTTCAACGAGGTGTCGATCGCGGCGACCGAGGGCGCGTTCAGCCTCAGCCTGCTGACGATCGCCGACGCTGGCCGCCACATCCAGTGGGGCTTCCAGGTCAAGGGCGTGAATGTGTGGTCGACCGATGTCGATCCGTTCGGGAGCGTGACCTTCAGCGCCGTCCCGACGCCGGGTGCGGTCGCGACGCTGGGCCTCGCGGGCCTCGTGGCGACGCGTCGCCGTCGCTGATCTCGCATCGAATGTAGGGATTCGAGGGGCGGCCCCGATCATGGGGTCGCCCTTCTTCGTTTTCGTCCCGCTACGCTGGGGGGGCATGGGTACCAGCGGGCATCGGGCGTTGTTCTTGTCGAAGTTCCTGCGGCACGGGACGCGTATCGCGTCGGTGACGCCGTCGAGCCGGTGGATGTGCCGGGAGCTGGCGCGGGGGGTGGATGGGTCGAGGCCGCAGCGGATCCTGGAGCTGGGTGCGGGGACGGGCGTGGTGACGCGGGAGATCGAGCGGCGGATGCACGCGGGCTCGACGGTGGTGGCGTACGAGCCGGACGCTGATTTCGCGGCGGTGCTGCGGCGGACGACCGGTGCGGAGGTGCGTGAGGCTGGCGTGGAGGCGCTGGCGGAGGCGGGACCGGATGAAGGGGGCGGGCCGTTCGATGTGGTGGTGTCGGGGATGCCGGTCCCGAGTTTTTCGCCGGGGCTTCGGGAGGCGCTGTGGCGGGCGATTCGGACGCATGCTCCGGGGGCGTCGTACGCGCAGCTGACGGAGATCCCGCTGATCTACATGCGGCTGTACACGCCGGTGTTCGAGCGGGTGCGTTTCCGGGCGGTTCCGCTGAATGTGCCGCCGGGGGGGGTGTACCACTGTTCGGGGCTGCGGGTGCTCGGGGCCAGGGGGCGCGGCGGTATGCTCGGGGGATGAGCGCGACGACGGTGAACGAGTACCTGGCGGAGTTGCCCGAGGACAGGCGTGAGATTGTGGCGGCGCTGCGCGAGGCGATGCGCGGCGCGATCGACCCCACGATCGGCGAGGGCATCCAGTACGGCATGATCGGGTGGTTCGTGCCGCACGGGGTGTACCCCTTCGGGTACCACTGCGACCCCAAGCAGCCGCTGCCCTTCGCGGGGCTGGCGAACCAGAAGGGGCATGTGGGGCTGTACCTCTTTTGCACCTACTGCGATCAGGCGGAGCGGGAGCGGTTCGCGACGGAGTGGAAGAAGGCGGGCAAGACGCTCGACATGGGCAAGGGGTGCGTGCGGATCAAGAGTCTGGACGATGTGCCGATGTCGGTGCTGACGCGGGCCCTGAAGCGGATGACGGCGAAGAAGTTCATCGCGGCGTACGAGGCGGGGCTGCCCGCGAGCGTGAAGGCGAAGCGGGCGAAGGTGCCCGCGCCGAGGGCGGGATCAGCGACCGCGCCGATGGCCAAGAAGACGACGAAGAAGCCCGCGTCGAAGAAGGTCACGAAGAAGAAGGCGTAGGCGTGGGCGCGAAGGAGCGGGCCGAGCGGGTGGAGGTGCTGACGCGGGCCGAGTGGCGGGCGTGGCTGGCGGCGAATCACACCCAGCGCGAGCCGATCTGGCTGGTGACGCACAAGAAGTCGAGCCCGAAGCCGTCGCTCGCGTACGGGGACCTCGTCGAGGAGTGCCTCTGCTTCGGGTGGATCGACAGCGTGATTAACACCGTCGATGAGCACCGCAAGATGGTGTATGTCTCGCCGCGGAAAGCCGGCAGCACCTGGTCGGCGTCGAACAAGAAGCGTGTGGCGAAGCTGGAGCAACAGGCGCTGATCGAGCAGGCCGGGCGAGCGGCGATCGAGCGGGCGAAGGCCGATGGGTCGTGGACGGTGCTCGACGATGTCGAGGCGATGGTCGTGCCCGATGACCTACGGAAGGCGCTGCGGCGGGCGAAGGGCGCGACGGCGGGGTTCGAGGGGCTGACGCCTGGCCGGAAGAAGGGCGCGCTCTGGTGGATCAAGAGCGCGAAGACCGAGCCGACGCGGGCGAAGCGGATCGCGAAGGTGGTGGAGGCGGCGGCGCGGGGCGAGGCGGCGGTGTAGGGCGTCCGGCGGGTCGGGGCTGGTTCTCGGGCTTCTGCGGTGGGGGTGTTCCGCGATTTCCGGGGGCGAGGGGCCGGGGGGAGGGTTCTGCTTTGGGTGAGCGAGGCGGGGGCGGAGGCGGTGCCGATAGCCCGGGCGGTGACCCGGGAGGACGGACCGATGGCGGACGCACGGTTGGTGTATCGGCACGCGGAGGAGGGGCCGGCGACGGTGCCGTTCAGCGAGATCGCGGCGGCGTTGTCGGCGGCGCTCGACATCACCGAGGGCCAGCCGGAGGGGCACGCGGTGCGTTCGTGCCTGATCGGGATGCGGCTCGCGCAGGAGATCGGCCTCGGGGAAGCCGAGCGTGGGGCGCTCTTCTACGCGCTCCTGCTGAAGGACCTGGGCTGCTCGAGCAACGCGGCGAAGGTGTGCTATCTCTTCGGGGCGGACGACCGGACGGTGAAGCACGGGTTCAAGTTCACGGACTGGCAGAGCGTGCTGAAGTCGCTGCCCTACATCATGCGGAGCGTCGCGCCGACCGGGTCGGCGTGGGAGCGGATGGAGAAGTTCCTGCGTGTCGCCATCGCGGGGACGAAGGGGGCGAAGGAGCTGGTGCAGATCCGCTGCGAGCGGGGGGCGTACATCGCGCGGGAACTCGGCTTGCCCGAGGACGCGGTGCAGGCGATCCGCAACCTCGACGAGCACTGGAACGGGAAGGGGCACCCGGACGGCGTGCGGAAGGACAACATCCCGCTGCTTGCGCGGATCCTGAGCGTCGCGCAGACGGCCGAGGTCTTCGCGACGCGGTACGGGCTCGCGGCGGCGATGTCGGTCGTGCGGGACCGGCGCGGGACCTGGTTTGATCCGGAGCTTGTGCGGGCGTTCGCATCGATGGGCGAGGACACAGAGTTTTGGATGCGGGTGATGGTGGGGGACCCCCGGGAGGAGCTGGCGGCCTTCGAGCCGCGGGGCTTTGCGCTGCCGATGGACGAGGAGGCCGTGGACCGGGTGTGCCGGGCGTTCGGGCTGGTGGTGGACGCGAAGAGCCCCTGGACGGCGAGCCATTCGCAGGGTGTCGCGGATGTGGCGGCGGGCATCGGGGAGGTGCTGGGGCTCGGCCCGGCCGACCTCGTCTCACTGCGCCGCGCGGGGCTGCTGCACGACATCGGCAAGCTGGGCGTGAGCAACGCGATCCTCGACAAGCCGGGGAAGCTGACGGACGCGGAGTTCGGCGAGCTCAAGAAGCACCCGCGGTACACGCAGGAGATCCTGTCGCGCTCGGCGTGCTTTGCGCCGATCGTGTCGCTCGCGGCCCGGCACCACGAGAAGCTGGACGGCTCGGGGTATCACACCGGCCTGACCGCTCGCGAGCTGACGCTGCCCGAGCGGATCCTGGGCGTCGCGGATATGTACGAGGCGCTCGCGGCCAAGCGGCCCTACCGGAAGGACCTGAGCGAGGGCGAGGTCTTCGAGATCATGGACAAGCAGGCGGGCACGAAGATCTGCGCCGAGTCGGTCGCGGCGCTGCGGGTGTTCCTGGATCGCAGCGGGTTCGTTCCGTACCTGGTCGCGGCGTGAGGCGGGTCAGGCCGTTTCGGGCTTCTTCGTGCGGATGAGACCGCCACCGAAGGCGACGCCGGCGACGCCGATGACGGGGTTCAGCACGGCGACCCAGATGGGCTGGCGGGCCTTGCTCGCGGCGTCGAAGGCGGAGACATCGCCCTCGCGGGGCGAGTCGTCGACGGGCGCGAGGGCCTGACCGACGACGCCGAGCGCGCCAAGGACGGCGATCACGACGATGAGCCCGATGACGGCGCCCCTGCTCTTGGCGATGGCCTTGCACAGCCATCCGCCGAAGACGGCCGCGACGATGCCGACGGGGATGGTCAGGGCGATCCAGAGCCCGGAAGCCTCGTACGACGCGGGCTTGAAGGCGCCCTCGGTGCCGACGGCGAGGTAGACGAGGTTGTAGCCGATGATGACGATGAGCGCCATCGCGATATAGGCGGCGATGACGGCGACGATGCTCTTGAGAATCTTCATGGCGTGGCCCCCGTTCCGGGCTGGGTATCGGTATCGGATCCGGTGATGCGCTCCAGGAGCTCGCCCGTCGCGATCCTGGCGGGATCTTCGGCGGGCAGGTCTTCGGCCCGGCGGGCGGCCTCTTCCGCGAGCGGGACAGCGGCGTCGCGGTCGCCCTGGTCGAGTAGGTAGCCGGCGAACTGGGTGCGGGCGGTGATCGGCCCGTTGGCGTCGCCGCCCGTGGTGCGGTCGGCGTGGTCGATCCAGAGCGCGTAGGCGCGTCTCGCCGCGTCGTGACGCTCGAGCCGCGCCAGCAACCGCGCGATGCGGCCGAGGTAGAGCGTTGTTGGCGAGGTGGTCGAGCCGAGCGTTTCCGCGACATCGAGGGCACGGGTCGCCTCGGTGACGGCGAGCTCTGGGCGATCCTGCTCGTTGAGCCAGAGCGCGTAGTTCGCGACGGCGAGCATGACGGAGGATGTCCCGCCGTAGTTTCGCTTGACGACGAGATCGATGAGCTCGGCGAAGGCCGGCCCAGCCTCCGAGTTGCGGCCGGTCGTGATGTAGATGATGACCAATGAATTGAGATGCCCGATGAACTCGTCATCGATACGCGCCGCCGATCGCGCGGTGTCGAGGGCGGCCTCGTAGATCGGGATGGCCTCGTCGGGGTCGCCGAAGCGGTAGAGCAGCGTGGCGAGCTGGGCTCGGGCCTTGAAGGTCTCGGGGTGCTGCTCGCCCTGTGCCCCGAGCCGCAGGTCGACGATCCGTCGGGCGATCGGGATGAGCGTGGGGTCGTTCGTGTTGTTCAGCGCGACCTGCTCGAGCTGCGTCTGCAAGGCTCCTGCGATCAGCACGGGGTTCGGCTCGGTGCCGCTCTCTCGGATCTCGACCGCACGGGCCGCGGCTTCGGTCGCTTCGGCGTGCCGCTGCTGTCCGCCGAGTGTTTCGGCGAGCGCGAGGTAGGTCGTCGCCAGGTTCGGGTGATCGGGGCCCAGGGCCCGCGTCTGACGCTCGAGCGCGGTCTCGAGGATCTCCTCGGCCCGGTCGAACTCTGCCGCCCGGTTCAGGACGCTGCCCCAGTTGACGAGCAGGTTCCCCGCCGCGGCGTGGTCATCGCCGAAGAGGGACTCGGCCCGGGTAACGGCCTCCTCCAGCGAGAGGGCCGACGCGTCGGACGCGGTCAGCAGGGTCGTGGTGAAGTCCGCGATGTTCTTCGAGCGTTCTGCCTCAGCACGGGCGTTCTGCTCGGCGGCGGTCGCCTTGGCCCGCTCGTCGAGTGCCCACACGAGCCCGATGCTCGTGCCCGCGATGCCGAGGATCAGGGCCGCGGCGATCGCCCCGCCGGCCGCGACGGCGATGCGGTTGCGCTTGGCGAACTTCGCGAGCGTGTACGCGAGCGAGGGCGGCGTCGCGTGCACCGGCTCGTCGTTCAGGTACCGCTCGATGTCATCGGCGAGGCCCGAGGCGGTGTCGTACCGGCGGGCCCGTTCCTTCGCGGCGGCCTTGAGGACGATCCAGTCGAGGTCGCCCTTGATGAGTGAGCCCAGCTTCTTCGGGTCGGCGGAGCGCCGCTGCGCGATCTCCTGCGGGCTGCTGGTGGAGCTGAGCTTGTTCGACGGGCGCTGGATCTGCGTGTTCTGGATGAGCGTGTGCATCTCCGCCATGCCCGTGGCGCGGAGCTTCTCGACCCCGATCGGCGTCTCGCCCGTCAAGAGCTCGTAGAGCATGATACCGAGGGAGTAGATATCCGCCCGCGTATCGACATCGAGCCCCGACATCTCGGCCTGCTCGGGCGACATGTACTGGGGCGTGCCGACGAAGGCGCCGTACTGCGTGAAGAGCGTCTTCTCCGTCAGCCTCTGGTTGGTCGCCTTCGAGACGCCGAAGTCGATGACCTTCGGCACGGGCTTCCCGTCGTGCAGCGTCACCATGACATTCGACGGCTTCAGGTCGCGGTGGATCACGCCCTTCTGGTGCGCGTGCTGCACGGCGTGGCACACCGTCATGAAGAGCTCGAGCCGCTGGCGGACCGTCAGCGCCTGCTCGTCGCAGTAGCGGGTGATCGGGATCCCCCGGACCAGCTCCATCACGAAGTAGGGCCGTCCCGTGTCCGTCGCCCCGGCGTCCAGCACGCGGGCGATGTTGGGGTGGTCCATCATCGCGAGCGCCTGCCGCTCGGCCTCGAACCGGGCGATGACCTCCCGTGTGTCCATCCCCAGCTTGATGATCTTGAGCGCCACCTGCCGGCGGACGGGCCGGGTCTGCTCGGCCATGAAGACCACGCCGAACCCGCCCTCTCCGATCTGCTGGAGGAGCTTGTAAGGCCCGATCGTCTGGCCGGGCCCCTCGGCAAGGGGAGAGAGGGCGGTCGGTGGGGTCGCCGCGGTGTCGCCGTGCTGGCCCCGGTGCGGCGAGCCGAGTGCGTCGGCGTGGTCGTCCGTCGGGACCGCGTCCACGGTCGCGTCGTCGGGGTCGAAGTCGCTGGCGGTGATCGGGGGGGTCGGGTCTTCGGTCACACGCGCGAGTGTACCGGGACCGAGGGCAAACCCGAAATGCCCGCTCTCACGGCCTCACGCCCTCATCAGTTCCTCGAAGGTGAAGCAGAAGCTCGCGATGTTCACGCACAGGCGATCAGCGAGGCGGGCGAACCCTGGGTAGTGCTCGTCACACTGCTTGCTCAGCGTGTCGCGGTCCACGCCCGCGCCCTCGAACATCTCCTTGTTCCGGTCGAAGAAGCCGTCGATCTCCTTGCGGTCGGGCTCGAAGTGGTACTGGAAGGCGTAGGTGCGGATGCCGGCGCAGAAGGCCTGCACCTTGCACTGGGCGCTCGACGCGAGCAGCGTCGCCCCGGGCGGCAGCTTGGTCACTTCCTGCCCGTGACTCTGGAACTGCTGGCTCGACCAACGGACGCCCGCGAGGATGCGGTCGGTCTGCCCGGGGCCGACGATGTCGACCTTGGTGAAGCCGACCTCGGGCTTGGCCATCGCCGCCACCTCGCCCCCGAGGGCCCGGGCGATCACCTGCGCCCCGAGGCAGATGCCAAGGACCGGGATCTGCGCCTCGTGGGCCCGGCGGACGAAGTCGATCTCGCGGTCCATCCACGCGAGCCCGTCGGTCACATTCTGCCGCCCGCCCAGGACCAGGACCCCCTGCACATTGTCGAGGTCCGGCGGGATCGCCGCCTCGGCGTGCAGGTCGGGCCGGCGGAAGTCGAGCCGGAACCCGTGGTCGCGAAGGGTGAGCCCGAGCCGGCCGGCGTTCTGGGCGTCCGAGTGCTGGAAGACGACGATTCGTGCCATGCGGCGATGGTAGCGGGGGACGGGCCGCGGGCGCGACGCCCCGGTCCGGGGTATGTTTGTCCGGGGCCCGAGTCGTCCGGGCCCGGCCAACACCGGGGGCAACGAGGAGGAGCGGCGGATGCATCGGATGAGCGCGGTCTGGGGAGTGATGCTGGCGGTGTTCGTGCTGGCGCTGCCGGCCTGGGGACAGGACGGAACGGACAGCGAAGGAGCCCGCGACCCCGGCGAGGGCGTGGTGCTCATCCACGCCACCCAGCGCCTGCCCGACTACTTCCGGCCGTGGTCCCGCCAGCCCTCGTCCGAGGTCACCGGCTCGGGCTTCCTCTTCGACAAAGGACGGATCCTCACCAACGCCCATGTGGTGCAGTATGCCAGCCGCGTGCTGGTGCAGCCCCGGAACTCCAGCGAGCGGGTCGCGGCGACGGTCGAGTACCTGTCCACCCCGATCGATCTCGCCATCCTCCGCATCGATGAGTCCGACCCGAACGCCTCGGCGGTCCTCGATCGCGTCCCGCTCGAGTTGCACGACGAACTCCCCGATGTCGGCTCGTCCGTCAAGGTCATGGGCTACCCCCTCGACGGCGACCAGCTCTCCGTCACCGAGGGCGTCGTCAGCCGCACGACCTTCTCGTCGGTCTCCGAGGGCGAGATGGCCCTCGTCGTGCAGATCGACGCGGCGGTGAACCCCGGCAACAGCGGCGGACCCGCGGTGCAGGACGGGCGGGTCATCGGCATCGTCTACGCCCGGTACACCGAGGCCGACGGCGTCGCCTTCATGCTCCCCGTGCAGGAGATCACCGAGTTCCTCGACGAGGTCGAGCTGACGGGCGAATACGCCGGGGCCCCGAAGATCCAGCACACCTACTGGCCCCTGCAGAACGCCAGCCTGCGCGAGCACCTGGGCGTCCCCGCCGGCGCCGAGGGCGTGGTGGTGAGTGATTCCCCCGTCGCCGCGGCGGGCGATCTCCGCCCGGGCGATGTGATCACGCGGATCGGTGAGTACCCGATCGACTCCGGCGGCAACATCGAGCTTCGGCGGGACCTGCGGGTCAATTTCGAGTATGTGCTGCCCGAGTACGAGGAAGACGGGCACATCGCTCTTGACATCCTGCGCGACGGGGACCCCATGACCGTCCGGGCGCCCGTCGTCCGGGGCTGGCAGCGGCTCATCCCCTTCGCCCGGGGCGAATACCCGACCTACTTCATCCACGGGCCCGTGGTCTTCACCACTCCGATCCTCTCGTTTGTCAACGAGCGCAACGCCTTGGGCCTGACGCTGTCGGACAGCCCGATGGCCGAGCGCGTCTTCGATTTCCCGAGGCAGACCGAGCACGGGCGGGAGGAACTCGTCGTCGTCTTCGGCTTCCTGACGCACCCGGTGACGCAGGGCTACCAGGAGCCCGACCTCTGGACCGTCCGAGCGATCAACGGCACCGAGATCGTCAACATGCGGCACCTCGTCGAAACCCTGCGTGACCTCACCGACGAGTGGCTCGTGATCGACTGGGCCGACCTCGACGCCCCGACAACCATCCTGCCGAACCGGGATATGGAGATGGTGACCGAGGAACTGCTGGAGGAGAACGGCATCCGCCGCCGGATGTCGCGAGAGCTCGAGCCCCTTTGGGAGCCCTAAGCGGGCACCGTCATCACTACCAGCGCGTCGTGCCCCCGCAGGTAGTCCTGCCGGAACCGGACCATCGGCGTCCGCTCCAACGCCCAATCGAGCAGCGCCAGCGTGTCGAACCGCTTCGCCGGGCCCGTCGGGTTCGGCCGCCGGCGGTGGTGGCGATCCGACAGGAAGTTGAACGCGAGCTGGCGGGGGCGGTCAACGGGCCCGGCTTTCAGCGCCGCCCACGCCCGCTCCAGCACCGCCACCGCCTCGGCCTGCTCGAAGGTGTTCAGTGAGCCCGAGAAGATGAGGATGCTGGCGTTCTCCCGGGCCACCAGGTGCTCGAACAGCTCCGCGTCCTGCCCGAAATCCGCGTGCAGGTACCGCCGCTCGATCGGCCCGGCGTCCCGGGCACCGGCCTCCTCCAAGAGCTCGGGCAGCGCATCCACGCCCAGATAGAGCGCCGGCCGGGCGTCCGCCGTCCGCTCGTCCAGCCGCTCGGCAAGATCGCCCAGCCCGCAGCCGATGTCCGCGATCACGGCGTCCCGCGTCTCGAGCGCATCGATGATCGCGTCGAACCGCGCGAGCTGCCCGTCCGTGCTGTTCCACAGCAGGGACTCGAACCGCGGGCCGAAACGGGTCACCGCGTCGCGGTACGGCTGGGTCGGGTCGATGGCCATGGCAGGAGGGTAGTCGGGAATACCATCGGCCCATGCACGACCCGGCCTCCCTCGCCCACGCGGTCCGACTCTCCGAGACGCTCTTCCTCCGGTTCCTCGCGGGCTTCGACGACACCAACCGCACCGCCCAGGCCCCGGGCCTGCCCAACCACCTCTCGTGGACCCTGGGCCACTGCGCCCTCACCATGCACCGCGCCGCCGACACCGTCGAGGGCTTCACCGAGCCCCAGGTCCTGCCCACCGGCGACTGGGTCGCGGGCGACGGCTCCGCGGGCGACCCGGGCCGGTACGACACCGAGTCCGTCTGCGTCGGCTCCGTCCCCACGCCCGAGGCCAAGCGCTACCCGCGCCTCGACCGAGCCAAGAACATCTTCCACGCCGGCGTCGAGCGCCTCGCCACCACCGCCGCCAACGCGACGGGGCCCACCCTCGCCCGTGAGGTCCGCTGGGGCTCCTCTGAAATCCCAGCGGGCGACCTCGTGCTCCGCGTCGCCTTCCACAACGGCATGCACGCCGGCCAGATCGTCGACCTCCGCCGCGCCTTGGGCCTGGGACGCGCGATCACCACCCGCTGACCCCGAGGGGCCCGCCCCATGGCCGACACCGGCGCTCAACTCGGCCTCTTCGGCCAGCCCGCCGCCCAGGGGCGCGAGACCCCCGTCGAGCCCGCCCCCGTCGACGATTCCGTCAGCGAAGTGGCGAAGCGCCTCCCCTCCTCCATCCGCCTCGGCACCTCGAGCTGGTCCTTCCCCGGCTGGACCGACCTCGTCTGGGCCGCCGACGCCTCCGAGGCCGTCCTCGCCAAGCGCGGCCTGCCCGCGTACGCCTCCCACCCGCTCCTGCGTACCGTCGGCCTCGACCGCGCCTTCTATCGCCCGCCCACGATCGACACCTACCGAGACCTCGCGGGCCAGGCTCCCGACGGGTTCCGGTTTCTCGTCAAGGCCTGGCAGGGCCTCACCCGCCCCGACGCCGACGAGCGGGGCCGCACCCAGGGCCCGACGGCTCCGCTCGCGACGGATGGGGTGCCCAACCCCTCCTTCCTCGACGCCGCCGAAGCCGAGGACCGCGTCGTCGCCCCCGCCGTTCTGGGTCTGGGCGACCGCATGGGCCCGCTCGTGTTCCAGTTCCCCCCGCTCGACCTCACCCGTTCGGGGCTGGAGCCGGGCCGGCTGCTCGCCCGCCTTGGGTCGTTCCTCGCGCGACTGCCCCGCGGCGACCGCGCCCCGCCCTACACCGTCGAGTTCCGCAACCGCCAGCTCTTCGAGCCGAGGTGGGCCACCGAACTCGCGGCCACGCTGCGCGCGCACGCCGTCGCCCTCGGCTTCGCTCACCACCCCTCGCTGCCGAGCATCGGGGAGCAACGCCGCGCGATGGAAGCGGGTGGTTGGCCCGTCGAGCACCAGCCCGCCGTCGTCTGCCGCTGGCTGCTGGGCCACGGCCTCGGCTACGAAGAGGCCAAGGACCGCTACGCCCCGTTCCGGGCTCTGCGAGATCCCGACCCCACGACCCGTCGCCAGATCGCGGCCCTCGCCCGCTCCGGCGTCGTCGCCAATGTCGACGGCTGGGTGATCGTGAACAACAAGGCCGAGGGTTCTGCACCCTTGAGCGTCGTCGAACTCGCCCGCGAGCTGACCACCGAATAAATGAGTACGAGTTCACGCCCGCTTCACGCTCCCTGCACCGACCCCCACGACAGTTCGCTCATCGACGCAAGCAACGGCGTTAGGACCATCGGCCGCGGAGGAGCGGTAAAGGGACGGCGGGGAGGTTGGGGTACAGGGAGGTGGGGCGATGTGGAGGAGACATCGCCCCGCGTTACGAGGTTGATCGGCGTCCGTCGCGAGAGCGCCCCCCAGCGCGAGCCGCATCGAAGCGGCTCGCTCGCCACGACGGACACCGTGCGAGCCCGGCGCAGCCCCCCGCGCCGGGCTCGCCTCGTTTTGGAACGCTTCCAGACAACATGACCCATGCTTCACCACCCCTTCAGCGCCCGATCACGCGCCGGGTCGATGCTTCCCTATATGAGCGACAAAAACCTCAACGGCAAGACCATCGCCGTCCTCGCGACCGATGGCTTCGAGCAGTCCGAACTCACCGAACCCGTCGACAAGCTCCGCGCCATGGGTGCGAAGGTTGACATCATCGGCCCCGACAACACCCTCGATCGCGGCTCCATCCGCGGCTGGGACAGCACCGACTGGGGCAAGTCGATCAAGCTCGACAAGCAGATCGCCCAGGCCAAGGCCGACGACTACGACGCCCTCGTCCTCCCGGGGGGCGTCATGAACCCCGACAAGCTGCGCACCCGCGAGGACGCCACCAGCCTCGTCCGCGACTTCTTCAAGGCCGGCAAGCCCGTCGCCGCCATCTGCCACGGCCCGCAGATCCTGATCGACTGCGGCGTCATCGAGGGCCGCGAACTGACGAGCTACCCCTCGGTCAAGAACGACCTCAAGAACGCCGGCGCCCGCTGGGTCGACAAGGAGGTGGTCGTCGACCAGGCCCTCGTCACCAGCCGCACCCCCGACGACCTGCCCGCCTTCATCGACAAGATCGCCGAGGAAGTCCTCGAGGGCGTCCACGCGGGCCAGAAGACGGCCTGACGCCCGCCAATCCGGTTCTCTCTCTCTTACCGGGCACGCACGCCCGGACGACCACAAGCCCCGCGCCATCCCCTCCGGCGCGGGGCTTGTTCTGCGCGGTACCTTCGTGTCGCCATGCTCACCGCCATCGCCATCGCCGCCGCCCTCGCGCAGCCCCTTCCGAGGGCCGATCTCGACGATTGGGAGCTTCCCGACCGCGTGGTCACCCAGGACGACACGATCATCGAGGAATCCTGCCGCATCATCATCCCCCCCGGCACCATCATCGAGGACGCCAACGGTAACGGCGTCATCCACATCCGCAAGGACAATCTCATTGTCGGCTTCGCGGACGACACCGCTCTCGTCGGCGCGGACTACGAGAACCGGTGGGACCAGCTCACGGGCATCGGCGTCCGTGTCGAGGGTGCGCGGCGCGTTCAGCTTCTCAACTTCCGCGTCCACGGCTATAAGATCGGCGTCCTCGCGACCGACGCCGACCAACTCACGGTCGAGGGTGCCGACCTGTCGGACAACTACCGCCAGCGCCTCGGGTCCACCCCCGACCGTGAGGATTCCTCCGACTGGCTCTACCCCCACCGAAACGACGACCGTGAATGGCTCACCAACCACGGCGCCGCCCTCGCCGTCGAACGCTCGAGGACCGTCAGTATCCTCGGCGTCCGCGTCCGCCGGGGTCAGAACGGCATCGTCCTCGACCGCGTGAACGGCTCGAGCATCTACGACAACGACGCCAGCTTCCTCTCCGGCTGGGGCCTCGCCCTCTGGCGATCCAGCGGCAACAACATCTCGCGCAACGCCTTCGACTTCTGCGTCCGGGGACACTCAGAAGGCGTCTACAACCGGGGCCAGGACTCGGCGGGGATCTTGTTCTTCGAGCAAAGCAGCAAGAACACCGTGTTCGAGAACTCGGCGACGCACGGGGGAGACGGCTTCTTCGGCTTCGCGGGCCGCGAAGCGCTGGGCGAGACACCAAGACCGGACGGCGCGAAATGGTCCTATGACCGCGTCGGCTGCAACGACAACTCTTTTGCGGCAAACGACTTCTCATACGCGTCCGCCCACGGCTGGGAGATGACCTTCTCCGAAGGCAACTTCTTCATGGACAATCGCGTCGTCGGCAACGCCATCTGCGGCATTTGGGCGGGATACTCGTCGGACACAATCATTCTCATGAACGAATTCCGTCACAACGGCGGCATGCCCTACGGTGACCAAGGCGGCGCGATCAACATCGAGCACGGAACAAGGAATCTCATCTACGGCAATGACTTCATCGACAACACGGTTGCCGTGAGGCTCTGGTGGGACAACGACGAAAACCTCTTCAAGCTCCCCGGCGTCGGCGACCACGGCGTGCGCGAGAACTGGATCTGGAAGAACCGCATCGAGATCACGAATCAGGCGCCGTTTGAAGGCCCCCGCCACGAGGGTCGAGCCGTCAAAGGCCTCTGGTTCCAAGACCCTACCGGCGAGAAGTTCACCGACAACTTGGTCATCGAAAACTTCGTCGAAGCAGACGGCGTCGCCTTCGAGCCGTTCGTGTTCGAGCCCGGAACAGAGCCCGACTTCGACTTTCCGTGGCACGATCCATTCGACACATTCGATCGCCTTTACCGCGATCTGCACGATGGTATCTCCGGCTCCACCCGCCCCGTCGGCGCTCGTCCTCACCTTCAGGGCCGCGAAGCCATCATCATGAACGAGTGGGGCCCCTGGGACCACGAGTCCCCCATGCTCCGCCTGCGCGAAAGAGCCGCCGGCCGCACGGTCTACGAACTCTTCGGTGTCGACGGCCCCGTCCTCGCCGCCGCCACAGCCGGCGAAGTCCGCGTCGAAGAGACCGGCCCCTACAACGCCCGCCGCATCACCCACGAACTCGCCGAGCCGGGCGTCCACACCGCAAGCCTCGCCATCGCCGCCCCCGGCTTCGTCCGCACGCTCACGGACAAAGTCGTCAATACCACCTGGCACGCCCGCGTCTGGGCCTACACCGCAGACCCCCTCACCGATGCCGACGCCTGGCGAGCCGAAGCTACGACCGACCGCGCCGTCGCTGTCACGCTGGACGCCCTCGACTTCAACTTCCAGGCCCGCGGCCCCGCCGATCTCGGCATGCTCACCCGCGGCGAGGCCGCCTCTGCGGGCATCGGGCGAGACGCCTTCGGCACCATCGCCACGACGACCATCCCACTCGCCGCCGGCCGCTGGACGGTCCGCACCGTGAGTGACGACGGGATCCGCATCTACGCCGACGACGAGCTCATCATCGAACGCTGGGACATCCACGGGCCCACACCCGACGCCGCGACCATCGAACTCACGAACTCTCGGGAGGTCACCCTCCGCGTCGAGCACTTCGAGAAAGACGGCTGGGCCGCCCTGAGCGTCACCATCGAGCCCGCGGGCCCGAAGACGGCTCCCTGAGGCCCCCGCCTACACTCCCCCATTCGCTCGGGGCGCCAAGGGGCTGCACATCCCAAGGCTGAGACGCACCCGTAGAACCTGATCCGGCTCGTACCGGCGGAGGGAAGCGAACCGCGACCACGCGCACCCGCGCCCGCCGCGAACCCCTCCGCACAGCACCGAAGGGGCTCGCCATGTCGACCAACCAGCTCTCCCCCGCCCAAACGCCAGCACAGAAGGCCCACCACCTCACCACCCGCAAGCTCACCGTCTCCGCGGGCCAGGCCAAGGTCGCCGCACCCGACCGCCTCATCTCCCGCAACGGCACCGCCTACCCCACCGCCCCCGATGAGCCCGGCTTCCAGCGTCCCACCCACGGCGCCTTCGACCCCGGCTCCTTCGCCGACGCCACGACTCCCGGCTCCTTCGCCCTCAAGCCCGACATCGGCGGCCCCCTCATGTTCGCCAGCCCCGACACCCCCGGCATGCCCGCCCCGTCGGACAAGACCGCCTGGGACTTCCTCCCCGACGGCTGGTCCTGCGTCGCCTACGAGACCGACGAGCCCATCGAGCGCCAGGAAATCACCGTCAGCACCCTGCCCGACCTCCGCCAGGTCGTCTTCACCGACGCCCGAGGCCTTGTCCGCCAGGTCCGCTTCCCGAAGGGCTTCGCCCCCATCACCCAGCTCGAATCCGCCCGCCTCGGCATCATCACCCCCGAGATGCGGCGCGTCGCCGAGCGCGAGCCCCACCTCACGCCCGAGCAGGTGCGCGACGAGGTCGCCGCCGGTCGCCTCATCATCCCCGCCAACAAGAAC
Organism: uncultured Phycisphaeraceae bacterium; assembly: GCA_964615815.1. Lineage (GTDB taxonomy): Bacteria > Planctomycetota > Phycisphaerae > Phycisphaerales > UBA1924 > DAIQNV01. The sequence goes on along the minus strand of CAZTQV010000032.1, from coordinate 1,156 downwards.
CACCTGAAGCACAACCTCGACCCCATGTGCATCGGCCGCGCCAGCAAGACCAAGGTCAACGCCAACATGGGCGCCTCCCCCGTCAGTTCATCGACCGACGAGGAAGTCGAGAAGCTCAAGTGGGCCGAGCAGTGGGGCGGCGACACCGTCATGGACCTCTCCACCGGCGGAGACCTCGACGCCACACGCGAAGCGATCATCGCGAGCGCCACCGTCCCCATCGGCACCGTCCCCATCTACTCCATGATCATCGGCAAGAAGCTCGAGGACCTCGACGCCGAGACCGTGCTCTCCACCGTCCGCCACCAGGCAGAGCAAGGCGTCGACTACATGACGATCCACGCCGGCCTCCTCCGCGCCCACCTCCCCCTCGTCAAGAACCGCCTCATCGGCATCGTCTCCAGAGGAGGCTCCCTCCTCGCCAAGTGGATGCTCACCCACAACAAGGAAAACCTCACCTACACCCTCTGGGACGACCTCTGCCAGATCCTCCGACAGCACGATGTCTCCTTCTCCATCGGCGACGGCCTCCGCCCCGGCGGCCTCGCCGACGCCACCGACCACGCCCAGCTCGCCGAACTCGCCGTCATCGGCGAACTCACCGAGCGAGCCTGGCGCCACGGCGTCCAGGTCATGGTCGAGGGCCCGGGCCATGTCCCCTTCGACCAGATCGAGTACAACGCCAAGCTCCAGCGCCGCCTCTGCCACGGCGCCCCCTTCTATGTCCTGGGCCCCCTGGTGACCGATGTCTTCCCCGGCTACGACCACATCACCAGCTGCATCGGCGCCACCGCCATCGCCTACCACGGCGCCTCCATGCTCTGCTATGTCACGCCCAAGGAGCACCTGGGCCTGCCCAAGCGCGGCGATGTCAAGCAGGGCTGCATCGCCTACAAGATCGCCGCCCACGCCGCCGATGTCGCCCTCGGCATCCCCGGCGCCCGCGACTGGGACGACGACCTCACCCGCGCCCGCGCCGCCCTCAACTGGCAGAAGCACTTCGAACTCGCCTACGACGAAGACACCGCTCGCGCCTACCACGACGAAGACCTCGATGTCGACACCGACTTCTGCGCCATGTGCGGCCACGACTGGTGCTCCGTCCGCATCTCCAAGGAGATCCAGGAGTTCGCCTCGGGCAAAGCCGAGGGCTTCG
>CAZTQV010000031.1:0-41862 GCA_964615815.1 uncultured Phycisphaeraceae bacterium | reverse complement strand
TCATCGGCATGCACTTCTTCTACCCGGTGCCGGTGATGAAGCTCGTGGAGGTCATCAACGGCCTCGCGACCGACGAGCAGGTGACCAAACGCGTCATCGCCCTCGCCGAGGCCATGGGCAAGACCGCCCTGCCCGCCAACGACCGCGCGGGCTTCGTCTCTAACCGCGTGCTCATGCCCATGATCAACGAGGGGTTCTACGCGTGGATGGAGGGCGTCGCCGAGCCCGAGGCCATCGACGGCATCATGAAGCTCGGCTGCAACTTCCCCATGGGCCCCCTGCAACTCGCCGACTTCATCGGCCTCGACACCTGCGCCCACATCATGGATGTCCTCGCCGAGGGCCTCAACAACGACCGCTACCGCCCCTGCCCACTCCTCCGCCAGCTCGTCGCCGCCGGCCGGCTCGGCAACAAAACCAAGCACGGCGTGTATAAGTACGAGTGATCGGGCCGCGTCGGGCCCGTGTTGTCCTGCATCGATAGGGAGAACCCGATGCTCCGAAACGCGCGTCGCGGCGGCTGTCTTGCCTGGGGCCTCATCATCGTCGGCGTGATCAGCATGATCGCCATCGCCGTGGGGCTGTACTTCTTCGGCTATTTCGGCCCGCCCCTCCCCGAGACCGACGACCCCGCCGAATGGCGCCAACTCGGCGCCGACGCCTGGGGCACGGACCAGCCCGGCGACTGGGAGCCCGTCCGCGAGGTCTTCCGTTTGCTCGACGAGGCCGAGACGGCGGTCGGCGGGGCACCACTCGAGCGCGAGGGGGCCGTCCCCCAGCGCATGGTCGTCTACCACGACACGGACCGGCGGCTCGAGACCGAGCCCGAACTAGGCGAACGCGCGGGCCCCGCCATCGAGGCCATGCGGGCCAACGGCCTCTTCGACAAGCTCGAGGCCCTCCCCGCCGCCCACCCCGTCTTCGACGGCTGGGACCAACCCGGCGCTGTCAGCATGCTCGATGTCCAGCTCAAGGAAGTCCGCGACGCCCGCCAGCTCATGCGGGCCCTCGCCTGGCGCTTCGATCACGCCCTCGCGACGGACAACCCCGAAGACGCCGTCGCGGCCGCCCGACAGCTCGCGATCCTCTCTGAGGTCATCGGCCGCCAGCCCACCATGATCAGCCGCCTCGTTGGCAACGCCGGCCGCTCGCTCCTCGCGACGATGGTCCTGGACCCGATCAACCGCGGCGAACTCGACGACGCCACCCTCGCCGCCCTCGCCCCTGTCTTCGAGCGGGCGGAGTACGACGGCCTCGCCGAAACGCTGCGCGGGGAAATGATCGCCGCCCGCAGCGCTGTCCGCGCCACCATGCCGGGTGGCCCGCTTGTCTTCACGAACCCCGCGGCGCAATACGCCCCCATCGAAAGAACGCTCGAAGCAGCCGCAACAGCCGTCGAGACCGAGCCGCCCGTCAAGGCCCTCGCGACGATCTCCGACGCGGAAAGCCGTATCCACGCCGGAAGAAACCCCCGCAACCTCATGGCCGGCATGCTTCTCCCCGCCGTCACCCGCGGCGTCGTATCCGACTACGCCGCCGTCACCGAGATCCGGGGCACCCGCGTCGCCATCGCCCTCGAGCTCCACCGCCTCCGCGAAGGCCGCTTCCCGACAGACCTCGCCGGTCTCGCGACCGACCTCCCAAACGACCCCTTCGCCAACGCCCCCTTCCGCTACCGCCCCGGCGACGACCCCGCCCTCCCCGCCTCAGAGCAAGGCTGCATCCTCTACAGCGTCGGCCTCGACCAGCAGGACAACAACGCGATCGTCAAACTGCGCGATGACGGCCGCCGCCAGAGCCCCTTCCACCGCGACGGCGCTGGCAGCGACGCCATCATCCTCGGCCCAGACTCGTTCGCGTTGATCGAGGACTAGCTGTTCGTCGCGGGTGCGACTACCCAACCGCCGCAACAAACACAATATCCCGATCCGACACCACCACACCCCCCGGCGGCTCCACCGTCACGGCGAACAGGAACGCCTCGCCCACCGGCAGCTTCGCGTTGATCGGCACCAGCACATCGCCGGTCTTCGGGTCGCGCTTCGCGTTCGAGAAGTCGAAGACGCCGCCGTCCACGGGCCGCTGGGCCAGCGTGCCGTCGTCGCGGGTCTTGTCGAAGATCCAGAGCTGGTAGACCCACTCCGACGGATCGTTCTCCGTCAGCCCCGAGATCCGCATCACGCCCTGGTCCAGCTCCTCGCTCCAGACCACCTCGCCCGCGATGCCCTCGTCGAAGCGGTGGGGGGCCTCCGCCGCCAGCGGGGGCACCTGGTCGATCCCCAGCCACGCGGCATGGGTCGCGTCCGGGGCCTCTTCCACGCGGGCCAGAATGACCGCGGGATCGTTCGGATCAACGGCTGCCACCGAACCCGGGGTTTCGCCGGTCGACCCCGAAGGCGTCGAGACGACCACCGCCACGATCAGGCACGCCGCCGCCGCGACCCAGCCGCCCCACATGGTCAGGGGATTGGCCCGCAGGGGCTCCGACCGGTCGGCCGGCGTCCCCGCCAGCCGAAGGCCCGAAGACTCCCCCGAAATGTGCCGCTCGGCCGCCTCGATCAGCTTCGCCCGGGCAGAGGCCGGGACGGCCTCCCGCGGGTCCAGCCACATCAGGGAGCACGCCGCAGCGGCCTCCGTCAGCTCATCCGGGCCGATCTCGGCGTCCGAATTCTCGTCAGACAGGAGCCGTTCCAGCTCGGCGTACTCGGCGTCGGGCAGACCGATGGTGGCCTGCTCCCCGAGCAGGTCCAGCAGACGGTCATTGGTGGGCAGTGGTGCGGAACTCATTGAACGACGCCCCCCGGCGCGGATGACTTGGCCGTGTCGTTCCCCCCGGAACGCGAACCGGCTTCGGAACTGCCTTCGACGCCCCCGCCCGTCCGGTTTCGGCGGCGTTCCTCCAGAATATTGCGGGCCTTGATGAGTCCGCGGCGTATGTGGGTCTTAACGGTCCCGAGGGGCATGCCGGTCGCCGCGGCGATCTTCTCGTGCGACACCCCGTGCATGATCGACATCCGGAGCACCCGCTGCTGGTCGTCCGAGAGTTCCTCAAGGAGCGACAGCGCCAGCGACGCGTCCTCACCCAGGGAGGCCAGCCGCTCCGCCTTGTCCGAGTCGCCCTGGTCCGCCGCAACCGCGAACCCCTCCTCCAGCGGCGCCGCCCCGAGCCGACGCTTCTTCCGCCGCACCCGGTCGATCAGCCGCCGGCGGGCGATCGTCGCGATGAAGGTCGCCTCCGACCCCATCTCCGGGTCATACCGACCCGCGCTCCGCCACAGCGAAACGAAGATCTCCTGCACCGCGTCCTCGGCCTCGGTCGTGTTCGGGCAGAGCCGGCGGGCCAGCGACCACACGAGACCCCCGTACCGGTCGATGCACTCGCGCACCGCCCCTGAGTCTCCGGAAGCCACACGATGTAATACGAGGTCTTGCGTCAAAGCGGCACGCCCCTTTAGGCGCACCGACGGTATCCGCCCGGATGCCGCCCGACAACTGGCCCCCCGGGCCGATCCCCGGCTTCGGGCCCCGTCGAGGCGGATCCGCGGCATGTTCAGGGCAATGGTCATCGTGGAGGACGCTTCCGGCCAGGGTCTCGAGCGAGCTGCGGGAGCGAAGGCCCGTCGCGCCGGGTACGGCGCGACGGGCCAAGTCGGTTTCAATCGTCGGTCAGGTCAGGCAGACCGCCGGATCACTTCGGCATCAGCACCGTGTCGATCACATGGATCACACCGTTCGACGCCTCGATGTCGGCCGACACGACCTGGGCGCCGTTCACGGTCACCCGATCGCCGGTCTTCTCGAAGCCAACGCTGCCACCCTGAGCCGTCTCAGCGTTCTTGGCCTTGAGCGCGTCCGACGCGTACACCCGCCCCGGGATCACATGGTACTTGAGCACCTCGGCGAGCTTGTGCTTGTTCTCAGGCTTCAGCAGGTCGTTGATCGTCCGCTGGCCCAGCGCCTGGAAGGCCTCGTCCGTCGGCGCGAGCACGGTGTACGCATCCTCACCCGTCAGCACGGGAACCAGCCCGGCGGCCTTGGCCGCGGCGATCAGCGTGCCGAAGGAGCCCGCGTTCTCGGCCACCTCGGCCAGGTTCCGCGTCTCGGGCATCAACACGGTATCGATCACATGGATGATCCCGTTCGACGCCATCACATCGGTCGAGATCACCTGCGCGCCATCGATGAACACATTGTCGTTCCGCACGCGGATATCCGCCCGCTGGCCGTTGACGGTCGTCGCGTTCTCCATCGTGACGACCTTCTCAGCCTTCACCTTCGCCGGCACGACATGGTAAAGAAGGATGCTCTGCAGCAGCTTCTTGTTCTCAGGCTTCAGAAGCGTCTCGACCGTCCCGTCCGGAAGCTTGCTGAACGCCGCATCCGTCGGCGCGAACACCGTGAACGGCCCCTCCCCCATCAGGGTCTCCGCGAGCCCCGCCGCTTTCGCCGCCGCGAGCAGCGTGTTGAACTGCCCCGCGCTCTTCGCCGTCTCCACGATGTTGCCGGTCGCGCCGTAGCTCTTCGGCGCCTTGTGATGGTCGTAGCTCGCCATCACGATCGACGCACCCTCGTGCTCGTTCGAAGCCTGCTTCTCCTTGCTTCCCCAGCCCGAGCACTGGCCGGAAGCCGAAGCGGCGAGACCAACGGACAGACAGACAGCGGCCGCGGTGATGCGGTTCAACATGCGATTCCCTTTCAATGGTGTGCTTATGCCCCGCGATACCGGCATCACGCCGCCGCGAGGGCTTACTGATCTGCCTGTGGCTTCGGAACCCCTGCGCGCCCAGATTCGCAGAGCCCGCACGACCTCACGAATCAGTCACTCGCCCAAGGAACTAACCCGGGGCCCTCTCCACGCCGCTCCAGCACCCGCTATCCGGACGCTCCCATCATCAATCCCTCTCATTCCAGCCCCGCCCCCGCTGTGGCGATACAGTTGGCAAACCCCGATTCAGGAGGTCTCCCCCATGTCCATCGCCCAGCCGAACACCACCAGCGCCAGCTCGATCTCCGGCCCGGGCCTGGACCGCATCGACCCGCACACCGTCACCATCTCCGGCATCGCCCTCGATCCCGTCTACGGCCCCGCCAACCCCCCCGAAGCCCTCCAGCACATCGACCGCGACATCGCATCGCCGGGCCAGTTCCCCTACACCCGCGGCCTCTTCCCCGAGGGCTACCGCACCCGCCTCTGGACCATGCGCCAGTTCGCCGGCTTCGGCTCGGCCGACGACACCAACAAGCGATTCAAGTACCTCCTCAACGCCGCCAAGACCAAGACCAAGGCCAACACCGGCCTCTCCACCGCCTTCGACCTGCCCACCCTCATGGGCCGCGACTCCGACGACCCCTTGAGCCTCGGCGAGGTCGGCAAGTGCGGCGTCGCCATCGACACCATCGAGGACATGGAGCGCCTCTACGCCGACATCCCGATCGACCAGGTCACCGTCAGCCAGACCATCAACGGCCCCGCCGCCATCATCTGGGCCATGTACCTCGCCATGGCCCGCCGCCGCGGCTTCGGCTGGGACACCCTGGGCGGCACCCTGCAGAACGACATCCTTAAGGAGTTCCACTCCCAGAACGAGTTCATCTACCCCCCGGCACCCAGCGTCAACCTCGTCGTCGACACCATCGAGTTCCAGTCCAAGCACTGCCCCAAGTGGAACTCCGTCTCTATCTCCGGCTATCACATCAGAGAGGCTGGCTCGACCGCCGCCCAGGAGCTCGCCTTCACCCTCCGCGACGGCATGGAGTATGTCGAGGCCTGCCTCCACCGCGGCCTCGACATCGAGCAGTTCGCCCCCCGCCTCAGCTTCTTCTTCAACAGCCACAACGAGTTCTTCGAGGAGATCGCCAAGCTCCGCGCCGCCCGCCGCATCTGGGCCCGCATGATGCGCGACCGCTACGGCGCCAAGAACGAACGCTCCTGGTACATGAAGACCCATGTCCAGACCGCTGGCTGCAGCCTCACCGAGCAGCAGCCCCTGAACAACATCGTCCGCGTCGCCTACCAGGCCATGGCCGCCGTCCTGGGCGGATGCCAGAGCCTCCACACCGACTCCATGGACGAGACCCTGGGCCTCCCCACCGAGCAGGCCGTCACCGTCGCCCTCCGCACCCAGCAGATCCTCGCCCACGAGACCGGCGTCACCCGCACCGTCGACCCCCTGGGCGGCTCATGGTTCATGGAGGCCCTCACCGACCGCGTCGAGGCCGACGCCCTCGGCTTCATCGCCGACATCGACGACATGGCCAGCGGCCCCTGGACCAGCGAGCGCCTCAAGCACCTCGAAAACGGCGCGACCAAGACCGACGCCGACGGCTACGCCGTCCAGCCCCCGTTCTACGAGGGCGGCGTCGTCGCCGGCATCAACAAGGGCTACTTCCGCCGCCAGATCGCCGAGGCCAGCTACCGCTACGCCGAGGAGTGCGAAGCCGGCGACCGCACCATCGTCGGCGTCAACGAGTACACCGACGATAACGACGAGCGCCCTATCGACATCCTCACCATCCCCGACTCCGTCGAGACCGAACAGGCCGACCGCCTCGCCGCCTTCAAGAAGGCCCGCGACGACAGCGCCGTCCAGCGAAACCTCGACGCCATCCGAGCGGCCGCCCGCGACAAGCGCAATGTCATGCCCAGCCTCATCGACGGCGCCGACGCCGGCTGCACCCTCGGCGAAATGACCCAGGCCCTCGCCGACATCTACGGGCGTTACACCGGCGGGCCGGAGTGGTAATCGCCGCCGCCTGAATCAGCCATTGGGCAAGCGAACGCACACGGGTACACTGCGCCCATGCAGCAGCAAAAGCACCCCCGCGCCTTCTCCGGCCTCGGCCTCGTCGCCGTCCTCGTCGTGATGCTTATCGTCCTCGCCCTCTACTTCACCGCCGCCCCAGGCGGCAAGAGCTACGCCGAGGCCGTCGGCGAGTCCCGCGACAACGCCCGCGAGTTCAAGCAGGAAACCGACGACCGCCAGATGCTCACCCTCGCCGTCCAGTACCAGCTCGAGACCGGCGAGCTCCCCACCTCGCCCGAAGACCTCGGCATCGAGTTCATGCCCGAGGCCAAGGACGAGTACGGCACACTCGTCCGCTACGAATCGCGCAAGGAAGGCCCCGCCACCATGCTCGATGTCATCAGCGCCGGCCAGGACCTCGAGCACGACACCGAAGACGACGAAGTTCTCCGCTCCCTCCGCGTCCCCGCCATGCCCTGACCCCCGCCCCATCCCCGTCCCGGCCCCGCCCCACCGGCGGCTACCCACTGAATCCCGGACCCGCCGTGACCGCCGCGCCGACCGCGGCTATTCTGCCCGCCGTCGATCACACGCCCGGCGCATTCCGAGCCGGCTTTACGCCATATCACGGCATGAAAAGCAGGGTTGAGGAGGGTCCCCATGTTTGGTGTCAACATCATCCGTAAGTCCGCCATCACGCTCGGCGTCATCATCGCCGGCCTCACACTCGGTGCCTGCTCGAGCAAGCCCCCCATCGCCCAGACCGGCTTCCTCTCCACCTACGACAACCTCCGCGCCGAGAGCGACTCCCGCCTCGTCTACGGCAGCACCGACCTCGCCGACTACACAAGTTTCATCATCGACCCGATCGAGATGCGCGTCCCGCTGAGCAAGCTCTCCGCCGCCGACCAGGCCGAGGCCGCCCGCTACTTCCGCGCCTCCACCGCCGAGACCATCCGCTCGCAGGGCTTCACCGTCACCGACACCCCGGGCCTCCGCACCGCCCGCGTCCAGATCGCCATGACCGACATCGCCAAGTCCACCTGGTGGCGAAAGATCCACCCCGTCTGGCGCTCCCTCGGCGCCGGCACCGGCGGGGCCGCGATGGAGGCCGAAATCGTCGACTCCGTCTCGGGCCGCCAGCTCGCCGCCGTCGTGCAGTCCGTTTCGGGCAACCAGTTCGACTTCACCGCCTTCTCGACCCTCTCCGATGTCAAGAGCGCCATCGACAAATGGGGCGACCGCGGCCGCCTCGAGCTCCGCCAGCTCAGCTCGCCCCAGCCCGCCGCGACCAACGCCGCCCCCTGACGACCGCCCGCGCCCGCCTACTGCCCGACGGGCAGCGTCAGCACCGGCTTGATCGCCGCCCGCTCCCCGCTCTGCAGCGTGAACAGGTGCCGCAGCAGCAGGAAGGTCGATTTCGTCGTCTCGTCATCGTCCGCGATGAAGAACCACTCCCCGCGATGCCGCACCGCCACCGCCGCATCCCGAGGCCGTGACCCCGCGTGTTCCACGCGGAACAGCCCCCCCAGAAGCTGGTCCCAGTCGAACGCCGCCCCGCCCTCGCCCTCCGTCCGCGTCACCGCCCGACGCTCCAGATCAGCCTCCGGCGGCCGCACACCCTGCGACAGGTAATACAGCACCCCCTGCAGCGAACGCGTGTCGACCACGATCTGCGTTCGGTCCGCCCGCACCCCCCGCGCGTCGTACTCCGCGTCATCCCGCGAAACCACCTCGTACCGGGCCGCCCCGGGGTCCAGGTCCAAAAGCGACCGCAGCCGAGCCACATCCGCCGACCCCTCTCCACCCGGCCGCACCCGCAGCACCAGCCGCCGCTCCTCCAGTACCGGCTGGTAGTCATCGGTTGATCCGACCCGCTTGAACTCGATCCCCTCCCGCGCCGCGATGATCAGGTCCTCACCCGAAAGCTGGCCCCTCGGAATGGGGTCCGAGATCAGCTTGTCCCGCAGCTCGAACTCAAACTCGATCAGCCGCGCATCCGCCAGGCTCTGCAGAAGGGACACCGCCTCCAGGAAAGACCGGTACTCCGGCGCCCGCGACGGCGTCGGCCCCGAGGCCGTGCTCGCGTGCTTTAGGCCGTTGATCGCCTCCACGCTCAGCCGAAGCACCCGCTCCGCCCGCCACCCCGACTCCACGAGCAGCGCGATCGTGTTCACGCTCACCGGCTCGAGCATCTCCCGCTCGAACGCGTCCCCGCTCAGGATCCCGAAGGTGATCGTCGGCCGCTCCGAGTAGCTCAGCCCCCCGCCCAGCCCCAGGCTGTCGGGCCCGCTCTCTACGATCCGCCCGTCCACCGACGCCGACGCCCCGAGCTCGAACTGCGTCGAGATGCTGCTCACGCTCAGGTACACCGGGTGATCCCGGTACCGAAGCCGCACAAGGTTCACCAGCAACTGCTCCGACTGCGCCACCCGCACCGCATCGCTGTAGTGCGCCGCCGACACCGGGAGCGTCCCCGGACCGATCTGGCACCCGCCGACCGCGCCCGCGAGCGACGCAGCGGACAGAATGAACAAGCTTCGGCGGCAGAGTGTGCGGGTCGCGGTCACGGCGTCCTCCTGGTTGTCGTGGGTGTGCGTCGATCCCAAGAGGAACCGAAAGCCCGCAGCCTACACGCACCTGCGCACACCCGCACGCGTGTTCAAGCACGACACCACCCAGCGAATCCTGACTCCCTACTCGGCAATTCCCCGCCCATAGGGAATCAACACCCAACTCCATTCGCCCCGCACCCATCATCGCGATCAATCGATATGTTGAGCGTTCACCGCGTCTCACTCGCCCGCCAGCACTCGCCCGCCAGCACTCGCCGGACACGCACGCATGCACGCACCCGTCCCCGACCGCCGCGCTCCCCGAGCCCGCGCCCGCGCGCTCCCGTCGGCCCTCGCCGCCGTTCTCTGCACGCTCGCCATCGCGCTGCCCGCCTGCGAGGAACGCGTTGTCGTCACGCCCCCGCCGCCCGAGGTCGGCGTCGCCCAGCCCATCGTCCGCGACATCACCCGCTACGCCGACCTCGCCGGCCGCACCGAGGCCGCCCAGGTCGTCGAGGTCCGCGCCCGCGTCGAGGGCATCCTGCTCGATGCCTCCGCCGCCCCCGGTTCGAGCGTGAAGGAGGGTGACATCCTCTTCCGCATCGACCCCGATCTCTTCACCGCCGAACGCGACGCCGCCGCCGCCCGCGTCGATCGCGCCGCCGCCGAGCTCAAGGTCGCCGAGGTCAAGCTCGACCGCGTCCGCCGCGCCGCCGACCAGGGCGCCGCCAACGAGATCGCCGTCCTCGAGGCCGAAGCCGCCGTCGACACCGCCGCCGCCGACCTCGAGGTCGCCCGCCGCGAGCTCGCCATCAAGCAGCTCTCCGTCGATCACACCGAGGTCCGCGCGCCCCTCGCGGGCGAACTCGAAGCCGGCGCACCCGACATCGGCAGCCTCGTCGGCACCCCGGGCGAAGCGCCGCTCACCAGGATCTACGACACATCCAGCGTCCGCGTCTGGCTCACCGTCCCCGATCGGCTCTTCCTCGAGACCGCCGCCCGCAACCCGCCCGGGGAAACGAACGCCGAGCTCGCCTACCCCATCCGCGTGGCCACCGAGGCCGATGAGGGCTTCCCCCACCCGGGCGTCATCGACTATGTCGACCCCGCCGTCGATACGCAGACCGGCACCATCCGCCTCCGCGCCACCGTCCCCAACCCCACCGGCGCCCTCAAGCCCGGCCTCTTCGTCCGCTGCCGGCTCGTCGCGGGCGAACTCCAGAACGCCATCCTCATCCCCGAAGCCGCCATCAGCAGCGGCCAGATCGGCCGCTATGTCCTCGTCGTCGCCGAGAACAACATCGTCGAGGCAAGGCCCGTCACCATCGGACCCCGCGAGGGACCCCTCCGCGTCATCGACGCCGGCCTCGAACCCACCGACCGCGTCATCATCCGCGGCCTCCTCCGCGCCAGGCCCGGCCAGCCCGTCAACGCCGTCTCCGAACCGCTCACGCCCGCCGACGCGGAGACGCCCTGATGTCCCGCTTCTTCATCGAGCGACCGATCTTCGCCGCCGTCGTCTCAATCGTCATCGTCGTCGCCGGCCTCGTCTCGCTGCGCACGCTCCCGATCGCCGAGTACCCCGACCTCGCGCCGCCGACCATCGAGGTCAGCGCCGTCTACCCCGGGGCCGACGCCGAGACCATCGCCGACACCGTCGCCGTCGCCATCGAGCGTGAGGTCAACGGCGTCGAGGGCATGCTCTACATGAGCAGCACCTGCTCGGGCGACGGCACCTACAAGCTCACCGTCACCTTCAAGACCGGCACCGACCTCGACATCGCCTCCGTCCAGGTCCAGAACCGCGTCGCAGCCGCCGAACCGAGCCTCCCAGAGGATGTGCGAAGGCAGGGCATCAAGACCCAGAAGAAGATGCCCGACTTCGCGCAGATGGTCAGCGTCACCTCGCCCGACGGCCGGTACGACGATGTCTTCCTCAGCAACTACGCCACGCTCCAGATCAGCGAGCAGATCAAACGCATCCCCGGCGTCGGCGGCGTGCAGGTCTTCGGCGCCTCCGCCTACGCCATGCGCGTCTGGATCCAGCCCGACGAGCTCGCCACCCGCGGCCTCACCACCGCCGAGGTCATCGCCGCCATCCGGGAGCAGAATGTCCAGGTCGCCGCCGGCAAGATCGGCGCCATGCCCGACGCCGCGAACGCCGTCTTCGAGTACGCCGTCTCCGCCCGCGGCCGCCTCGCCGACGCCGACGAGTTCGCCCGACTCGTCGTCCGGACCGGGGCCGACGGCCGCGTTCTCCGCCTGGGCGACATCGCCCGCATCGAGCTCGCCGCGCAGAACTACGCCATGGAGTCCCGCGTCGACGGCAGCCCCGCCGCCGTCCTCGCGATCTTCCAGCAGCCCGGCGCCAACCTCATCAGCATCTCCGACGCCCTCGCCGCCCTCATCGAGTCCGCCCGTCCCTCACTCCCGGACGGCCTCGAGGTCGCCGTCACCTACGACGCCGCCGACGCCGTCCGCGCTTCCCTCCGCGAAATCGTCGTCACCCTCTTCATCGCCGCCGCCCTCGTCATCCTCACCGTCCTCTTCTTCCTCCAGGACCTCCGCGCCACCATCATCCCCGCCATCACCATCCCCGTCTCCCTCATCGGCGCGTTCGCCGTCATGGCCGCCCTCGGCTTCACGCTCAACACCCTCACCCTCTTCGGCCTCGTCCTCGCCATCGGCATCGTCGTCGACGACGCCATCGTCGTCGTCGAGAATGTCGCCCGGAACCTCGAAGAGCCCGGCGTCACACCCAGGGAGGCCACCATCCGCGCCATGCGCGAGGTCAGCGGGCCCGTCGTCGCCACCACCCTCGTCCTCCTCGCCGTCTTCGTCCCCGCCTCCTTCCTGGGAGGCATCACGGGCGTCATGTACCGGCAGTTCGGCCTCACCATCTCCGCCGCCACGGTCATCAGCTCCATCAACGCCCTCACCCTCAGCCCCGCCCTCTGCGGGGTCCTGATGCGCCCCGCGCCCGACAAGAAGAACCCGCTCTTCCGAGCCATCGACGCCGTCATCAACACCGCCACCCGCGGCTACACCGCTACCGTCAGGCTCGTCGTCCGCCGCGCCGCCATCTCCTTCGCCCTCTTCCTCCTCATCGCCGCCGCCGGCGCACTCGGCTTCGTCCGCCTACCAACGGGCTTCGCTCCCCAGGAGGACAAGGGCCTGCTCATGGCCGGCCTCCAGCTCCCGGACGCCGCCTCCCGCGCACGCACCCGCGCCGTCACCGATGAGATCAACGCCATCATCGCCGACACCCCCGGCATCCGCTCCTTCATCCAGATCGGCGGCTTCTCCCTCATCGACGGCGTCGCCAACCCCAATGTCGCCTCCTACATCATCACCCTCGACCCCTGGGACCAGCGCGAGGACGAAGCCCTCCAACAGTCACGCATCGCCGCCGATCTCGGCGCACGACTCGCCCGCACCCGCGAAGGCATCGCCTTCGTCTTCGAAACGCCCCCGATCCCGGGCGTCGGCCTCGCGGGCGGCTTCGACATGCGTCTCCAGGACCGCGCCGGCGCCGGCGTCCAGACCCTCCAGGCCATCGCCGACGACCTCGCCGCCGCCGCCCGCGCCCAGCCCGATCTCGCCGCCGTCAGCTCCAGCTTCCGCGCCACCACGCCGCGACTCTTCGTCGATGTCGACCGCGACAAGGTCAAGCAGATCGGCCTGCCCGTCGACGAGGTGTACCAGACCCTCCAGGCCAACCTCGGCGGCGCCTACGCCAACGACTTCAACGCCTTCGGCGGCACCTTCCAGGTCCTCGTACAGGCCGAGGGAAGCGCCCGCACCGACCCCGAAGACATCCTCCGCCTCCGCGTCCCCGCGGCCGACGGCGCCTCCGTGCCCATCGCCTCCATCGCCACCGTCGAAGAGCGCTTCGGCCCCTCGATGATCACCCGCTACAACCTCTACCCCGCCGCCTCCATCAAGGGCAACCCCGCGCCGGGCACCTCCTCGGGAGACGCCCTCGAAACCATGGAGCAACTCGCCGCCGCCACCCTCCCCGCCGGCGCCGGCTACGAGTGGACCGGCCTCGCCTACCAGCAGCGCGCCGCCTCCGCCTCCACCGCCGCCACCTTCGCCCTCGCCCTGCTCCTCGTCTTCCTCGTCCTCGCCGCCCAGTACGAGTCCTGGCTCCTCCCCATCACCGTCCTCCTCGCCGTCCCGCTCGGACTCCTGGGCGTCGCCGCAGGAGTCCTCGCACGCGGCCTCGACAACAATGTCTACACACAGATCGGCGTCATCCTCCTCATCGCCCTCGTCAGCAAGAACGCCATCCTCATCGTCGAGTTCGCCCGCGCCAAGCGCCTCGAAGGCCTCACCCCCTCCGACGCCGCCATCAACGCCGCCGAACTCCGCTTCCGACCCATCCTCATGACCGCCTTCAGCTTCGTCCTCGGAACACTCCCCCTCCTCATCGCTACCGGCGCCGGCGCCGGCGCACGCGTCGCCCTCGGCACCGCGGTCTTCGCCGGCCTCGTCATCGCCACCCTCATCGGCGTCTTCGCCACCCCCATGCTCTTCCGCCTCATCGACGCACTCGCCAAGCCACCCCACCACCCCACCACCCCACACAGCCCCGCGCAACCTGAATAAAGAGACTGAAACCGATGCCCCGCCACCTCCCCCGCCTCACCGCCCTCGCCCTCGCCGCCGCAACCCTCCCCGGCTGCGTGCCCAACAAGGTCTACAACAACGAGCCCGACCAATACCTCCAACGCCTCGACGCCAACGACCAAACCGGCGTCCCCGCCGATCTCGCCGTCATCGAGTTCGACGACCAGGGCGTCTTCTGGCAGCCCGACCAGCTCGAAGCCGCCATCGACGCCATCCGCACCGCCAACAGCGAAGCCGAGGAGGGCACCCTCGTCATCGTCTACATGCACGGCTGGAAGAACAACGCCGACCCAGACGACCCCGACGGCGCCCTCGAACGCTTCCGCAGGTCCGTCCGCGCCAACGCCAGCCGGAACCCCACCGACCGACCCTTCGCCGCCGACCGCGTCGTCGGCGTCTTCCTCGGCTGGCGCGGAGGCACCAGCAACATCCCCCTCCAGGAGCAGCTCACCTTCTGGGACCGCCGCCGCACGGGCGAACGCATCGCCTCCATCCACATGCACGAGGCCCTGCTCCGCATCATGCAGGCCACCAAGGAACACGCCGGATCCAAGTGCTTCGTCGTCGGTCACTCCATGGGCGGCATGATCATCGGCAAGACCATGTCCCCCATGATGACCACCCTCCTCCTCTCCGCGGGCGAAGAAGGCACCCAGCTCCCCCTCGATCTCGTCATCCTCCAGAATCCCGCCCTCGACGCCCTCGCCTCCTGGCAGTTCATCGAACTGCTCAAGAGGTTCGACGCCACACTCCAGCTCCGATCACCAGCCGGAGACATCACCCCCGCCCGCGGCCCCCTCATCGCCTCCATCAGCTCCGAGGGAGACAGGGCGATCAGCCACGCCTACCCCTTCGGAAGAACCGCCGCGAGCTGGAACATGGCATTCCGAAACGACCACGAAGAGGGCGCCCCCAGCCAGCGACACCTCGCCACCCACGCCCTCGGACATGTCGACTACCTCACCAGCCACCGCGCCTACCTCAAGGACGGCGAAGTCGTCATCGAGCCCATCCAAGGCGCCTTCAACGACACACCCTTCTGGGTCATCAGCGTCGCCAAGGAAATCTCAAAGGACCACGGCGATGTCAACAACCCCACCTACGGCCGCATGATCGAACAACTCCTCCAGCTCAACCAGGTCTACCGCACAGACCTCGAGAGCTGGATGGTCGTCCACCCCCCGCACAAGGAAGCCGCAACGCCCCCCGCCAACGACCCGTAAACGCCCACCACCCCATCCCCATCCTCAAGCAAAGCGGGCGACCGGACTCGAACCGGCAACATTCAGCTTGGAAGGGTCGCAGAAACCGCGTTTCTGGCGTTCTGAGGCAGGTTTTGCACTACATTTCTGCTCGTCTTGCACTACATTTCCCTGAGGTCCGGGGCTCGTGGCTCCGTCACCCGACGATCGAGAGGCGGCGAAGACGTGGCCAACCCAACGAGAAAGCGGCGGGTGCCTCAACTCAAGTATACGGATCTGCGGGGTGTGGGATGGCACGTCTCCTACCGCGATCCGAAGACCGGTGTACCCCGCAAAGTGCGCTTTGATGTGGTCTCCAAGGCCGAGGCTGAGAGGGCCTATCACGCATGGGTAGTCGCTTTCCTTGACGGCGATGCACGGGTGCCAGAGAAGGCGTTGGCATCCTCGTCGAAGAAGCCGAAGAGCGACTCCAAGAAGCCTCGCCCCAGTGAGAGTGCGAGCAAGGTGGCTGCACAGCCCGGCTCGATCGCTCATGTGGCCTCGGGCCTGATCCGCTACGAGACCGATCGTGCCCGCGAAGAGAGCGGGGGTCGCTCTTCGGGAACCATCGCCCCGCGTGTGCTGCTGGATCGCAAGAAGGCCGTGAAGGACTTCCTCGCGTTCCTGAACGAGCGGCACGGAAAGGGAGCGGCCGGACGGATGCAGCTCGCAGATCTCGATATGGCCGACGTCGAGTCGTACAACCGCCAAATGGTCGAGGCGGAACTCTCCGCGAGCACGGTCAATCGCAAGATGCAGGTCGTCAAGCGCATCATCGATCGGGCTGGCCGGCCGGAGTACGGTCAGCAGGTACTGTCCTGGAACTGGGACTCGATGGACCGGCTCACCGGCAAGCGTGCGAAGAAGAAGCATCTGCCGACGAAGAAGCAGTTGGAGAAACTCCTCGCCGCGGCCGACGCGAGGGGCCGGGCCATGATCTGGATGGGGATCGGTCTAGGCTTCGGCCAGAGCGATCTGTCGAACATCCGGGTTGGCCAGATCGACCAGAAGTCCTACGACCTCCGCCGTGGCAAGACCGGCATCGAGCGGTACGGCGACACTCCGCCGGGCGTCTGGAAGGCGATGACAGAGTACCTCGCTGAGATCGAGCGACCGAAGGGGGAACTGCTGTTCGTCACGTCAAACGGCAGGCCGCTGGTCCACACCAGGTCCGACTCGGTCTTCCAGTGGTGGAACCGGCTCCGCGAGAGCATCGGCGAAGACAAGGACTCGCTGGAGGGGTTCTACGTGCTGCGACATCTCGGGGCCACGGAGTTCGGTTCGCGTCCCGGGTGCTCCATCGTGGCAATGAAGCGATGGCTGGGACATTCTGCCAGCTCGCAGATGGCCGACCGGTACATGAAGCCGGTGTCGCCGGAGGACCGGGAGGTGGTGGAGTGGGTGCGGAAGCAGCTCCAGAAGGGGCAGAGCTGAAACGAGTGGAACAGCGTCGCGGAACGCCAAACACCCAAGAGTGTCCAGCACGACCGCCCAAACCCAAGGAAACGACGTAAAGCCCTGCAAGTCACGCATTTCGGCGAATGCACTTGTACGGGCAATGGGAGTAATGCTGCACTCTGTCGTGCAGAATTGGGCAAAGACTGTTACGCAAGCCCCCGAAGTATTGTGCGTTCGGAGATTATCTGCCAAGCCAGTCCGGCAGACGACGCTTCTCCCCCATCGTGTTTCGCCCGTAGCGTGAGGCTCGTCGCGTCGGCGACTGTCTCCATCGGCAGCCTGCATAATCCAGCCGCCAGACAGCATCTTCTGAGGACCGAATTGTGGGGGCAGATAGGAAGATGCCACGCCGCACTAGGATCTGTTCAACGCGGATGCGAAGCCGTTCGCGTTCGACCATGAGATCCGGTTCTAGACAGGTACGCGGGCGAGCGCCTCCTGCAACTCGAGTGTCGACGGACGGTCGACCGCAGCTGAGGACGTGCATTCACCAATGAGCTTGCGCCACATCGGAAACGACACAAGATCTGGATCCGTCTGCCCGGTGAGCAGAAACACCATCAGCTTGCCGAAGGAGTAAACGTCAGCGCTCGCTCGGGCCTCGACGCCGTTCAATTGCTCTGGAGCCATGTACCCGAACGTTCCCGCTTGCTGGAAGGTGTGGTTCGACACCAGTCGAGACAGATTCTTTGCTATTCCGAAATCTGCGAGCTTCCACTGAGAGCCGAATCGGAGGATGTTCCGTGGCTTGAGATCGCGATGCACGACCTCAAGTCCGTGCAGCTCTTGTAATGCCGACAGTATTTCTGCTCCAATCTCTTTCGCCTCGGCGGGAACGAGCCCGCGGCGGCCCCGCGAAGACAGAACATGATCCTCCAGATCGCCTCCGTCAGCAAACTCAGTCACCACAGCCGTGTAGCCGGACTCGTCGATGACATCCAGCACACGAACGATGTACCTTGGCTCCGAACGCAACAGCTTCGAGTAAATGGCTATCTCACGCTGCAAGGATCTGGACTCGACGGACTCGTTCCGTACACGCTTGAGGAACACCGTCTCCCTCGTACTCGCGGCGGTGGCCTTGTAGCTTTCCGCCATCCCCCCGTGCGCAAGCCGCTCGATGAGCTGGTAGCTAGCGAAGAGCTCGGCCTGCGAGGACGAGACAGTCCCGGGACTATCCGGCATGAGCATCGAAACGCGCGCTGCGTTGGCCATGTCCGGCGTCTGAACGAACGCCGTGCCAACCCCAAGCTGTTCGATTGTCTTGTCAAGCTCACCACCGCTACGTGTCCGAAGGAATCCGGCTACCTTGCGAGACATCGGATGATTCGTACGGAAGACGATCTTCGTTCCGGCATTCTCGACAACGTCGGGATGAAAGTCAGCGAGGCCCTGACTAGCAACAACCACCGAAACGCCAAACTTTCGCCCTTCCTTCATGATCTTCGGCAGAGTCGTGTCCTTTGCTAGACGGTGCGCTTCATCGAGCACGATCGCCATGCGTAGTGATTCTGCCTTGGGCCAGCTGAACATCGATTTATAGATGTGGCGGAGCAAAAAAGCGCCCGCGGCAATCTGCATCGCCTCCACACCAGCCCGATGAACATCGAGCACTAAACCCCTGCGAAGGATCTCGTCTAGTGGAAGATGCTGATCTACTTGGTCACTGAACAGCCCTAGCTCAAGAAGCGGACGACAGCGAGCCACCACGTTCCTGACGCTCCGCTGCTGTTCGAGAACACCGATCTTGCGGTGCACGTCGGATATGTTTGGCGTGCGCTCCGGCTTGCCGTCGGCGTACCCGAGATCTTGGTAGCACTCGCGGACAGCTTCGTAAACGACATCCTTCTGCATGTCACCGAGATCGCAGACATACGCGAAGATCTCTGCGATCGCAAAGCAGTTCGTTTGCCAAGAACCCGCCCCCGGGCCTCCCCGCGACGGGTCCGCCTCGAACGGACTGAAAGGCAACCCTTGCGTTGCATCCATGACAAGGGGAGAAGCTGCTTGCACGTACGGGTTGCTAGCCTCGGTGAACGATCCGTGGAAGTCGAGCACGACAGCTGGCACACCCCTGAGCGACAGTTGCTGCAGGAGGCGATTCACTGTGACAGACTTGCCTTGGCCCGGTATGCCAAGAATGAACAGGTGGGGACTGCTCTGTACGCTGGGA
The DNA here is from genome assembly GCA_964615815.1 of uncultured Phycisphaeraceae bacterium. Taxonomy (GTDB): domain Bacteria; phylum Planctomycetota; class Phycisphaerae; order Phycisphaerales; family UBA1924; genus DAIQNV01. The sequence continues at coordinate 23,060 of CAZTQV010000031.1, read as the reverse complement.
GACCAAAGCACGGGCTCCTCATCACCTTGGCTGTGTCCCACCACAATCCCTTCGAAGGCGACAGCGGTGGGGGCATCTGCTCGCTTCGTCGGGTGCTCCACATCATTACCTTGCATCCGATCCGGCTGGCTCTTGCCTCCGCCTTGTGGTCCCGCGTTGCTGTCGCTGGTCGCCGGCGTCGCATCACTAGGACTGACGCGCCGGGTGCTTAAGCCAGCACCCGTCTTCTCGGTTGTTACCGCTTCCTTCACATTTTCTCTCGAAAGATCGCCCAGGGGGACCTCGCCCGCCTCCGGGCGGTGCTGCGATACACGCAGGTCCAATCCCTCAAAATCGCCTGCCGAGAGATACTCGATACGGACTCCATTGTGGATGACCGGACGTCTTGAGCGATCGCCTAGGCTGACGATATACGCGGCCCGATCGGCAGAGAGTTCAGGCAGACCCATCTCCAGCTTGGCAATCGCGGCAAGCATCTCGCCGTGCTGCTCGGGACTACTAATCAGCCCGTACCTTGCTGCGCGTTGCAAATAAAAGCGCAGCAGGCTTGCGAGTCGGGAACGCTGAAGGACATGGTCGAGACGCTCAGGATCGCGCTGAAAGAACAGTTCACGGAATCTTTGCTCCGTGGACTCGATCTGATCCGAAATCCTATTAAACAGATCTTCCCCGCCGCCAGCGACCGCCCTCGACTTCACCTCGATGAACATCGCGGCAAGCCGGCCGCGCTTGAATCGGATACGGATGAGATCACAGCGCTCTTGCGCGGGTGCGGTGCGTTTTCTTGATCGAGGAGCAAACAGCTCTGGGTGTGCGTCAACCGGCACCAGGATGGAGTCATCGAGCTCGCCCTTGGCGCGCAGGTAGGCCGCAACGACGCCGAGGCTCACCGCTTCACGTGCACGGCCATGATCCCCGAGGACTCTCAACGCTAGCCGTCCGGAGATCGTCTTGAGATGCTGGAGGACCTCTCCAACGGAGTCTTCCACTAACGCGAAGCCCAACTCCGACATCGCGCGTCCAAGGGTCTCTTCAACTTCCTCCCGGTGGCCGGTCGTTACGAGCATGCGGTGCCCAAGGCCTTCGAGAAATTCTGGTGAATAGTCGAGCAAGTACCGCTCGTGGGCACCGTCGGACGTTCCTGCCCCTCCGTGGTCGTAGAACTCCACGCCGAAGAACCGGTCGAGTGTGATCACCCAATCCGACACGGCGTGGATGGCGTTCAACCGCTCGGTATCCAACGCAGACAGCCGAGCCACAATCCCCACGGTGTCCGCGCCTGCGGAACCTTCCCCAATGATTCTGCCCGTCGCTCGTATCACACTGCTGTGAGTGTCAATAAGCTCGTTGGTCAGAGCCGGGATCGAAGGGTGTTTCTGGCGGGCAGCATCAACGGGCAGGTTGATTCGATGCACCCACCTGACTCCCTGAGAATCCACGCAGAACTCTGGAAGCAGCCGCATCAGGAGCCCGAAGAACGAGCTACTGTCCTCGATGTCAAGACGGTTGACAAGTGCCAACGTGGGCGTAAGTCGATCGACCGACATGGTAATGTTCACATCGCCACCGGTTGGTGAACTCGCCTGCTCAATAGGGCGTATCGATACCGAGAAGAAGGGATTGAGGTAGTGCCGCTTCCCGGGCGGCTGTGAGTCGTATAAATCCGCTTGCAGACTCGACAGCGGCGGGAGCCCGGACGGAAGCGGATCCTCGAAATGAGCCAACACCTCGGCGCCGAGAGGCCGGCGGGAATCAGCGTCGTCGTCCTGGTCCTCCATTGTACCCGAGTAGTACTCACGAAGAGCATCGGCTACAAACGAGCCCGACCCAGGGTTGAGCAGGCTAAGCCGGACTGTGTGGAGATACGGGTGCACTTTCGAGTATTGACGAAGCTCCTCACTCAGTCTTGAAGGTGGAAGGTCGGCGATCGCTGACTCTTCGTCCTCGTACCCCACAAGCCTAGCTATGTCCGCGATGCGACGAGACGGATCCGGAGCATCCACCGGCAACGAGATGCCCCAAAAGAAACGCAAGTTTTGTGCGAACAATAACATCCGGCCATCACCAGAAGGTACGAAAGCCGGGCAGTTGAGCGGTGCGACGCGTTCCAGGAGCTCAAGATCTACGGCCCGCTTCCGTTCCTGCTTGGGCGCACTGAGCACCCTGGCCTCCCAGTCGCGCAGCAGCGTGTGATGTGCCGCGAACCACAGGAGCCGCAACGGGTGCGTTGGGGCAGTTAGGACGCACCGCTCCATCTCACGAGCATGTCGCACGTTAAGGCGGACCGTATCGACGCTGAGCACAGCCGTTAGTTGTTCGGCCGTTACGCACTCCTCCAGTAACTCGCGGTAGGCGGCTACATACTGCCGAACGCGCCTCACAAGGTCATCATCCCAGTCGCAGGTCTCCACCAACGCCAGTGGGGCTTGCTCTCGTATCCGCCTAAACAGCAACCGCCGGCGATCAAGGAACTTCTTCGTTGCCTCGAGACTCTCAAAGACATCACCTACGCTGACCGGCTCCAACGCCTCTGCCGTGAGTGCCTGCGTAGCATCCACCCTCGCCGAGAATGTCCCTGGCCCTTCCTCGTTCTCGAGTATCCTCGTCTGAATCTCCCGCAAAGCCGGACTGGCTCCCAGGCGGAGCACACGGCGACCGTTGAGCGTGACCGTGTAGAACTGGACCCCTCGATCGGTCCATTGGCCGGGGGATTCTTCGATCGCGTCGACGCCCGACTCCATCGCGTATCGAAGACGTCCAAGGCCAAGCGTGGGGACAGTATCCAATCGTTTCTTCGCTTCCACCTCCGGAGCTTCATCGCGATCGAGCCAGAACTCCGTGCTGAGCCCCTCGACTACCTGCGCTTCTCTTCCATCGTCCGCCCGTTGCCTCAGCTCTGAGCCGTACTCGTCGAGACCCACGACTCGGACCTGTACGACGCGGACAGGGCAGCTGTCCAGATCGATGTCGAGCTTGATGGTCGCGCGCCTCGTGCGAGCTGCGACTTGGGACATTGGGAGCTCAACGCCGACCACCTCCTCGGCACTGTACTCCTCCCTACTCGGAATCACTTCGACCCGCCACTTCTTAAGGTTGGCCGGCGACTTCGGGTGGCATTCCCAGGAGACCTTCACTTTCGCCTTCGGACCGACGCTCGCTGTTGGAGGAGTGCCGGGTCCGTTTGGCTGAGACAGGTGCGTATCTCTTTTGACACTCCCGTGCGCGTCAAGAAGCGGCGCAACGTCGATTGTCTCGAGATCCGACGCCTCGCTATGTTCAAACGCCCATCGCGCGAACGAAAATCGATCGAGCTGGTCGCCTTCTGCAAGATCTCGGAGCCAGCCTCGGGATTCCCGTAGTCGGCGGCCGGCGAGGAACTCGCCAAGGTCAGCTCGCAGCGCTCCCGCCCGAAGTCCGAGCAAGCCAACCCGTTCCACCGCACCCAGTTGCGCTCTCGGCGGGCGCGTCAACAGCTGGGCGCATCGTTTGTTTTCTGGAAGGCGGTCGACGAACTCTGATCCGCTCGCGTCAGGGAGTAGGCCCAGCCGCCAAAGCTCTCGGCCAGCCCGCTCTGCGGTTGGGTCGTCCGCGACAACCCCCGCGTACTCGACGACACACTCCAAGGGCGACGCAACACCGCGAGGCATCGCGGAGATGGCCTGCCGAACGAGAGCGACAACATCTGACGGCATCGCCTTAAGAAGTTCATCACGGACGGACTTGAGGAAGGAATCAAGATCCAGCACTGCGAACGAGTTGGTAAGTGAGCTAGCGGCGGCGTCTTGGGTGCCCGCGGGGATGAAGATGCATAGCTTGCTTGCCTTTCGGTTGCGAAGCTCGATGGCACGCTCTGGCCGAATGGCGACGCTGTCACCGGGACCGACGTGTGGATCGACGACGAAGCACTCACAATCAGCCTTCAAGTGCTCCCGCACACCGCCGCAGGCAGACCGACAGTCCTCCTCGGAAAGATGGTCCACGCGGACGCAGTGACCAAGATCAGCGACTTCCAATGACTTGGCGATGCGGTGACCCAGGAGCTCGATGACGCGAGGAGGGAGATTCATGCAGACACCGCTTCCGTCATCGGGATTTCAATGAACTGCGCGTTGAAGTCATCCGAGAGGGCCTCGAACAGGCCCATCAGTCGGAGACGCCGCTTCAGTGCCTCAACGTTCTCTTTTGCCGCTGCACGGGTCGCAGCGGAGTCCAACTCGCTGGGCGGTCTATCAATGATTATTCCGAAGCGGGTCTCCAAGAACTCCAGGAACGACCCGAGCGAGATCCGGCGACGAGAGTGGGCGCCATGAAGACCTTCTTCTGGAACGGTGATGAGCGACAAGCGCACGAGTACGGCAAGGAGGTCATCGCTCATCAGATAACGCCAGCGTCGGTTTCCTCGGAGGTTTCCGCTCAAGAGGCCGTACGGCTTACCGAGGCCACCGGTATTCCAATACCACGCTGTAAGTTTTTGGACGCCGTCTGACGCCTGGGCTTCAGTCAGCAAACGTACGAGAAGTGCCAACATCCCACCTTCGCCTGCAGCCGAAAGCATCTGATCAAACTCTGCTTCGAGCTCTTCGGCTTCTTCGGGACTGGCCGCCATCGCAACTGTGTCTCGCCGAATCGCCTGCACATCCGAAGCTGCACGCGCCTCGACGTGAATGTCACCTCGCAAGTCGGCTAACGCCTCGAGATAACGGGGCGTCGGCATACTCTTTAACGTCCTTGCGCTTGCTACCTGAGGCGGCAGAGCGTCGAGAAATCGGTCAAGCGTCCGAAGTGTGATCATGCTGTGGTAGAAGGCTCGGATTTCCTCGAGATGCATCTCCACGCACGCATTCGCCAGCTTGTCGCTCTCGCCACCTCGCTCTCCGGTGAGATCGGCGTAGATCTCGGGGGGAGTTGTGCCGTCCGAATCGATCATCGCAACAGGCAGTGCGCCATTCGCTACTAGCTGATTTGTTGCGTACATCATCTTGAGCGTGTACACGAACAGCCAACAGTTAATCAGCGCCATAAGACTGCGAGTTAGTGACAGCAGCGGCATTTCATCGCGGCAGACGACGACAAACGACAGGACGTCTTCTGCGAACCGGGTCGCTGTCCGAGGCAGCGACGGGTCCGGTTGGACCGCCTCCTTCGTAGATGCGGGACACGCCTCGAGTCCGTCCAAGAAGTTGAGGCAAAGGAGTGTGTGAATGTCGACCTGCTGGTCTCCTGAGAAATGACCGTTGTACTTCGGTGCGTCTCCGATTACGACGCCTCTTCCGAAGGCCGTTGCGAACAAGCCCGCAAGGGCTGACTCCGGATGGCTCACCACATCCCGGTGTGCGAGCGTCCGGACGAAAAGTGAATACAAGAACTGGTGGACTCGACGCTGGCGGCTAATCTTCGCCGGAAAGCCTGTTTTGTAGGTTAGCAGTGTCAACGGCTGAACATACTCAATCTGTTCGGCACGGCGTGACCGGCCAGCGCGCCCCATCTGTACTATTGCTCCTCGTAGCCATCGCTCGAGCAGACGCTGGCCTTCACTGTGCGCAAAGCCCTGCATGCGATCGTGGGCCGCGAGCTTTGCCACGTACTTGTCGAGATCGGTCTCGCTGTTCAGACGACGAGCCACCTGCCGCCCTCTGGTAACGGTTATGTAGAAGAGGCTTGGTAGAAGCCGCTCGACGTCAAAGTCATTGAACTCAACACCCATGAGCCTGTCAAAGGTCGAGCCCTTAAGCGCTTTGGGAATTGCCACCTTCACGTCGCGGCCTCCTCAAGACTGATGATGCCATCGCTCACGGACACGCGATGCACACGCATGCCGCCTTCTACCAGCGCGACCTCTGTGGTGTGCTGCGCGAGGAGATGATTCTTGAAGGCGGCGAGCTCTTCAAGGAGTGCCCGCTGCTCGTCCGCTGCGGGCACTAGGCCGTCTGACGCTCGCATCAGCAGTTCGAAAAGGTCGAGACCGATCGAAAGTCGTGCTCCTGTGCTGCGGTGCAGCAGCCAGAGCCTGTCTGGCATGTGCTCTATGTACGGACCCGGGTCTCGTTCCCGATGCAGGTCAAACTGTTCGTATGGAAGCCGCTTGATTACGCAGAACTCCGGTGTAGCGTTCGATGTGGTCAGTGAGAGGGTCCCTTCACACGCTTCCGCCGGCACACCGTCCGACCGCGAGAGCCCACGTAGAAGCCGACGCAGCACGCTTTGGTCCGCGGCGTCTGCGCTCACCGCTGCGACAAAGTCCTCTAGGTAGCGATAGGCCATCAAACGACCGGGCAAGACGAACCCCGCGTGCTGTGCTTCCTCGGTCTCGCCCTCAAAGAAGTACCTCCGCTTCATCGATGCGAGCCAGTCATGATCCGCGTCGCCGTTCGACGCCACAGGTACCATCGGTTTCTGACCAGTTTGTGCAACAAGGCGTTGGATTGTGGGCGCGAACTGCGGCTCCCTGTGAAACCACAGGTGGCGGTCAAGTCGCGGCGCGGCGATCGTCGCGGGGTCCATCGTCTTCCACTCGTCAAGGAGGAGGTCCGGGCAACCTTGGCCGGAGTGCGCGGCATTGAAATACAACCATTCGCGATCGGCGAGCGGCGAGATCCCACGTGCTCTCACGTCATGAACCTCTGCACAGCCCCGATCGCCCGTCAGCATGTACGCCAGCGCGGAGCGGAAGTCACGGATGGTCGCCCGTTTCTCGCGGCGCAGGTGCGTGAGCAGCATTAGCCTGTGCACTGACGCGAGCGTGCGTTCACTTGTGTCTGGGCTTGCGAAGCTCAACGCGTTATAGCGGATCGGGCACTCCTTGCGCGCGGCGCAGTCCTCGCACACGCGCCAGTTGCCCTCATCGGTGAAGCGGCGGACCAAGCCCGCGACCAGCGAATCCTCTGGGGAACGCTGCCCAACCAGAGCGCGTTGCTTGAGATCGACGACGATCACGTCATCGACTTGCTCGTCAGTCCTAAACAACGTTGACTGGACCCTTCGCCACAGCCAAGCGTAGCGTTCGCCGTATCGCTCGAAGAATGACAGCAGGCGTCCGTCATTGATGGCGATAGCGGCGGTGTACGAAACCTCCGCCGGCTCGGAGCCCGCGAGAGGCGTGAGAGCTTCGTCGAGCATTTCATCTGCTGAGCGCCCTTCGTGCGACTCGGACGCGTCATACACCGACGCATAGCGCCGCTCTTTGAGCTGGATCGACCACCCAGCCGCGCTCTCATCTCGGACCGATCCGCCTAGGTCGACCAGCCTGACTCGCAGCCGCTGCAAGAACGCCGTCTTGCCGTCCCCCGGATTTCCGCTGAGGAAAACCACGGCAGGCGGCAACCCCAACTCGCCGGACAAACGCGGCAGCAGAAGCTCATCAAGCCGTGTGGGCACATATGTCGATTCAGCGAACTCGGTGTCGAGGCCCCTGTTGTCAGCGTTGCCGGCGACGCTGTTTCGGTATGCCTGCCGAAGTTGCTGCACGAAGGGGTTGACTACCTCCCTGCCCTCCACCGTGACTTTCACCGGCGAAGCGATCGCGTCCCTGAGGGCAGACGCGAACACTTTCGCGGATTCATACCGCTTGGTTGGGTCTGGATCACAGGCACGGAAGAGCACGTCCAGAATACGTTCGTTTCCCGCCAACGCCAGTTCGTCGGGAGTGGGCGGAAGCACCTCTGATTTGGTGTTGCCCATTTCCCCGTGCCGATAAGGCAGCCGTCCAAGCAGTGCTTCAATGAGGACGACTCCGAGTGAATACACGTCCGCTCGGTGAGTCCAAGGATTCGAACCGGCCTCGACTTCGGGAGCTCTGTATACCGGCGTGCCAACGAGAGTTTGTCGCCCGTCGGCGCTGGTGGCGATCCCAAAGTCAATGAGTCGGACCGGCTGCTGATCGTCCTCCGGCACCAAAATGTTGCCCGGAGAGACGTCCCGGTGCTTGAGATTGTGCTCGTCCAGAAAACTCAGTGCATCGGCAACCTGGAGCGCGATTCGCGTTACCCCTGATAAATCGCCACGAAGCTCCTCTCCGAGATCGCGAACCGAGTTGCCCGCGACATACTCCAGCTTCAGGTGGAACGGAGACTCTGCCCCATACACATCGATCACCTGTGGGAGATTTCGGTGCTGAAGACGACGCAGCGCCTTGTACTCCTGCAGGCCAAGCGAACGAACAAACTCCGGATGGCGGATCCGTTTCAAGACAACACGAAAGTCGACAACAAGATCATCGGCAAGATAGGTGGTGGCCGACCCACCGCTGCCGAGCTCGCGAACGATACGGTAGCGATCCTGAATGACTGCTCCTGGCGCAAACTCCGTGCCTTGACCGGTCGACGCTCCGGTTGAGTGGTCAAGGATCCTCGCGATATTCTCTACCACCGCGCGCGCGGTTGGTCGGGACCGCTCATCTTCCCGCAAACATTGATGCGAGAGATCGGTCCAAAGGGTGAAGAGTTCCTTTTTCCAGTCGCTCGGCTGCGAGGAAAGCGTTGGTAGGGCGTCCTCTTCGGGCTCGATCCCCGTCGCCCAGTACTGGATCGATGCGAAAAGGCTGTAAACATCGCTTGCCTGTTCAGCCAGCCCGAGTTCAACGCGACACTCAGGGGCCCGATAGAAGTCATTAGGAAGAAGCTCTGATGCAACGTCCGCGATCGTTGCCCTTTCATCGATCCGTGCGATCGCAAAGTCAGAAAAGTAGGTCGTATCATCGGCCCCGAGATGCACCCGATCGGGCGTCAGTGCGCGGTGTACAACCCCGGCCTCATGCACCTTGGCGAGTGCCTCGAACGCCTTTAAGAGAACGCCCGCGATGCGCTTTGGCCCGGGCTGGGCCGAGATCCTGTCTGCACGCAGTGACTTCCCCCGAACCGGATGCACGGGAAAGACATAGACTCGGTCCTGATCCCACAAGAAGTACGGATCTACCCGCGGCGCGTGACCCACGTCAGCCGCGGCCTTCAGCGCGTCATACTCGCGAACCGACGCCAAGCGCCACTGATCAGCACGATCCAGCTGCATGGTGACCGGCGGCCTCACTAGCTTTAGGATGCGCTCGGTCCCATCCGAGTGGCGAGCTCTCAGCGACCGCACAACACCGTGGCTCGGAAGGCTCTCGACTACCTCGAACTGCCCGACCTGCCTTGGTGTTTTCGGTTGGTCCGGAAGACCCACCAGCCGCTCGATGACCTGTCGCCGAAAGGTCGCGATCGAGTTCGGGCCACTGTGGAGCTTGTCGAAGCGCTTTAGGTCCTCGGCTGCCTCGCTGAGCTTTAACACGGTCGTCGAGATGCGTTGGTCGCGAACCGCGCATCGAGCGTCTGGGTCGGAGAGCACGACTCTGGTGAAGACGAAGTGTCCAGACAGCGAACTGCGCAGGGCCGGGACAGCGTCACGAAGGTATCCGGCAAGACGCTTGGCCAGCATTTCAACGGTGTTGACTGGGCTTGGATAGCTCTCACCTGAACGAAGCACCCATCCGTTCTCGTTGCCGTGGATGCTCCCCGACCAGCTCTTTTCTTCCACCACAAAGACCACATTGGGAGCCACGATGATCACATCGATCTCACGCGATTGACCGGTTGGCGAGGTGAGCTGCTTGTTAAAGATTAGATCCCAGCCATCGTCCGGAAGGTCGGCCTCCAGCCGCGTTGCAGTTGGCCCTTCTCCCCGCCCACCAAAGTCTCCTGCAATGTGCACCCTTGCCATCATTCCGCCTCTCTGCCTGCGAAACACCTACGGAATCCTCGGGGAGACCGAGCCGCGTGGAGGGCATCGAGGACGGTCGAAAGAACGTACTTTGCTAGGGCGGCTTCCCTCGGAACCGCCCACCTGGCCTGACGACGGCCGCTCGAAGCCCGGTCAGTATACCCAAACATGGCTCTACAGTGCCTTTGGCGGCCTCTCTCGGCGCGGGAGACTGGCATGTGTTTGGGATACCGGCCCCGCGCTGCCTGCGGGTGCACGTGGCCAACTGCACACGCTGGTGGCCGCGCCGAGTTCTGACATGACTTCGCGGCTCGAATGCGTCTTGAGTAGTCCGGCGCGGGTGGAGCCAGAAGGCGGGTGAGGCAGCACCTACCGCCCGCGACGGTCCCCGCCTGGCGGGCGACTTTGGGCAGGCCTCGCAGGGGTTGCGCTGGGAAACAGATCGGGTAGTGTACGGTCGTGGGCCGGGTTTCAGGACAGTGTTTCGCGGAACATTCGAGTCGTCCACCGGCCGCCCCAGCGACCGCACACAGACTCCGCCCTCCCAAGAGCCAGCGGCATCGTCAGGAGGTGGGATCGGAACGCTCGGGAGCTACCTGAGGGCGAACCTAAGTGCCATGCCGCCTTATCGACGAGTACAAGGTCCACCGCTGCCTCAGCAGCAAACTCTTCGCACCGGGATACCGCGTCGATGACCTCGCCAAGCATCGCGATCACCCGTCCCCGCGACGTCGACACGGATAGTTCGAAAGCCCGGAAGTCATCTAGGTAGCGACCATTACGATGGCCGTTGAAGCCGCACCGGAGCCCTTACACTGGATGCTCCTATTGCTCAGCGACACTGTGTTCGCTCGACTCAAAGGCGACGTCCCCGCGTTTACTTGCTCGTGGGGCTATCGGGGCACCAGCAAAACGCAGACGGCTCGATGATCTCCAAGAGCGTTCCGTTGTACTTGGCGAGGATCAGCCAGTGCACGTGCCGTCCCGAATCTTCATTGAAAGCGTCGAGGCCGACATTTTCAAACCCTGCGGGGGCGTACGCGAGAGCTAGAACGACCAGCGACCACGCTGCGGTGCCCGACTCGATCGGGCCGACATAGATCGCCTGCACATGGCTGCACGCCGTGAGCCGTTCGTAGTCCCGACCGCGCTCGAAGCCCGCGCGCCTGAGCACGGACGCGAACTCGACCGCGGCTTCATCGACCGCGGCCTGCTGCTCACGCTCCCACGCCTCGTCGTCCATGTCCCAGTTCATACCGGTCATTGTATGGGGGCCTGAAAAGTCGGCCGCTCGGTGCTGGCTTGCTGTAATCTCCGGGGGGCGGTATCTCTACGCGACGCGGACATGTTCCCGACGATTGCCTCGCGATGCCTGGACCGAGCGCACCCGTCCGGTCAAGTCCAAGTTTCGGAGGCTTGCAATCGTCTGTGCCCGGGATCCGCCGGCCATCTGAGCGAGGCGTTGTTCGCTGTGTCCGGCACCCTCATCGTGTTGGAGCGACGCCAGTATGGACGCCCGCAGGTCGCCCCGAAAGTCGGCCCGGGTGATGAACTCCGGGTGGCGATCCATCAGCCACGATGCGGGTCGCAAGGCATCGCTCTTGAGCTCGAATGGAGCGCACCACAGGTTCCATGACTTCGAGATCGCCGAAGCGTTCCTCCTGGACCGCTCAGCTAGTTTCGGATGCGTCCGGTCGATGTCGAACAGTGGTGCTGCAACCTGGGCGGGCTCCAGGGTTTTGGTGATGGTCTGGAACTCCAACGGATGCGTGCCCTGCTGGGCGATGTCCAGAAGCAGCCCGAGGCTCGGCCGATACTCCGCCTCCAGCTCGTCGCGGATGAGCCGCTTGAGCCGGTGCTTGGCGACCAGGTCGCCGTAGGTGTGCAGCCAGGTGGCCGCCATGATGAAGAGGCGGCTCATGCCCGAGGCGTGGCGGGCCGTGTCGAGGAGCAACCGCTCCAGGTCGACCGGTCCGCTCGCCGGCTGGGTGTTGAACCCGGCTCCGATGCTCGTCCATTGAGAGATGATGTTGTCGAGCGATTCAGTCTTCATCGTCTGCTTCCAGCGCGGAGAGAATCAGTTTGGCATCCTCGATCTGCTCCCGGCGAGCTCAACCAGCGGCCGGAATACCGCCTCGATGGCCGAATTGGTGCACCGCTTACTCACGGCAATGCTGTCGGTTAAATCATACAGAACTATCGCCCTGCGGCCAAGGCCTTGCCGTTCACTCCGCAGGCAGGGCTACTGACCATCGGAAGTTCGGTACGTGTATGGTTCGACATCTTGAGTCCGCCCCCGATCTGCGCTAGCTTGCCCCCAAACACCGTTCGACAAACACCGTCTCATTGACGGCGTTCGAGCGGTGCAACGGGCGAATCAGGACCGGCCAGCCGGCCGTTCCGGCGTTCGTACGCAGGCTCCGACACCCGGGAGCTCGGCCTCACCAGCCGGGCGAAGGGACGCGGGATTCATCACCCCGCCAGCCGCTCCTTGGGAGCGGTGGTCGTCGGAGGCACGTAGAGCCGGATGCATCGAGAGGTGCTTGTCCGGCTCGACGGAGGCTGCTGCGAGTAAAGCCTTCGGGGATGGGCCCAGTGGCTCGCCCCAGAGAACAATCCGCAGCTTCTACCCGATGGAACAGGCAATCCGCCCCGCACCCTTACGAGCGGTGAACCGGGGCGACCTGGACACGCTCCGGCTCGGTCCTTCGGGGCCGGACCGGAGCTGTCGTAGCTGAAGCGGTGAGGCGGTGGGCTGGAGCAATGCTCCGGTCTGCCGCGTAATCCGCCACGGGGGGTTCGGGGTCTCGCACCCCGTTCAACCCGTGCCGCCGTGGGGAGCTCGTCCGCAGCGATGCGGGCGACCGGGCTTGACCACGCCCGGCGACCGGCCGAAACAGCCGGCGGTGAAAAGCTCAACCATGAGAGGCCCGCGAGGGCTTGGCGGTGAGTCGGAACGGAGACGGTGCCGAACCGCGCAACAACGCTGTCGGTCGATGGGTAAGCGGAAGTTTCTGGGTTCTCTCCGCTGAAATCATCCGGACGGGAGTCCGGGTGCAAACGCCGCCACGGGGGAGCCTGTGGATGGACGACCGATGGCCGAGCGACGTGACCGTTCTGACGGAGGGTACGGCTAACAGGGGAAGGTCTCGGGCCGCCGGCGTGATGAGCCGGTGCCGGGTGCGTTCTTCGGAACGAGGTCCACCCGGTGGTTCAAACGCCCGAGACTGGGAGTGTGCCGCAAGTAGAGAGCCCGGCCTGCACCAAGCAGACCGGGGCGGTGTCCGCTGCAAGGCAGTGGCGGCCCGTGCATGCACGCGTCCATCAGGCCAGGGGTGGTTCCCATGGCCGGAGCGTGCAGGCCGACGAAAGCGGCGACGTGCTTTCCTGCGTGCGTTCGCCGGGGGGCTGTTCAACGGAGCAGGCCCCGGCGGAATGCCAAGCGGTCGGCGAGCGTGCGGCGAGACCGGGGACGGTCCCGCCGCACGCTCTCGCCGGCCTGATTTGCTTGAGGATGGCAGCCCCGAACTCCGCAGCACGGAGCTTCGGGCCTGCCGCAACGGCCATGGATTGGGCAACAGCAATCCTTGGAACCTGGATCGGGGACATACACCACGGCCCAGCGTGAGCAGCACTGAAGCGCAAAGAGCCCGGCCGGTGCATGGGGCACGCGGCCGGGGGTTGGACATGGTTGCAGAAGGTTTTGCAGGGGCTTTGGGTGTCGGGCCTGGTTTGGAAAGGACCGAATCGACACCCCACTACAACACAGGAGGGAACCATGGTCTACCGATACGTCGCCACCAGCGTGGCGGGCTTCGTGCAGCAGCTCGCCGTCGCGTACATCAATCACGGGTATGTCTTCTATGTCGCCGGGCATATCCCGCCGGGCTCGGACGCCGACGCCATCGATCGCAAGCTCATGGCCAAGTACGGCGTGGCGATGTCCCGCTGGCAACGGGCCCGGCGCAAGCTGCTCGGCCAGGCGAACGTCCACTACCTGCGGTGCGGGTCGTTCTGGGTGCTGCTGGCCAACCACGGTGAGCACGAGATCTTCCGACAGGAGAAGGACGTGCTCCGCGACGTCCGGCGGGAGCCCATCGCATTCAGCGGATACAGCATCGGTTACCGGATGGGCAACGATGGCAAGGGCCACGTCTCGGTCCGCATCCACCCCAACGAGGAGCGGTGGCTCAAGGTCTTCATGATCCAGTTCGGGCGGCTGTCCACGGTTGAGGAAGTGGAAGCCGAGTTCGCCAGACTCCGGTTCGAGCCGTACGCACCGGTAGTGCGGCAGCTCTACGGCATCCTGCGGGCCGTGAACAAGGCGAGGAAGGTCGCCGGCCTGCCAAGCGTGGACTGGAAGTGCATCCGCACCAGGCGGCGTGTGGTCCGTCCCTTCGAGCCGGTGGACTTCTGCCGGGCGGCTTAAGTCACACGTTCGTCGCCTCGCTCCATACCTCTTCAAGCCAGGGGAAGCGTCCACTCGCAGGGTTGCGCAAACCCGAAAGGAGACGCAGCATGGCCATGAATGGAACGCGTAGAGGTAGACGTATGGAATCGATCGACAAGAACCAACCGGTCGCCGAGTACGAGGGGTCTGCCGGGTCGCAAATCGTTGATTTACAGGGACTTGCAGCGCGTTTGTTGAAAGCGGGCGACCGGACTCGAACCGGCAACATTCAGCTTGGAAGGCTGACACTCTACCATTGAGTTACGCCCGCATCGGACGCCAAAGTGTAGCCCCCACCCTCAAGGCAGCGTCAACACCTCCCCGTCCACGCTGTACACCGACTCGTACACATTCCCGCTCGGCGCGACGGTCCCGCTGCTCATCGACCCGCTCCACTCACCCCCGCTGAGCCACCCATCCGCCGGGCTCCCGCCGCCGTAGCCATACCCGTACCCGCCGTACGCCTGCCCATACCCCTGGTCATACCCGCTCGCCCCGTACGCCTCGAGCGCCGCCATCATCTCGGCACACCCGCCGACGAACAGCAGCCCGACCACGCCCGCCCCGACTCCACCCGCAAACACCGCCCCCCGACGATGCCGCCGACACAGCCCCAAAGCACGCGAAACAACACAACGCAGCATGGCATTCTCCTCATCCCGTAGCCGCACAAGCACAGCCACACAGGATGAGCGACACCCCGCCCGACCCTCTCACGCACCACACCAATGTTCGCGTTCCCGGACCCGCTCAATCAGAGCCGCGATCGTAAGATCGCGGTCTTTTCCAACCAACCCCCGGTGCCCCGAACCGCCGGAAGGGCGCTTCGGGCCGCCCCGACCCAGTGGCCCTCACTCTACCGGCGTCCCGTCCCCGGTGCCCGGCGCCCGGTCCCCGGTGCCCAACCCCTTCCGCCCCCGAACCGCCAAAAACATCGGAATCTCCCGCCGAGCCAGGTTCTCCGCATCCGCCCGCGGCCCCGGCTTGCTCACCCGTCGGCTCGCCCACTCCTCCACGCGATCCACGAGCAGACCCGCCGCCCCGAGCGCATTCACATACGCCCCCGTCGGCCGCACATGCGTGTGCGTCACCACCGCCTCCGCCCCCGACGACACCGCCCCCGGGTTCATCACGATCTCGTGCACCGCCTCGCTCAGGTACGCCTCCACGCGACGGTACTGCACCACACCGTGCGCCCCCTCGTCCCAGCCCCAACCCGTCCGCCCGGGCGACCGGAACGCCGGGTGGATCACCACGCCCACGAACACCCCGCCCGGCCGCAGCACCCGCGCCATCGACCGCACCGTCGCGTCGAGATCGCCGATGTTCATCAGCGCGAGCACACAGGTCGCCGCATCAAACGACTCATCGGCGATCCCGCTCAGAGTCTCCGCGTCCGCGACCTCGTACCGCAGCCGCTCCGCGACCGCCCCCGTCCCCGCCCGCTGCTGCGCGACTTCGATCAGCTTCGCCGCCGCATCGACGCCGACCACCCCCGCCCCCCGCGCCGCGAGCTCACGCGACATCGCGCCCTCGCCGCACGCCACATCGAGGATCAGCCGCCCGGAAAGGTCGCCCGTGTCCGACCGCAAAGCGTCCTCGAGCAGCTCGATCACCCCGGGCCGCACCACCTCCACCTGGTGATCGCTCTCCGCCGAAGACAAGTGCTCCGCGTACCAGTCGGCCACATGGTCCCACCCCGAGGGCTTCGCCGGTGCCTCTGACGAAGAACCCGCGCTGCCTTCGGCGCCGCGCGCCGACTCCATCGGCGGCTCCACCGGCCCCGAGAGCGCCGACTTCAGCCCCTCCGGAACCTTCACGCGGAACCGCACCGTGTCACGCGTCCGCGGATGCTCGAACGACAGCTCATCCGCGTGCAGACACAGCCGCCCCGCCGAACCCGCCGGCGCCCCGTACGCACGATCACCCAGGATCGGCGTCCCACGCCACGCCAGGTGCGCCCGCAACTGGAACGGATGATCGGTCTCCGCACGAAGACGCACGAGCGCCAGCCGCCCCACACGCTCCCGCGGCTGCACCTGCGTCACCGCACGCACCGTAAACGCCGCGCCGCCGCTCTCGCCCGCCGCATCCTGCCCGCGGTCCAGTTCGCTCCCCTGCGGCACCACATCCGCCACGCCGCGCCGGTTCGGCCGCAGCAGCGTCTGGATCGTCGTCGCCTCGGGGTCCGGCGCATCCTCGCTCGGCAGCACGATCACCGCCGAGTAGATCCGCGTGCCCTGCTTCTTCATCCACTCGCGCAGCGCGTCCGAAGCTCGCTTGTGCCGCGCGAACACGCACAGCCCCGATGCCTCGCGGTCCATGTCGTGCACGCGCCACAACCCCGCCGGCCGGTGGGGGCCCCCCAGCCCGCGCGACACATGCTCGAACACCCCGAGCTTGCTGGGCCGACCGCGTTGCGAATCACCGCCCAGCGGCAGCCCCGCCGGCTTCTCCACCACCACGATGTCCTGATCGACATGCACGAGCTCAATACCCGCGCTGAACTTCGGCGGCCCCCCCTCGTCCGACCGAAACCCACCGCCGCCCTCCGGCCGCGGCCCGCGAAAACCGCCCGGTCCACCGGGGCCCCCCGGCCCACCCGGCCCGCGCCGCGGGCCCATCGGTCGCCGAGGACCGCCGGGTCCACCGGGCCCGCCCGGCCCCCGCCCTCCCGGCCCGCCCGGCCGACCACCCGGTCGACCCCCGCCGGGCCCTCTCGGCCCGCCGAAGCCGGGGCCTCTGGATCCACCTGATCCGGGTCCGCCCGATCCGGGGCCGCCGGGCCCGCTGGGTCCACCCGATCCGGGGCCTTGCCGCGGGCCGCGCGGGGGTCCGCTGCGCGGCGGACCGGAGCGTGAACCACCCTGTTGAGGCGGACCATGACGGGGCCCCCTGTTGGGAGGGGTGTTGCCAGAGGAACCATCGGAAAAGTTGCTCATCGTGCGCGCGCTGCCTCAGACTGTGCGCGCGCCCCGTGCATCCGTGCGCGCGCCCCGTGGGCCCTCGCGAGCCGCTCCAGAAGCCACCCGGCGAACCCCGCCTTGGGCATGCCCGGCCCCGTCCGCTCTTCCGCGGGCGTGCCCTCGATCACCATCTCGTCCGACGCGATCAGCCGGGCGTCGATCGTATCGGAACCCATTGTCTCCAAAGGGTTTGCAACGATCAGATCCACCCGCTTCCGCGCCAGCTTCCGCCGGGCCGAAGCCTCCAGCTCCTCCGCCGGCTCGAGCGCAAACCCCACCAGCAACTGCTCTTGCCGCCGCCGATCGCTGCACCCGGCCAGCAGGTCCGGCGTCGCCTCCAGCTTCAGCTCCATCCCCGCGCTGGTCCGCCGGCGCTTCGACCGCAGGTCGTCTTCGGAAACCACTGGCCTGTAGTCACTTACGGCCGCCGCCATCACCAGCACATCATGGCTCGGCAGGAGCTCATGCAGCCGCGCCTCAAGCTCGGCCGTGCTCTCAAACGCAATGGTTTCCACCGAAGTCTCGCTCGCGGCGTGGGCCACGGGGCCCAAAAGCAGCGTCACTTTCCACCCCCGCCGGGCCGCCTCGTCCGCCAGGGCAATCCCCAGCTTGCCCGACGAGCGGTTCCCCAAGAACCGCACGGCATCGATCGGCTCGCGCGTCGGGCCGGCAGTGAGGAGGAGCCGGAGGCCGGTTTCGGGCCCAAGAGACGGGTTATTATCGGGTGTGGCCGGTGTCATCGCTCGTGCCCGGTCTCCGCGGTTCGGGACAGGAAAGTGAGAGTTTAGGGCGTCTCTCCGCCCCCGACGCCCGTATGAGGATCGGGACCGAGCCGCCGCCACCACTTTCCGTCCCTCCCCGCCCAGCACCCGCGATTCTGGGCCGGGAACCGGGCCCCGGCGGTTGCGATATAGTCCCTCCGGCCCCCACCAAGGCCGCCGCGAGCCGGCGCCGGGGGGCCCGCGTCGACGGTTGGCACGCAGCCCCCCAGGACGGGCGGCGGGCGTGGGTCGGCGTCTTCCCGAGGCAGTTGGTGGAGGCTTCATGGCCCGATCGCGCAAGAAGCTCGGCGATGTGCTTGTCGGCTGGGGCGTGCTGACGCAGGACAAGCTCGACTCGGCGGTGAAGACCGCGAAGCAGTCGGGCAAGCGCCTGGGCGAGGCGCTCGTCGAGCAGGGTCTGGCGAGCGAGGAACAGGTGGCCAAGGGGTTGGCGCACCAGTTCGGGCTCGAGTATGTCGACCTGAACGCGGACGGCGTTGGTCAGCAGATCGACATGAAGGCGATCGATGACAGCCTCATCAAGAAGTACCTGGTGCTGCCGATGGGCAAGGCCGGGGGCAAGATGCGGCTCATCGTGCACGACCCCATGAACCTCGAGTTGCTGGACAACCTTCGGTTCCGACTCAACATGGACCTGGATCTGAAGCTGGCGAGCCGGCAGCAGATCCGGTCGTACATCGAGGGGCACGAGAAGGGGACGAAGCCGGTCGCGACCGACCAGTCGCTGGTGACCGAATCGATCGACCGGACGATCGACCGCTCGGTGGACCGGTCGATGGACAAGTCCATCGATGTGGCTGGGGACGACAGTTCGCCGGTCGTGCGTCTTGCGAACCGCATTCTGTCCGAGGCGGTGCGGATGCGGGCGAGCGATGTGCACATCGAGCCGATGGGCGACCGGGTGCGGCTTCGGTACCGCATCGACGGCGTGTGTATTGAGCGCGACAACCTGCCGAAGCGGATGCAGAACGCGGTCTTGAGCCGCATCAAGCTCATGGCGGGCGTGAACATCGCGGAGAAGCGTGTTCCGCAGGACGGTCGCATCAAGCTCGAGGTCGATGGCGTGCAGATCGACTACCGCGTGTCGAGCTGCCCGGCGTACCACGGCGAGAGCGTGGTGCTTCGTATTCTGCGGCCCGACGCGGTGCGGATCGGTCTCGTGAATCTTGGCTTCGAGCCGGACAACCTCGAGGCGTTCGAGAAGATCATCCGGCGGCCCAACGGCATCTTCCTGGTGACGGGGCCGACGGGTTCGGGCAAGACGACGACCTTGTACTCCGCACTCGATGTGCTGAACCGGCCCGACCGCAAGATCATCACGGCCGAGGACCCGGTCGAGTACAACTTCGAGGGCATCAACCAGTGCCAGGTGCGCGAGAGCATCGGGCTGACGTTCCCGGCGATCCTCCGCTCGATGCTGCGTCAGGCGCCCAACATCATCCTCGTCGGTGAGATCCGCGATAAAGAGGTCGGCGAGATCGCGATCCAGGCGGCGCTGACCGGGCACCTCGTCTTCTCGACGCTGCACACCAACGATGCCGCCGGCTCCATCGCCCGCCTGCGCGAGTTCGGCGTCCCCCCCTTCGCGATCTCCAACTCGCTGCTGGGCACCATCGCCCAGCGCCTGGTCCGGAGGGTCTGCACCTCCTGCCAGGAAGCCGAGAGCCCCGATCCCGTCGCGCTGCGCTCGCTGGGCATCCCATCGCACGCGTCCGGTTTCACCGTCGGGCGCGGCTGCCCGTCGTGCATGTCCACCGGCTACAAGGGGCGACTGGGCGTGTACGAGATGCTCACCGCGACCACGCCCATCCGGGCGCTCATCGAGCGAGACGCCAATGTCTCCGAGATCCTGAGCGCCGCCAGGTCCGCGGGCATGCGATCGATGCTCGAGGACGGCATCGACAAAGCCATGCTCGGGCTGACCAGTGTCGAGGAACTCAGCAAACTCCACGCCACCGTGGATCTTGGCGATTCCGGCCAAGAAGAGCCCCTCAAAATCCCCGCCTAAGGACACCCCATGACCGCACGGACCTTCACATACAAGGGCATCGACGCCCAGGGCAAGCGACGCTCGGGCACCGTCAAAGCCGACTCCGAGTCCTCGGCGTGCGACATGGTCATGCATGAGGGCATCACGCCCATCACCGTCAAGCCCCAGGGCAAGCGTGCGTCCCTCGCATCCTCCGGAGCACGCGTCACCCCGCACGACATCGCCGCGCTGACCCGAGAGATGAGCGTCCTGGTAGAGGCCAACATACCCATCGCGCGGGGTCTGCGGTCCATCGCCGAGCACGAGAAGAAAACCAACCTCCGCGACATGGTCAACGACATCGCGGACCAGGTTGAGGCCGGCGAGAAACTCACAGCCGCCTTCGGGAAACACCGCGCGGTATTCGGGGATGTCTATATCGAGACCATCCGCGCCGCCGAGAAGTCGGGCACCCTCGCCGAGGTCACCAGCCACCTCGCCGACATGCTCGAGCGCAACATCGAGACATCGAGCCAACTCAAGCGCGCGATGACCTATCCCATGATCGTCGTCGCGTTCGTGATCCTCGCGCTGAGCGTGATCGTGGTCTTCGTTGTGCCGCGATTCGCGGTGATCTTCGAGACCAACAACGTCGCGCTCCCCCTCGCGACCCGCATCATCACCGCGATAGGAGATACCGTCCGGTCGTATTGGTGGGCGATCGGGCTCGGCGTGATCGTCGCGGGCTGGACCGCCATCCAGTCGTGGAGGAGCGACAAGGGCCGCTTCCGCATCGAAGCCGCGGCGCTCCGTCTCCCATACATCGGGAAGATGCTGACCGCGATCACCGCGGCCCGCTTCGCCCGGGTGCTCTCCATCGGGCTCGACTCGGGCATCGACGTCATCGAGTCGATGTCCGTCGCAGGCAACGCGACCGGACGGCCCGTGTTCGCAAAGGAATGCACCGAACTCTGCGACCGGATGCGTGCCGGCGAATCCATGGAGCACGTGCTCGTAGATTCAAAGCGGCTGCCGAGTTTCGCCAGGCGGCTCCTCGGCGCGGGCAAAGACTCGGCCGAGCTCTCCGCCGCCGGACGCATCATCGCCCGCCACTACGACCGCATCTCGGACCATCTCGCCAAAAACATCAACACCATCATCGAACCACTGATCACGATCGCGATCGCCGGCATCGTCCTGCTCGTCGCCCTGTCGGTCTTCCTCCCCATGTGGAAGATGGTCTCGATCAACAGCTGATCCAAATCCCACGATCGGAGCCCGTAATGCGTCGCGCTTTCAGCCTCATCGAGATCATGGTCGTCGTGGTCATCATCGGCATCCTCGCCGCGGTCGCGTTGCCGCAGTTCGCCGGCGCCACCGATGAAGCGAGGACTTCCGCCACACAGACCACCGTCGCGGGCGTCCGTGCCGCGATCGCGTCCCACCGCACCGCCGCCGTGATCGCGGGCGAAGACCCGTTCCCGACACTGGCCGAGCTGACCGACGGCACCACCATCAGCTTCGATATACCGGCCAACCCCTTCGCCGAGTCCGCGACGGTCCAGTCTGTCAGCCGAAACCAGGCTGCCAACCGAAGCATCGTCGGAACCAACGCGGGCTGGAACTACTTCGTGGACAACAACTCAACGCCCCCCGTCGCGATCTTCTACGCCAACAGCAACGCCCCGACTTCCCGCACCGATCAGTCTGGCGATCCGATCACCGCGAACGAACTCTGAACCAGAGCCCCACGACTGAACCACAAGCCAGCGAGATCCACATCCCGGCCTCCGCTCACACCTCATGCAACGAAGAACGCACCAACCAGCCCACGCCTACACCATCATCGAGGTGCTGGCTGTTATCACCGTCGCCGGTCTGCTCGCCGGCACCGTCGTGCCAGCGGTCGCACGGATCACCGAGGGGCGTGCCCTCGCCGGCGTCTACGAAACGTCTCGCATGATCGGCTACGCCCGGGCCACAGGCGCCGCATCGGGTCTCCCCGCGGGCATCCGCTTCGACACCGATACGGATACGCTGACATTGGTCACATACGACGGGACGGGCATCATCGAAGCCGACGCGATGCGGTCCATGCCGGACCCCGTCCCGCTCGCGGCTCTCTACGGAACCGACATCACCGCGCTGCGATTCAGCGCCGCCGCAGGTCTCTCGGCCGTGCCCGATACCGAAACGCTCTGGTTCGATCACCGCGGCACGCCCCATCTCCGCGCCGCAGCGAACGACGCCTGGATCGATATCGCCGCGACACCCACCGTTCAGTTTGCCTCCGGCGCATCAATCACGATCAACAACATCTCGGGGCTGATCGAGGTAAACCCATGATCCGCGCCATCAACCGCAGGCATCACGCGTTCACGCTCATCGAGGCGGTCATCTGTGTGGTGGTACTGGGACTGGCGGTCCCGCCCACGCTCGAACTGCTCGGCAGCGCCGCCGCCGATCGAGCCGACGCGGTCAACACCGAGCGGGCGACCTCGTTCGCGCAATCGATCCTCGAGTCTGCGCTCGCAGACGTCGCCAGCAGGCACAGCGGTCTCGGATTCGAGTCACTGACCGACGCCGCTGCATTCGAAACCGGATTCCGCGCCCGCAACTCCGCCCTCATCGCGGCGTACGCCGAGATCGGGATGTCGTTCCAACTCGACATCGGCCCGCTCGTCGATCGCACCGGAGCATCCGGTATAGATCAGGACGACAATATCTTCCGCGTCATCACGGTCACCGTGTCGTATCCCTCCGCCAGCGGGGACGATCACTCGATGCCCGTCGCGATCATGGTGGGGGCCCTGTGATGCCAGTTCCTTATCAGAACAGCAAGACGCGTCATCGTCCCCGCGGATTCACGCTGCTCGAACTGACGCTCGCGATGGTCATCATCGCGATGATCGGTGCGGTCATCACGCCCGTCGTGGTCGCCGCCACCGACACCTACGCCACCTCGCGCACGCTGCGGTCGCAGTCACAGTCCGCCCAGTTCGCGATCGATCGCGTCACGCGCATCCTCCGTGAAGCCCCGGGCGGTGACTCGACCCGCCTGGATGTCACGTCCGCGGACGCATCATCGATTGTCTTCGCCGACGGCAACGGCGTCCGGCTCAACGGCACCACGTTAGAGATGCTCACGCCCGGAGGTGCCGCGCCCATCGCGCATGGGGTCACCGTGTTCCAGATCGAGTACG
>CAZTQV010000030.1:0-47613 GCA_964615815.1 uncultured Phycisphaeraceae bacterium | reverse complement strand
TCGTCCATGTTCTGGAGCATGAAGATCAGGCCCATGAGGGTGCCGATCATGCCGAAGGCCGGGGCGTACTTGCCGATGTTATCGAGGGCCTTCTTGCCGAGGGTGTGGCGGTCCATGAGAGCCTCGAGCTCGGTCTCCATGATGGTGCGGATGAGCTCGGGGTCGGTGCCGTCGACCGCCATCTTGATGCCACGGACGATGAAGGGGTCCTTCATATCCTCGATGAGGTTCTCGAGGCTCAGGATGCCCTCGCGGCGGGCGACCTCGGCGTACTTAACGAGGTCCTTGATGGTGTCGAGGACATCGGGCTGCACGCCGAAGAAGGCCTTGAGCACCACCGTGTGCAGCTTGAGGGCGAAGGCGAGCGGGAACGACATGAGGATCGCGCCGATGGTCCCGCCGAAGACGACGACGATGGACGCGACATCGATCAGGGCGGCGAGGTTGCCGCCGCCGATCATGATGCCGATCAGGATGGCCGCGACCCCAACGATGAGGCCGACCACGGTGCCGATGTCCACGACGGCGTCCTCCGGAGCGTGCCCGCGTCATCCGGACGCGGCTTCCTCCCCGGTTCGTCGGACCGGCGGGACCGTCACTTGACCCCCCCGCTTCCCGACCCGCACGGTCGGCCCGGTTTTCGGACGGCTTCGGCCCGGACGAGTCGCACATGGGTCGGGCCATCGCCCGGGTCTGGGGGTAAGGCGTCGCGACCGGAACGCGTGCGTTCCGAGCGCTCCGGGCCGGGGTCAGCTCGGGGGCTGCCACTGGCGGAGGTGCCGCCCGTACTCGATCGAGCGGGCCACGACCTCGCGCATGGACTCCTTGACGACCATGCGTTCCCCGTTGATGAGGGTGAGGATGGTGTCGGGCTGCTCCTCGATGGTGCGGATGAGCTCGGCGTTGACGACGAAGCGTTGTCCGTTGAGTCGGGTGAGGTTGATCACGGGTCACACCTCCGCGTCGGTCGGGCGGGTCATCATCGCCCGAGCACGAGCAGCTGCTGCATGAGTTCGTCGGTGGTGCGGATGATGCGGCTGGCGGCGTTGTAGCCGGTCTGGGTGAGGATGAGGTTGATGAACTCCTCGCCCAGGTCGACATTGCTGAGCTCGAGCGAGCCGCCCACCACGCGGCCCGAGGCGAGCTCGCCCGGGGCGACATAGACGGGCGGGCCCGAGTTGGCCCCGGGGCTGTAGAGGCCCGCGCCCTCGTCGAAGAGGCCCTCGGTGTTCGCGAACTGGGCGAGGATCACCTGGCCCAGCGTGCGGACCGCGCCGTTGCTGAACGAGCCCTGCACACGCCCGTCCTCCGCGACGGCGAATCGTTCGAGGACGCCCGAGGGCAGGCCGTCGCGGAAGACCGCGGCGAACTGGCTCGGGGTATCCGTGAGCGCGGTCATGCGGCCGGTGTCGCTCAGGAGGTCCATGTCGAAGACGAGCGGCGAGGCGGCCCCGGTGCCGGCGCGGTTGATCGCGACGGTGATGGGCAGGTCCTCGGCGATCTGGCCGAAGGTATCGAACTGGACCTCGCCCGAGGTGAGGTGCAGCCCGCCGGCGCTCTCGGGGCTCTGGATGTCATATCGCCAGGTGGTGCCGCTGACGCCCTTGTTGACGAGGGTGAAGGAGACATCGACCTCGACGGGTGTGCCGAGGGAGTCGTAGACGACCATCGTGGTGCGTCGGCCCTCGCCTGTGGCGCTGGCGGTCTGGTCGCTGATGAAGGGGAGACGCGAGAGCGAGCCGTCGGCGTTGAAGAGGCGGAGGGCATCGGAATCGAGGCCGAGGTCATTGGCGGTGCCGGAGTTTCCGACGACGCTGATGATGCCGGTGACGGGGTCGAGCGTGGTGCCGGGGCTCAGGCCGTCGGGGTTGGGTGTGCCGACGGAGTGGATGCCCAGGGCGCTGTTCAGGAAAGCGAGCAGCTCGTCAACCGTGGTGGCGGCAGTGATGGGGAGCTCCGCGTCGGGCAGCCGCTTGGTGCCCTTGGACGCGCCGGCGACGCGCAGGGTTTGCCCGTCGGCGAACATCGGGATGTCGGTGCCGGGCTGGAGCGGGTCTTCGATCTCGGTCAGCAGGCTGGTGCCGAGGACGAGACTCGGGGCGGCGGCGGCGAGGGGGCCCGAGGTCAGGCGGAGGCCTTCGGTGACCGTGCCGAGGAGGTTGAAGGCGGCGCCGCCGGTGGCGACCTGCCCGTCGGCGTTGAGGTTCCCGGCGAGGGCGACCTGGCTGGTGGCCTGAGCGATGCGGAGCTTGCCGACGGGGACGCTGATGGCCTCGACCTGTCCCTGGGTGATGTTGAAGTCGTCGTCGACGCTCCAGCCGACGAGGGTTTCACCGGAGATCGTCGTGAGGGTGTCGTTCTCATCGGGGCGGAAGGCGCCGTTGCGTGTATAGAAGTACTCGCCGTCGCGCTGCACGACGAAGAAGCCCTCGCCCTCGATGGCGAGGTCGCGGGGGTCGCCCGTGGCGCTGAGGCTGCCGGTCGAGAAATCACGCTGCGTGCCGGAGATGCCGACGCCCAGGCCGATCTGGCCCGGGTTGGTGCCGCCGAGTTCGCCCGTCGGGGCGCTCCCGAGCTTGAAGTCCTGGGTGAACTTGCTCTCGAACATGAGCCGGCTCGACTTGAACGCGACCGTGTTCACATTCGCGATGTTGTTGCCGATGACATCGAGCCGCCGCGCGTGGGCGTTCAGGCTGCTCAAACCCGTGTACAGAGAGGTCGTGGAGGCCATCCGTGGTCCGCCAAGTTGGGCCGCGGCGCAGCCGTGCGCACGCGGCGGTCTCGCTCAAGATCCTCACCCCGCGAGCAGATCGCTCAGCCCGCGGTTGTCGATCCGCCACAACGGGTCGGCCGACACCACCCCGCCGGCCGCGTCCGCGTCGCCCGCCGGCGCCGCTCGCACGACCCCCTGCACCCCCACCACTTCCGACTCGTCGTTCACGAGCCCCGTGACCTTGCGGTCCGCGACATCGACGACGAGGGCGTGACCGTCGATCATCACGACGCCTCGGGCGGCGCCGGCCGCTTCGAGGCGGTCGACCGCGGCGCTTAGGCGTTCGTGGCCCGAGGCGTCGAGCTCGACGCCCAGCTTGGGGTCGAGGGCGACGGGCAGCCCGCTCTTCGCCTCGCCGCCCTTGGCCTGGGCCAGGAGCTTCGCGAAGTCGATCGCGCCCGTTGCGTTCGCCTTGGGACCCTCGATGCCCGCGGGGCGGACGCCGGAGCCGAGGACTTTCAGGAGATCGTCACCGTTGATCTTCATCATGGCGTGCCGTCCCCGTTGTCATCATCGTTGTTGTCGTCGTCGTCGCCGTCACCGTCCGGCGGCGTGTCGTCGTCCTTCGGCGTGAAGCCGCCGACGATCTCGTCGACATTGTCCACATTGACACGCGAACCGTCCCAGAGGTTCAGGATCGAGCCCTCGGCCGTCTTGCTCACGCTCAGCACGAGGTCCTGCACGCGGCGGCCGTCCTCGGAGATGCCCGAGACGAGCGCCCCGATGAGGCCCGCGGCCGAGGCGAACGAGCTCTGCTCGACCAGTTCCCCGAGCGAGTCCGTCATCGCCTGGTCCGACTCGATCGAGCGGATCAGCGCAATCTGTTCCATCAGGGCCTTGGTGTCGTTGGGCTCCAAGGGGTCCTGCTGGGTCAGCTCGGACATCATGATCTCGAAGAACTCGTCGTTCGTGAGCGCGCCGAACTGGCGGTCACGATCCGAGGCGGCACCGATAGCCGCGGCGCTGCCCGCACCGGAAACGGCACTCATCGCGCGTCCCTTTCAAGGTTCGACCCCGCCCAAACGGCTCCGCCGCCCGCGCGTCACACCGTGGTATCCAGGCGCACCATCAGCCGGCGCGCCGATCCGTGGCGCACCGCACTTCCGTCTTCGCCCGGCGGCTCCGCCGCTCGCGGGACACCCTCCGGTCCCGCCCCGCCGGAATCCCTTCCGGCGTTCCCGGCCTCATGCCGGCGATCGTCATCCCGCCCGCGGTCCTCCCCGGGCATGTCGTCGCGACGCTCCGCGTCGCCCTCGGGCTTCCAGCCCGTCCCCGCGTCCTGCGGGGCTTGCCGCGTGCCCGGCTCATGCCGCGCCGCGTGCTGGTCCATCCGGGCGCCCTCCGCGCCCCGTGGGTCGGTCCACTGCTGGACCTCGAGCGAATCGACCTTGAGACCCCGCGCTTCCAGCGCAGCCCGCAGGCGATCCACGCCGTGTTCGAGCAAGCCGCGTGCCGATTCTTGAGTCGCCTCCACCCGCGCGCTCACCACCCCGTCGCGCAGCTTCAGGTGCACCCGCACCTCGCCCAGCGCATCGGGCGTCAGCCGCAGCGTCATCTGCCCACCCTTCGCGTTCACCAGGCTCGCCAGCCCGCGCTGCACCTTCCCGAGCGCCGCCTCGGCCTCGGCCTGGAGTGCGGCGTTGCCCTGACGCGGCGTTGGCGTCGCCTGCGGCTTCACGCCGGCGGCGTCCGGCTTGGCTTGCGTCGGCGTCACCGCCCCCGGCATCGCGGGAGCCGTGCCGGTCGTTGCGCGGACGGCACCGACGCTTGCGACCGCGCCGCTGGCGCTCGCCGCGGACGCGTTCGCTGCACCGGTGCCGGGGCTCGCGCCAGGCGCGGCCACCGGTGCCGCTACCGCCGAACCCCCTTGTCTTTCAGTGTTCCGGGGCTGCTCCGCTCCGGGCTTTGCCTCGGGGGCGGACGCCCGATCCTGCGGCTGGCGGGCCGAGCGGTCGTCGATCGCACGCCGCTGGCGCTCGCCCACGCTCGCGTCGTCGCCCGCGTCCGTCGGCGTCTGCGAGCGGGGCTCGACTCCGGTCTCGGGCCGGGTCGCGCGGGCCGGATTCGAGGGGTCCGTCGCCATCCGCTCCTCGGCCGCTGCCTGGGCGACGGGCGACGCCCGCCCCTCGCGCATCCGGCGCTCGGCCTCGCTGGCGGGGTCGCGCCCGGAGGCCGGGTCGACCTCGGCTTGCTGCGCGACCGCGTCGTACAGTTCGCCGGTCGCCGCGTTCTGCGCCGCGTCCGAGCCGGCCCCGCCGCCCAGCGTCGCGCTCAGGGTGCGCATCAGCTGCGCGAAGACGGCGCTCGAGACCTCGCCCTCGCGGCGCGGTTCCTGCGCCGGGGTGGTCGGTCGCTGCGCATCCCGATCGAGTGTTGCTACAGATGTGGTCGTCACGAACCGCTGCCCCTATTGGGCCGCGGCTTCCAATCCGCGGACCCGCAGGGCTTCCAGCAACTCGGCGGCCAACTCGGGCTGTTCGTTGCCGACGAACGCCGCGATGATCTTCGTGCGGGTCCTGTCCTGCATGGCGTTGAGGTAGCTGACGGCCTGCTCCATGTCGCCGTCGTCGAGGAGAGCCTGCAGGGTCAGGCGGGCGTCGTCGGCCTTCATACCCTCCATGCTGGCGAGCGCCTTGCGGAACTGCTCGCCGCCCTCGATCTCCTTGAGCCGCTCGCGCATCTGCTCGAAGCGTGTCCGCTCCTGGTCGAACCCCGCCCGCTCCTGCTCGAGCAGACGCCGCTCGGCCCGGAGCGACCGCTGCAGGTCCTGCACCTCGCGGCGCAGCCGCTCGATGCGCTGCGTGTCCAGTTCGCTCACCTCCAGCCGCAGCGCAAGCGACTCCGCCGCCGAGACCGGGGGCCCGGGCGGGCCCATCTGCTCGGCGAGCGACGCCGCCTCCGCCTCGGCCTGGGCCTCCTCCCGCTCCATGCGGGCCTGCACGATCGCGACCGGCTCCTGGAAGAGGTCGCGCACCGTCTCGACCCGCTCCGGGCTCAGGCGGCCCGTGCTGTACAGCCACCCGCCCACGCCCGCGAGCGCGAGCAGGTGCGCCACCGCCACCACACCGATCGCCGCGATCAGGCTCTTCACGCCGCGGCCTCCTCGTCATCGCCGAAGGCGACCGACGCCGCCCCGCGTCCGTGCCGCACGGTGGCGAGCTCGTCGAGCGCCGCCGCCTCGGCCTTGCTGAGCTGCTGCCGCCACGCCTCAAACCGCTTGTCCTTCAGGGCCTCGACCGCCCGCCGCCGCGTCGCCGCTTCGAGCAGCTCGAGCCTCGCCTCGTCCAGCTTCTCATAAATGCCCGCGAGCCGCAGGGCCGCCCGCTGCGCGAGCGTGATCAGGTGCAGCGACGCGTTCGCCTGCACCCGCACGGCACCGATGTCGACGCCTTCGCCCACGCGGGCCGAGGCGAGACGGTCGCCGAGGTCCTCGCGTTCATCGACGATCGCCCGCTGGTAGCCGCGGATCTCGTCCTCGATGGCGATCCGCTCGGCCTCGAGCCGCGCGACGACGCGCTGCTTGGCCTCCTCGTCGCGCTTCCGCTGACGCAACACCGGCTCGAGCCCGAAGTTGAACTTCGCCATCGCTTACCGTCCTCCCTGCGATCGCTCCGCGATCGCCTCGCCCGACTGCAGCGCGGTCTTGATCAGCCGCTCGCGTTCGGCCTCGAACGACACCCGCTCCGTGGTGCCCTGCCTGAGAAGCCCGTCGATCGTCGGCTTCATGTCGATCGACACATCGGTCTCCGCGTCCGAGCCCTTCGCGTACGCGCCGATCTGCACCAGCTCTTCGACCTCGCGGAACTTCGCGAGCAGCCGCCGCACCTGCTGCGCCGCCGCCCGGTGCGTCTCGTCGCTCACCTCGTTCGCCACGCGGCTCACCGAATCGAGCACATCGATCGCCGGGTAGTGCCCCTGGTGCGCGAGCCGCCGGCTCAGGATCACATGCCCGTCCAGGATGCCCCGCGCCGCGTCCGCGATCGGCTCGGTCATGTCGTCGCCCTCGACCAGGATCGTGTACAGCCCCGTCACCGAGCCACCCCTGCCCGCCGCGCCCACGACCGAGCCCGCACGCTCCAGCAGGAGCGCGAGCTCGCTGAACACGCTCGGCGTGTAGCCCTTGGTCGCGGGCGGCTCGCCCACGCTCAGGCCGACCTGCCGCTGCGCGTGCGCAAACCGCGTCACCGAGTCCATCACCAGCAGCACATCGAGCCCGCAGTCCCGCAGGAACTCCGCCTGCCCGCACGCCAGCTTCGCGGCACGCAGACGCATGAGCGGGCTCTCGTCGCCCGTCGCCACCACGACGCTCGCCCGCGCCAGCCCCTCCGGCCCGAGCGTGTGCTCCACGAAGTCCTTCACCTCGCGCCCGCGCTCGCCGATCAGCGCGATCACCACGGCGTCCGCCTCCGTCCCCCGCGCGATCTGCCCGAGCAGCGTGCTCTTCCCCACGCCCGGCCCCGCAAAGACGCCCAGCCGCTGCCCGCGACCGAGGGGTGTCATCAGGTCGATCGCCCGAACGCCCGTCCGCAGGGGCTGCGTGATCCGCGCCCGGTCCATCGCCCCGATCGGCGGGGGCGACAGCGCCCGCTGCGCATCGGCCACGATCGGCTCGCCACCGTCGATCGGCTTGCCGAGCGCGTTCACCACGCGCCCGAGCAACGCCCCGCCCACAGGCCCCACCGGCGCCGCCGTCACGCCCTCGACCACATCGC
Source organism: uncultured Phycisphaeraceae bacterium (assembly GCA_964615815.1). Classification (GTDB taxonomy): domain Bacteria; phylum Planctomycetota; class Phycisphaerae; order Phycisphaerales; family UBA1924; genus DAIQNV01. The sequence goes on along the minus strand of CAZTQV010000030.1, from coordinate 40,128 downwards.
CCGGCCGGATCCCCGTCAGCCCGCCGAGCATCATCACGCACGAGCGGTGCTTCGTGAACCCCACTACCTCGCCCGGGCTCCGCCCCGCGCCGACCTCGACCAACGCCCCCACCGGCAAGGGAAGCTCATCGACGAGCACCGTCAGCCCGCGCAGCTCCGCCACGCGCCCCACGATCCGCATCGGGAGCAGCCCAGCCAGCGTGTCGAACTCGGAAGCCAGTACGCTCACGCCGCGCCCCCTTCGCCATCATCTATAGAGGACGCATCCGCCCGCGGCCCGATCCCCGCCCCCGCTCGCAGCGCCCCCACCACACGCGCGATCTGCGTCTCGATATCCGCATCGACGACCGCCCCACCAGGCGTCCGCACCACGCACCCGCCCCGCGCCACCCCCGCATCCGCACGCACCTCCGCATGCTGCGCCGCGTCCAGCCGCGCCGAGAGCTTCGGCAGCGCCTCTTTCGCCGCCGCCTTGTCCTCCGGGTGCACGCAGACGACCGCCCGCGTGCCCACGCTGATCAGCTCCAGCGCCGCCGAGATCGGCCCCTCCACCGCACCCGGGTCGATCTCCACCTGCCGCCGCGTGATCCGCTCGGCGATGTCGAGCGCGAGCCGGAGCACCTCCGTCCGAGCCGAAGACAGCAGCGCCCCCCGCGCCGCGTTCAGCTCATCCAGCCCCGCCGCCCACGCCGCCTCCAGCGTCGCCAGCCGCTCCTGCATCTCCGTCAGCGCCTGCGCCCGCCCCTCTTCCCGCCCCTGCTCCCGCCCCTCGGCGAGGCCCTTCGCCAGCCCCTCCTTGCGCCCCTCGTCCTCCGCGCCGCGGATCAGCTTTCGCCGGTGCGCCTCCGCCTCGAGCCGGATCTTCTGCGCGTCCGACGCGGCCTCCTGCCGCATCCGCTCGCCCTGCCGCGCAAGATCCCCAAGGTCCAAGACGATCGCCTGCCGCGTCATCGTCTCCGCGTCCGCTCGTTTGATGACCGCCATGACCAGCGCCTCCCTGCGCCGGCGAAGCCAAGGGCCTCACCGTCAGACGACCATCTCCGAGTCCGCCCCGCGGCCCTGGATGATGACCTCGCCGGCCTCCTCCAGACGCCGCACGATGTCGACGATCTTCTGCTGCGCCGCCTCCACATCGCTGATGCGGATCGGGCCCATGTACTCCATGTCCTCCTTGATCATCGCGCTCGCACGCTCGGACATGTTCCCGAAGATCTTGCCCTTGAGCTCGTCCGACGCCGTCTTGAGGGCGATCGCCAGTTCCTCGTTCTCGACCTCCTTGAGCACATTCTGGATGCCCTTGTCGTTCACGAGCAGGATGTCCTCGAAGACGAACATCAGCCGCCGGATCTGCTCGACCAGGTCCGGGTCGTCGCTCTCCAGCCCCTCCATGATCGTCTTCTCGGTAGAGCGGTCCGCCAGGTTCAGGATCTCCGCCACCGTCGGCACGCCGCCCGCCTTCTCCATGTGCTGCATCAGCATGTTCGCGAGCCGGCTCTCGAGGCCCCGCTCCACCTCGCGGATGACCTCCGGGTTCGTCTGCTCCATGTTCGCGATCCGCTTGATGACCTCGATCTGCTTCTGCAGGGGCAGGCCGACCAGGATCTCGCTCGCCTTGTGGTGGTTCAGGTGGCACAGGATGAGCGCAATCGTCTGCGGGTGCTCGTCCTGAATGAAGGTCAGCAGGTTGTCGCTCTCCGCCCGTTGCAGGAAGCTGAACGGCGTCTTCTGCACCTGCGTCTGGATCTGGCTCAGCACCCGGTCCGCCGTCTTCGGGTCCAGCGACTGCATCAGGACGGCCTTGGCGAAGTCCAGGTTGCCCTCGTTCAGGTAGTCCGCCACCACGCTGATCTGGTAGAACTCCTCCACCACCTGGGCCGTCAGCTCGGAGGGCACCCGCCCGAGGCTCGCCACCTCGCGCATCAGCTCCTCCACCGACTCCGCCGGCATCAGCTTCAGCACCTTGCTCGAATCATCGTGCCCGAGCGCCAGCATCAAGACCGCCGCCTTGGTGATCCCCTCCAGCTCGGTCGCGTTCGTCGGCAGTTTCTCGTTCGGGCGTCTTGGCATGGCTCGCTCCGGTCAGTCCTCGATCGCCATCCAGCGACCCACCAGACGCGCCGCCTTCTCGGGGTCGGTCCGCACGAACTCCGCGATCTGCTCGAGCGTCTTCGAGCGAGCCATCTCGCTCTCATCGACCTCGATGCCCGTCATCGCGTTCTCCGTCTCGTCCGCCTCCCCCACGATGTCCGTGTCCGCCTTCAACGCCGGGGGCACACCCACCAGCTCCTCGGGCGTCGGCAGCTCCAGACGCTTCGCGCTCTTCCGCACCATCATCACCATCATCCCGAGCGACACCGCCGTCAGCGTCGCGAGCAGCACCGTGTCCAGCCCGCCCCCCCCGAGCACCCCGCCCGAGCCGTCCCCGCCCGTCAAGAGGCCCAGCAGCCCCGCCTGCGCCGGCGCCGCCGCCACACCCACCGCCGACGGCACCAGCGATACCAGAACCTCGCCGTCCACCAGCGACCCGTTCGCGTCCCGCGACTTCAAATGGGGCTTCAGACTGTCCGCGATCTCCACCCGGATCTCGTCAAACCGCTCCCGGAGCTGATCCCGCGTCACCGCCCCGTTCTCGTCCGCGCCCCCCGCCCCCGCCCCACCGCCGGCCGCCGCATCACCAGCGGCCTGTGCATCGCGACGGACAAGCTCCTCGACATAGGTCTCGGGCACATTCACCGACGCCGCCAGAAAGGTCGGCATCCCTCGCGGGTCCACGAGCTCGCGCACCTCCGTGCCGATCGCGTTGTCGAACTCCGTCCGGTCCTCGGTCTGCTCCATCGAGCTGCCGGTGTTGGCGCTCGCGAAGTTGATGTCCGCCGCCTGCATGCTCCGGACGCCCGGCTCGGCGCCGCGGCTCCCGCCGCCGCTCTCCGTCACGCTCAGCCCGTTCTCGGTGCGCAGGAGCTGCACGGTCCCGTCATTCAGCGGCAGGTGCCGCTTCGTCTGCTGGCTCACCTTCGTCACATCCACCTGGGCCGAGACGGCCACCGTCACCCCCGGGATGTACGCCAGCAGGTCCTCCAGCTTCCGCCGCGTCTCGTTCTCCACATGCGTCGCGTGCTCGAGGTAGCTGCTCGCCTGCATCGAGCCCTCGTCGCTCGCCGACCGCTGCCGCCCCGTGCTCCCGTCGATCACCCGCACATGCTCAACGGTCAGCCCCGCCCGCGCCCCCGCCACCAGGTGCGCCACCGCATCGACCGTCTCCTGGCTGATCGGCCCGCCCGAGGTCGACCAGATCGTCGCCGAAGCGGTCGCCTGCCGCACCGCACGCCCCAGCCCCTCGGGCTCCGGCGCATCGATGATCACGCTCGCCGCCTTGACACCCCGGAACCGGGAGATGACCCGGTTCAGCTCGTTCTGGAGCGCAAAGACGAACTGCTGGCGGTTCTGCTCTCGGCTGTTCCGCCAGTCCTGGTTGCTGATCAGGTTGTTGAAAAGGATCGTCGTGTCGTCGGGCAGCTGCCCCCGCTCGCTCAGGGCCGCGATCGCCCGGTCGGTCATCCCGTTCGGAACGACCACCTCGCCGTTCTCCTCCCGGGCCTCGATCCCAGACGCCGCCAGCGTCCGGATGATCGCCGCCTGGTCAGAGCCCCCGAAGGTCAGCGCCTCATAAGAAGGGGTCGCCGCGTACCGCGAGATCAGGAACAGCGACATCGCCGCGATGACGCCCAGGCTCCCCAGAAGAAGCTTCTGACTCGCCGACATCCCTCCCAGGTACCTCTGGGCGGACGCCAGCACCCTGCGGAGCTGGTCCATCTTCACGGCCTCCCTGCCGAATCCAAGCGCGTTCCACGCGCCCTCCCGATCGGGGCGACGATCCGCCCCCCGACCTCCACGATTCGGCCGTCAGCCCCCCCCCGCTTGAAACTGCGCTCATGTGCGCAACTTCATCTCGCCCGCCAACCCCACGCCCGCGCAACTCTTGCCGCTTCCACCCACCCCGCCGCACACTCCCGCTCAGGCCCGCCGGGTCCCCCGGCGCGGCCGCACCAGAGCGAGTGTCAGCCCGAAGGGCCGTACGGAGCGCTCGAACTCACCCCCGCTCAGGCCCGCCGGGTCCCCCGGCGCGGCCGTACAAGAGCGAGTGTCGGCCCGAAGGGCCGTACGGAGCGCTCAAACTACACCCGGACCTGCTTGATCTCCTCGTACGCCGCCATCACCTTGCCCCGCATCGCCTGCAGCATCTTGAAGGCATTGTCCGCCTTCTGCGTCGCCAGGATCACGCCCTCGACATCGGACCGACGGCCCGACACCAGGTCCTCCACCGCGGCGTCCGCCTCCTTCTGGGCCTCGTTGACCTTCTGGAGGTTGTCCATCAGCACCTCGCGGAAATTCGGGCCGTTCCCCGCCTTCTGGGCCGGGGCCACGGGACGGATGTTCGGCTGGATGCCGCCCGCCCCGCCCGCTCCGCTGATCAGTCCCACCGGATCGCTCATGACCCGCTCCTTCATCGATCCCGACGCCGCTCACCCGCCCGATGGCCCACGCTCCGAAAGGGGCTCCGCCCCGTCCCGCAGCAAGCCTAGCCGAGCAGACGCAGCGACTGCGCCAGCATCGTCTTCGTCGTCTCCGCCGCCACGACATTCGCCTCATACGCACGAGACGCCGTCAAAGCGTTCACCTGCTCGATCGCCGGGCTGATGTCCGGCACCTGCACATACCCGTCCTTATCCGCGAACGGGCTGCTCGGCATGTACCGCGGACGCAACGCGTCCTGGTCCGCCTCGATCTCCGACACATGCACCCCGAGGTTCCGCCCCGAACGCGTCGCGCTCGTCGGGTCCCCCGGGCTGAAGAAAATCTCCCGCCGCCGATAGGGGTCATACTCCCCCTTGGCGTTCAGGAGCGTGTTCGCGTTCGCGATGTTCGTCGCGATCACCGCCATCCGCGTCCGCTGGGCGACCATGCCGCTCGTCGAGATGTCCAGTGATCCGTACACGCGTCTACCTCTTTACGACGCCCGCTCGTTGATCGCCATGTGCAGGACCGCCACGCGGTTCCGCATCAGGTCCGTCGCCGTCCGGAACATCCCCGCGTTCTCCGCAAGGTCCTGCATCATCCGCTCCAGGTCCCGGTTGTTCCGGTCGTGGAACAGGATGTTCCCGGTCGCCGTCCGCGGCGTCAGCATGAGCGACCCGTCCGCCCCCTGCTCCAGCTGCCGCGTCCGGTCCATCGGCATCGCCCCGAAGGTCCCGCCCCGGCGCGTCAGCCGCCGATCGTGGATCGCCTCACTCAGCACCCGCTGAAAGTGATCCGGCGACACATCCACCGGCCGGAAGTCCGGCGTCTCGAGGTTCGCGATGTTGTGCGCCAGCAGCTTCTGACGCTGCGAGGCGTACCGCATCGTCGCCTCGAGGGCGGGCAGGCTGCCGGCGGTATCAAGCTGCTCCAGAAACATCACGCCTCACGCGAGCAAGCCGCGGGCCAATCCCCGCCGCGCACCATCTGAACCACACAACGCACCCGATTCCGGGTACTCCCACTCACGACCAAGCTCACAGCCCCTGCGGCACCAACGCCTCTTCCTTCCACTTCTTCAGCTTCAGCCCGAGCGTCCGCACCCCGATCCCGAGCGCCTTCGCCGTCCGCTGCCGGTGCCCGTCGTACCGCTTCAGCGTCTGCACGATCGTCTCGCGCTCGATCTCCGCCAGCGTCCGCACGCCCGGCAGCATCGACGCCTCCCGCCGCACGACGACCTCGGGAGCCTCGAACTCGTCGTCGTCGTCATAGGCCGACCCCTGTCCCGACCCGTTCACGCTCCCGTTCGCCCCCGAGAACGACGCCGCCGCCACCAGCGACGCCACGCCGCCCGCCGTCAGCAGAGGACGCGCCGCGGGCAACAGCCACGGCTCGATCATCGACCGCGGGATCGCCCCGCCGTCGGTCACGCCGCTCGCCGCCGCCAGCACCACGGCCCGCTCGCAGATGTTCTGCAGCTCCCGCACATTCCCGGGCCAGCGGTATTCCTGCATCAGCTCGAGCGCCCCCTCCTCGAAGGACAGCGCCGCCCGCCCCTCCCGGGCACACACCCGCTCCACGAAGTGCTGCGCCAGCGCCGGCACATCCTCCGCCCGCTCGCGCAGCGCCGGCAGATGGATCGGCAGCACATTCAGCCGGAAGAAGAGGTCCCCCCGGAACTTGTTGTCCGCCACCTCGGCGGGCAGGTCCCGGTTGCTCGTCGCCACGACGCGCACATCCACGCCGATCGTCAGGCTCGAGCCCACCCGCTCGAACGCCCGCTCCTGCAAGACGCGCAGCAGCTTCGCCTGGATCTGCGGGCTCACCTCGCTCACCTCGTCGAGCAGGAGCGTCCCGCCGTCGGCCAGCTCGAACCGGCCCTTCCGCAGCTTCTCCGCCCCCGTGAACGCACCGCGCTCGTGCCCGAAGAGCTCGCTCTCGAGCAGGCTCTCGCTCAGCGCCGCACAGTTCACCGCCAGGAACGGGTGCTCCCCGCGCGGGCTCATGTCGTGGATCGCGTGCGCCACGACTTCCTTGCCCGTCCCGCTCTCGCCGGTCACGAGCACCGTCCCCTGGCTCGCGGCAACGGCCGACAGCTGCTCCTTCACACGCTGCATCGCGGGCGAATCCCCGATCAGCCGGTCCAGCCCACGCCGCTCGTTCGCGCCGACGCCCGTCCCCGCCGTGTTCGCCACGCGCAGAACCGCGTTCTCCCGCACCAGCTTCCGGTGCCCGAGCCCCCGCTTGATCGCGATGATCAACTCGTCCCCCTCGAAGGGCTTCTGCACATAGTCGTACGCCCCGCGCTTCATCGCATCGACCGCGGTCTCGATCGTGCCGAACGCCGTCATCACCACCACCGGCAGGTCGTCGTCGATCTCCCGGATCCGATCCAGCAGCTGCACGCCGGTCATCCCGGGCATTTTCAGGTCCGTCACGACCGCGTCCGGCCGCTTCCGCGCGATCGAGTCGAGCGCCGAGGGCCCGTCCCCCGCCTGCACGACGGCAAACCCGGCCCGCTTCAGCGTCTGCGTGACGCTGTCGCGCATCATCTCCTTGTCGTCCACGACCAGAACCGTGCTCATCGACGCCCCTCCATGCACGCTGTCTCACCGGAAGAACACGCCGCGCCGTCACGCGCGCCCGCGCCCAGGTCCACAGAAGAATCCCCAGAAACCACGCTCGCCGGGAGCAAAAGCTCGACCGTCGCCCCACGCCCGTCGTTGTTGTTCACAGCCTTCACCCGCCCTCCGTGCGCATCCACGATGCGGTGCACGATCGCCAGCCCCAGCCCCGTCCCCGCCTCCCGCGTCGTGAAGAACGGGTTGAACATCCGCTCCAGCACGCCCTCGGGCAGCCCGGGCCCGCGGTCCTTCACCCAGAGCCCCAGCATCTCCGCCCGCTTCCCATCAGGCCCCAGCTCCCGCCCGAGCCGCGCCCCCACCACCACGCTCCGGGCGGCCCCCAGCCCCGCCTCGCCCACCGCCTGCACCGCGTTGCTCACGATGTTCACCAGCGCCTGGTGCGTCAGCAGGGGATCGCACACGACCTCCTCCGGCACGCCCTCCCCCAGCCCCACCAGCTCCACCTCGGGCCGCGGCTCGTACCGCCCCGCCACCTCCACACCCCCGTCGCACGCGCTCCGCATCAGCGCCCACAGGTCGACGGGCTCCGGCCGCACCCGCTCCTCCCGCGCAAACGCCAGCACATCCGTCACGATCGCGTCCATCCGCCGCACCGCCCTTGCGATCTTCGTCGCCGTCCGCTGCGTCTCGGTCTCCGCCGGCAGGTCCTCCTGCAGCAGCCGCGCGTACAGCCCGATCGATCCGAGCGGGTTCCGCAGCTCGTGCGCGATCCCCGCCGCCATCTCCCCGAGCTCCGCGAGCCGCCGCGACCGCTGCAGGCGTTCGTTCGCGTCCCGCAGCTCCGCGTTCAGCCGCCCCACTTCCTGCTTGAGCTGCTCGTGCGACCCCTGCAGCTTCGCCGTGACCTCGTTGAACGCGGTCATCAGCTCGCCCAGGTCCGACGCCGTCAGCCCCACCCCACCCACCCCACCCACCCCACCCACCCCACCGGCGCCGCCCATCAGCTCCCCGGTCGGCTGGACCGCGCGCGAAGCCGCCACGACCTCGCCCGCGTCCACCCGCACCGGCTCTGCCGGCAACAGCGTCTCCACGCCCGCCCGCGCCGTCGTCATCTCAAACGCTCCGATCCTGGAACCGCGGCCCGCGCTCCTCGCCGAGCCCCTTGCCGTACGCACTGATCGCCCCCCGCCCGTTCGCCGTCTGCCGCATCCGCCCCGACAGCGCCTCCCGCTGCTCCAGAAGCCGTTTCTGATCTTCCGCGTCCCGCGTCGCCACCTGCGCCGCCAGGTCGCGCACCACCACCACCTGCGCCCGCAACCCCGACCGCGTCGACTCATCCAGATCCGGCCCGTCCGCCAGCACCGCGTCCAGCGCCGCCTGCAGGGGCCCCATCTCCGCCGCCGCCTGCTCGAGCGCCCCCACCACCTCGCCCCGCTCCGCGAGCAGCGAAAGCAGCTCATCCGTCTGCCCCGCCTCGATCAGCGACCGCTGCCGCTCACTGAGCGCATCCAGCTCGCGGTACAGATCACACTGGCGATCCAAGACCCGGCTCAACGCCTCGGCCATCGCCCGGTCCGCGCCGTTCTGTCGATCCTTGCCGGCCATCCCTGACCCTTTCCGCGCCGGCCTCCGGCCCGCGCCCACGAAACAAACCCGTCGGCCTACCCCGCCGCCGCCAGGTCGTCGTACAGCTTCGCGCTGCTCTCCAGCCAGCGCTCCCATTCCTTCCGACCCATCGGCAGGTTCGGGTCGTTCCACACCTCGTCGGGCAGCGAGCTGTAGAAGTCCCGCGCCCGCTCGTTCGCCGTCCGCGCGCTGCGAAGATCGCCCAGCTCCACATACGCGTTCACGATCTGCACCAGCGCCACCAGCACCGCCGGATCCCGCGGGTACCGGTTCCGCGCCGCCGAGTAGTACGCGATCGCCCGGTCGTACTCCCCAAGATCGAACGCGCAGTCCCCGAGGTAGAAGTGCGCGTTCCGAAGCTGCACATCCTCCAGCGCCGACCGATACGCGTTCGGCTTCGAAGCAAGCTCGTCCCGCACCCGCTCGTACAGATCGATCGCGCTCCGCAGATGCTCCCGCCGCTCCGCACGCAGCTGCCGAGCCTGGCTCTCCCGCATCGTCTCGTCCAGCCGCACCCCGATCTCACGGCTCAGCAACCGGTACGACTCCGCAAGCCGGAACCGCGCCGCCGCCGCCCGCGGGTCCTCGGGCGCCCGCTCCAGGAGCTCCGTCAGCCGCTCGATCGCCAGGTCGTACCGCCCCGCCTTCTCGAACACCCGCCCCAGCTCGAAGAGCGCATCGCGGAACTCCGGCCGATCCGGCCCGCCCCGCGTCCCGTTCACCGCCGTGAGCAAAATCCGCTCAGCCTCCGCGTCGTTCTCCGGCTGCCCATCAAGCAAGAGACACTGCGCCAACGGCACGCTCGACCGGTCCGCCCATTGCCCCACGCCGTCCCGCGCCGCGTTCTCCCGGTCCGCGATCAGCCCGCGATACAACTCCGCCGCCGTCTGGTACGACCCCCGGCTCTGGTGCGACTGCGCCAGCCGATACCGAGCCTCCGCCCGCCGCGGGTCATCCCGCACCGTCTCGGCAAACTCCCCGAACGACGCGATCGCCGACGCCGCGTCCCCCGCCCGGTCGCTCAGCTGCGCCGAGGTCCAAAGCGAATCCGCGTACAGCTCGTAGTCGTCGATGATGAACCGATCCGCGTGCGCCCGGTAGTACCCCGCCGCACGGATCAGGTGCCGCTTCGCCTGCTGCAAAGTCCCGGGGTCCAGCTCCGTCAAATCCCGAAGCCGAAGCCCCTGCGCCCGCTCGCCCAGGACAAAGTCCGCCATCGCCGCGTGCGACCGCCCGAGGGCCAGGAGCACATCCGACGGCGTCTCAACGAGCGGGAACAACTCACCCGCGATCGTCGCGTAGTCGAGCGCAAACGACACATCCCCCGCCGCCGCCCGCTCCTCGAACCGCCCGAGCAGACTTCGCGCGATCTCCTCCCGCGTCGGGTGCCGCACGCCCTCCCGCGACTCCCGCTCCTGCACCAGCGCCTGGTACGCGTCGATCGATCCCCGCGGGTTGTCGAGCGCCGCCTCCATCTCGCCCATGCCCATGAGCGCCGGCAGGAACGCCGCCGTCGCCCCCGACCGCTCGACGAGGTTCGCGTACCCGTCCCGCGCCCGCTCCAGCCCGTCCGGCCCCGTCGCCCGCCGCGCCTCGATATGCGCGAGGTACAGCCGCGCCATCGCACGCCGCTCGTCGCTGTCCGGCAGCATCTGGTCCCGGTCCGCCCGCCGCAGCTGCCGCTCCGCCTCCTCGAGCGCATCCAGCCGGAAATACGCCCGCCCCAGCCACATGTAGAGCTCCCCCACCGCCGCCGGGTCCGCCTCCTGCAGCAGGGGCAGCTCCCGCAGCAGCGAGGTCACCGCCTCATCCTCCAGCCCCAGCTCCAGCCGCACCTCCGCCTGCCGGGCCAGCGCCCACAGACGCTGCTGATCGCTGATTGTCGTCTCCGCCAGCACCCGCCCGAGCGCCTCCAGGGCATCCGTATACAGAGGCTGCTCCAGCCCCAGCTTCGTCTCGATCATGTCCCGCACCAGCCGCTCGCGGATCTCCGGATAAGTGTCCGGGATCGTCGCCACCCGCTGCTCGGCCTCCTCGTACCGCCCGAGCGCGATGTAGCTCTCCGCCAGCAGCGCCACATCCAGGGGCGTCAGCGACGCGTCCAGCCGCTCCGCCTCCAGGAACTGGCTGATCACATTCTGGTCGTTCACCGCCGACCGCACATCCAGCTCGTGCTGCCCACCCGCGATCGCCCGCGCCAGGAGCTGGTGATACCCCCGCGCCACATCCCGCGGCAGCGTCCCGTTCTCCAGGTACGGGTACACCTCTGTATTCAGAGTCTCGATCGCCTCGACCCACCGCTCCCGCTCAACGAGCCGGGCCGCCCGCTCGACCGCCGGGCGATGGTCCGGCCCCGGCTTCGTCAAAAAAGCCGTCGCCGCCCCCGCCACCAGCAGGATCGCCCCCGCCCCCAGAACCGGCACCTGCCAGAGCCCCCCACCCCGCGCACGAAGCCACCCCCGACGCCGAGCGTTACCCCGCTCCGCACCAAGGGTTACGGTCCCAGACTGGCCCTGACGCCCGATCGACACGCCGCTGCGCCCTCCACGCGATCCCAAGCCGGTCTCCGCCGGCCTCACCCGCGTCTATCGGGGTTCCCCGCCCCCAAGCTTGATCTTGCGCCCCCCTGCACACCCCCCAAAGCGCACTTCCCGCGCGAGCCACCCCACCCCGCGCCCCCACTTCCAACCCCACCAACCCCACCAACCCCACCAACCCCGCGCACCCAAGGAGCGAGCCGCCCCGCCCCGGGGCGGACGCTCTACCCGTCCAACCCCACATCCAAACTCACCGCCCCGTGCGTCAGCGAGCCCACGCTCACCCGGTCCACGCCCGTCGCCCCGATCGCCCCCACCGACTCCAGCGTCACCCCGCCCGACGCCTCCAGCTGCACGCCGGGCGACAGGCGGTCGCGCAGCCCCACCGCCTCGCGCAGGTCCTTCAGCGCCATGTTGTCCAGCAGCACCACATCCACACGCCCGCCGCAGACTTCGAACACTGAACTCAGTTGGCCCACCCGGTCCACCTCCACCTCGATAAACCGCGGCCGCTCCACGCCGCGGGCCTTCACGCCCGCCTCGATCGCGTCAAGGAGGCCCGCGACCCGCTCGCCGGTGCCCGCGTCGTCGAGTTCGCCGCCCGCGAGGAGGTGATTGTCCTTCACCATCACCGCGTCGTGCAGGCCCAGCCGGTGGTTCATGCCGCCGCCGCAACGCACCGCGTACTTCTCCAGCACCCGCATCCCGAGCGTCGTCTTCCGCGTGTCGTAAAGCTCTGCCCGGCCACCACCTGCATCGAGCGCCCGCACGAACGCCCGCGTCCGCGTCGCGACGCCGCTGAGCCTGCCGACCAGGTTCAGGAGCGTCCGCTCCAGCGCCAACACCGCCGCCCGGTCGCCCGAGACCGTCGCCGCGACCATGCCGCGCTCCGCCGTCTCGCCATCGGCAAGCTCCGGCTCGACGCTCACCTCACCGCCGAACACCTCCGCCAGTTCCGCCGCCGCCGCCAGCCCCGCGACCACCCCCGCCTCCCGAAACACGAGCCGTGTAACGAGTTGCGCCTGACCAGCCCCATCACCAACCGTCGTCAGGTCAACACCCGCCGGCCCCAAGTCCTCATCGCGGGCGAGCTCGAAGAGCCTGCGCGACAGGCCCGTGGCGCTGAGGTAACGCCACAGCGCGGGCAGGTCGAGGCGGTTGGGATCGATCGAGAGGTCGGGTTTCGCGTCCACGCAGGATGGTACGAAGGGGGCCGCCATCGGGGTGCTTCCGGCATAAACTCCCCCCTTGGCCCCGGGCCCGCACGGCACCGCGGCCACGGCACAACGCACCGCCCCATCTGCACTTACAGGAGAACCGCATGGGCCTGCTCGACGGCAAGACCGGACTCGTGGTCGGCATCGCCAACGACCGCTCCTACGCCTTCCACATCGCCAAGGCGCTCACCGAGCACGGCGCCACCTGCGCCTACACCCACCTCCCCGGCGACAAGAACGAGCGCCGCACGCGCAAGGCCGTGGAGTCGATGGGGCAGACGGACGCGTGGATGCGGCCCCTGGACGCGAGCAGCGACGAGGAGATGGACAAGGTCTTCGAGGACTACGCCAAGTCCTTTGGCCGCATGGACTTCCTCGTCCACTCCATCGCCTTCGCCGACCGCGACTGGCTGCAGCCGGGCAAGTTCACGGGGACGCCGCGACAGGCGTACCTGTCAGCGATCGATGTCTCGGCGTACACGCTCGCGGCGATGGCCAACCGGGCCCGGGAGCTGATGGCCGGCAAGGACGGGCAGCCCGGCGGCAGCATCATGTGCATGAGCTACTACGGGGCTGAAAAAGTGGTCCCGGGGTACAATGTGATGGGGGTCGCCAAGGCGGCGCTGGAGTGCACCGCGCGGTACCTGGCGGCGGAGCTCGGGGAGTCGGGGATTCGGGTTAACTCCATCAGCGGCGGGTACTTGCGGACGCTGGCGTCGTCGGCGGTCGCGGGGACGGACCAGTTCAGCGACCACGCGGAGACGCGGAGCCCATTGCGCCGAAATGTCGAGGGGGCGGATGTGGGCGGCACCGCGGTGTGGCTGGCGTCGGACCTGTCGTCGGGCGTGACGGGCGAGACGATCTATGTCGACTGCGGGGTGAACATCATCGGGCTGTGAGCGGCGTTTGTGCGCCGGCGGCGGTCGAGATTTGTGCGCGCACACTTGCGAGTGGCGTGCGCACGGTTCGCGCGGCTGTGCGCACGCAGGGCCCGAAAACCGCCTGAACCGGCTAGGGATTGGAACGGTCGCGCAGATTCGGCTGGGATTTCACCGTATTTGGTTCAAGTTGGTCCCGATCGCCCAATCTGGCGGGCGGTCTTTACCCGATAGAGACTCCCATGACCTGGGGTATTTCGAACAACCCGCTCGCGTCCTCGATCGCGGGGACGGACAACGCGAAGCGTTCGGAGGCGGCCGACAAGAAGCGGAAGGCCGACGCGCCGAAGCCACGGAAGTTCGAGGACACCTTCGAGGAGACGCGGGCGGTGACGGAGCTTGACCCTTCGCGGACGGTGAAGGGGAACACGCAGGAAGAGGCCCACGAGGACCGTCAGGAGCACGGGACGGACGGGCTCCGGCGTGATGGTCAGCATCGGGCGCTTGATGTTGAGGGGTAGGGGGTTTGCCGCAGTCGTCTTGATGCCGCGTCGATGTTCGAAGTTGAGGCAGCCGCTTCTTCTCCCCGTTGGGGAGAAGTCCGCCCGAAGGGCGGGATGAGGGGCTACTGACCCTTCCACGCTCGTGGTGCAATGAGGCTTGAAGGGAACGAAGGCGCTTCGCTTGGAGTAGCCCCTCTCCTGCCCCGTCGGGGCATCCTCTCCCCATCGGGAAGAGGGAGCGGTATTCTCGTTGGCATGAACATACGCCGGCGATCGGAGTACCCGACCGAGCGGGCTCGCCGCCTCCGGCGTGAGCAATCGCCGCCGGAGGCAGTGCTTTGGTCGCGGCTCCGAGCGAGCCGGCTGCAAGGGTTTCGCTTTCGGCGGCAGCATCCGATCGGGCCGTATGTCGTTGACTTTGCGTGTGTCGGCGCGAAGGTCGTCGTTGAGTTGGACAGCGTCTATCACAATGGGCAGCGGCAGCGTGATGCTCGGCGCGATGCGGTGATCGGTGAGCTTGGGTGGCGGGTTTTGCGGTTTATGGCTTCGGAATTGGCGAAGGATGAGGCGGCTGTGCTGGTGACGATTCTGCATGTTTGTCGGGAGAGGGCGTAGCCGCTCCTTCTTCCCCTTCGGGGAGATGTCCGCCCGAAGGGCGGGATGCGGGGTTACTGACACTTCCATGCTCGTGGTGCGAGGAGGCTTGAAGGGAACGGAGGCGCTGCGCTTGGGTAGCCCCTCTCCTGTCGCTTCGCGACATCCTCTCCCCGGGGGGGAGAGGAAGGGGGGAGTCGCTTCGTGGCGGTGCTTGGTGGTTTGATGGGCGCGGGTTCTGCGAGGAGGCTTGGAGAGGGAGAGGCGCTGCGCTGGGATAGCCCTCTCCTGTCGCTGCGCGACATCCTCTCCCCGGGGGGGAGAGGGAGGGGGTCATGCTGCCTGTGATTGGGGGGCGTCTACATTGCGGACGGCTCTTTGGACCGTTCGGACGACGCGTTCGAGGACGGCGGCGTCGGCGTCGGCGCCCATGAGCCAGCCGGCGTCGAGGATGTCGTCGACGAGGTCGTCGGCGGCGTCTTCGACAGTGTCGGGTTCGAGTGTGGCCAGGAGCATGGTGATGCCGGCGGCGACGCGGCCCAGGGTGGCCGGGTGGTCGGGGCCGTTTGCGAGTTCGTCGAGGATGGCGGCTCGGGCGTGGTCGTCGAGGGTCCTGCCGGTGATGCGGAGGCGTTCGGCGCAGAGTTCGAGCCTCGCGATGCCGTCGATGTCGCCGGCGTTCAGCCGCACGGCGCAGGCGAGGAGTTCCATGGAGAGGTCGGAGGCGGGGATGACGGCGGCCTTGGCGAGGGCCTCGATGGCGGCGTGGTCGACTTCCTCGGTCTGGCGGCAGGCCCAGGCGAGGACGGCGCGGCGGGGTTCGTCGCCGGGCTCGGCTCGGAAGAGGCGGTGGTAGCTGAGCTGCGGGGTGTGATTGGTGCCGGTGGCCTGCGGGCGGCCCGGGATCTCGAACGGGTCGGACAGCGTTCCCTGCATACGAAACTCCCTCCTGCGCTCTCGCGCTCCGTAGCGCCCTTCCGGGCGCACACTCGCTCTTGCACGGCCGCGCCGGATGGGATGCGGCGGGCCTGAGCGGGCGTCGGTTCGACTGCGGCCGGGCTCTCTCATCCCGGCTTGCGGGGGAAGATCGGCGAATGACAACCCCCGCATCAGGCGTTGGACGCTTGAAGCGGGGGTCGATCGCTGGAAACAGATTTTCGGACCGTCGCGGGTGGCTGCGGGCGGAGCAGGCGTCCGGGTCGGGTCAGCGGAGCTGGAAGAACTTGGCGATGGAGTGGACGGTGACATCGCGGCCGATGGCGGCGATGGACTCGGTGAGGGGGATCTCCTTGGGGCAGACCTTGACGCAGTTCTGGGCGTTGCCGCAGTCGGAGACGCCGCCCGGGCCCATGAGGGCGTCGAGGCGGTCGTTTCGGAGCTGCTTGCCGGTCTTGTGGGCGTTGAAGAGGCGTGCCTGGGAGATGGCGTGGGCGCCGACGAAGCTGGTGTCCCACTTGGACTCGTCGGGCTCGAGGGTGAACTGGGGGCAGGCCTCGAGGCAGCAGCCGCAGGACATGCAGGTGGAGAGCTTGTAGCGGGTCTCCTGGGTGTCGGGGCCTTCCTGGGGGCCGGCGCCGAAGGAGTAGGTGGAGTCGATGGGGACCCAGGCCTTGACGCGCTTGAGGTTGTAGAAGAGGCGTTCGCGGTCGACCCAGAGGTCTCGGACGACGGGGAACTTGCTCATGGGCTCGAGGGTCATGATGTCGCCCTCGTCGGGGGCGTACTCGTCCATGAGGCAGGAGCAGCTCTGGCGGGTCTGCCCGTTGATGAGCATGGTGCAGGAGCCGCAGACCTCTTCGAGGCAGCCGGAGTCCCAGACGACGGGCGTGGTCTTCTTGCCGTCGCGGGTGACCGGGTTGGCGGCGATGGTCTTGAGGACGCTGATGACATTGGCGCCGGTCTTGACCTGGACATCGAACTCCTCCCATCGGGAGGGCTTGCCGGGGCCGTCGCAGCGCTTGACGCGGATGATGATGGTGCGCGGGCTCTTGGCCTTCTTGCGGTTGGCTTCGCGCTCGTGCTTGGTGGGGACTGCGACGGCTGGCATGGGCGTTCCTCGTGGTTGGTTCGCGTGTTGTGACGCGTGGCGAGGTGTGGTTGCGTTTGGTGTTTCCTGGCGGGATCAGCTTGCGACCGCGGCGGGCTGCTTGGCCTCGGCCTTCTTGTCGTCGGTCTTGCCGTAGGTGCGGGCGCGGGGCTTGACGAGGGGGGCGTCGACCTCTCGCCAGTCGATGCGGCAGTCTCCGGTGTTCTTGTCGTAGACGGCGACGGAGTGCTTCCAGAAGTTCTGGTCGTCGCGTTCGGGGTAGTCGAGGCGGTAGTGCGAGCCGCGGCTTTCCTTGCGGAGCTTGCCGGCCTTGAGGATGGCGTCGGCCATGATGAGCATGTCGCCGGTGGCGCGGGCGAAGCTGAGGGACTGGTTGGTCCACATGGCGGAGTCGCCCAGCTCGAGGCGCTTGTAGCGGTCTCGGAGTTCGGCGATCTTGTCGATGGCCTTGGCGAGGCGTTCTTCGGTTTTGACGACGGTGCTGGCGGCGGTCATCTCGTCGCCCATTTCGTTGGCGATGACATAGGGGTTGAGGGCGGGGTTGCCCTCGGTGTCGCCGGCGGTCTTGAGGAGGTCGTCCATGATCTTCTGCTCGGCGGCGACGCCGTCGTCGAAGAGCTTCTGGGGGAGATCTGCGGCGGCGGAGGCGTCCTTGGCGAAGTTGGCGACGGAGACGCCGTTGTAGAGGCCGTCGAAGATGCAGGAGAGGAGGGCGTTGGCGCCGAGGCGGGTGGCGCCGTGGTAGGCGAAGTTGACCTCTCCGAAGGCGTAGAGGCCCGGGATGTTGGTCATCATGTTGTTGGGGGCGCCGGTGGCGAGGCCCATGCCGGGCTCGGCGTCGACGGGGGGCGTCATGCCGGGCTTGTGGTTGCCGTAGGGCTCGGCGGGCTGGTAGTTGCCCTGCGTGTACTGGGTCCACATGCCGCCCATGGTGTAGTGGACGGCGGGGAAGATCTTCATGGGTGTGGTGCGCGGGTCGTCGCCCACGAACTTTTCGTAGATCTCCATGATGCCGCCGAGCTTGCGGGTGAGGTAGTCGGGGTCCTTGTGGGTGAGGTCGAGGTAGACCTGGTTCTTGCCGTCGACGCCCATGCCGTCGTTGACGCAGATGTCGAAGATTTCGCGTGTGGCGATGTCGCGGGGGACGAGGTTGCCGTAGGCGGGGTAGCGCTCTTCGAGGAAGTAGAAGCGTTCGTTTTCGGGGATCTGGGCGGCGGGGCGGGTGTCGCCCTTCTTTCGCGGGACCCAGACGCGGCCGCCCTCGCCGCGGGCGGACTCGCTCATGAGTCGGCACTTGTCGGCGCCGGGGATGGCGGTGGGGTGGACCTGGATCATTTCGCCGTTGCCGTACCAGGCGCCCTGCTGGTAGCAGCGGGAGGCGGCGCCCCCGGTGCAGATGACGGAGTTGGTGGACTGGCCGAAGACGAGGCCGTTGCCGCCGGTGGCCATGACGACGGCGTCTCCTCGGAAGGCGCGGATCTGCATCGTGCGCATGTCCTGGGCGACGATGCCGACGCAGCGGGCGGAGTTGCCGTCGGGGGCGTACTGGGCGGTGGCTCCGTCGTCGGTGAGGATGGGGCGGAGGAACTCCCAGAACTCGTACTTCTTGATTTTGCCTTCGGCTTCGTAGCGGCGGGTCTGCTCGTCGAGGGCGTAGAGGAGCTGCTGGCCCGTGGTGGCGCCGGCGAAGTGGGTGCGCTTGAAGAGCGAGCCGCCGAAGAGGCGCAGGTCGCGGCGGCCCTCGTTGGTGCGGTTGAAGGGGACGCCCATGCGGTCGAGGAGGTCGATGACCTTGGGTGCCCAGTTGGCCATTTCGAGGACGGGGGGCTGGTCGGCGAGGTAGTCGCCGCCGTAGATGGTTTCGTCGAAGTGCTGGTACTCGGAGTAGCCCTGCTGGCGTGCGACATCGTTGCAGGCGTTGATGCCGCCCTGGGCGCAGACGGAATGGGAGCGCTTGACGGGGACCATGCTGAAGAGGTCCACGGGGATGTCTTGCTCTGCGATTCGGACGGCCGCGGCGAGGCCTGCGAGGCCTCCGCCGACCACGATGACGCGCTTCTCTGCCATGGGGTTTTCCCTGTCGGTCGTGCCCGGGGTTTTTGCCGGGAGTTGTGGTCGTCTTCAACCCGGTGGTTCGGGGGCCCCGGGATCGTGGATTCGTGGGTCAGCCGTCGGAGTCGGCGGCGGCGGTGGTCTCGGCGGCGACGGGGTCGGCGGCCTGGATTTCGGGGGTCTTGATGCTCTTCTTCTTGATGTAGTCGAGGTAGGCCTGCTCGCCGTGCTCTTCGATGAACATCTCTCGTTCGACGGCGTGGGCCTTGTCGTAGTCGAGCATGAGAGCTCCGGCGAGTGAGGACCAGCCGGCGACCATGAGGAAAGCGCCGAGGCCGGCGCAGATGTAGCCCCAGCGTTGCTGTGCTTCGCGGGAGATGGTGAGGCCCCAGGTGATGGCGGCGGTCCACATGCCGTTGGCGAAGTGGAAGACGAGGAGGGTGATGCCGACGAAGTAGAGGAGCGAGACGATGACGCCGGCGATGGTCCAGCCTTCGGTGGAGCCCTGCATGGCGGCGGCGAGGGTGGAGGCGCTGAAGCTGTGTGACCAGAGGGTGCCCTCGGGGACGAGGAAGTTCCAGCCCCAGCGGAGGGTGGCGACATGGTAGAAGATGAAGATGATGCCGATGTAGCCGGACCAGCGCTGGAGGGTGTAGCGCCAGTTGTCCTGGTAGGCGTAGCGGTCCGTGTTGCGCTTGCCGCTGAAGGCGTAGTAGAAGCCGAGGATGGAGTGGAAGGCGATGGAGCCCCAGAGGGCGACCTCGACCAGGAGGAGGTGCGGGATCGAGGTGTTGATCCAGGTGACCTCGTGCTGGAAGTACTTGACGCCGCCGTCGGAGAGGCCGAGGCCGTCGTTGTCTCCGCGGAGGCCGTAGTAGCCCCAGAGGAGCGACGAGTTGGTGACGAGGTGCGCGATGAGGAAGACGCCGATCGGGACGATGCCTGTCAGCGAGTGGAGTCTTCGGACGAGGAAATAGTGCTTATCGAGGAAGCTCTGGTTGGCGGTCACTCCGGGCTGTCCTCCGGGCCCCTTGTTCGGCTTGGTGTGCCGGGACTTTGGGCCTCGCATGTTGGGGTGGTGTGCGAGCGCTCGGGCCTTCGGAGCCCTGTCGAACCGACCGCGCCCCGCGGCGAGCACCCCGTGTTCGCGCCGCGGGCATCAACTATATCGGAAAGATTGCGGTCAGACCGGAAAGTGGATTCGGTGTGGGTCGGTTGAGAGCGTGTCTCAATGAATGCCCGGACCCATGCCGGGGCCGGGGACCGGACCGGCGGGACCGCCGCCGGGGGCTCCGCCCATGCCGCCCATGCCGCCAGCCCCACCCGCCCCACCGGCCCCACCCGGCCCGGCGTTGATCTCGCCGCCGGGGCCGAGGCGGCCTTCATCCATGGCCTTCTGGACGGCCTTGGCGACTTCGACGAACTGCATGCGGAGCTCGTGGGCGGTGCCGGAGAGGGCTTCGGACTCTTCGTCGTTGAGGTTGCCCTTGGTCTTTTCCTCGAGGATGGTGAGGAGGTCGATGTTGAGCTTGGCGACATCGAGGGCGACCATGGCCTTGCCAGTCTGGGGGTCGGGGAAAGCCCCGAGGTACATGAGGGCCTGTGTGGCGAGGAGGCGGATGAGGTCGGTGAAGCCGACTTCCTCTGGGAGGCCGCCCTGGGTGGCACCGGGGGGTGCCTTCTTGGCGGCGTCCTCGGCGGCCTTCTTGGCGAGTTTTTCCTTCTCCGCCTTGGCCTGGCTCTTCCAGTCGTCGTCGATGATGAGCTTGGGTGTGTCGCCTTCGGCCATGGTGGGTCCTTTCGTTCGGGTCGGGGGACTCTAGGGGCGGGGTGGGGCGTGGCCAGTTTGTGGGGGAGGGGATTGGGGAAGGGATCAGGGATCGGCCATCAGCCATCGGGGAAAGGCCGTGAGCTGATGTGGGCGTTGTGTGGGGAAGCCCGAAGCGCCGCTTTGCGGCGGTTCGGGGCACCGGGCTCTGATCTTCGGGTGGGTGGATCTGGGGTGAGGACGGGGGTGTTGGTGGGAGGAGGCTTGGAGGGGGGGAGGCGCTTCGCTTGGGGAGCCCCTCTCCTGTCGCTGCGCGACATCCTCTCCCCGCGGGAGAGAGGGAGGGGAACGCCCCGGGGCGGGGCGGCTCGCTCCTTGAGATGGGTGCTCTGGTGGATGGGGGCGGTGTTGGGGGGTGGTTTCTACACTGGGGGGATGCGGATGCGACTGGTGGTGTGCTGTGGGGTTGGGCTACTTCTTGGTGGGTGTGGTGCGCCGGGGGCGGGGGGTGGCTCGGCGGGTGGGGAGCGGGCGGAGCGGATAGTGCTTTCGGCGGGGGACTTTGCGGCGTCGCCGGATGCTGTTGAGTTGGGGCCGGCGCAGGTGCCGGAGGTGAAGCGGGCGGAGCCGGTGCGGGCGGAGGTGGCGATCGGGGCTCGACCGGTGGCGTTGAGCGGGGGCGGGGTTGGGGACGGGATCGAGAGCGACTTGCCGATCGTGGCGCGGGCGGGGGGGCCGGAGGGTGTGGGGGAAGACGCGGCGCCGGCGGCGCCGGTGACGGACGAGGTGTTGATCGAGGCGAAGCTGGGGGATGTGAACGGGCGGCCGATCTATGCGGACCGGTTTTTGGAGCCGTTGTCGGGTCGTTTGATCGCTGAGGCTCGGCGGATGGGGCGGGCGGAGTGGATGCGTTTCGCGGCGGCGCTCATTGCTCGCGACATGCGGCTGATCCTGGAGGACGAGCTCCTGCGTGCGGAGGCGCTCAATGAGCTGACGCCGGAGATGAAGGCGGGGCTCTTCGGGTGGGTGCAGAGCTTGCGGGATGACCTGATCAGCGAGAGCTACGGGAGCGCTTCCCTGGCGGCGCAGTCGCTCGCGGAGGACCGGGGGCTGAGCGAGGAGGAGTACCTGCGTGAGCAGGAGGAGCAGCTGCTGGTGCGGCGGGCGTTGAACGATGCGCTCTTTGACCGGGTGCAGGTGAGCTGGCGGGACATCCGGCAGCGGTACGAGCGGGAGCGGGCGCAGAACCGTGAATTGCCGACGGCGCGGTTCCGGTTGCTGCGGGTCGCGGGGCCGCAGGATGCGGCGGAGGTGGCGCGGCGGCTGGGGGAGGGTGAGTCTTTCGAGTCGATCGCTTCGAGCTCGATCAATGTGTCGGGTGCGTCTTCGGGCGGGCTGCAGGTGATCGAGTTTCGCTGGCCCTACGAGGACGCGAGCTTTTTCGGGCTGGACTCTCTGAACGCCTTGGCGCAGGGGCTGGAGACCGGGGAGTACGGGGGGCCGATCGAGATCGGGTCGACGCCGGCGTGGCTGTATCTGGAGGAGATCAACGATCCGGCGCGGTCGCTGTACGAGGCGCAGCTGGACATTCTTGATGAGCTTCGCAACGAGCGGTTCATCACGGAGCGGGATCGGTACATGCAGCGGCTGCAGTCTCGGGTGAACATGGAGAGCCTGATCGACCTGCAGATGCGGCTTTTGGAGATCGCGGCGGAGCGGTACGGGCCCGAGGCGTGAGGGGGGACGGGCGCGCGGTCGGGGCGCTCGGGGAGCGTCTGGCGGCGCGGTTCCTGAGGCGGGCGGGGTACCGGGTGCTGGGGCGGAACGCGCGGGTGGTGGGCGGGGAGATCGATCTCTTGATGCTGGCGCCGGATCGGCGGACGGTGGTGGTCGTGGAGGTGAAGACGCGGGTGGGCGATGAGGGGCCGCCGGCGGAGGCGAATGTGACGGGTGCGAAACGGGCGCAGCTTCGCAAGCTGGCGCGGGCGGTGGCGGCGGAGCCGCGGGTGCGGGGGCGGGCGGTGCGGATCGATGTGGTGGCGGTGACGCTGGCTGGGGGTGGAGCTGGGCGGGGTGGCTTATTCGGTCGGTGGTTTTCCCGAACGGAGGCCGAGATTCGGCACTTTGTGGGCGCGGTGGAGGGGGAAGCGCTCGGGGATGGGCGGCGTGGGCGGTAGTGTGAGATGGTTCTACAGAAGGAGGAGCGATGATGAAGAGCGGAGCTGTGTCGGCGTTGGTGTGTGCGGGGCTGGCGGGGGTGGCGGTCGGGCAGTCGGAGGCGTTTGTCTCGGACGCTTCGCAGAGTTCGGCGGTGGGGTCGAACGCGGTGATGATCGGGGCGGCGGGGACCTTGATCGGGGACTACGACGCGGTGACCAACCCGGGTGGGACGCAGACGCGGCCGGGGATCTTTGGCGGGAGCGGGAACCAGCCGGTGGCGTTGACGGTGGACGCGGTGGCGGGGAGTTCGTTTGACCTGGTGCCGGCGGCGAGCTTCGTCTTGAGCTATGACCTTGGGTCGCTGTCGGCGGAGGTGTCGGAGTTTGATCTTGATGTGCTGAACGGGCAGAGCGTGGTGGCGACTCTCGAGGCGACGCTTGGGCTGACGACCTTTCGGACCTTTGACCCGGACTTCATCGTGCCGGGGATCCCGGTGACGCTGCCGCTCGGGGAGGCGACGATCGACGGGCTGAGCGCGGTGCAGACGGGTGCGGGGGTTGCGGGGGGGCTGGTGCCGAACGGGGACGGGACCTTTGCGCTGGCGGCGGTGGTTCCGGTGGAGCTTTCGTTCAGCGGGGCGACGGGTGTGGGCGGGCCGATCGGCTCGACGCAGTCGGTGAACCTGCCGATCGCGGGGACGCTGGACCCGACGGTGAGCCCGACGCGTGTTGAGGTGTCGGTGGACCTCGGTTCGTTCGATCAGACGATCCCGACGGACGGTCTGCCGCCGATCGAGGATGTGCCGTTCGAGCTTCCGGTGTTGAACGGGACGGCGGGGCTGCTCTTGACGCTGGTGATTGACTCGGCGGGCGTGTCGGGGTCCGGCGCGGTTTCGATCGTGGCGCTCGGGCAGGGGCCGGCGGCGTGCACCGCGGCGGACCTTGCGGAGCCGCTCGGGCAGTTGACCTTTGCGGATATCACGGCGTTCCTGGGGGCGTTCAGCGCTTCGGATGGGGCGGCGGATCTGGCGGAGCCGTTCGGGAGCTTTACCTTTGCTGACATCGCGGCGTTTCTGTCGGCGTTCAGCGCTGGCTGTCCTTGACCGATGCGACTGATCGGAAAAGTAAAGCGGCCCGGGCTTGGGTGCCCGGGCCGCGGTTGGTTTTGGGATTGGGGTGTGCCGTTACGGGCAGCCGCCGGCGAAGGCGGCGAGGAAGGCGGAGATGTCGGCGAAGGTGAAGCTGCCGAAGGGGGCCGCGAGGTCGGCGACGGGGTTGGAGGTGGTGAAGGCGGCGAGGAAGGTGGAGATATCGGCGAAGGTGAGCTGGCCGAAGGGGGCGGCGAGGTCGGCGGCGTTGCAGGGCCCGCCGGCGAGGGGGACGGCCCAGAAGCCGCCCTGGATCTCGAATCCGCCGCCGGAGAGTGTGCCGGCGTCGGGCTGGCCGATGGTGCCGGAGAGGGTGTAGCCGCCGCCGGAGACGGTTCCGCCTCCGCCGTCGATGGTGTACCAATCGATCTCAAAGGGCTGGGCGAGGGCGGGGGCTGCCGTGAGGGCGAGGGCCGCGGTCGCCGCGAGCTTGAGATGGGTGGTCATTGTCCTGACTCCTTTCGCGGATGGTACATCACTTGTCAAGAGCGGCGGGGCCGTCGTTGCCCTTGCGGAGTTGGGCCTCGAGCTCGGCCATGCGGGCGCGCATGGCGGCGAGTTCCTCGAGGATTCGGGCTTCGTTCGCGGCGACGGATTGGGCTCGCTCGGCGGCGATGTCGGCGGCGGTGGCGATGAAGCCGGGCTGGTTCGCGAAGACCTGGTCGTCGAGGTTGCCGGGGTTGGGGCGTGCGGCGGGGCGGCTGGTCGCGCCGTAGGCGGTGGGGATGTAGATGAGGGTGAGCTCGATGTCGGAGGTGTCGGTGCCGGTGCCGCCGCCGGTGTATCGGCCGTTGAGGTGGATGGTGGTGGTGCCGGCGGAGACGGGGAAGGTGGCGTGGATGGTGGGGATGCGGCCCACAACACCGTCGGAGGGGTTATCGGCTGCGTACTCGAAGGTGTACTCGAGGCCGTCCTGGAAGACGCCGGCGGCGGTGGCGAGGCCGAGTTCGACATTGCTCTGCGAGCCGTTGACATGGTCGATGAAGACCTCGACGGTGCAGATGGCGACGATGAAGCCGTCGGCGGGCGCGGTGATGGATCGGGAATAGAGGGAAGTGACAGTGGAGGTCAGTAACGCACCGGAGAGGTTGTCGTCGCGGGTGGCGAGGCCGGGCTCGTTGGAGAGTTCGGCGGAGTTGATCGAGGCGTTGGGGAGAACGACGGCGTCGTCGCCGGTGTCGTTGGTGTCGAAGCTGAGGGATGAGTTCGGGCCCGTGATGGAGAGGCGGCCGCCGTTGTTCGGGAAGGCGTTGCCGTCCCAGACCAGGCCGCCGAAGCCGCTGTCCCCGCCGATGAGCTGCATGAAGGCACCTTCGCCCGCGCCATCGGCCTCGAAGCTCGCGAGGAAGGCACCGGCCTCGTCGTTGAGGTTGAGGCGTCCGCCGTCGCTGGCGTCCTGGAAGAACTCGAAGAACGGGAACGCGCCGAGCGTGCCGAAGAGTTCGAGCCGGCCGTTGGTCGTAGCGGCGCGGCCGAGATCGAGTTCGCCAACGATTTCAACCGAACCGGCGTCGGCGTTGATCGAGCGGCCGTTGTCGTAGGCGTCGTCGAGCGAGATGGCGGCGTCGAGGGCGAACGAGGCGACGGTGGCTTCGCGGGCCTGGGAGGCGAAGGGCGTGGTGGCGAGGCCCTGGCGGGGGAGGGTGGTGTAGTTGGCGGCGCCGTTGGGGCGGGTGCGGATCTCGATGAAGACGCGGTCGGCCTCGAACTGATCGCCGAAGTTGAGGGTCTGGGTGAAGACGCCGTTCTCAACGGCCTGGTTGGTTCGGGTGATGGTGCCGCCGAGTTGTGTGCCGCCGGTGGCGGCGTTGAAGAGGCGGAACTCGAAGTCGTATCCGCCGTCGGCGGGTGAGCCGGCGTCGATGAGGCGGCCCTGGTAGGTGAAGGCGTCGGTGAGCGGCTGGGCGAGGGCGGGCGCGGCGAGACCGGCGACGGCGATGCACGCCGCGAGGGCGAGCGGACGGATGGTGGTCATGATTTCTTCCCCTGATGCACGCAGGAACTGGGCCCCCGATGGGGTCCGATGGTTGAGTGTGCCCCGGCCGGGCGTTTCGGCCAGCAAAGAGAAGGTTGGGGCGACACACGGGGCAAAGTTGGGATACCGCCCTAGAACGGATCGGTGCATTGGTCAGTTGTCGTCGGCGGCGATGAGGGCGCGGAGTTCGGCGACCTGTTGGCGGAGGTCTTGGAGTTCGGCGGCGGTGCGGGCGTCGTTGGCGGCGCGGGAGGCTGCGGGCTCGTCGAAGACGATGGGGGCGGAGGGGTCGCCCGGGCGGCCGGCGGCGGTGCCGACGGAGCCGTAGGCGGTGGGGATGTAGATGAGCGTGAGCTCGATGTCGCCGACGGTGGTGTCTCCGAGGTTCACTTCGCGGGCGTTGATGTGGATGGTGGTTTCGCCGCTGGTGACGGGGAAGGTGGCGTGGATGGTCATGGTCGAGGCGTACTCGCCCACCGGGAGGGGGGCGGCGACGGTGAAGGGGAACTCGAGACTTCGCTGGAAGGTATTGGGGGCGGTTGCGAGCGAGAAGACGGCTCCGGTGTCGGCGATGGTCAGGGTGCGGTCGATGAAGAGCTCCATGGTCGCGATGGCGACGATGTATCCGTCGGCGGGTGCGATGATGGTGCGCTGGTAGACGGAGTCGACGAAAAGCGGGTCGATACTGACACCGAGGCCGTCGGCGTAGCGGTTGGCGAGGCCTGGCTCGTTGAGCAGTTCGGCGCTGCTGATCGAGCTCTGGGGGAGGATGGCG
The DNA here is from genome assembly GCA_964615815.1 of uncultured Phycisphaeraceae bacterium. Lineage (GTDB taxonomy): Bacteria > Planctomycetota > Phycisphaerae > Phycisphaerales > UBA1924 > DAIQNV01. Next base: position 13,749 of record CAZTQV010000030.1, on the reverse strand, counting down.
GCGACATCGCCGGTGATGTCGGTGCGGAAGCTGACGAGTTCGTTGCCGACGAGGGAGAGGGCGGCGGACTGGGAGCTGGCGATGTTCCCGTCGATCTGGAAGCCGGTGTCGCCGAAGTTGTTGCGGTTGATGCGGAGGATGCCGCCGCCGCCGGTGCTGGCGTCGGGGATGACCTGGAAGTACGGGACGCCGTTGGTGGCGCTGTCGATGCGGAGCCGGCCTGCGGTGCCCTCGCCCGGGCCCAGGATGAGATTCGCGTCGATGCCCGCGGGGCTCTGGATGATGACGGGGCCGGCGTCGGCGTTGATGGTGGCGCCGTTGGAGTAGGCGTCGTCGAGCGACATGTTGGTCGCGAGGGCGAAGTCGGCGACCTCGGCCACGATGGCGTGGAGGGCGTTCGGGGTCGCGGTGAGTTCCTGGCGGGGGAGCGTGCGGAAGCTGCCCGCACCGGCGCGGCGGACGGCGATCTCGAGCCAGGCGCGGCGACCGTTGAACTGATCGCCGAAGTTGAGTTCCTGGGTGAAGAGGCCGTTGGTGACGGGTTGGCTCGAGCGTGAGAGCGTGGGCCCGATTTGGCGTCCTGCGGTCGCGGCGTCGAAGAGGCGGTACTCGAGGTCGTAGGGGCCGTTGGCGGGTGTGCCGCCTTCGAGCAGGCGGCCCTGGTAGGTGAAGGCGTCGGTGAGGGGCTGGGCGTGGGCGATCTGGATGGTGGCCGCGAGGGTGCAGGCGGCGAGGATCGTCGTGAGGCGGGTGGGCATGGCGGACCTCCGGCTGGACGGGCCGCCGGATGCCGCCCGTGATGGAGCAGCATCGCGTGATGCGCGTGTGCTCGCAATGCGGCGAGATACCGATTGTGTGTTGGGGTGCTGGGGGGTGGGGTGGGGGTGGTCAGTCCCAGTCGTTGCGTCGCGCGAGCGTTCCTCGGAAGCGGGCTTCGAGGCGGGCTTCTTCGACGCGCTCGGGGTCGATGGAGAGGGGGACGATGAGGCTGAACATGGAGCCGGAGCCGACCTCGGAGACGAGTTGGAGGTCGCCTTGGAGGACGCGGGTGAGTTCCTTGCAGATGGCGAGGCCGAGGCCGGTGCCGCCGGTCTCGGTGGTGTGGCCTGCCTTGACGCGTTCGAACTTGCCGAAGACGCGTTCCTGGTCTTCGGGTGGGATGCCGGGGCCGTTGTCGAGGACAGAGACGCGGACGCGTTCGCCGAGGCCTTCGGTTTCGGGGAGGGTTTCGGCGCGGACTTTGACATGGCCGGGGCGGCCCTTGTTGACGGCGGGGTCGGAGAACTTCACGGCGTTGGAGAGCAGGTTGAAGATGACCTGCTGGAATTTCTTCACATCGGTCTCGACGAGGGGGAGCATGGGCTCGCAGATGAGCTGGACATGCACGCCCCGGCGGGACGCGAGCGGCTCGATGAGGCCGACCATGCCTCGGCAGGCTTCCTCGACGGACATGCGTTCGGGGCGGACCTCGATGCGTCCGGCTTCGATCTTGGCGAGTTCAAGAAGGCTCTCGATGAGCTCGAGGAGGCCTCGGGCGGCGGTGGCGATGTGGCTCAGGTATCGGCGGCGTTTTTCGAGCTTCTCGGGAATGGGCTTGCCGTGGACCTCGAAGTCGCGTGCCTCGGCGCGGGCGAGATCGAGGAGGAGCTCGGCGAAGCCGATGACCGAGTTGAGGGGGGTGCGGAGTTCGTGGGAGACATTGGCGAGGAACTCGCCCTTGAGTCGGCTGGCGCGGTCGAGGGCGTCGTTGGCCTCGGAGAGGTCGTTGAGCTTGATGTCCATGGCGGCGTTCATGGAGCGGAGCTGGGCCTGCTGGGCCTGGAGCTCGTCGAGCATGAGGTTGAAGGTCTCGGCGAGCTCCTGGAACTCGTCATTGGTGTCGATCTCGCTTCGGACATCGAGGTCGCCCTCGCGGACGAGCTCGGCCCAGTCGCGGAGCTCGCGCACGGGGCGGAGGATGAGGCGGGCGATGACGACGGCGAAGACGGGCAGGGCGACGGCGAGGACGCCGGTGCCGGCGGCGAGGACATACATGGAGTTGACGGCGAGGAGGGCGGCGGCGCGGTCGCTGGTGCGCTCGAGGAGGATGAGGCCCGGGCGGTCGTCGGCTCCCCCACTGCCGTCGGGGTCGGGCGTTCCGCGGCGGAGGGCGGCGTAGCGGCTCTGGCGGGCGAAGCCGTCCCAGGATTGCTCGAAGTGCTCGGTGGCTGTGCTGCTGTCGAACCGCTCGAGGGCGGCGGCGATGAAGGGGTCGCGGGCGGCGAGCTGGTCGGCGGCGGCGGCGGGGAGGTAGACGACGGTGGCGTCGCCCAGGCCGACGGCGCGGCCGGGCTCGGGGTCGGGGTCCATGGCGAGCCAGGCGCCGACGAGGCCGCGGGCGGTTTCGAGCTGGCCGGCCTTCACGAGGGACTGCATGCGGAGCCAGGGGAGGCTGGAGGCGAGGAGGAGGAGGAGTGCGGCGGCGACGCCGAAGAGGACGAGGAGCTTGCCCGAGAGGGGCGGGCGGCGAACCCAGACGGGCACTTCCCAGGATGGTCGGAGCCAGTCGGGCGGTCGCATGGGGCGATGGTATCGGGCGTTGGCGGACGGGCGGGGAGGCGACGGGGCCCGGTTGGGGTGCGGGGCGTACCGTTGGGGCCATGGCTGATGAGACGCGACAGACTGGATCCGATGGTGGGGCCCGGCGGGTGTACCTCGAGACCTTCGGGTGCCAGATGAACGAGCTGGACTCGGAGCTGGTGGTGGGCCAGCTGGCGAGCCTTGGGTATCGCTTCACGACGGAGGCTGGGGAGGCGGATGTCGTCCTCTACAACACCTGCTCGGTGCGTGAGCACGCGGAGCAGAAGGTATGGTCGCGGCTCGGGGAGATGAAGAAGGAGAAGGGGGCGCGGCCCGGGCTGGTGGTGGGCGTGCTGGGGTGCATGGCGGAGCGGGACGGGGCGGGGCTGATGGACCGGATGCCGGTCGTCGATCTGATGTGCGGTCCGGCGGAGCTGGACAAGCTGCCGGGCTTGCTCGACAACGCGGTGCGGACGCGGGCGAGCCTGATGGCGGATGAGCCGAGCCCGAACGGGACGGTGCGGTCGGCGCGGCAGGCGGCGCTGCAGGGGTCGGCGAGCCGGCGGACCTCGACGCTGGCGGCGGCGGGCGATTCGCTGGAGATGCTGGACCTGTCGCGGTCGGTCTCGCCGACGGACGCGAGCGCGGGGCGGAGCGCGTATGTCAGGATCACGCGGGGGTGCAACAAGTTCTGTACCTATTGCGTGGTGCCGTTCACGCGGGGGGCGGAGGTGCACCGCCCGCCGGAGCACATCATCGATGAGTGCAAGAAGCTGGCCGATGCGGGCGTGATCGAGATCACGCTGCTCGGGCAGACGGTGAACCACTACCGCTTCGAGCACGGGGCGACGGTGTCGGTGGACGGGGTGGTGCAGCCGCAGAAGGGGAGGGCCTTCAAGGGCGGGCACCGGCGGGACCCCCTCGGCGGGCAGAACACGACGACCTTCGCGGATCTTTTGCGGCGGATCCATGATGAAGTCCCGGCGATCCAGCGGCTTCGGTTCGTGACGAGCTACCCGCGGGACTTCGGGGACGATGTGCTGGAGGTGATCCGCGATCACCCGCGGATCTGCCGGTATGTGCATGTGCCGGGGCAGTCGGGGTCGGACCGGATCCTGAAGATGATGAACCGCGGGTACACGGTGGCGGAGTACGACGAGTTCATCGATCGGTGCCGGTCGTTCCTGGATCAGCCTGAGCTTGGTCGGCCGCTCATGCTGAGTGGCGACATCATCGTGGGCTTCCCGACGGAGACCGATGAGGACTTCGAGGGAACGGTCGGGCTGGTGAAGCGGAGCCGGTACAAGAACTGCTTCATCTTCAAGTACTCGCCGCGGCCCGGGACGACGGCGTACGACAAGATCCCTGATGATGTGCCGGAGGCGGTGAAGCGGGAGCGGAACAACCGGTTGCTCGCGGTGCAGGGGGAGATCTCGGCGGAGATCGGGCGGGAGCAGGTGGGTCGGGAGTTTGATGTCCTGATCGAGGGGCTGAGCCGGCGCGAGCGGAAGAAGCGCGGGGCGGACGACCGGCCCGGCGCGGGGATGGTGTCGCTGACGGTGGGCGGGCGAAAGAGCCTGTCGCCCGCAAGCGAGGGCGGGGCGGCGACCGCGGTCGCGGGCGAGTCGATCCAGCTCGCGGCGCGGACGGACGGGGACCTGATCGTGCACCTCGACATCCCGGCGGACCATGGCACGCCGGCGGATGACCTGATCGGGACCATCCGCCGGGTGCGAATCACGCGGGCGAGCGGGCTGACCTGTGATGGGGAGTTGGTGTAGGCGTCAGTCGGCGAAGGTCATGCCGGTCTGGGTGGCCTGCTCGCGGACAGCTTCGACGAGAACGCGGTCGAAGGTCTTGGGTGCCTCGGCCTGCTCTTTCCGCCAGTTCTCGATGAACGCGGCTCGCTGCTTTGAGAGATCGAGGATGGCCTGGCGGATCTGGGCGCGGCGTTCGCGGGCCTCGTCGATGCGGGCGGCCTGGTCCTCGCGCGGGAGGCCGCGGAGGGATTCGGGGAGTGCATCTTCGTCGAGGTCGTCGAGCTTGATCTGCTCCTGGTCGATGGCGTCGACGAGGTCCCAGCCGGCCTGGGTGTAGTTGCTCGAGGCCTTCGCGGCGTAGCGGGCGGGGGCCTGCCCGGCGGTGGCGTTGAGCTCGTCCTGCGCGACTTGGCGGTCGGCGAGGGCGGCGCCGCGGGCGCCGTAGGGCAGGTAGGTGCTGTTCAGCTCGCGGTTGAGTTCGCCGAGGCGAGCGTCGTAGGGCGTGGGGGGTTCGACGATCCTGTGGTCGCTGTCGATGCTGGCGTAGAGGCCGCCTCCGGCGCGGGCACCGGCCTCCCAGCCGGTGGAGGAGCCGGTGGCGCGGGGGCCGCAGAAGACGGTGTTGACGATGACCTCGTCGGAACGGAGGCGTGAGATCATCTCGGTCGCGATCTCCGGGCCCTGGGTGAACGGCTCGTTGCCGGCGATGACGATGATCTTGGTGACCGGGCCGCCGACGACGCCGGAGCGCGGGTGCCCTTCGGCGAGGGCCTTGCGGAGGTTTTCCATCGCGGCTTCGCGGAGGGTCTGGCCCATGGGGGGCACGCCCGAGTAGAGGCGGGCGGCGTCGCGCCACCAGCGGAGCTCCCACGACGCGACGGCGAGGGCCTGGCCGCAGTGCTCCTCGCCGCCGTTGGTTGTCAGGCCGAAGAGCTGCTCGCTCAGGAGGTCGAGGTCGGTCGTGAAGTTGGTCCGCATGCGGACCCAGCCGGGCGTGGTGATGGAATTGTTGCCGTATTCGATGAGGGCGACCTGGAGTTGCGGCGTTTCGCCCTCGAATTGGGCCTCGCCGAGTTCGTTGACGACGGCCCAGAGGGCGGCCTTGGCCTGGTCGATGAGGCCGTCCATGCTGTTCGAGGTGTCGAGGAGCAGGGCGAGCTGGATAACGGGGCGGTCGTGCGGGGCGATGGGCTCGGTGGCGACGACCGTTTCGGTGGTGGGTTTCAGCCCCGCCGCGGCGGGCGGGCAGGCGAGCGTGGAGCCCGCGAGCAGGGCGAGGGCGGCGATGGTGAGCGTGGGTCGTGTCGTCCGCATGACAATCCCTTTCGTGGAGTCGTTGGTGTCCGACTCCGTTGTACGGGCTGCGCGGATCGATACAACAGTCTTCGCGTGGGCGGTGACGCGCGGGTGACCATGGCGTGACGGGCCGGTGACGGCGCGGTGACACGCCGGTGACGGATCAGTCGCCGTTCTGCTCGCGTTGCTCGCGCGCGGCGCGGCGTTTGGCGGCGAGCAGGCCGGCGGCGCCTTCGGAGGACTCCCGCTCGGGTGCCTTTGGCTTCGGTGGAGCGGGCTTCGCGGGTGTGGGCGTGGGGGTGGGCGCGGGGCGCGGGCGATCGGCGGTTGCGGGGCGCGGCGGTGCGGGGGCCGCGGGTTTCGCGGTGTCCGTGGTGCGTGTTGTCTTCTGCACGCGGGTCTGCGCGGAACGGAGGCGACCTGTGGCCTCGGCGGCCTTGCCGGCGGCGTCGCGGGCGGCGGCTCGCCAGGCTTTGTCGCCGAACTGCTCGCCGACGAGGCGGTCCCACGCGACTCTCCGCGTGCCGACATCGAGCAGGAAGACCAAGACCGTCCACGCGAGCAGCACGGGCCAGAGCGGGCTCGATGCTTCGCGCGGCTGGATGCCGGCGCGGTCGAAAAGGTTGGCCGTCTCGGGGCTCGTGGGGTCGAGGACGCGGCCGCCGGTTTCGGCGGCGAGGCGTTCGAGCAGCTCGCGGTTGCTCTCGAGGCGCTGGTACTCGACGCCGGTGGCGACGGTCGCGCCGCCGACGACGGGGCGGAGGGGCGTGGTGCCGAGGCGGGGGCGCGCGACGACGATGTAATTCCCGCTGGCACCGGCCTCGGCGGTGGCGCGGTACTCGCCCGGGCCGACCTGCGTGAGCACGATCTCGCGGGACTCGCCCTCGGGCGTGTAGACGGTCGCGGGGATGGTGAGCAGGTCGATCGGTTCGCCCGACTCGGAGTACGCCGCGTAGCGCACGCGGAGGCCCTCGGGCGTGAGCTCGGTGCGGAGCTCGCCGCCCTCGCCCGCGGAGGTGCGGCTGAGGCCGCGGGCGACCTGGGCCCAGAAGGTGGAGTAGCCCGGCCAATCCAGCCAGCGCTCGGCCCAGCGGTGGGCGTCGCTCGTGAAGGCGCCGACCTGGCCGAGTTCCACGGCCCAGTGGGCGAGGACGGGCTCTGCCTCGGGCGTCGCCATGGCGTAGGTGATCGAGGGCTCGGGGCGGGCCTGCGTGAGGACGAGGCCCTCGAGCCGTGGCGGCTGCGCGATGCCCGCGACGAGCGGCGAGCCCGTCGGCAGCATCACGACATCGAAGGGGACCTCGCGGACGAGCGGGCTGCGGACGACGCGGACGGCCTTCAGGAAGACGCGGGGCAGAACATTGGGGTTCACGACATTGAAGAAGGAGCCCTCGCCGACACGGGCCATCTCGCGGAGCGTGTTGGCGTCGGCCTGGTCGCCCACCGCGATCGTGGTGACGAAGATGCCGTCCTCCGTGCGCATCGCCTGGGCGAGCTGCGGCAGGGCCTCGGCGTCGTCGGACATGCCGTCGGTCAGCACGATGACATGCTTGAGCTTCGCGTCGGCCTCGCGGAGCTGGTCTCGGGCGATGCGGACCGCGGGCCCGATGGAGGTGCCGCCGCCGCTCGCGATCGCGCGGACCTTCGCGGCGGTCCGGTCGGGGTTGTCGTTCGGCCCGAGGGGCTCGATGACGGCGGGCGAGCTGTTGAAGGCGATGACGCCGACGAGATCGCGCGGGTCGAGGGTGGCGACCGCTCGCGCGGCGGATTCGTTCGCGATGTCCTGCTGCGAGCGGGCCGAGCCGAGCACGGTCCGGTTCATCGAGCCCGAGTTGTCGAGCACGAAGACGATGGCGGCCTCGGGGACGATCAGTTTCTCGGGGATGTCGAGCTCGACGGGCAGGATCGGCTCGACGATCGACCCTCGCCAGCCGCCCGCGCCGAAGGCGTCGGGCCCGCCCAGCATCAGCAGGCCCCCGCCGAGGTCGCGCACATACGCGACGAGCTGTTCCTGCGCCGCGTCCGGGATCGCCTCGGCCGGGACATTCTGCAGGATGACGAGGTCGTAGCTCTGCAGCTCGAGGAGGCCCCCGGGCACCCCGGCGGTGCCGACCGTCGTGACATCGATGCCGGACTGCTCCAGCGAGCGGGCGAGCGTCAGGCCGACGCTCCCGGGTGCCGCTTCGCTCACGCCGTCGACGAGGAGGACCGCACCCTTACCGGGCGTCACGGTGAACGCGCGGCCGGTGTTGTTCGCGAGAACGGTATCGACGGGTCGGGCTTGGCCCTCGGGGGCGTCGGGCTCGAAGACGGCCTCGAACCGGTGGAGACGCTCGGGGCCGAGGCGGGCTTCGATGAGCTCGACCTGCCGGCCCGCGCTCAGCGTCACGCGGCGACCGGTCCCCGGTGAGTCGGGATCGGCGTCGACGGGCTCGCCCTCGCGGAAGACGCGGAGGGTGCCGGTCGCGGGGCCGGTTGACCGCAGCACGACGCGGACGAGGACGACGGACTCGCCCGCGGCTCGCGGCGGCGCGTCCACCTGCTCGACGACGACCTCGTTCTCGACGCGGTACTCGAGGGGGACGACATCGACGCTCACGCCGCCGCCGGCGCCCGGGCCGCCGGTGGTGCGCCCGGCGCGGGCGATCTCGCGCCCGGCAGCGAGGGCGTCGCCACCGGTCGCGTTGCCGTCGCTGAAGACGATGAGCCGGCCCGCGGCGTCGGGCGGGACGAGGGCCGAGGCGTAGCGCAGGGCGGCGGCGAGGTCGCTGCCCTCGAAGCCCGGGGCGGCGACGGAGCGGTCGAGCACATCGGCGGCCGAGGGTGTCGCGACGGCGATCGAGCGTCCGTCGAACGCGACGACGCCCAGCAGGTCATCGGGCCCGCGTTCCTCGATCGCGGCGGAGAGCCAGCCGCGGGCGAAGGCGGCGGGGTCGGCCCGGCCGGACCCGGTCCCGTCGCCGATCCCGGCGAAGCGCTGCACGCTGCCAGAGACATCGACCACGGCGACGACGGCGAGGCGGTCGACCTCGCGCACGCTGCTCGCGCCCGCGAGCAGGGCCGCGAGCAGGCCGAACAGCACGGCGCGGGCGACGACCGCGGACCAGCGGCGGAGCGCGGTCATCGCGACGAACCAGCGCAGGCCGAGGACGGCGAGCGGCACGGCTATCGCCGCCAGCCAGAGCCAGCGCGGGTCTTCGAAGCTGAAGGGGAGGCTCACGGGCACGCTCTCAGCCTACGGCTCACCCGCCGTCACCACCACCGCCCCCACCACCATCTCCCCCGCCGCCCCCACCGCCCCCACCACTCCCACTATCACGCGTGGCGTCGGTGCCGAGGGGCGCGAAGCCGGGCTCCTGCTCCTGCACCGTCTTCTGGTAGCGACGGAAAACATCGCGCACGAGGTCGCGGTAGCGGCGCGGCACGCCCTGCTGCTCGATCGCCCGCTCGGCGGACTGGGCGGCGTTGCGGACGCGTTCGCCGGTCATCGGCGGCCCACCCGTCGCCGGACCGCCCTGGCCCGGCTCGTCCTCGAGCAAGTTGGCCCGCTGCTCCTCGGTGCCGCGGACCTCGGGGGAGCCATCGCGGGCCCGGGCGTCGAAGACCTGTTCTTCGAAGGGGTCACCTGACTTCTGTTCGCGCAGCCGGTCGGCGTACTGGCGGGCCAGGTCTTCGAGGCGCTCGCGCTCCTCGGGCGAGGCCTCGTCGAGCATCTTCCTCGCCTGCTGGCGGAGGCGTTCGGCCTGCTCGCGGTCGCGCGTCGCGCCCTCGTTGCGCTCGCGCAGGCGGTCGAGCTCGCGGAAGAGCTGCTCGCCCGAGCCAACGCCCGATCCGTCGCCGCCGCTGTCGCGATCGGAGTTGCCGCCCTCGGGGCTCTCGCCCGAGGAGTCGCGCCCCTGCTGTCCCGGCTGCCCGGGCTGATCGCCCTCCGGCCCCTGGTCCGACCCAGCCTGCGGCGGGGCCTGCCCTTCCCCCTCGCCGCCGCCCGAGGAATCGGGCTTGGCGCCCGCGCCCGGGTCGCCCTGCTGCTGGTCCTGGGCCTGCTGGTCCGGCGCGGGCTCGCCGCCCTGCGCACCGCCCTCGGGCTGGCCTTCCTGCTGACTCGGTTGCTGCTCCCCCGGCTGGCCCTGCTGCTGGCCCGGCTGTTGGCCCTGCTCCTGACCGGGCTGCTCGCCGGGTTGCTGGCCCTCGCTCTGGCCCTGCTGGGACTCGCCGCCCTGCTGGGGGTCGCCCTCGGAGCGCTGGCCTTGGTCGACCTCGCCCTGCTGAGCGTCCGGGCTCGACGAGCCGCCCTCGGGTGTCTCCTCGGGCGTGCCGGCCTCGCGGCCGTCGGGATCGGAGGGTGAGCCCTGCTCGCCGCGGTCGCCCTGGGCGGCGGACGGCGAAGTCGGATCCGTGCTGTCCTGCGGGCTGCGGCCCGAGGGGTCTTGGGACTCGCGGCCGCCGGCGGGCTGACCCTGGTCGTCGGGAGAGGCCTGCTCGCCCGGCGTGCGCGAGGGGTCGCGGCCGTCGCCCTGCCGGTCTCCGGGCTGCTCGCCGGGCTGGTCGGATCGCTCGCCGGTGTCGCCGGGCTGGTTGCCGCCCGGGTCACCCGAGGGCTGCTGGCCCTGAGCGTCACCTTCGGTCTGCTCGCCCTGTTGGCCCTCGGAGGCTTGGTTCTGGCCTTCGGTCTCACCCGGGGGCTGGCGGAGGTCTTCGGCGGTGCGGCGCATCGCGTCACTCAGGCGCTGGGCGTCCTCGGCGGCCTCGCGTTCGGCGCGTTCGCGGCGCTGGCGCTCGAGCTCGCGCTCCGCCGCGTCGCGGGCGGCCTGCTCGGTGAGGTTCTGCTCCTCCTGCAGGCGTTGCGCAAGATCGTCGACGCTTTCTGGGGCTGATTCCGCGTCGCCGGGCGTGGCGTCGTTGGCCCTCTGCTCCAGTGCGCGGGCCAGATCATCCAGATTCTGCGCCAGCCGCTCGCGCTGCTCGGCGTCGAGTTCGTCGGCGTTGCCCAGCATCTCCTGGGCGGCGCGGCGGGCGCCGGCGAGGTCGCCCTCGCGGAGGCGTTCGACCATCTCCCGGGCGCGCTCGTCCATCGCGCCGGGCTCATTCAGGGTCTCATCGAGCGTTTCGCGGAGCGCTTCTTCGGTGGCCGCGGCGTCGCCGGCCCGCTGGTCGAGCCGGTCGGCGGCCTTGTCGATGCGCTCGGCGGCCTCGGCGAGGGCTTCCCTAGGGTCGGCGTTGTCTTCGAGCGCACGCTTGAGGTCGTCGAAGGCGGCCAGGTCCTCGTCCGTGGCGCCGGCGACGGTTTCGTCGGGCCGCGTGTCATCTTCAAGCTCGGCGAGGGCTCGCTCGGCCTCTTCGATCTGGACGATCGCGGCGGCCTGGCGCTCGCGGTCGAGGGCGTTTGGCCCGCCCGGGCCGCCCGTCGCGGCGCTCGGCAGGAAGAGGAAGCCGGCGACAGCGAGCGCGAGGGCACCGGCCCAGACGCTCCAGCCGTGGCCCCAGATGATCGGGACGGCGCGGTCCGCGCGCGCCTCTGGTGCCCGCTTCTCGGCGTCGGCGACGGCGAGCGTGACGAAGGGGTCGGGCTCGGCGGATCGCTCGGCGAAGCCGATGGCGCTCGCGATGCGGTCGTGCCAGCCGAGGGCGGCATCGAGGCGGGTCGCGGCGGCCAGCAAGCGTTCCTGTGCGGCCAGACCCCACGCGACGCCGGCGACCGCGGCGAGCGCGGTCGGGATCGGGAGCGTCCACCACGGGAGGCCCCAGCCCCAGACGCGATCACCCGCGACCATCAGCACCGTCGCGGCCCCCGCGGCGCCAAGCGTGAGCCCGCACCGGGCGATGACGCGGGCGAGCCGGTCACGCTGCACGACGGCCCGGGCGGCGCGGACGCTGTTGACGGGTGCGGTGGTCACAAGTGATCCTACGAGTTCGGCGGTCCCGGGTTTCGCATGAACCAAACACAATCCGGCATTGCGGAGGTGGCTATCTTCTCGGCGATGCCCGATCAGGACTTCGTACAGATCGTTCTCCAGACGCTCGTTTCGGGTGGTTCTCTCGACGCCTCGACCGCGGACGACCTTTTCGAGCGACTGCTGTCGGGCGGGCTGGACGATGCCCAGATCGGGGCGGTGCTGTCGATCATCGCGACGCGTCGGACCACCCCGGCGGAACTCCTGGGGGCGGCGCGGGTGATGCGGCGGCATGTGACGCCGGTCCCGATCGAGCCCGGGCCGGGCGAGTCGCTGATCGACACCTGCGGCACGGGCGGGGCGGCGAAGACCTTCAACATTTCAACGATGGCGGCGCTGGTCGCAGCGGCGGCGGAGCCGGCGAAGGACTCCGGCGTGACGCGGGTGCTGGTTGCGAAGCACGGGAACCGCAGCCGCACGGGGCGGGGCTCGGCGGAGGTGCTGGCGCAGCTCGGGGTACATGTCGATGCGGGGCCCGATGTGCAGGCGGCGTGCCTGCGCGAGGTGGGCGTGTGCTTCTGCTTCGCGATCCACCATCACCCCGCGATGCGGCACGCGGCGGGTCCGCGCCGGAGCCTGGGCTTCCCGACCATCTTCAACCTGCTGGGGCCGCTCACGAATCCGGCGGGGGCGAAGCGGCAGATGATCGGCGTGTACCGGCCCGAGAAGGTCGGGGTTGTGGCGCAAGCGCTGCAAGCGCTCGGCTCGACGGGCGTGGTGCTGCACAGCCGGGACGGTATGGACGAGGTCTCGACCGACGCGCCGACCGATGCGGCGTGGGTGAGCGCGACGGGCCTGCGGGTGGAGTCGATCGACCCGAAGCGGTTCGGCGTGCGGGGTGCGCCGCCGGCGGCGCTCGCGGCGCGGGATGTGTCGCACGCGGCGGAGCTGGCCCGGGGAGCGATCGACGGGTCGAGCCCGGCGCACAGCGACGCGGTGGCACTCAACGCGGGGCTGGCGCTAGTCGTTGCGGGGGCGGCGGGGTCGATCGCGGACGGGCTGGAGCGGGCGCGGGCAGCAATCAAGTCGGGGGCGGCGGTGGAGAAGCTTGAGGCGCTCGCGAAGGTGTCGAAGGGGTGAGAGGCAAATCAGGGCGTTGGCAGCGCGAACCTGGCCAGCAGCGCGGGGTGCAGGCGGTCGGCGCTGAGGGTGGAGCCTGACTTGTCGGTCGCGATGAGGACACGGAGACGGTTCTCGTCGGCCGGGTCGGGGGCGATCCAGAGGACCATGTCGAGTTCGAGGTCGGCGCGGACGGCGTCGCGGACGCGGGCGACGACGCCGGGGTCGGCGAGGTCGCGCTGGCCGCGGGCGTGGCGGATGCGGGCGATGGCGGAGATCTCGGCGCCGAGAGCGGCGGGATCCTTCGGGGCCTCGGTCAGTTCGCCGCTGATGTTGGCACCCGAGCCCCGGAGCAGCCCGACCATGCCGTCGACCTGCGCCCGGAGGTCTCGGTCGAGGGGCGGGCGAAAGTCACTGAGCAGGACGACCTTCGCGCCCGGGTGCGCGAGCGGCCCGCCGAGGGCGGGGCGCGGAGCGGCGGCGGGGGCGATGGCCGCGGGTGCGGCGGGTGCTTCCGGCGCGAGGAACCCCTCAGGCATCCTCGCGTCGCTCGGCTCGGTCTCGGCGAGTTCCTCGTCGGCCTGGGCCGGGTTGATGCCGAGGGAGAGCCGCAGCTCGCGCAGGCTCGCGATGGTGGACTCAAGCCCCGCGGCGGCGAGGGCCTCGGCGTTGCTCGCGGCGGCGCGGAGCTGACGCTCGGCCTCGAGCAGCTGCTCGCGGACGCGGGCGTTGAGTTCCTCGTCCTCCGACGCGCTGACGGCATCGGGGCTGGCGAGCCGGAGGGCGTCGTCGAAGCCGCGCTTCATGTCCAGCCGGAGACCCTGCTCGGTCTCGACGACGACGGAGGCGCGGTCGGCCCGCTCGTTCTGCAGGACGGCGACGAGGAAGCCCATCGTGACCGCGGCGACCAGCAGGATCGCGGCAAAGACGACGCCGCCGTTGACGCCGGTGCGGTCGTCGCGGCGACGGGTGTAGCCCGCGCGGTTGTGGATGCGGGACTGGGCGGCCTTGCGGCGGGCCGCGACGCGCTCGCGGGCGCTCTTGAGCTGCTCATGGGCCGGGGCGCGGTTGCCAGCGTGGGGGCGGGCGGCGCGGGCGGCGGCGGGTGCGTGCACGGCGCGGGC
>CAZTQV010000029.1:0-48471 GCA_964615815.1 uncultured Phycisphaeraceae bacterium | reverse complement strand
GTTGGCCCGAAGCGCCGCTTTGCGGCGGTTCGGGGCACCGGGGGGATGGGCGTTGGTGGTTGGTCGGCACTGACCTGCAGAGCCGGGTCAGTGGCACCCGAGGGATGGAGCGACCGGAGAGCACTACCCGCTTCGCGGATAGTGGCACCGGGGGAAGGGCTCGCGGTCAGGTCAGGGCGGATTGGAGTTGGTGGGCGAGGGACTTGGCTTCGTTGTGGACGGCGGCGCGCCAGGCTTCTTCCGCGGTTGTGGCGTTGTCGTCTTCCTGGAAGTCGGGGTAGGTGACGGAGCGGCTGGCGGTGGCGAGGAGGCCCAGGGCGCTGAGGGTCGTCGCGTTCGAGCGGGCGAGGGGGCGGAGGTCTTCGGGGCCGGCGCCCTGGGCGCCGATGCCGGGGTTCAGGAAGACCTGGTCGGGCATGGCGGCGCGGAGGGCGGCGGGGGTGGGCCTTGCGGTCGAGCCGGTCTTGGTGGCCCCCACCACTGCGCCGAGGGCGCTCAGGCCTCTCGTTCCGCGGTACTCGGCGCCGAGCTCGGCGATGGTTTCGGCGACGCGCTCGGCGACGGTGCGGCCGTCGGTGAGGGTGCTGGCCTGGATGGCGTCGGAGTCGGGGTTGCTCGTTCGGACGAGGGCGAAGACGGCGAGGCCGGCGTCGAGGAAGGGGCGGATGCCGGAGGGGCCGAGGTAGGCGTTAACGGTGACGGCGTGGGCGCCCATGGCGCTTGCGGAGGCGGCGTAGTGGGCGGCGCTGGTGCCGATGTCTCCTCGCTTGGCGTCGAGGAGGACGAAGAGGCCTGCCTCGCGGGCGGCCCAGATGGTGCGCTCCAGGGCGGCGAAGCCGGGGCTGCCCCAGCGTTCGAAGCAGGCGGCCTGTGGTTTGACGGCGGCGGCGACGCCCTCGACGGCCTCGATGACGCCGCGGGAGAAGGCCTCGAGGGCGGCGGCGGGTTCGCGGTGGGTGCGGATGGCGTCTGGGATACGCTCGACGACGGGGTCGAGGCCTACGCAGAGGGGTGCGCGGCGTTCGTCGATGAGGTCGCAGAGGGTGTCGATGGCGCTCGCGGCGGTGGTGGTCATCAGCCCTGGTCCGTGACTTCGTTGATGAAGGCGTCGATGAGCTCGTTGGTGCGCTCGGTGGCGTTTTCGAGGGGCCAGTGGCCGCCCTGCATGACGGGCTCGACGCGGATGGTGGTGTTCTTGGTGAGCTCGGCCCACTCGGCGCGGAGGTCGGCTTCTGACTTGGGGCGGGCGAAGAAGGGGCCGACGATGGCGAGGACGGGGACCTTGGACTCGGCGAGGGCGGGGCGTGCGTCGGAGGCGAGGAGCTCGAGGTAGTAGCGCTTCATGACGGTGGGGTCGGTGCGGGCGACGAGCTTGGCGAGGACTTCGGCGCGGGCGGGGTCCTTGACATCCTGGCGGACATTGTTTGAGAGGACCTGGGTCCAGCCTTCGTCGGGGACGCGGGCGATGGTTTCGGCCTGGACGCGCCAGACTTGTCGGGCGCGGCGGTCGCGGTCGGTGGTGAGGGGGAGGCCGGGCGCTTCGTAGACGGGTCGGCCGTCGAGGGTGATGGCGGCGGCGACGAGGTCCTTGTGGTTTGCGGCGAGGCGGAGGGCGATGTGTCCTCCCATGGAGTGGCCGATGACGATGGCCTTGGAGCCGGGTGCTTCGTCGAGGATGAGTGCGGCGAGGCTTTCGGTGGTGCGGTCGAGCCAGGGGGAGGGTGTGCGGTCGTCGTTCCAGACGCGGTTGAAGGGGGCGGCGTCTTCGACCTTCTCGCCGTTCATGCCGAGGAGGGTGACGGCGAGGATGCGGTGGTCGTCTTTGTGGGCTTCGATGAAGGGGTCGAAGGCGGAGGCGTCGAGGCCGAGGCCGGGGATGAGGAGGAGGACGGGGCCGGCGTCGCCGGCTCTCTTGATTTCGACGATGCCTGGGTAGGCGGTCTGGGCGTGGATTGTGGGTGTGAAGAGGGTGAGGAGGAGGAGGAGGGCGGGGAGAAGGTGGGCTGGGCTACGCTGTGGTTGATGGCCGCGGCGGATGGTGTCGCTGGTCGTGTTAGGCATGTTGGGAGTGTAAGCCTTGGGTTCGCCGAATACGCCGACGCACCTGGACCTGAAGAAGGACCGCGGGCTGACGATCCGGTGGGCGGACGGGGGCGGGTCGTACTACTCGATCGCGTATCTGCGGCGGATGAGCCCGTCAGCGGACCAGCGGGAGCTGCGGAAGGCGATGGGGAGGAACCCGCTGACGGTGCTTCCCGGGAGTCCTGCTGGGGGGGAGATCGTGGCGGTGGATGCGGAGCTGGTGGGGAACTACGCGATCCGGATCCGGTTCAGCGATGGGCATTCGACGGGGATCTACACCTGGGATTACCTGCGGGAGATCGACCCGGCGAACCGGGAGGAGGGGTCGCCCGCGCCGGGGGATGAGGCGTCGCCTCATGATGATCCGTTGGCGCTTGGGAGAAGACGGGGTGGGGAGGAGTGAGCGGGGCGGGGACGGTGGTGCGGGCGGATGCGGTGGAGCTGACGACGCCGGTGCGGTTTGTCGAGGGGATCGCGGAGCCGGTGTGGCGTGGGCTGGAGGCGCTGGGGCTGACGAATGTGGGGCGGCTGATCGCGCACCTGCCGATGCGGCACGAGCGGGAGGAGGCGGAGGCGACGATCGACAAGCTGGAGGCGGGGGCGATCGTGTCGACGCGGGGGGAGGTGACGGCGTGCCGGGTGTCGGGGTTCGGGCGGAAGAAGCGGTTTGAGGCGGTCCTGGCGGATGAGACGGGGCGGGTGGACCTGGTGTGGTTCAGCCAGCCGTACTTGCAGAAGCGGATCGGGGCGGGGACGCGGCTTCGGGTGCAGGGGACCTTGAAGCTGCGGGGTGGGCAGGGGCAGATCGCGAACCCGCGGTGGTGGATCGTGGATTCGCTGGAGGGCGAGGGGGCGGGGGCGCGGTGGCGGCCTGTGTACCCGGCGAGCGAGCGGGTGAAGAGCCGTGAGATCGAGCGGGCGATCGGGCTGGTGCTGCCCAGGGCGCTGGAGCAGATCGAGGATCACCTGAGCGAGGCGTACCGGCGGGAGCGGGAAATGCCGGGGCTGGCGGAGGCGTACCGGATGGTGCACGCGCCGCGGGACGAAGCGGAGACGCGGGAGGCGCGGCGGCGGCTGGCGTACGACGAGCTGTTGATGCTGCAGCTGGGGGTGCATCTGCGGCGGGCGCATTTGCGGCGGGAGCTGACGGCGCCGGCGCTGCGGCTGGATGAGGCGGTGGATGCGCGGATCCGGGGGCGGTTCCCGTTTGCGCTGACCGAGGCGCAGGACCGGGTGGTGAAGGAGGTGGCGGCTGATCTTTCGAAGACGGTGCCGACGAACCGGCTGATCCAGGGGGATGTGGGGGCGGGGAAGACGGTGGTGGCGTTGTATGCGCTCCTGATGGGCGTGGCGAGCGGGCACCAGGGGGCGCTGATGGCGCCGACGGAGCTGCTCGCGGAGCAGCATTTCGCGGGGATCACGCGGACCTTGAAGGGGTCGGGGGTGAAGGTGGCGCTGCTGACGGGGTCGCTGAGCCGGGATGAGCGGGAGCGGCTGCTGGCTCGGATCGAGGCGGGGGAGGTGGACCTGGTGATCGGGACGCATGCGCTGATCACGGGGTCGGTGGGGTTCCGGTCGCTTGGGGTGGTCGTGATCGATGAGCAGCACCGGTTCGGCGTGCACCAGCGGGCGACGCTTCGGACGAAGGGGACGACGGCGACGGTGGGCGCGGCGGAGATCAGCGCGGTGACGCCTCATGTGATCGTGATGACGGCGACGCCGATCCCGCGGACGCTGGCGATGACGGTGTTCGGGGATCTGGATGTGTCGACGATCGATGCCTTGCCGCCGGGGCGGACGCCGGTGGAGACGGTGGTGTTCGGCAACGACGAGCTGGCGCGGTCGGATGCGCTGTTGGTCGAGCGGCTGCGGGCGGGCGAGCGGGGGTTTGTGGTCGTGCCGACGATCGAGGGGGAGGAGGCGGGGGGCGGGGGTGGCGAGGGTGAGCTCGCCGGGGTGCGGGAGGAGGTGCGGCGGCTGGAGCGGGGGCCTCTCTCGGAGTTCCGGGTGGCGGGTCTGCACGGGCGGCTGAAGCGGGATAGCCGGGACGCGATCATGGAGCGGTTCCGGCTGGGGCTGATCGACTGCCTGGTGGCGACGACGGTGATCGAGGTGGGCGTCGATGTCCCCGAGGCGACGGTGATGGTGGTGCACAACGCGGAGCGCTTCGGGCTGGCGCAGCTGCACCAGCTCCGCGGGCGCGTGGGTCGCGGCGATAAGCCCTCGGTCTGCGTCCTCGTGGGCGATGCGGCGACGCCCGAGGCGGAGCAGCGGCTCGGGGCGATGGCGGCGACGACGAGCGGGTTCGAGCTCGCCGAGAAGGACCTCGAGATCCGGGGGATGGGCGAGCTCTTCGGCGATCGGCAGTCGGGCTTGCCGCCCTTCGAGGTGGCGGACCTGAGCCGGGACTGGGAGCTCCTGCGGCTGGCGCGTGAGGACGCGGAGGCGTGGCTGGAGCGGAGCCCGAAACTGGGTGCTCCCGAGGACGGGTTGGCCCGGCGGCGGCTGCTGAAGAAATACGGGGAAGCGCTCGGGATCGCGGATGTGGGGTGAGGGGCGGGCGAGATGCGGGCCCGGTGTGGGGGATCGCGGTCGGGGTCCACAGAATTGTGGCTCGTGTCCAGCGTCTGCTCGGGAGATGGGCACACTTCGTACGATGGGGCCATGACACGCTCGGAACTGCACGATCGGCTGGCGTCGGCGACCGGGAGGCGGAGCTACCGGGAGCTGGGGGACATGACCGGGGTCCATCCGGAGACGGTGCGGCGGTACATGCAGGGGCAGAGCCCGAGCGTCGAGTTCCTGACAGCGCTGTGCGCGGCCCTCGGGCTGAGCGGGACCTGGCTCCTGACGGGCGAAGGGCCCATGCATGCGGCGGACGCGAAGCGGGCGGCCCTGGGGGAGGCGGAGGCGCCGGAGTTGTTCACCGCGATGGCGGGTACGCTCGGGGAGCTCATCGACCGGGTCGGCCGGCTCGAGGGGTTCGTGCAGACCCTGGAGACGCGGGTGCGCGGGTCTGCGGTGGTGATGACGCGGAGCGGGGGATCGGATGGCGGAGCGGTCGGATCAGGATCGGACGATGCCGGGCGGGCGGGCCGGGTCGGGGCCGCTGCCCGACGATCACGCGAGGATGCTGGTTGAGCTCTTGCGTCCGGCGGGGCCGGAGCTGGCGCGGCGGTGGGTGGCGGCGTTGTTGCTGGTGCCGGAGGGTGAGCGGGAGGGGGTGGTGAGCGCGGTGGAGCGGTCGATCGTTGAGGAGTATGGGGGGCGAGGGGAGGGGTAGAGGGGCGGAGGGGGAAGGGGCAAAGGGGTTGGGTGGGTTTGGATGCTTGCGCTGCGGGCTCGTCTTTTGGGGTTACGGGGGCTTTCTGTTGATCAACCCGAAGCTTCGCAGGGCCTCAGCTTCGGCGTCCCTTGGGGTTGTGGGTTGGATGGTTGATCGGCCCGAAGCGCCGCGTTGCGGCGGTTCGGGGCACCGGGGTTTCGGATTTTGGGGTTCGGGGAGACCGCGTTGTTACCAACGCGGCTCTGATTGGTGGGATGGGGGCGAGGGCTTGTCGGGCGTGGGGTGAGAGAGGAGGGTTGGAGCGGGGGAGGCGCTGCGCTTGCGGAGCCCCTCATCCGGCCCTTCGGGCCGACTTCTCCCCGTGGGGGAGAAGAAGCGGAGGTGTAGCGCTTCGGGTTGATCGGCACTGCCCGCTTCGCGGATAGTGGCACCGGGTGGGGTGGCATCGGGTGGGCGATGCGTGGGCGCGCGGGTGGTGGGCGGTTGTGTCCCTTAGGATCGGGGTATGAGTTTCAATCAGCGATTGGCGGCGGTGCTTGAGGAGACGGGGAAGCTTCTTGAGCTGACGGGGGGGGATCGGTTTCGGGTGAACGCGTTTGCGAAGGCGGCGCGGACGGTGGAGGCTTCGGCGACGGACCTGGAGCCGATCGCTCGGGATCCGAAGGCGTTGACGGCGCTCGATGGAATCGGGAAGGGGCTGGCGGAGAAGATCGGGGCGTTCGCGGAGACCGGCGAGTTCGAGGATCACCGGGAGCTTTCGGAGAAGGTGCCGTCGGGGCTGCTGGATGTGATGGATGTGCCGGGGCTGGGGCCGAAGACGGTGAAGGCGATGTGGGAGGAGCTGGGGGTTGAGGACCTGGCGGGGCTGCGGAGGGTGGTGGAGTCGGGGGAGCTCGCGGGGTTGCCCCGGATGGGCGAGAAGGCGGTGGCGAAGATCGCGCGGAGTCTGGAGTTTCTCGAGCAGTCGGGGCGGCGGCTGCACCAGGGGATCGCGTGGCCCGTGGCGCAGCGGGTGGTGGAGACGCTGCTCGCGGTGAAGGGTGTGGAGCGGGCCGAGGCGGCGGGGAGTTTGCGGCGGGGGAAGGAGACGATCGGGGACATCGATGTGCTGGTCGTCGCGAAGGACCCGGCGAAGGCGCACGCGGCGCTGCGCGAGATGGCGGGCGTTGTCGATGTGATCGCTTCGGGCGAGCGGAAGACGAGCGTGCGCGTGGCGATCGAGGAGGCCTACGGGCGATGGAAGGGGTTCGAGCCGGAGGGTGGGTCGAGCGTGCAGGTGGATCTGCGGACGGTGCCTCGGGAGAGCTGGGGGGCGGCGCTGATGTACTTCACGGGCTCGAAGGAGCACAATGTGAAGCTGCGGGAGCGGGCGCGGCAGCAGGGTCTGACGCTGAACGAGTACGGGCTCTTCACCGACGACGACCCGGGGGCGGGGCCGCCTCAGGATCGGGGGATCGAGCCGGAGGCGAGCGATACCGAGGAAGCGGTGTACGCGCGGCTGGGGGTGGCGTGGGTGCCGGCGGAGCTGCGGGAGGATCGGGGGGAGCTGGGCGTTGAGGAGACGCCGGGGCTGGTGGAGCTTTCGGATATCAAGGCGGAGCTGCACGCGCACACGACGGCTTCGGACGGGAAGATGTCGCTGATGGAGCTGGTGGAGGCGGCGCGGGGGCGGGGGTTTCACACGATCGCGGTGACGGACCACAGCAAGAGCAGTGCGCAGGCGGGGGGGCTGGACGAGGCGCGGCTGCGCGAGCAGGCGGCGGCGATCGCGGAGGCGCAGGGGGCGTTCGACTCGATCACGATCCTGAAGGGGAGCGAGGTGGACATCCTGGCGGATGGGTCGCTCGATTTCGATGAGGAGACGCTGGCGTCGCTGGATGTGGTGGTGGCGAGCCCGCATGTAGCGTTGGACCAGGACCCGAAGAAAGCCACGGCGCGGCTTCTGAAGGCGATCGCGAACCCGTTTGTGCATGTGCTGGGGCATCCGACGGGGCGCATCATCCAGCGGCGGCCGGGGTTGCAGCCGGCGATGGATGAGATCATCGCGGCGGCGAAGGAGCATGATGTGGCTCTGGAGATCAATGCGCACTGGCTGCGGCTGGATCTTCGGGACACGCATGTGGCGGCGGCGGTGGAGGCGGGGGTGAAGATCGCGATCGATTGTGATGTGCACGCGCTTGGGGATTTCGACAACCTGCGGTACGGTGTGATGACCGGCCGGCGGGGCTGGTTGACGAAGGACCTGTGCGTCAACGCCTGGAGCAAGACGAAGCTGCACAAGTGGCTGAAGGGGAAGCGATGAGCCGGAAGAACCAGCGCTATACGAACCAGGGCGCGTTCACGCTGATCGAGCTGCTGGTGGTCATCGCGATTGTGGCGCTGCTCATCGGGATCCTGCTGCCGGCGCTTGGGGCGGCGCGGAAGCGGGCTTGGGCGGCGGTGGATCTTTCGAATATGCGGCAGCTCTCGGTGGGGCTGAGTTTGCACGGGACGGAGAAGGGGCACTTCCCGGCGCACCGGTTGCCTGGGGTGGAGGTGCACGAGCCGAGCGGGCGGCCGCGGGCGCGGTGGCACTTTCCGATCGGGGAGTATGTGGGGCAGCCGTTCACGCCGGTCGGGGAGCAGGAGTACCTGGAGTTCACGGGTGGGGGGAACCCGAGCGCGGCGAAGGACGATCTGCGGCGGGTGGACAACGAGGTGTTCCGAGACCCGAGCCACTCGCCCGAGGACTTTCGCAGCAAGAAGTCGGGGGACCTGATGGCGTTCCGGAACGGGAGCTACGGGTACAACTATCTCTACCTGGGCAACTCGCGGACGGAGGGGCCGGGGGGGTCGGTTTCCAATTTCCCGGTGCGGGAGCACAAGATCCTGCGGCCGTACGCGACGGTGGGGTTTGCGGATAGCCGGGGGAATCAGCGGCTGGTGGCGGAGGAGGGGCTGCGCGAGCACGCGTACACGATGGACCCGCCGCGGCTGGACACGGAGAACACGCGGGCGACGGGGTTTGCGCAGGAGGCGGAGCCGAGCCCGGCGGACGCTCGGCACGGGGGGAAGGTGAATGTCGCGTGGCTGGACGGGCACGCGGATTCGCGGTCGCTGGAGGAGCTTGGGTATGTCGTGGAGGACACGGGTGCGCTGACGCAGCGGGTGTCGGTGGACCTGGGGGACAACGGGATGTGGAACGGGCTGGGGTTTGATAAGGATGCGACGGAGCCTTGAGAGACGGCGGGGTGGGGCGGGGAGGGGGGGATCGGGCGCTTCTGGACGGTCAACCCGAGCCTTCGCTGGCGCTCAGACTCGGCGTCGGGGGGCATCCGGGGGGTGACTCCGGCGGGGGCGTGTGCTGGGCCCGGGCGGTCCTAAAGTGGGGGCATGTTCGACCGACTTTCTGACGGCTTCAACGGCGTGTTCCGCAAGCTCAGCGGGCAGGGGAAGATCTCCGAGGACAATGTCCGGGAGGCGATGGCGGAGGTGCGGACGGCGCTCCTCGAGGCCGATGTGCACCAGGAGGTGGTGCGGGAGTTCACGAAGAAGGTCGTGGACGATGCCCTCGGGCGGGAGGTGACCAAGAGCCTCAAGCCCGGGCAGGAGATGATCGGCATCGTGAACGACCGGCTGGTCGAGCTGCTCGGGGGGGACCCCGAGACGGGCGAGATGGCGGGCGGGCACCCGGGCATCCTGAAGGTGAGCCCGGGGCCGACGGTGGTGATGATGTGCGGGCTGCAGGGGTCGGGGAAGACGACGACCTGCGGGAAGCTGGCGGCGCACCTGAAGAAGCAGGGGCGGAGCGTGATGGTGTGCGCGGCCGACCTGCAGCGGCCGGCGGCGATCGAGCAGCTGGAGACCGTCGCGGCGGGGGCGAACGAGCTCGTGGCGAGCGGGCCCGCGATCCGCTTCCACGGGGAGCCGGATAAGGCGGCGGAGTACGGGAAGGCCGTGAATGTCGCGGTGCAGGTGTGCCGTCGTGCGTACGAGGCGGCGCAGAAGGCGGGGGTGGATGTCCTGATCCTGGACACGGCCGGTCGCCTGCACATCAACGATGAGCTGATGGGCGAGCTGCACGCGGTGCAGAAAGCTCTGAACCCGCACCACATTTTCCTCGTTGTGGACGCGATGACCGGGCAGGACGCGGTGAACAGCGCGAAGGCGTTCCACGAGCGGCTGACGGTGGACGGGATCGTCTTGACAAAGTTTGACAGCGACACGCGGGGCGGGGCGGCGCTGTCGGTCAAGACCGTCACCGGGGCGCCGATCCGGTACATCGGCGTCGGCGAGAAGCTCGACGCGATCGAGGCGTTTCACCCCGAGCGGATGGCGGGGCGGATCCTCGGGATGGGCGATGTGGTCAGCCTCGTGGAGAAGGCCCAGCAGGAGGTCTCGGAGGAGGAGGCCGAGGCCCTGCAGGCGAAGATGGCCAAGGGCGAGATGACGATGGAGGACTTCCTGGGTCAGCTGCGCACGCTGCGGCGGATGGGGCCGATGAAGCAGCTTCTTGGTCTTCTGCCCGGGCTGGGCTCGGCGCTGAAGGATGTGGAGATCGACGACGGCCAGCTCACGCGGGTCGAGGCGATGATCCAGTCGATGACGACCAAGGAGCGGCGGAAGCCGAGCCTCATGAACCCGAGCCGGCGGCGGCGGATCGCGACCGGCAGCGGGACGGATCAGAAGGATGTGGGCCAGCTCGTCAAGCAGTTCGACACGATCAACAAGCTGAGCAAGCAGATGGGCGGCCTGAGCGCGGCGGGCAAGGTCGGCGCGGTGCGCGATCTCGGGGCGGCGGGCGGGATGCCCGGGATGCCGATGCTCCGGACGAAGGGCACGACGGCCCAGAAGAAGCGCGGCGTCAAGCAGCGGAAGAAGCGGAAGTAAGCGGCGGGCTTGGGGCTCGGGTGGGGCTCAGGGGCAGCCGGCGGAGAAGACCGTCAGGAACCGGGTGATATCGGCGAAGGTGAGCCCCTGCGGCTCCTCGGCGTCGACGCTCGGGTCGCCCGCGGCGAAGGCGGCGAGGAACGCGGTGATATCGGCGAAGGTGAGCTGGCCGTAGGGCGGGGCCCGGTCGGCAACCGAGCAGGCGCCGGGGTCGCCCGACTGGAAGGCGCCGAGGCGGCCGTCGAAGCCGGCGCCGTTCAAGCCCATGGGGCCGGTGAGCGCGGTCGAGAGCGGGCGGACGAGGTCGCTTGCGGCGTTGGCGGCGGCGAGGTCGGCGGGACGGGTCATCACGGGCGTGCCGTCGGTGCCGGTGGGGCCGATGCGGATGCGGTCGCCGTGGATGCTGCGGAACATCTTGATCCCGTCGGCCGGCCCGCCGAGTTCGGGCGTCTGCAGGCCGGTGGGCCCGGCGTCGACGGTGCGCGGGCCGAACCAGATGGAGCCGAGGTCGGGGGTGCCGTCGAAGCCGGCGATGGCCCCGGGCTTGAGCGCGGGCGGCCCGTGCCCCGCGCGGGCGTTGGCGAAGCGGAAGCCGGCCTTGTCGTCGGCGCGTTCGACGACGAGGTCCTGGATGAAGACGCGGCCGGTGCTCTCGTCGCCCACGCCGAAGAGGGCGGCGCGGTTGTCCCCGATGACGCGGAGCGTGCAGTTGACGAACGCGGCGTCGTCGGCACCGATGTTGCCCAGGGCGTTGAAGCGCGGGCGGAGCTCGAAGAGGCACGACTCCCAGTGCGAGAAGGACAGGTCGTTGAACAGCGAGACGATCGTGCGCTCCGTGCTGCGGATGGTGCTGCGCTCGACGCGGACGCCCCGCATGTTGAAGTCGTTCATGTTCCGCAGGCCTTCGGCGTAGACATCGGAGAGGACGAACGGGAAGGCGGAGGGGTCGCGGGCGTCGGCGCCGGCGATGAGGTCGGGCTTGATGGGGAACTGCCCGAGCGCGAGCTGCGGGTTCTCGTAGGCGAGGGAGATCGCCCGCCGGACCTCGCCCGCGTTGACATCGTCGTTGTGGAAGGCGGCGAGGTTGAAGCGGGTGGGGCGGGCGAGGGCGGCGTCGGAGCCGTTGAGCGTGTAGAGCCGGTAGCCGGGGTGGGTGACCTGGTCCTGGATGATGAACTGGTCGTAGGGCGTGTCGTCGTTGAGCGTGGCGACAACGAAGGGCCCGCCGTCCTCACCAACGCCGATGTGCTGGTTGCGCAGCCCGCGGACGACGGTGCCGGGGCCCCCACCGTTCACGACGGCGATGTTGTCGTTGTCGGTGCAGGCGACGAAGAGCATGTCGCGGACGGTGACGGTGTCGCCCGGGTAGAACTGCATCGCCCGCTTCGAGTAGTAGCCGACCTGCAGCGAGACGATCCAGCCGGCAACCTCGATGTCGGGGATCATCGTGTTGCCGAAGGTGTTGATCGAGATGAACGAGAGGCGGTCGGCCGTGGCGACGGCGATGCGGTACTCGGGCTCGCCGCGGGTGCCGGGCGGGTTGCCCGTGGGCGTCTTGATGTACACCTCGTAGCCGAGGCTGAACCAGCCGTAGGGGCGGTTGGTGAGCGCGTTGAGCGAGAACTCGCGCGGGAGGGCGACCTTGGCCTGCTCGGTGATCCGGAAGGACTCGACATAGTCCTGGTCGAAGGCGAGCCCGGGCTCGAGGCCCTCGGGCGGGATTTCGCGATGCTCGGGCAGATCCCACCCGCGCAGGACGGCGACCGGGTACTCGGCCTGTGGCGGGACGACGGCGCGGTAAACGCCGTCGCCGATGTCCTCAAAGCCGAGGTCCTGGATGACGCGGTAGCTGCGGGTGAAGTGAGCGGGGGGGGCGGTGGGGTCGACGAGGTGGCGCGACAGCAGGCGGAGCTTCCGCGTGCCGGGGTGGCTCGCGTGCAGGCTGACAGGGATCTTGGTCGGGTTGGCCTCCCCTTGGAGCCAGATGGTGACCTCCTCGGCTCCGTAGAGAGGCTTGCCCTGCAGCGTGTTCCAAGGGTTCGCCAGCGTGCCGTCGCCGTCGATCGCGGCGTCGAAATCGACGAAGCGCTCGATGCCCGTCTCGCCGGACTTCTGGGCGAGGGCGGGGATGGTCAGCAGGGCGAGGCAGGCGCAGACGACAGCCGCGGCGATCTCTCGGGGGTTCCTCATGGTTCCTGAGTACAGGTTCCGGGGCCCCCGGTCAAGGGTGGGGGCAGGAAGTGCCCGAGAATTGCGTGCGTGTGAAGCCGGGTCGCATCACTCGCGGTCGAGCGGCAGGGCGTCGGCTCGCTCGCCGCGGACCCAGGCCCGGTAGCGGGGCCAGAGGAGCTCGCGGATCACGATCTTCAGGCAGGCCGCGAGCGGGATGGCGATCAGCAGGCCGTAGATGCCGAAGAGGGCACCCCCGGCGAAGACGGCGAACATGATCGAGGGGATGTCGAGGTCCGTCTCCTTGCCCTGGATGGAGGGCGTGAGGAGGTAGTCGTCGGCGAGCTGGCCGATCTGGTAGATCACCGTGGGGGCGAAGAGGATCCACCACCAGCTGCCTCGGAAGCCGGTGTGGTTCTCGAGCGCGAGCAGGATGATCGAGACGGGCAGACCGACGAGCGCCGCGTAGGGGAAGACGCCGAGAAGGCCGGTCGCCATGCCGATCACCGGCGCGAGCGGGACGCCGACCGCGAACCAGCCGACGGAGAAGAACGCGCCGAGGATCAGCCCGATGATGAGCCGCCCGCGCACGAAGCCGGAGACGACACGGTCGAGCTTCGTCGCGAGCTCGACGGCGCGGGCGCGGTGCTTCTCGGGGACCATCTCTTCGCCGAACTCGGTGACCTTCGGGAAGCCGGTCGAGATGAAGAAGAAGAAGAACGCGGTGAGGAAGAGCATCACGCCGAGCGTGGTGAGCGTGCCGAGCAGGCCGAAGAGGGCGGCGATCGCGTCGCCCCCGGTCTGGAAGACGCCACGCGCGATCGCCGCGGCGTTCTCCTCGATCCAGCCCAGCACGACATCGAGCGAGCTGGCGCGATCCTCTTCGGTGACCGGCGGTTCGGCGGGCGGGATCGCGGGGCCGAGCGGCTCGCGTTCGAGGGCGTCGGCGGGCTGGGCCGCGGGCGCGGTCGGCGGGGGCGGGTCGGCGCCTGTGGTGGATGCGGGATCGGTCTGCGGCACGACGCCCTCGGCGTCGGCGGGTGCTTCGGCGTCGCTGGGCGAGGCGGGCTCGGGCGGCGGTGGCTCGAGCTTCTCGCGCACCCAGAGGATGGCCGTGCGCACGCCGCGCCAGGTGCCCTCGGGCACGCGGCGGGCGAGGCGTTCGTTGTCTGGCTCGGCGAGGCTCATGCGCAGGGCGGAGACGCCGCCCCTGACCTCTTGGGCGAAGCGGACGCCCTGGGCGATGCCCACGCCCACCCCCACCACCGTCGGCACGACGACCGAGACGGTGATCACGAGCAGCATGAGGATCACGGCGCCGCGGCGCTTGAGGGCGGTGCGGCGCTGCAGCCAGCGGACGACCGGCTCGACGAGGTAGGCGAGCAGGAGCGCGAGGAGGACCGGGACGGTGACGATCGAGATGATCGAGCCGAGCCAGATCAGCCCGATGACGGCGAAGACCACCGCGACATCGCGCAGCGGCTGGATCTGCCACAGGTGCAGGTGGGCCCACGCCGGCCCGTCGGGTCGGTTCCTCGCCATGAACAGAAGATACTGGGAGAACGCCCGGCGCGATTACTCGCGGGCGATCGAGTCCAGCAGGCCCGCGCCGAACTCCTCGTCGAAGTCGTACACGCCCTGGAAGTCCTCGAGCCGGTCCTCGTCGGTCGTGCGCATCAGGCCGGCGTCGACCATCGCGAAGACGATGCGGCCGAAGTCGTCGGTCCGCCGGATGCCCCACTTGGCGAGGACGGAGCGGGCCAGCAGCCCGTACCGCTCGATCGCGTAGTCGCGCAGGGCGAGGCACAGCTCCTGGCCCGAGACATGCCGGGACTCGTCGTCGTCCGTGGGCAGGGTGTTCGCGGCGTGCTCGCCGTGCACCGAGCGCACGGCGTGCGCCAGCCCATCCCGCAGGAACTCGTAGGCCTTCGGGCTGTAGCCGCCCGCGCGTTCCATGATGTCCTTGAGGTCGATCAGCTCGGACACGGCCGTTTCCTTCGGACTTCGGACGCCCCGATTCGGGGTCCCGGAGCCGTCATCCTAGAGAATCCGCTCAACCGGACCAAACGACTTCATCGGCCCTCGGATTCCACCCCATGAAATCGGACCCCACAAAGGTTCCGATGCGGGCGATCACCCCCCGGGGACACAAGGCGGCGGCCGGGCTCCAGCCACGCGGAGAGGGGTCCGGCTCATTCTGTACGCGGGCGACGGGCCGGCGGTTTGCCTTGGGCTTCTCGGACGCGGTCGCGGACGCTGACATGCGGGGAATCGGCGTCGTACCACCGCAAGGGGGCGTCCGCCCACTCCTGGGCATAATCCACCCCGATGCGGGTGGTGTTGATGATCCGACCAGCGATCTGGTCGGCGGACCACCCCGTGGCGGGCGGCTCGATCCACAGTACCGGTGATTCCACCAGGCTGAGCGCGTTGTGCGTCCGGTCGATCCCGAGGGCGGCGCAGAGCTTGGCCGGGCCAGAGCACAGGTCGGTCTCCCGCAGGGCGGCGGGGTCGCGGGGGCGGGCGTTCGGGCTGGCGGGCCGGGCGCGGAGGCGGCGCATGGTCGTGAGCCCCTCCGACGGGGCGAGGGCCCGGACGAGGACCGCGACCGGCTCGTCGACCGCACCGCACACCACATTGAAGCAGTGGTGCATGCCGTAGGTCAGGAAGACATAGCTCGTGCCGGGAGGGCCGAACATGGGCTCGGTCCTGGGCGTGCGTCGCCAGCCGACGGAGTGGGCGGCCTTGTCCTCGGGCCCGCAGTAGGCCTCGGTCTCGACGATGACCCCGGCGAGGCGCCGGCCTCGGTGCAGGCGGACCAAAGTACACCCAAGAAGGTGCTTTGCGAGCGCGACGGGGTCAATTGCGTAGTCGGATCTCTGCAATCGGACGGAGCCGTCTGGCATAGTGGGATTCACGGCCACGCCGCATGATTGGGCGAGTGTTCGGAAGGGTCATCACCCTTGAACCACGGGATTTCCCGCCGGGTGCTTTCCCGAGCCCGGAGGGTGACCGATGAGGCGAGGTCCGGGGACGGCGGAGGAGTGCCCGATGAAGCGTGTCATCTATGTGAGCACCGCGGTCACCGAGTTCTCCCCCGCGGGGCTGAACGACCTCGTGCAACGGTCCTGCGACGCGAACACGGCACGGGGGCTGACGGGCGTGCTGCTGTTCTCCTGCGGCGACTTCATGCAACTGCTCGAAGGGGAAGAGGGTCCGCTGGAATCGCTCATGGCGAAGATCGAGGCCGACCCTCGCCACACCTGGGTCAGCCGTCTGATCGACGAGCCGACCGACCACCGCCTGTTCCCGAGCTGGGGCATGGCGCTTGCCGACTTCGAGCACCCTTCCGCGGCGTCGCTCGCGGAGTTCAAGGTGATCGCCAACTTCCTGCGGCATGTACGCGGCCAGGCGGACGACGCCCTGGCGCTCGGGCTGCTCCGGCACTTCCGGGCCCGCGCGACGCACGAACAGGCGGCGTGACGGGCACGGCTCGCCGGGGCATCCTTGCTCTTGATCCCGCGGCGCAGGGGATCGAGGCGCGAGGAGGCCGATCGTGACCAACGACCAACGCCCGAAGATCGCCCGCGGTTGCGGGAGCGGTGTGCTCTTCATCGCGGGAGCATGCGCGCTCGCGTTGACGACGCGGGCAACCGTGGCCCAGGTCTACACGGTGCCGACAACGCTCGTTGAGCCGGAGATCCCGCAGGACGCGAAGGTCCTTGTGTTCAAGCTGTCGCGGTCCTTTGCGATGGGCGACATTTTCGCGTACCGCGACGCGACGGAGTCGGCCACGGGCGACCTGGTCGCCGAATTCAACGGCGTCAGCGCGTACACGGTCGAACCGGACGCTGTCATCGGCCGCGTCGTGCTGACCACGCGCTAGGACCGCGTCACGCGTACGCGTGCAGCCCCGGCAGCAGCAGGTTGACGCCGAAGTAGGTCCACAGCATCACGAAGAACCCGACGACGCTGAGCCACGCGGTGACGAGCGCCTTGTTCCCACCGGTGACGAAGCGCACATGGATCACGATCAGGTACACGATCCAGGTGATGAGCGCCCAGGTCTCCTTCGGGTCGAAGGCCCACCAGCGGCCCCAGGAATGGTCCGCCCACCACGCGCCGAGCAGCGTGCCGACGCCGAGCGTCCAGAACGCGAGCTGCAGCACGATCATCTGCGCCGTGTCGAGGTCCGCGAGCGTGCGGGCCGTGGTCGGCCGCGCGTTGGCGTTCTCGGGCCGCGGCGCCTCGCCCGAGCCGAGCGCCCCGACGGCGACGGTCTCGAGCTCGGTCTTGCCCATCAGCTTCGAGGCGTAGTGCACGCCCAGGTAGAACAGGCTGATCACGAAGCCGAGCGTGATGAACCCGTAGCTCGTCAGCACGGTCGTCACATGGTACTTGAGCAGCACGCTCGTATTCAGGATCGCCGCCTCGCGCTCGATCGAACGCCCGGGGATCCCCGTCTCCGTCGCCGCGATGAGCACCAGGAACCCCGTCGCCGCGGCCGCCGCCCCGAAGAGCCACTGCCGCCGCGCGACCATGATGCACATGCCCACGATCGACGCGAACAGGCTCAGCCCCGTCATCGACTCGAACTGATTCTGGATCGCGAATCTCTCGGCGATCACGCACCGCATCGTGAACCCGATCGCGTGCAACGCCACCGCCAGGAACAGCAGCGCCTGCCCCGTGCGACCGATCCCGCGCCGACCGGTGCCGAACGCGACCGTCAGGCACAACAACGCGGCGAGGTAGGTCCAGTAGCCCCACTCGAAGAGGTTCGACCGGTTGTACGCCAGCTCCAGCGAACGCCGCCCCTCGGGGTACAGCTCCGCGTTGATCGTCGGCAGGATCTGCGCCAGCTCCGCGACGGCCGCGTTCACACCCGCCGCGTCGCCCGCTCGCCACGCCGCCCCGAGCCTCGCCGCGGCCTGCCGCACGGGGCTGTCCGCGGGCGACTCGGCGATGTGGTGCCACTCGTCGGTCTTGTGCTCGGGCGCAATCACCAGGAAGTTCGACACCGAGTTCTTGAAGAGGTTCAGCCGGTTCTCCGTCTTCGTGATCCCGTCGCGGAAGGGCGTCTCCCCCGCGTGCGCGTCGAAGATCGGCTGCGTCAGCCGGTCGACCATCAGGGGCGTCACGCGCCCCGTCCTCTTCCAGCGGCTCACCTGCTCGTCGTCGCCCTGGAACGCCAGCTCGAGGTACGCCTCGCGCAGCGGCAGGTAGTCGATCGCGATCAGCGGGCGATCCACATAGAACCCGGGGTCGATCGCGAGGTCGAACATCGCGAACATGCGGCCGAACCGGGCCTCGGGCCCGCCGAGCGCCTCCCGCTCCGCCTCGGCCGCGGGCAGACGCAGCGTCGAACGCCCGGTCAGGTACTCCACGGTCTCGAGCGCCAGCGTGTCCAGGATCTTCACGCGGCCGTTATGAAAGACCGCGAGGTCCCGCAGCGGCGAGAGATCCACCGACTCGGCGAGCGCGACCTTCTCCGCGAGCGTCGCCTGGCTCGGGATCTCGGGATTGCCGAACGGGTTGGCCGCCATGCCCTCGTGGTGGGCGACGATCTGTTCCTCGGGGTGCGCGTTGCCAGCGGGGCCCACCTCCGCGGGGGCCGCCTCGCGTTCGGAGACGCCATAGCTCTGCGCCGGAGCCACGCCCACGCACGCGGCGAGGGCGAGCACGAGTACGGAAAGCAGTCGCTTGCTCATGCCTGCACGGTCTCCTGTTCCACGGCACTCGGTACGGGCGTCGCCGGTGACGCATCGTCGCGCGCCGGCTTGCCCAGCCCACCCTTGGCCCGGCCCGCGTGCTGCGTGGCCAGCCTGGTCTTCTCCCGCCGCACCAGCCAGGGCTTCACATAGAACGCCCACGGGATGCCGACGCCCATCAGGACGCCGCCGAACGCGATCACATGGATGCCCGGGTTGTTGCCCACCTGCAGGATCGTGAACCGCGCGAAGGGCCTCGGCAGCACGCCCTGGTCGGCGAGCTGCTGGGTCTCCTGCCAGCCCTGCTGGTCCCAGCCGGCCTGGCTCAGCTTGAACTGGTGCGGGTTCAGCCCGCTGGTCATGCGGATCGCCGCGTTCGAGAGCCAGCCACGCTCTTCGCTCCAGACAAAGGGGGCCCGCAGCGGCGCGTTCAGCTTCGCCACGCGCTCGTACGGCTCCTCGATCGGCGCCCGCACGCCCGGCCCCA
Organism: uncultured Phycisphaeraceae bacterium; assembly: GCA_964615815.1. GTDB lineage: Bacteria > Planctomycetota > Phycisphaerae > Phycisphaerales > UBA1924 > DAIQNV01. The sequence goes on along the minus strand of CAZTQV010000029.1, from coordinate 29,867 downwards.
CCGCGGGCACGACCCTGAGCACCGACTGGTAGTCCCGCGGCGCCCCGCGGTGGTCGTACGCGATCATCTCGAAATCGGCGAGCCGGATGCCGAAGCCCGGGAACCCGTGCCGGATGCGCCCGAAGGCCATCGTCAGCTCGCGACCGCCCGGGAGCGTCAGCGTGCGGTGCTGGTCCGCGGCGGTCTCGAGGTAGCGGGCGAAGGGCAGCCAGACCACGCGCGACCAGTCCGCGCCCGTCTCCGCCATCGGCACCGACACCTCGACGGCGATCATCGCCATGTCGTGCGTCCCGATGAAGCGACGCTCGCGGTCCTTGTCCGGAACGGAGATCGGCAGCTCGATCCGCTCGGCGTGCGCCCACGCGTCCGCGACGCGCAGGTCGATCTTGGGCACGATGTCCCGCATCACCTCGCCCGGGGGCGCGGGGGCCAGGACCTTCAGCCCGCCGCCCGGCTCGCGGACGATCGCCTGGATGAGGCCCGTCTCCGAGCTCTCGTTGAGCAGCACGCGCAGGCGCGTGAGGTCGAGGTAGGAGATGCGGATCGCGGGGTCGGCGTCGCGGCGATTGGGCCGGCCGTCTTCCTGCGTGCCCAGGATGTCCTGGTTGATCGCGGGGAAGCGGTCGTAGACATACCGCTCGTAGGCGTCGCCCTCGGGGGGCGTCACCTGAAGCACCGCGACGGGCGAGGTCGCCCCCTCGTACCCGGCCGTGATGATCGGGAAGGGCGGCTCCGGCAGCAGCTCCTTCACCCCCACGCGCCAGCCGGTCTCGCCGATCACATACTCGTTGCCCGCCTCGGCCGCCATGACCGAGCGAGCGCCGTCCGCGGAGCCCGGCTCGTTCGGCACCTCGACGATCAGCGCATGGGCCGTGCGCGGCGGGACCCGCGTCAGCAGGTCGCCCACGCGGCGCGGGTCGGGGTCGATCTCGTGCTCGAGGACGAATGCCTCGTTCTCCGCGATGCGGTGCGTCGGGTCCTTGGGGTGCAACGGGGCGCGGATGACGGGCACGCCGCCCGCTTCCTCGTCCGCGGCGCTCAGCCGGCTCAGCAGCTCGACGATCCGCACCGGGTGCGGCTCGATGCCGGACGACGACGAGGGCGCGGCCGCCTTCCGCCAGTCCTCGCGGCCCTCGGCGTACCCCGCGTACCCGACGACGCGGAAGGAGATGTCCGCGTCGATCCGGTTGCCCGGGCCGTCGGGCACGGTCAGCGCGAGGTCGCGGTCCGAGCCGTTGTCGGCCGTCCCGGGGTTGCCCTCGCCGTTGATGACGCGGCTCAGCAGCGGCGCGTCGCCCCCGCCCGCGGCGTCGAGGTTGTAGTCGTTGTACCGCGGCACGCCCGAGAGCGGGCGCTGCTCCCAATCTGGCGTGCCGGTCCAGGCGCGGCGCTGCGCGACCCACAGGGCGACGCGCGTGTTGTCGTAGAAGCCGGTCTGCATCGGGCCGACGCCGGCGTCCTCGGGCGTCGCGCCCGGCTGCGCCGGGCGGGCGGCGAAGACGATCGTGTCGCCCTCCTTCTTCAGCCCCTGGTAGTACACGCTGCCGAGCGAAATGATCACGATGCCCGTGTGCACCGCGAGCACGCCGATGTTCTTGAAGGTGAACTCGATCCGCCGCACCGTCGCCACGATCATGTTCACGACGAACAGCAGCAGGATGATCCGGAGCGGCCACCAGCTGTAGAACTCCAGCTCCGACATCTCGAAGCCGGGCAGCCGCCGCAGCGTCACCGCCTCCTTCGCCGAGACGAACGACGCGAAAAAGCGAAGCCCGGTCTCATCGACCGGGTCGTAGTGCAGGATCGGCCAGACGAACAGCCCCCAGAGCCACGACACCCCCACGCCCGCCGCGATCGCACCGGCGAGCCCCGCGACCATCCGCAGCGCCGGACGCGAGCTCGGAATGAGCCCGCGCGCACCGAGGAACACGAGGATCGCCGCGAGCGCGACCGGGATCACGACGCTCAGGCTGTACACGCCCCAGGTCGGCGCGAGCGCGAGCAGCCCGATCGGCACGCTCGCCAGCACGCCGTACAGCGACACCAGCACCAGCAGGATCACCGCCAGCCAGATCGAACTGAGCGAACGCAGCACCCACTTCACCGGGCGCAGCGCGGGGCCCGAGAGATGCTCGTCGTCCCAACGCTTCGCTTGCTGCCACTTGCGGCTCATCGGTCGCGGCTTCCCCCCGGAACTGCGGGTGCGTCGGCCCCCTTCAGGGTTCGACGACGCGTGGCTCGGCGATGCCCCGGCAACGCCTTCCCGCCATTGACCAGCGTAGGTCGATCTGGGCCGTTCCGCCCCTGCCGGGACGCGATTTACGACGCCCGCGCCCGCGGGTTCGCCCTACCCCGTGACCTACCCCGTCCCCCGAATCGTCACGCGCCGCCGCGGCATAATTCCTGACCTGTATGGACGAAGATCGTGCGAACGGATGCTCCGGCGGCGAGGCACGCGCGACGGGGGGATTCCCCGAGCGCCCCGGGCGTCACGGCGACGAGCCCGCCCAGCAGTGCGCCGGGCTGGAACCGGTACGAATCCTCGGAAAGCCCGAGCGCCCGCGCCCCGTGCACCGTCGCCATCGCGAACAGCACCTCGGGGTCCGTCTCATCGCGCTCGTGCAGCAGCCGCATCTCGTCCAGCACGCTGATCCGCTCGGGCGTGTCGAGGTTCACGATCGAATCGGTGCCGAGGCAGACATTCACGCCCGCGTCGAGCATCTCGCGGTACCGGTGCGGGCCGAAGTCCTCCGCCGCGCGGAAATACGCCGACGCCCGCGGGCAGTACACCACGCTCGCCCCCTGCCGGCGCAGCGTGCGGATCAATCCCGACGCGCAGTCGTTCAGGTGCGCGAGCAACCACCGCCCGGGCGCCGCCTTGAGCACCGGCTCGAAGTACTCGATGGGGCTCTTCGCCGGGCCCATCATGCCGAGCCCCGATTCGTCCCATTTCTCGATCGATTCGAGGAAATCCCGCATCGGGCCCTCGGACATCATGAGGAATCGCCGCTCCTCCATGCTCTCGCCGAGGTGGGTGCACAGCGGCAGGTCGCGCTCGACGCCGACGCGGGCGGTTTCCAGGTAGGTCGCGTGCCCGACGGAGTACGGCGCGTGCGGGCCGAGGCCCGGGCGGACCGCCGTCGGCGCATCGTCCATCGTGCGCACGGCAGCGTCGGCCGTGCGCACGGCGGCCGCGGCCGGGCGCACGACGAAGGCGAAAAGCTCGTTGTAAGCGACCCCCCGCCAGTCCCCCCGCCCCCCCCGCGCCAAGCCCGGCCTACCGCACCCCGCCGACCCGTCGATGTCCCCCACCGCCGCCGAGCCGCCCGCGATCGACAGTTCGACCCCGCGCCGGACCGAGTCGCGAATGCCCTCGGCGGTCGTCGCGCGGGCGGGGATGATGGACCTGGCCCAGCCCATGAACCCGCCGGCGGGGTCGTAGGGGCGGGGGCCGATGTGGGTGAGGTCGAGGTGGGCGTGGGCGTTGACGAGCCCCGGGATCAGGACCGCCCCCGGCAGGTCGAGGACGAGCTCGTCGGGCCCGGGCGGGGGGTAGGCCGCGGGGTGGCCGATCGAGGCGAGCCTCGCGGCGGCGGGGCGGAGGGTTTGGCCGCTGGCGAGGTCGGGCGGATCGGCGGCGCCGTGGAGTTCGAGGATGAGGGTGACGCCGTTGGCCCATTCGCGGCGGTGGTCGGCGGCGGCGGCGGCGTGGACGCGGAGGCGGATCGGTGGTTTTGCGGGGGCCGCGCTCGGAGCGGCGGGCTTGTTTGGAGAAGGTGGGGTGGGTGGCGGCGTGTTCATGGTCGCGGGGGCTGGGGGCCGATATCCTGCCGGGAAGGCGGTGGCGAGGCCGCCGGGCCGCCGCGTGCGCCCGGTCGGCGGGTTCGCAAACCGAGGAGTCTACCGATGATGAAGACGACGAAGTCGGCGGGTGCGCGTTTCGCGGCCCGCGTTCTGGGTCTCGGGCTGGGGCTGGGGGCCCTGCTCTCGGGCGGGTGCGTGAGCCAGCAGGCCTACGACGACCTGCTGACGGAGAACCGGACCCTGACGAGCCGCAATGTGGACCTGCAGGGGCGGGTGGGCGAGCTCGAGCAGATGACCCGCGGGCTGCAGCAGAACACGCAGGACTCGCGCGGGGCGATGGGCGATATGGAGCGGGCGAACGCGATGCTCCGCCAGCAGCTCAACCAGAGCCGGGCGACGATCCTCGATCTCGAGGACCGGCTCGACTCGATTCAGCTCCGCGAGATCGACCCGACGACCGACCTGGCGCTGACGCGGCTGGCCGCCCGGTACCCGGACCTCCTGCGGTACGACTCGCAGCGGGGGATGATCCGGCTGGCGAGCGACCTGACCTTTGACTCGGGCTCGGCGGAGGTGAAGGCCGAGGCGAAGCAGAGCCTGAGCGCGCTCGCCGAGGTGCTGGGTTCGCCCGAGGCGGGCGGGTACGACATCCGCATCGTGGGGCACACGGACTCGGCGACGCCGAGCGCCCGGACGAAGCAGCGGCACCCGACCAACATGCACCTGTCGGCGCACCGCGCGATCGCGGTTCGCCAGGAGCTGATCTCGATGGGCCTGCAGCCGGCGCGGATGTACGCGGCGGGGTGGGGCGAGTTCCGCCCGGCGGTGCCGAACAACCCGGATGGCAACACGCGTGAGAACCGGCGCGTGGAGATCTTCCTCCTGCCGGCAACGGCGGGGCGGATGTCGGAGACGACCGAGGACCCGGGCACGCCCGCGAATGTGGACCGCCAGCGTCTGAACACGCCGGCGACCGATCCGACGAAGTGACCGGGTGGTGATGGAGCTTTGGGAGCCCCGGGCGTTTGCTCGGGGCTTCTTTGTTTTTGGTGCGGATCGGTCAGAGCCGCGATCGTGAGATCGCGGGTTTGGGGCGGGGTCGTGCGAGCGTTCCGCGTTGTTACCAACGCGGCTCTGATTGGGGAGTCCCTTGCTTGCACTGCGGGCTCGTGTTTGGGTGCGGGGGTCTTGTGTTGATCGGCCCGAAGCTTCGCAGAGCCTCAGCTTCGGCGTCCCTTGGGGTTGTGGATTGGATGGTTGATCGGCCCGAAGCGCCGCGTTGCGGCGGTTCGGGGCACCTGGTTCGGACTCGTGTTGAACGCGAAGAGCACTACCCGCTTCGCGGATAGTGGCACCGGGCATGGATCAGAGCCGCGATCGTGAGATCGCGGGTTTCGGGGCGGGGTCGCGCGAGCGTTCCGCGTTGTTACCAACGCGGCTCTGATTGGGGTGTGGTGATCTGGCTGGTTGGGTGGTTGGAGGTGAGGGGGGAGATGAGGCTTGGAGGGGGGGGAGGCGCTGCGCTTTAGGAGTCCCTTGCTTGCGCTGCGGGCTCGTACTTGTGGATGCGGGGGGTTTCTGTTGATCAACCCGAAGCTTCGCAGAGCCTCAGCTTCGGCGTCCCTTGGGGTTGTGGATTGGATGGTTGATCGGCCCGAAGCGCCGCGTTGCGGCGGTTCGGGGCACCGGGTGCGGACTCATGTTGAACGCGAAGAGCACTACCCGCTTCGCGGATAGTGGCACCGGGGGTTGGTCAGTCCCTTGCTTGCGCTGCGGGCTCGTCTAGGGCGTCGGATTCTTTGGTGCGTCTGGGCGGGGCGAGGGCGAAGCCGAGGCTGAAGATGAGGGCCAGGGCGCTCGCGCTTGCGACGGGGAGGGTCCAGCCAGCGTTGAGGAGGGCCTGGTTCTCCTTGGTGATCGCGGGGGGGCGCGGCATGATCTGGAGGGCGGCGTCCCAGCGCCAGGTGCCCTCGGTCAGCTCGTCCGCGGCGCGCTGCGGGGGTTCTTCGCCCTGCTGGTAGGCGCGGACCTGGCGGCGGTAGAAGCTGGCGCCGCTCTCGGGGAAGCGGCGCTCGGTGGTTTCGATCGTGCCGTCGGGCAGGAGCTCGTGGAAGCGGAAGGTCCAGCGGTGGCGCATGACCTCGCCGAAGCCCCAGCTGTCGGGGTCGACCTCGAGGTTGAAGCGGCCGCCCTCGATGACGCCGGGGTCGGGGTCTCGGATGACGACGGCGCAGCGGACGGGGATGTCGCCGGCCTTGTAGAGCTCGCGGAACTCGCTGAGCGGGCGGCGCTCGGAGTCGGCGAAGAAGAAGACGCCCATCCAGTCGGTGTAGCGGTCGAGCCCGGGGCGGGCGACCTCGTTCGGCACCTCGACGGGGATGATGAGCTCGGTGGCGTCCGCAGGACTCTCAGGGTCGGCATAGCGGAGGGTGATGGTGCCGGAGCCGTCGTCGGCGAGGTCGGGCGTGAAGGTCACCTCGCGGCCGGCGAACTCGAAGGAGGGCTGGTCGGTGCGGATGAAGAACCAGATGGTCTTCTGGTGGTCCTGGATAAAGGCGTGGATGCGCTGGGCGAGGAAGACGGAGCTGACGACGAGGCCGACGAGCGAGACCGCCACCAGGGTCCACGCGAGGGGACGGGCGGGGCGCGGCTTCATGTCAGACTTTGGTCTCATTGATCGGGGGGGAGGGTGGCGGGCTCGCTGGTGACTTCGCCCTCGTCGACGGGGTCGGACTCGTAGGACTTGTCCTCGAGCGGGTCGATGTGCGGTGCGTCGTGCGAGCCCGGGGTGGTGTAGCCGTCTTCGCGGCCGGGCGCGGGCGTGTGGTGCTCGCCGGCCTGGTGGGGGTCGCCCCCGAGGGGCGGGGTGGTGTCGAAGAGGCCCGGCGTGAGGCCGGTGCGGATGACGCGGCGGGAGGCGGTCGAGACCTCGGGGGCCTCGGCGCGGATGCCGTGAGCGTCGGCGGCGCTGGTGTCGGCGTGGTCATCGCCGTGATGCCCGCCGCCTGCGGCGATCCACTTGGCGTGGACATCCTTCTCGTCGGCGGGGTGGCGGGGGACATCGCCGTGGTGGTAGTGCGAGTAGTTGGTGTAGAAGTACTTCCAGTACTTGTCCTCGCCGAGTTCGGCGATCTTCTTCTCGCGGGCCTGGGTGACGATGGGGCCGGAGATGTCCTCGCCGTTCCAGCGGGACATGCCGACGCCGCTGCCGCCGTCGACCTCGGTGGTTCCGCCCCAGGGCTTGACGAGGTCTCGGTTGGCGAGGTCGATGGCGGGGAAGGTCATGAAGAGGCCGAGCGTGACGATGGTGGTGAGCATGACCATGCCGTTGAGCGGCTTGTCGTGTCGGAGGTGCATGAAGTAGAGGCAGACGAACATCGCCTTGATGGTGGCGATGCTCATGGCGATGTTGACATTCCAGAGCTGGGTGATGGGGAAGTCGGTGTAGGTCGTGAGGATGACCTCGCCCTTGGCGACGAGGACGGTGAGGAAGGTGAAGAAGAGCAGGGCGGCGAGCACGCCGACCATGAGCTGCCACGAGGTGACATGGTGCTCCTCGTGGTGGTGGCCCTCGTCGTCGACGGGGGAGCCCTTGTGCACGCCGTGGGGGTCGTCCCAGTCGTAGCCGGGGCCGGGCTTGTGGAGGTTCTCGCCGGTCTGGATGGAGTGTGGGTCGTGGGCCATCGGGTCTGCTCCGGTGCGGACGGGGTCCTCTTCAGACGGCGATCAGTGGATGAGGTACAGCAGGGGGAAGAGGAAGATCCAGACGAGGTCGACGAGGTGCCAGTAGAGGCCCGAGGTCTCGACCATGGCGTAGTTCTTGGGGCCGTAGATGCCCTTGTAGGAGCGGACGAGGACCCAGAGGAGCAGGCCGCCGCCGATGATGACATGGAGGGCGTGAACGCCGGTCGCGACATAGTAGAGGCCCCACCAAAGGGGCTCGTTGGGGTCGGAGGCGAAGGGGTAGTCGAAGAGGATGCCGGGGCGCTTGCCCTCGGACCACTTCGGGATGTACTCCATGAAGATCTTGATGCAGAAGAAGCCGGCGGCACAGATCAGCGTGATGATCAGGTTGACCTTCAGCCAGAACTGCTGGTTGAGCTGCGCACAGCGGACGGACATCGCGACCGTGAAGCTGGAGATGAGGAGGACGACGGTGTTGGTGAGGCCCCAGGTGACATCGAGGTACGCCGACCCGTTGATGAACGCCTGCGGGAACTTCATCCGCAGGATGGCGTAGCCCACGAAGATGCCGGCGAAGAGCAGCACTTCCGTTGAGAGGAAGAGCCACATGCCGAACTTGGCGGCGTCGAACTCGTCCTCGGCATTGCGCCAGTGGTGCTGAGGCTTGTAGCTCTCCCAGCGCAGCGGCTTGCGGCCGCTATCGGGGTCGGGCGTCGGGCTTCGCGTGTCGATGGCGGTCATCGGGTGCTCCGGTGGGTCATGTGATCACGCGCGGTTGGGGTAGCCGGGCTGGGCCTGGGTGGGCAGGGGGTAGTCGTCGGCCGAGCAGTGCGGCGGGACGACCTTGTCGAAGTCGTACGGGCCGTGGCGGACGACGGGCTCCTTGTGGAAGTTGTGCTCGATGGGCGGGCTCTCGGCCTCCCACTCGAGGGTCAGGCCGCCCCACGGGTTGGCGGGGGCGGGCGGGCCGGCGATGAGCGAGTGGACGAAGTTGAGCAGGTGGACGAAGAGGCCCAGTGCCAGGATCCACGAGCCGACGGTGGAGACGATGTGCAGGAACTGGAACTCATCGACATAGGTCGCATACCGGCGGGGCATGCCCTGCGTCCCCAGGAAGAACTGGGTGAAGAAGGTGAGATTGAACCCGATGAAGACGAGGACGCACCCGATGATGCCCCACTTCTCGGAATACATCTTGCCGAACATCTTGGGCCAGAAGTGGTGGATGCCGCCGATGAAGGCGACCACCGTGCCGCCCATCATCACATAGTGGAAGTGGGCCACGACGAAGTAGCTGTCGTGCAGGTGCAGGTCGGTCGCCAGCGCGCCGAGGGGCAGGCCGGTCAGGCCGCCGATCGAGAAGGTGAAGAGGAACATCAGCGTGTAGAGCATCGGCGTGTTGAACGCGATCGAGCCCTTGTACAGGGTCGCCGTCCAGTTGAAGACCTTGACCGCCGTCGGGATGGCCACGAGGAAGGTCAGGGCGCTGAAGAGGGCCGCCGCCAGCTCGCCCATCGAGGTGAACATGTGGTGGCCCCACACGATGAAGCTGACCGCGGCGATGCCGATGGAGCTGAAGGCGATGGCGCGGTAGCCGAAGATGTGCTTGCGGGAGTGGACCGCGAGCATCTCGGAGATCAGGCCCATGCCGGGCAGGATCATCACATAGACGACGGGGTGCGAGTAGAACCAGAAGAAGTGCTGGTAGAGCAGGGGGTCGCCGCCCAGCCCGGGGTCGAAGATGCCGATGTGCAGCACGCGCTCGATCATCAGCAGGAGCAGGGTGATGCCGATGACCGGCGTCGCCAGCACCTGGATGATGCTCGTCGAGTACAGGGCCCAGACGAGCAGCGGCATGTCGAACCAGCCCATGCCCGGGGCGCGGAGCTTGTGCGTCGTCACGATGAAGTTCAGGCCCGTCAGGATCGAGCTGAACCCGAGGATGAACGCCGCGAGCACCACGAAGAGCACCCGCCAGTGGTCGGCGTCGGTCGTCGTTGAATATGGCGTGTAGAAGGTCCATCCCGTGTCCACGCCGCCGCCCACGATGGCGATGACGCCGAATATGGACCCCGCGACATAGATGTACCAACTGAGCAGGTTGAGCCTTGGGAAGGCCACATCCTTCGCCCCGAGCATGAGGGGAAGGAAGAAGTTGCCCAGGCTCGCCGGGATGCTCGGCACGATGAACATGAAGGTCATGATGATGCCGTGCAGGCTGAAGAGCCGGTTGTAGACATTGTTGCCGGCGCTGACATTCTCGGGGTCGGCCCCGAAGATCTGCCCGGTGATCACCGTCTCCGTCCCGCCGGCCGCCGTCGCGACCTCCTGCATGCGCACGGGGTCGAGCAGCTCGATGCGGACGGCCAGCGCCGCCACGCCCCCGAGGAAGAACATGAAGAGGACGGCGAACAGGTACATCACGCCGATCTTCTTGTGATCGACGGTCACGGCCCAGTTCAGGATCGTCGCGAGCGTGGTCGACTTGGGCGTCAGGTAGCTGCCCTCGTCGTGCCCGTGGTCGCCCGGGATGCTGGTGGTCTGGTCGATGGTGCTCATGCTCGAACCTCTCGGCCTTTCCCCCGGTCCGCCCGGGGCGCTGGCTCGTCAATCCTCAATCGGTCAGTCGGTGGACCCCATCGCGGGCATCTCGCCGCCCGCGTCGTCGGCGGCCGGGGCCTGCCCGTCGGCCGGTGCGTCGCCCTCGGCGGGCGCGTCGCCGTCTGCGGGCGCTTCCCCATCGGCCGGGGCGGCTTCGCCGTCGGCGGGTGCCTCACCCTCTGCCGGCGGCTCGTACTTGTCGCTCAGCGTCTTCATGTAGGCGATGAGGCCCTCGACCTGCGCCTCGCTCAGGAGGCCCTGGAAGCTGGGCATCTGATTGGCGTAGCCCGCGTGGATCTTCGCCCCGGGGACGAGGATGGACTCGCGCAGGTAGTTCTCGTCGGCCAGCACCGAGCCCCCGCCCTGGAGCGGCACCTCGTAGCCGTACAGGTTCTGCCAGGTCGGGCCGGTCATCGCCGAGCCGTCGACCGAGTGGCAGGTGTAGCACCGGCCCGCGGCGACGGACTGCCCGAGCTGCACGGGCGTCATGTCGCCCTGGTTCCAGCTCGCCAGGATCTCCTGGTACCCGGTGGGCGACCCGGCCTTCGGCACGACCCGCAGGATCGCCGCCATCTCGGAGTGCAAGTCGCCGCAGTACTCGGCGCAGAAGATCCAGTGGTCCTCGTAGGCGCTGCCGGCCTTGAGCTTGGGCGTCTTGAAGGTGTAGCCCGTGTAGCGGTTGGGGTGCAGGTCCATCTTCACGCGGAAGTCGGGGATCCAGAACGCGTGCAGCACATCCTGGCTCAGCATCCGAAGCGCGATGTTTGTCTCCTCGGGGACGACGAACACCGGCACGCCCTGGCCGTTGTTGAAGGTGTTGCCCTCGTCGAGGGGCACCGTCCACTGGCTCTCCTCGCCGCCGGGGTAGGTGATCGCCCAGCCCCACTTCCAGCCCGAGACCCGCAGCTCGATCGCGTCGCCCGGGAAGACCTGCTTCTCCATGTAGGTCCAGAAGCCGAGCAGGAAGAGCACGATCAGCGCCGAGCTCGGCACGATCGTCCAGATGATCTCGAGCAGCGTGTTGTGCGAGGGGCTGGGCTCGGCCGGCACGCCCGGGCGGCGGCGGTACTTGATCGCCCAGTAGATCCACAGGATCGAGAGCAGGACGAACCAGAACACGCCGAACCAGAAGATCAGCATGAACAGGCCGTCGGTCGCGGCCGAGGTCGCCGTGTTCCCGCCCCCGCGGAAGAAGATGTTCTCCCAGAACCCGCCGGTGACATTGCGGACATCATCGCTGTGCGCGAGCCGCAGCGGCGGGACCGTCGCGAGGCTCGCGGCGGGCAGGCCGCCGGAGACAGCGTTCATGAGCGTGGTCAGCATGGTCATCGTGTCGTCCCTCCCGCGTAGGCGTGCCCCTCCGCCCGTGCCCTCCCGGCGCGCCGCACCCGCTCGCCCAGGAACATCCCGCCGATGAAGATCACCAGCCCCACGACGGTGGCCGCCCCGGCGAGCCGCATGACCGCCATCGCCTCCACCGAGTAGGCGCCCGCCGTCGGGTCGTAGCGGTAGCAGAAGTGCAGGAGCGCATCGCCCAGGCTCTTCGCGATCTTGCCGTCGCTGGCGTCAAGGAGGCTCAGCTTCACCTCGCGGGCCGGGTAGTCGAACCCGTAGAGGTACCGCGTCACCCGCCCGTTGGGGCTCAGGACCATGATGCCGACGGGGTGCGAGTACTCGCCGTTCGCGAGCTGCTTGAACTGGAACCCGGTCGCGTCGCTCAGCGCCTTGATGTCGCCCGCACGCCCCGTCAGATAGATGAACCCGTCGCTGACGCCCGGCTCGGCCGCGCGGTCGTAGCCCGTGAAGTCGAGCGTCCGCCGGCGGTCGGCCTCGGCCGCGCCCTCGGTGTGGTCGAAGCTGATCGCCAGCAGGTTGAAGTCCTGCCCGACGGTGAAGTCGAGCTCGTTGATCGCCTTCTGCACGCGGTCGAGCACCACCGCGCACACGATCGGGCAGTCGTAATAGATGAACGCGAAGATCGCCGGCTTCGACCCGTCGAACACCTCGTCGAGCGCCACCCGCTCGCCCTTGTGGTTCGTGAAGGTCAGCCCCTTGGGCAGGGACTCACCGAGACGCTCCTCGATCGCGACGCCCTCGAGCTCCTTGGGCTTCTCCTTGAGCAGCGCCTGCGCCGACACCGACGACGCCGCGCACGACACGACCGCGATCGTCGCGGCCAGTGCCCATCGCACGAAGCGGGCCGGGTTGTTCGTCGTCGCTCTCGTCATCGCGTCCGCGGGAGGTCCCGTGTGCGTCCTTTCGTCGTCAGTCCGTCTCGTTCGGTCAGTCGTTCGCCGCCGCGAGGCCCGTCTCGGCCGACCCGTCGGTCAGCCCCTGGGCCGCGGCCTGCTGGTAGTCCTCGACGACCATCGACATCGCCCGCTCGAGCGGGATGTGCAGCGTGCCGGCGTCGCGGTCGATCCAGCCCGTCCCTTCGAGCCGCCGCTGCATGCTCGAGCGGTAGCTCATGTACTCCTGGGCGCTGCCCACGCCCTCCTGCTTCTCGGCCTTGAGCTGCGTCGTGTAGCTCGAGAAGTACGCCGACAGCAGCAGGATCACGAACAGCACGCCGAAGACGATGATCAGCAGCGTGACGCCCAGCGCCTTCGTGCTGACATGGCCCGCGTGCTCGGCCTGCGGGGCCGCCTCGTCCGAGGCGTGCCGGAACCAGTCGTCGTGCCCGTGGGCCCCGTGCTCGTCATGACCGTCTGAAGCGCTCATCGTCGGTCGTCTCCGCTGGCGGGCCGTCCCGCCCATCTGGTTTCGACTTGTTCGTATCGCCCGATGCCGCGGTCTTGCGAAACCGGAACGATTCTAGTTCTACAACACCTTGAGGCCACCCGATCCGCCGCCGAACCCCCACTTCGGGGTTCCCCGGGGGTCGGACCTCGTCTTACACATAGTTCTTGTGGCCCAGGCAACGCCCGAGCCGCGGGTCCTTCGTCGGGATCAACGGGGCCGAGGTCAGGCTCTTCGCGAGCATCCCCACGAACAGGGCCAGGACGCCGACCACCGCGACCACATCCAGCCACCAGCCGGCGACCCCGGGGTTCTCCCGGCCCGCCGCCGCGGCGACATCGAGGTACACCATGGGCCGGATGATCCAGACCATGTCCAGCACCTGGGTGAAGAGCAGGAACGCGCCGAAGAACGCGAGGCCCAGCGTGCTCCTCTTCACCTTGCGGCTGATCAGGATCGGGAACGGCGCCACGAAGTGCAGCACCACGAGCAGGAAGCTGAGCACTTCCCAGCCGCCCTGCTGACGGTGCACGAAGTAGGCCGTCTCCTCGGGGATGTTCGAGTACCAGATCAGGAAGTACTGGCTGAACCCGATGTACGCCCAGAAGACCATGAACGCGAACAGCAGCTTGCCGTGGTCGTGGAAGTGCTCCTCCGTCACGACCCCGTTGAGCCGCCCGAAGAACCGCAGCACCGCCGCCACCACCGCCGAGAGCGCCGCCCCCGACATGATCGCGCCGGCGAAGTAGTACACGCCCCACATGGTGCTGAAGAACCGGTAGTCCATCGACATCAGGTGGTCGAACGCCGCGAACGGCACCGTGAGCGCGAAGAGCAGCAGCCCGATGCAGCTCAGCTTCCGCATCCGGCTGGTCAGCCAGCGGTCGCCGGTCACATCCTGCTGCTTGCTCAGGCTCAGGAGCGTCCGGCTCAGCCAGATCCACACCGCGCCGCAGATCAGGTACCGCACCACGAAGAACGCCGCGTTGAGGTACGGCTCCTTGTGCTCGATCAGAAAGGTGCCCTGCTTGTCGTCGCTCAGCCAGGTCAGCAGGACGCCGCCCGCCGCGAGCTCGGTGATCACGAGCGGGGCGATGAGCACGACCGGGAGCCACACGAGCCCCGCGATCTGCTCCAGGATCCGCCGCATCGTCGTGGGCCAGTACGAGTTCGTGGCGTGGAACACCATCACCATGAACAGGGAGCCCAGGCTGCACGCCAGCGCCGTGAAGACGCCGACCTTGTACGCCGCCATCGCGTGCCCGAGGTTCAGGGCGAACACGCCGAGCAGCGTCAGCACCAGGCCGATCCCGCCGATCGCGAGCAGCAGCCGGCTCAGGTTCTCGCTCGCCGCCCCCGGCGCCTCGATGTTGTCCCCCTGAAGGACCGGCTCCCGCCCCAGCCCGTCGAGGTACTTCGCGTACGCGTCGTCGGTCATGATCGGACCCTCGCCGTGCGCCGCGGGCGCCGGCTGCTGGGTCACGACCGTCGAGTAATCGCTCTGGATGAGGCTCACGAGTCACCCCCCGTCGTCGTATCCGCCGTCGCCACGGCGCTCTCTGCAGCCGGGCCCTGCATGGGCGTGGTCGCCACATTCAGGGTCGCCCGCTCGCTCGGCGTCAGGTCGTCGGGCGTCGCGCCCTGGCTCTGCTGCAGCGCCCGCAGGTAAGACACGATCGCCCAGGCGTCCATCGTGTCCACCGCGTGCTTGTAGCCGGGCATGCGGTTGGCACCATCCGGGCCCCACACACCCTCGCGGATCACATGGAAGATCCATCCGTCCGTGCCCTGCTTCTGAGAGCGGTCGGTGTAGGGCTCGCCCAGGAGGTTCGCCGGCGGGTAGCTCCACTTCCGCCCCACCATCCCCTGGGCATCGGCGAGGTACCCGTGGCACGCGGCGCAGTAGATGTTGAACCGCTCCTGCCCGCGCTGGATCATCTCCATCGTCACGGGCACGGGCGAGTACTCCACCCACTGCTGCTCGCCGCCCTCGGTGACGGCCCCGGTGAAGGTCGCCTCGTCCTCCGCGAGCAGCATCGCCCGCTCGATCAGGAACTCCTGCGCCCAGTCCTCGCCCGCGTGTCCCGCGGGGTCGAACTCGAACCCGCTGAACGCGACCGTCCCCGCGGGCAGCGGGCGGCTCACCCGCTTGTCCGCGAAGAACTCCGTCGCCTCCTGCGGGTCCCACTTCGGCTGGTCGTCGAGGTCGGGGAAGAACCGGCGCGGCGGCGCATCGCTGCGGTCACCCCGGCAGCCCGTCAGCCCGGAGAGCGTCACGCCCGCGCCGAGCAGGGCCACCGTCACTGCGGCTCGCGAAACAGAACGGGGCATCACGCCTCCTCCTCGATCAGTTCGATGTCCTTGCCCCCGGCCCCCTCGAGCAGCGAACGCGTCGCGTCCGGGTCAAAGGACGGGTCGTCCGCCTCGATCGCGATCACGAACCGGTCGTCGCTCGTCTTCAGGAACCCCGCGCTCGAGAACACCGGGTGGTTGAACCGCGGCAGCCCGTTGAGCATCAGCATCCCGATCAGCGACGCGAACGCCGCGTGCAGGACGCCCAGCTCGAAGATGATCGGGACGAACGGCTCCCACGCCCCGTACGGCTTGCCCTGCACGATGATCTCGTAGTCGACCGCGCTCATCCAGTACTGCATGAGCCAGCCCACGCACGCCCCGCCCAGCCCGACGCTGAACACGATGTAGGGCAGGATCGTCTTGCGGATGCCCATCGCCTCCTCGATGCCGTGCATCGGGAAGGGCGAGTTGAAGTCCCAGCGCTTGTACCCGCCGTCGCGCACCTTCTCGCAGGCGTGGTACGCCGTCGGCGCATCGCTGAAGACCGCGATCATGCCGTGCACGCGGTTGCCACGCTCGGTCACGAACCGGGGCTTCGCACGGGGGAGGAACGGGAG
Organism: uncultured Phycisphaeraceae bacterium; assembly: GCA_964615815.1. Lineage (GTDB taxonomy): Bacteria > Planctomycetota > Phycisphaerae > Phycisphaerales > UBA1924 > DAIQNV01. Next base: position 14,127 of record CAZTQV010000029.1, on the reverse strand, counting down.
ATAATCGGCGGCGTTCTGCAGGATCGACATCTCAGTGCCCCCCTTCCTTGCTGTCATTGGCCCCATCATGGGTAAGCGGTGCGTACGCCGGGTCGTGGTGCTCGCCGTGCCCGTGCGGGTCCGCCTGCGGCATCACGGCCTTCAGCTCCGCCATCGCGAACACGGGCAGGAACTTGATGAACAGGAGGAACAGCGTCCCGAAGATGCCGATCGAGCCCACGAAGATCCCGATGTCCACCCAGGTCGGGAAGAACATGCCCCACTCGCCCGGCAGGAACGCCCGGTGCAGGCTCGTCACGATGATGACGAACCGCTCGAACCACATCCCGATCGTCACGAGCAGCGCCACGATCCAGATCACCATCGGGCTCTGACGCATCGCCCGGAACCAGAAGACCTGCGGGCTGATCACATTGCAGGTGATCATCGTCCAGTAGGCCCACCAGTACGGCGCCGTCGCCGGGTTGGCGCGGTTGCCGATGAAGGCGTACCACTCGTACTCGTTGCCGCCGTACCAGGCGATGAAGAACTCCATCCCGTACGCGAAGCCCACCATCATGCCCGTGAGCAGGATGATCTTCGCCATGTTCTCAAGGTGCCGCAGCGTCAGGAGATCCTTGAAGTTCGGCATCAGCTCCCGCAGCGGGATCAGCAGCAGCAGCACCATTGCGAACCCGCCAAAGATCGCACCCGCCACGAAGTAGGGCGGGAAGATCGTCGTGTGCCAGCCCGGCAGGATCGAGGTCGCGAAGTCGAACGACACGATCGAGTGCACGCTGAGCACCAGCGGCGTCGAGATGCCCGCCAGGATCAGGTAGGCCGCCTCGTACCGGTGCCAGTGCCGGCTGCTGAAGCGCCACCCCAGGCTCAGCAGCCCGTAGATGTACGCCCGGGCGATATCAGGCCGCAGCCAGGGCAGCACCAGCGCCTTGTTCCCCGGCAGCCCGATCGCGAACGGCTTGCTCGTGCCCGCCCGCAGCCGCGAGTCCGCCCGGTCACGCAGCGTCGCGAGGTCCGGGATCATGCCCATGTACCAGAACAGCAGCGACACGGTCGCGTAGGTCGACACCGCGAACACATCCCACAGCAGCGGGCTGCGGAAGTTCGGCCAGATGTAGTTGTAGTTGGGGATCGGGAACAGGAACCACGCGAACCACACGCGACCGACATGGATGCCCGGGAAGATGCCCGCGCACACCACCGCGAAGATCGTCATCGCCTCCGCGGACCGGTTCACCGCCGTACGCCACTTCTGCTTCAGCAGGCACAGGATCGCGGAGATGAGCGTCCCCGCGTGACCGATGCCGATCCAGAACACGAAGTTCGTGATGTCCCAAGCCCAGTCCACCTGGTTGTTCAGACCCCAGGTGCCGATGCCCGTGACGATCAGGTACAGGATCAGCATCGTCCCGATGCCCGCGATCGGCGCGAAGGTCAGAAACGCCAGCCACCACCACAGTGGCGCCGGGTTCTCCGCGTACCCGCACACGATGTTCGTCACATCGCCGAACGACCGCTTCCCGAGCACCAGCGGGCTCTCGACCGCCGGGTCGTCCGTCAGCGTCCCGTCGCCCAGCCCGACATCGATGTCACGCCCCGGGACGGCCGCCCCCTCGCGGAGCCCCGCGAGCCGCTCGGCCGTCAGTTGATCAGGATGCATCGCGCTCATCAGTCCGTCCTGTCTAAGGCCGACCCCCGCGGGCCGCCGGTCGTCTCGAGTCGTCTTCCGCCGCCACTCCAGCCTGAACCGATCAGCTCAGGACCCGCAGGCTCATCGCGTACCCGTCGTCACCAAACCGCTTCATCGGGTCCACGAACCCGTGCGTCTCGCCGCCGTGATCAGCACCGTGACCATCGCCGCCGTGACCCCCACCGTGATCCCCCTCGTCCCCATAGTGGTGATCGAGCGGATCGTGCTCGTCGTACACCCCGAGCCGCGAGTTCGGGTTCCGCACCCGCATCAGGTAGCTCGTCCGCGGGCGCGTATTCAGGTACCCGAGCAGCAGGTAGCTCCGCTCCCCGTCCCGGCTCTTCGTCACCTGCGAGTTCGGGTCCAGGATGTCCCCGAACACGATCGACTCCGTCGGGCACGCCTGCTGGCACGCCGTCTGGAAGAACCCGTCTGGGATCGGCGCCACCTGGTCCGCGTTCTGCCAGATGTTCCGGATCTTGACCTCCTGCCGGGCCGCGTTCACACGCTGGATGCAGTAGCTGCACTTCTCCATCACACCACGCGACCGGACCGTCACATCCGGGTTCATCTTCATGTGGCTGATCTCGTCCAGCTTCTCCCGCAGACGCGGCGGGATGAAGTTCTTGTTGAACTCCCGCTGGTTCGGCAGCTCCACCACCTCGTTCAGAGGCTCGAGGTTGAACGCACCGTTGTACTTCGTCACCGCGTAGTCGAAGAAGTTGAACCGCCGCACCTTGTACGGGCAGTTGTTGGCGCAGTACCGCGTGCCGATGCACCGGTTGTACGCCATGTTGTTCGTCCCCTCCGGCCCGTGCACCGTCGCGTTCACCGGGCACACCACCTCGCACGGCGCGTTCTCGCAGTGCACGCACGCCACCGGCTGGGCGATCATCTCACGCGGCGCGTTCAGGTCGTCCCCCGTGAAGTACCGGTCGACCCGGATCCAGGTCATCTCCCGGCCCTTCGCCACCTCGCTCTTGCCCACGATCGGGATGTTGTTCTCGCTCTGGCAAGCGATCGTGCACACCCCGCACCCCGTGCAGCTCGCCAGGTCGATCGTCATCCCCCACTGCGGCCCCTTGCTGTACGCCGAACCCGGGATCGGCCCGATCGCGCTCTCGTTCAAGGGGTTGTCGTACGACGACACATTGTCCGGCGTGTGCGTCAGCTCACCAAGCTGCTCCGCCACATTCAACGGACGGTTCCGGTAGTTCGTCCCGTAGATCTTGTCCTTGTCCGCCTTCGGCGCCTTGCCCGCGTGCTTCTCCCACCACTTCTTGTCGATCGCACGCACGATGCTGTCACGACCCTCGAGCGCCCAGTGGTTCTGCGTGCTCGCGATCGTGTAGGTCCCGCTCGCCCGCGCGAGCGTCGCCCCGCCGCTCACCAGCCCGCTCGCCGGCAGCAGCCCGTACACATCGAACCCAACGCCGCCACCAACCAACCCCGCCATCGGACGCCCGTAGCCCACCATCAGGTGCACCACGCCGTCCGGCATCCCGGGAAGGATCCACACCGCGATCTCGACCGTCGCCGTCCGACCATCACCCGCCGGAACCGTCAAGGTCGCCATCCGCGCCTGCGGCATCTGACCACGCGTGTACATCCCGTCGAGGTCGCCCTCCTCGCTCGACAACCCGAGCGGCAGCACCCCGAGTTCCTTCGCCGTCCGCGGGCTCACCACCGCCGGGTTGTCCCAGGTCACCTGCGTCCCGACATGCGGCAGCTCCTGCAGCCACCCGCAGTTCGCGTACCGCCCGTCGCCCACCCGCGACGCCGTGAAGACGACCTCGAGCGACTCCATCGTCGGCCCGCTCGCGACACGAAGCCCCACCACCGCCTGCGCCACACGCCCCATCGCCACCGTCGGCCGCGACGAGGGCACGCCCGAGTCCGAGACCACGCCGTCGTGCAGCGCCCGGCGCCAGGCCTTCTCACGCCCGCGCTCGTTCAAGCCAGTCAAGGGCCCGTTCGCCCACGACTCGCGCACGATCGCGTACCCGTCCGGGTTCTCCTCGCCCGCCACCAGCGACAGGAACTCGATGTCGCTCATCGCCGGCTCGAACAGCGGCGCGATCACCGGCTGCACCGGCGAAACCGTCCCGTCCGCCGAACGCGTGTCGCCCCACGCCTCCAGGAAGTGCGCCCCGTTCAGCTCCCAGGTGCTCGCGGCACCCGTCTCCGTCGGCAGCACATTCCAGGTCACCGTCGCCTCGGCCCGGCCCATCGCCTCGCCGAACCGCATCCACCCCGGCGCGTCGTACGCCGGGTTCGTCCCGACGCACACCACCGTCTTCACCCGCCCCGAGCCAAGGTCCCGCGCCACCCGCGCCAGACCCTCCGCCGGGTTCTCCTCCAGCACCGGATCCACGGCGCGGTACTCGACGACCTCGCCCACCGACCCGAGCGCCTCGTTCACCGCCGCCGCCAGGGCGTGCACCGCCGCCGGCTGCGCCGGGCCCGCGACCACGACCGACCCGCGCCCGTGCGCCACCAGGTCGTCCGCGATCACCTTCGCGATCCGCGTGTCGTCCGCCGTCGGCTCGCCGACATCCGCCGAGGCAAGCCCCTGCGCCATGCCGCCCGCCGCCGTCTGCGCCATCACCTCGCGGGCGATCAACACCGCAAGCCGCGTCACCCGGCTCGGCGCCGCCGCGATCCGGTGGTCCGCCAGAGACCCTGTCCCCGTCGGCACGCTCTCGATGACAAACAGCCGGCTCATCTCGTCGCCGGGCCGCTCCACCCGCCGCGTCGCCGCAAACTCGCGCCCGTTCCGGAGAGCCTCGGGCCCCTCGCACAGGAAGTCGGAGTCGAGGCTCAGGACGCACTTCGCACGACCCATGCTGTAGGTCGGCCGCGCCGCCCGCCCGAACGCGATCCGAGACCCCTCGATCGCCGTCCGCTCCGCATCCAGCGCGTCCCACCACACCCAGGTCGCGTCCGGGTACCGGTTCAAGACCTTCGAACGCACGCTGTCCATCGTCGGGCTCGTCACCCGGTCCACGATGAACGCCATCCCCGCCCCGCGGTCGTTCCCGTGCTGCCGCCCCGCGTACTCGCCCAACCACGCCTTGAAGTCGTCCCAGGTCGCGTCCAGCCGCCCGCGCACCGGGTTCGCGTACACAGGGTTCTTCAGCCGGTCCGGGTCGTACAGCCGCAGGATCTCCGCCTGCGCGAACACGCTCGAACGCCCCCGGTTCACCGGGTGCATCGGGTTGCCCTCGATCTTCGTCGGGCGACCCGTGTGCGTCTCGACCAGGAGCCCCTCCGCGCCGCCGCCCGGCCGAGCCATGCTCGTCGCAAAGTACAGAGGCTTCCCGGGGATCACCTGCTCCGGCTCGTTCGCCGAGTACGCCAGGATCTTGTGGTCCGGCCGACGGCAACCCGGCAGCGTCGCCGCACCCGCCAGCGCCATCCCCGCGCCCATGAGCTTCAGGAAGGTCCGCCGCGTCTCCTCGCCGCCAAGAAGCTCGCTCGCACCCGCCGGGAACTCACGCTCCACGAACGGGCGGAACTCCGCGCTCCGGCTGAACTCCTCGACGCTCCGCCACGCCTTGCGCCCACCAACCGTCGTCAGCGCCGGCGCCTCCGCGGGAATATCCCGCTGCTTCTCACCGGAAAGCGTCGAAGGGCATTGATCAATCGTGCTCATAGGTCTTCCAAACTTGAGGGCCGGCCCATGCCTGCCCAACCTTCACCCCATTGCCCATTGCCTATTGCCCATTGCCACTTGGCAACCGAGTACCGACGAACGCGATCAGTAATGGCAGGCAGCACAATGCTGCGGCGGGTTCCGCCGAAGACTCTCAACGAGGTCCTCCGGCGTCACGCCCTCGTGCACACGCTCGCTCACCGGCTTGCTGAACCACTCCTGCTCCACCCACACCAGGTTCGTCACCTGGCTCGGCGGCACGAGGTTCTCCTCGGGGTTCCGGTGGCAGTCAAGGCACCACCCCATGCTCAGGCTCTCCGCCTGGTACACGACCGGCATGCCCGAGATCTGCCCGTGGCACGAGTAGCAGCTCACGCCCGCCGCCACATGCACATGGTGCGGGAAGTGCGCGTAGTCCGGAACCACATGGATCTTCCGCCACTCGATGCTCGCGTTCTCCGCGTACGCCTCGCGCACGAACGCCACCTTCTGGTTGTGCAGCTGCGCACCGGGCCCACCACCCGTCGACGCCGCCAGCTTGCCCTCCGTGTGGCAGCCCATGCAGGTCGACACGCTCGGCACATTGCTGAACCCGCTCTCCTCCACATGCGTGTGGCAGTAGCGGCAGTCAATGCCAAGCTGGCCCGCGTGCAACTGGTGGTTGTACCCCGACCCCGGCTGCTCAGGCATGTACCCGACTTCCCAGAAGTCGGGCGTCGCCCAGTACCAGGTCCCCGTCACCACCGCGACAAGACCGCCGGCACCGGCAAGAGCCGCCACCGTCGGCAACGCGTTCATCCACTTCGGGAACAGTCCTGACACGCAGAACCTCCGCCCCTGAGGTGCAGCCCGAGGACCCGAGGCCCCCGCCTGCACGCTGACCGGTGAGAGTGCGCCGACCCCGCAGGTCAACCCAACGCACCCGCATCCCCTGCGCCCGTCTGTTCCAATAGGAACCCCCGGGCCCTGATCCAAACCGCCGCACGGACCGAGAATCCACGCTCCGCCCGGCGGGCGAGAGCCTACACATGTTGGAATCGGTCGTGTTGCTGTCAGACCGCAAAAACCCGCGTCCAGCCGGACACGAACGCACAGGAATGACTGTCAGACCGTAATTGAGACACAGTCGCAGCCGAGAAACGCCTCCGAACAGGCACCTGAACAGTTGCGACCGATCAGCAAATACCGTACACTACCCTGATACCAGAAGGCGAGCCCAACCGTGAGCACCCTCACAGAATCACCACAACAGGGCCTCTCTAACTCCCCCACGAGCCCCCCCACCACCGGCGAGCTCAACGCCTATCGCCTCGGCCTCACCGCCCTCCTGGGCCCCGCCCTCGCATCCGGCCTCGCCACCGCCGTCGCCATGTGGCTCGTTTGGTGGCTCGCCCACCTCCCCGCCGTCCGCCTCTCCGGGCCCGTCACGCTCGTCCTGCTGCTCGTCACGCAGGTCCTCGTCCTCGCCTGGCGCGTCCGCCCCGCGGGCCGCGCCGCCGCGATCCGCGTCGGCCTCGCCGGCGGCCTCGTCGCGGGCCTCTTCAACCTCCTGATCCTGGGCTCCGTCCTGGGCGAGCAGGCCGGCTCCACCGGCGAGTTCGCCGGCGCCGCCAACCGCTTCCGCGAGGGCGCCCCGATGATCCTCGTGGGCTACATGACCCTCAGCCTCCTCGCCGGCGCCGCCGCCGGCGCCATCGCCCGCGCCGCGGCCCCCACCACCGGCGACCTCGACCCCCGCCGCTGGCTCGCCCGCTACGCCGCCACCGTCGCGATCGCCGTCGTCCCGCTGCTCGCCGTCGGCGGCTCGGTCACCAGCACCGAGAGCGGCATGGCCGTGCCGGACGCGGTGACGACTTACGGCAGCGTCTCGTTCCTCTTCCCGATCAGCCTGATGGCCGACCCCCGGATATTTCTCGAGCACACGCACCGGCTGTTCGGATCGCTCGTCGGCCTGTCGATGATTTTCCTGGTCGTGCAGGCGTTCGTCGTGCGCACAGCCGCGAGCGGCGCGCGCACGGGGATGGCACGCGTGCGCACGCTGAGCGTGATTTTGCTCGTTCTTGTGATCACACAGGGCCTCCTCGGCATCACCCGCGTGAGCAGCGTCGTGCGCACCTGGCCGGGCTTCTCGAGCCTCGGCGAGGCCTACTGGGCCGCCCTGCACGGCATCACCGGCCAAGGCGTGTTCGCCTTCGCCGTCTGGACCGCGGCCGCCGCGGGCGCGGTGCTGCTGACCGAGACCGAAGCGCCGGCGGCGACGCGGAAAGTGGCCCGGCGGGCCGGGAAGCTCGGGGCGTTCGCGGTGGTGGCGCTGTTCATCCAGCTCACTTTCGGGGCGCTGAGCCGGCACACCGGGTCGCCGCACGCGATGTGGAGCCATATCGCGTGGGCGCTCGTCGTCACGCTCGCGGGCGCGGTGATGGCGTTCCTGCTGACGGCATCGGACCGGTTCAGCCAGGCGGGGACGAAGCTGAGTGGCGTGGGCCGGGGGATCGCGATCACGCTGACGGTGCAGGTGGTGCTGGGGTTTGCGGCGCTGGTGTTTGTGGGCGTTGGGGGCGGGGTGCGGCCGATCCCGACGGCGGAGGAGCTTGCGGCGGCGGCGCCGATCGAGACGGTCGAGGCGCTCTTCACGACGGCGCACCAGACGACGGGGGCGATCCTGTTGGCGTTGGTCGTGCTCGGGACGACGCGGGCGCGGCAGGTGGCGAAGTTGACGGGGTGAGAGACCGCGTTGTGACCAACGCGGCTCTGATGGGGTGGTGCGAGGCGTTGGGGTGATCGGGGATCGGTGGGCGGGGAGGCTTGGAGGAGGGGGAGGCGCTTCGCTTGAGGAGTCCCTCGCTCGCGCTTCGGGCTCGTTTTTTCGTGGCGTGTCGGTGGTGGCGGGCGGTTGGGGTAGTCCAACCCGAAGCTTCGCAGAGCCTCAGCTTCGGCGTCCCGTGTGAGGGGAGTTGATTGCACGATCGGCCCGAAGTGCCGCTTCGCGGCGGTTCGGGGCACCGGGGGGTGCGGGGCACGGGGCTCTCGTGGTCACCGACCGCCCCACCCCGCCCCGGGTGCGGGGCGGCTCGCTCCTTGGTTTTGGCGTGGGTTCGGGGTCCGGGGATTTGGCTCGCATTTGGGGGTGGGGGAGCCGATACTGGGGCGGTTCTTCGTGTCCGCGCTTGCAATGGGGGTTGGGGCTGGGCGTTGAGCGGGGCGGGTGCCCGTGTGGTGTGGGCGCGATTTGGCGGGGGTGGCCTGGCGGGGGTTTCGGGATGGCGTTGATGCAGACTGACCGACTGCCTGGGAATCTGAGCCCGATCCGGGATGAGGAGTTCGGGTTCGACGAGGCGCGACACCTGTTGCTCCGGGCGGGGTTTGGGGGGACGCCGGCGCAGATTCAGGGGCTCGCGGCCATGGGGGCTCGGGGGGCGGTTGAGTACCTCTTGGAGGTGGGCGAGATTCCCTTCCGCGAGGTGCGGGCGTCGGACTTTGACAAGGACATCATGCGGCCGCCGACGGAGGCGGAGCGGGAGGCGTATCGGCGGGCGCAGCGGGCGGGGGATGAGGATGCGCTCGCGGTGTTTCGTCAGCAGCGGCAGCAGGCGCAGCAGCGGGACCGGCGTCAGGCGGCGGAGATGCAGCGGTGGTGGCTTGAGCGGATGATCGAGACGCCGCGGCCGCTCGAGGAGAAGATGACGCTCTTCTGGCACGGGCACTTCGCGACGAGCTACCGGACGATCGAGAACAGCTACCACATGTTCCGTCAGAACCAGCTCTTCCGGTCGCAGGCGGTGGGGAGCTACGCGACGCTGTTGCACGCGATTATCCGCGACCCGGCGATGCTGGCGTACCTCGACAACAACGACTCTCGGAAGGGGATGCCCAACGAGAACCTGGCGCGGGAGCTCATGGAACTGTTCAGCCTCGGCGTCGGCGCGTACAGCGAGCGGGACATCAAGGAGGGGGCGCGGGCGCTGACGGGGTACACCTTCGAGGATGACGAGTTCCGCTTCAACGAGCAGAACCATGACGGGGACTACAAGGAGATCCTCGGCCACCGCGGCTCGCTGAATGGCGAGGGTTTTGTCAACGCCATCCTGGCGCATCGGGCGTGCGCTTCGTACATGGCGTACAAGCTGTACGACTTCTTCGCGCTGCACATCACCGATGGGTCGCAGGACGGCAACGGGGCGGTGCGGGGCGCGGTGAATGACCTGGCGGATGTGCTGCGGTCATCGGGGTACGCGATCAAGCCGACGCTTCGGAAGCTGTTCCTGAGCCGGCATTTCTATCACCCGGAGGTGATGGCGCAGCGGATTAAGAGCCCTGTGGAATTGATCGTCGGGGCGATTCGTTCGCTGAACACGCCCGTGCGGGACATGGGCGTGCTCGTTGATGCGATGGAGCTGATGGGGCAGAGCCTCTTGTATCCGCCGAGCGTGAAGGGGTGGGACGGGGGGCGGAGCTGGATCAACACCGCGACCCTCTTCACGCGGCAGAACGCGATGAACTACCTGCTGACGGGGGCGCTGCCGAGCGGGCAGCGTGGGGCGTCCAATCAGGATCGGTATGACCCGATGCCATTGCTGGAGCCGCTCGCGAAGGCGGACCCGGCGGGGGCGACGGATGCGGAGACGGTGGCGGCGTATCTCTTGAACCTGACGCTTGGGGATGCGCCGTCGCGGCATATCGATACCTTGACCGACTTTTGTCGGGCGAATGGGGGGTCGATCGGACCGGCGATGGTGACGGGGATGTTGGTGTTGATTTCGGCGATGCCGGAGTATCAGTTGGTTTGAAGAGGGGATCGGGGATCGGGCATCAGCCATCGGGGGAGAGGGCAATGGGCAATGGGCAATGGGCGATGGGCAATGGGACTTTTGGGGGTGGGGTTGTCGGGGGCGCGGTGGCGGTGTTTAACCCGAAGCTTCGCAGAGCCTCAGCTTCGGCGTCCCGTGGGCGGGGGATTGGCTGGTGGATCGGCCCGAAGCGCCGCTTTGCGGCGGTTCGGGGCACCGGACAAGTTGATTGAGCCTCCGAAGCACTGGCTGGCGAGCAGCCAGTGGCACCCTGAGATTCGGGACACTTGGTCATGGGCGTCTGGTACGGTGATGGTGATGGGAGCTTGGCATGAGCGATTTGCATCTTGATCCGGGGCGGGCGCGGGCTTGGACTCGGCGGGCGTTTTTGGGCAGGTCGCTGGTGTTTACTTCGGCGGCGTTGTCGGTGCCGGCGTTTGTGCAGCGGAGTGCGCTGGCGATCGAGCAGCCGGGGGCGGGGATGGCTTCGATCCCGGGGGTGCCGGAGGATCGGGTGCTGGTGATTTTGCAGCTCGGGGGCGGGAACGACGGGCTGAACACGGTGGTGCCGCACGGGTTTGATGAGTACTTCCGTGCGCGGCCTCGGATCGGGATTCGGGGGGAGGAGACGCTCGGGCTTGGGCGCGGGAATCAGGCGATTGGCTTGCACCCGCGGCTTGAGGGTGTGAAGTCGCTGTATGACGATGGGCTGGCGGCGATCGTGCAGGGCGTGGGGTATCCGAACCCGAATCGGTCGCACTTCAAGAGCATGGATATCTGGCACACCGCGGACACGACGGGGACGGGGGACGGGTGGGTCGGGCGGTATGTGGACTCGGAGTGCTGCGGGTATGGGAAGGGGGAGAGCGGCCGTGCGCCGGCGAGCGAGCGGCGGGAGATGCCGGCGCCGGTGTCGATCGGACGCGAGGCGCCTCTCGCGATGATCGGGCCGGGGGTGAAGCCGATCGCGTTTGAGACGCCGGACCTCTTCAAGTGGACGGGTGGGGAGATTCATCCGTCGCTCGAGGAGCCGTATGGGAAGCTGGCGGAGGGGGAAGCCTCGGATGCGGACTCGACGGCGGCGTTCCTGATGCGGACGAGCCTGGATGCGCGGGCGTCGAGCGAGACGATCCGGCGGGCGGTGAGTGCGCAGCCTCTGGTGGCGTACCCGGGGTCGGACCTTGGGCGGCAGTTGCAGATGGTGGGCGGGATGATCCGGGCGGGGATGCGGACGCGGGTGTACTTCGTGTCGCTCGGCGGCTTTGACACGCACGCGGGGCAGGGCGGGGCGAACGGGCGGCACGCGAACCTGATGGCGACGCTGGGCGATGCGGTGCGGGCGTTCTATGACGACCTGAAGGCGCAGGGGAACGCGGGGCGCGTCTTGACGATGTGCTTTAGCGAGTTTGGGCGGCGCGTGGGGCAGAACGCGAGCGGGGGGACGGACCACGGGACGGCGGCGCCGGTGATGCTGTTCGGGCCGATGGTGAAGGCGGGGGTGTTGAACCCGCACCCGTCGATGAGTGATCTGGACGACGGGGACCTGAAGTACACGGTGGATTTCCGCACGATTTATGCGGCGATCCTCGAGGACTGGATGGGGAATGGGGCGAGCCGGGAGATTCTGGGGGGGCGGTATCGGGCGGCGCCGGTGATTGAGGGGAAGTGGAAGCTGCGGACCTGATTAGTCGCGCTGGAAGGTGACGCCGAGTTCGGTGAGGTTGATGATGAGGGGTTCGTCTCTCGCGGTGTCGCCGGGGGGGATGATGGGGAGGGTGATGGCTGTTGCGGGGTTGCCTTCGCCGTCGGTGGCGGTTGGGGGGGTTGTTGAGGCGTTGACCTTGAGGCCGTTGATGCCGAGGAGGAGGGTGGTGTTGGCAGCGAGGTCGCCTTGTGGGATGTCGAGGGTGAAGAGGCCTTCGTCGTGGATCATCACGCGGAGGTGGGTTTGCAGGTCGGACTGTTGGAACCAGATGGAGGGGCGGCGCTGGGTGGGGTCGAGGCCGGCGTCGGGGATGGTGAGTCGGAGGCCACCGGGCCAGTCGGCGGGGTGGGTGAGTTTGCCTTCTCTGAGGAGGCGGTTTTCGCGTTGGATCTGGTTGGGGTCGTTGCCGGCGAGGAGTTCGCCCAAGGCGTTGGCTCCGCCGGTGTCGGCGGCGCCCTGGCCTCGGGCGGGGGCGTTCATCTTGGGGCCGGCGGCGAAGGAATAGAAGATCCACCAGCAGAGCAGGGCGACGACGGCAAGGGGGGCGAGGAGCCAGAGGGTGAGGGCGAGGTTTTTGGGGAGGCCTTTGGCGGGCATAAGCGCCGGCGGGCGCGGTGGCGCGGGCCGGCGGGGTTTGTTGTGACGGGCTGGAAGCCCATCCCACTGTCTGTTGTCAGCCCTTGGCCTGGGCGTAGAGCTCGGCGACCTTGGGCCAGTTGACGACATTCCAGAAGGCGTTGATGTAGTCGGGGCGCTTGTTCTGGTAGTTGAGGTAGTAGGCGTGCTCCCAGACATCGAGGCCGAGGATGGGCTGGTGGTCGTTGCCTTCGCCGCCGAACTGCTTGGGCATGATGGTGGAGTCCTGGTTGGCGGTGCTGGTGACATGGAGCTTGCCGCCGGGGGCGGAGCAGAGCCAGGCCCAGCCGGAGCCGAAGCGGCCGGCGGCGGCGGCGGCGAACTCTTCCTTGAACTTGTCGAAGGAGCCGAACTCGTTGTCGATGGCCTTGGCGAGGTCGCCCGAGGGGGTGCCGCCGGCGTTCGGGGCCATGATCTGCCAGAAGAGGGAGTGGTTGTAGTGACCTCCGGCGTTGTTGCGGACGGCGGTCTGCTTGTCGGCGGGGATGTCTCCGAGGTGGCGGAGGACCTCGGCGACGGGCTTGCCCTCGAAGCTGGTGCCCTTGAGTGCGTCGTTGGCCTTGGAGACATAGGCGGCGTGGTGCTTGCCGTGGTGGATCTCCATGGTTCGGGCGTCGATGTGGGGGGCGAGGGCGTCGTGGGCGTAGGGGAGGTCGGGGAGTGTGAATGTCATGGTGCGCTCTCCTTCGCGAGGGGATGTGGTGTGCGTTTGGTGTGGGCGGGGGTGTTTGCCCCGCCCGGGTCGCCCGTGGGTCGTCGGCACGCGCCGGGTCCGGGGCGACTGGGGGTTTTGGGACGGTAGGGTGGTCTCGGAGGGGCTGGGAGAGGGTGGGAATGTGAAGAAGGGGTCGCGACCCGGACAGTCGGCTTGATCCGATGAAGGGATGTCAGTATCTTACCTACCCCTGTTTGGGCGGTTGAATGTAGAAACTTTCGCTGGAAGGGGCTTCGGCCGAGAACATATCGGGTGAATTTCCGTACACAATTGCCGAGCCGCATCGGCTGGTGCGATGCGGCTGAACAACGGGGTACGGCTGGCAAATGCCGGTGAAGGCCCCGGTTGTGGACGAGCGACGCTGGGTCCGCCGATGGTGTGGATGCGGCGTGGACAGAGTACGGGGCTGGACAAGCCGGCCCCAAGGTGAAACAATCTCGGTTCCCAACGGATTGAGGGACAAGGCACGCACAGAGGTGCGGGGTCCTTCGTATCCGGCTGGGTGGGGCTCGCAGATGTTCCGGCGGCCGCTACGGGGGAAGTTTACCCCCCTCGCGAGCGTCGGCATGCAAGGACAGGCGATGTCGCAGGCGAATCAGAAATCTCCGGGGCCTCTCGAGCAGGCCCGTCGTCGGAACCGCACGGGCGTTACGCGGTCGTCGCGCGCCGGGTCGGCGTCGCGTCGCCGGCTGAGCTATGCGGACGAGCAGCTTCTCAACCAGATCCTGATCAAGCCTCAGGATTACATCGACTCGGAGGCCTTCTACGAGGAGGACGCCGAGCAGAAGATCTACGCCGAGGCTCCGGACATCCAGAAGCCGGACACCACTTGGTATCACCCCGTGATGGACGACCTTTCGGGGACGCGGACGCGGACCGTGAAGTCGAGCCAGCAGGTGATCCTGACGGGTGCCGAGGAGAAGGTGCTCTTCCACCAGT
>CAZTQV010000028.1:0-55425 GCA_964615815.1 uncultured Phycisphaeraceae bacterium | reverse complement strand
GTCTAAGGAAATCCCTTAGAAAGGAGGTGATCCAGCCGCAGGTTCTCCTACGGCTACCTTGTTACGACTTAGTCCCAGTCACCGATCTTGCCGTGGGCACCCCTGAATCGAGGCGACTTCGGGCACTACCAGCTTCCATGACTTGACGGGCGGTGTGTACAAGGCTCAGGAACGTATTCACCGGAGCGTAGCTGATCTCCGATTACTAGCGATTCCGGCTTCATGCAGGCGGATTTCAGACTGCAATCCGAACTGGGGCATGGTTTTTGCGATTTGCTCCACCTCGCGGTCTCGCGTCGCATTGTCCCTACCATTGTAGCACGTTTGCATCCCTGGGCGTAAGGGCCATGAGGACTTGACGTCATCCCCACCTTCCTCCGGTTTGACACCGGCAGTCTCGCTAGAGTCCCCGCCATTACGCGCTGGCAACTAGCGACAAGGGTTGCGCTCGTTAAAGGACTTAACCCAACACTTCACAGCACGAGCTGACGACAGCCATGCAGCACCTGTGTACGTTCCACCCGAAGGCGTCACTCATGTTTCCAAGAGCTAATCCGTACATGTCAAGCCCAGGTAAGGTTCTTCGCGTTGCTTCGAATTAAGCAACATGCTCCACCGCTTGTGTGAGCCCCCGTCAATTCCTTTGAGTTTTAGCCTTGCGACCGTACTCCCCAGGCGGCACACTTAATAGTTTTCCTTCGACCGGGACGGCGTGAGAACCTCCCCGATCTAGTGTGCATCGTTTACGGCGTGGACTACCGGGGTATCTAATCCCGTTTGCTACCCACGCTTTCGTGCCTGAGCGTCAGGAAAGGCCCAGTCAGCTGCCTTCGCCATCGGCGTTCCCATGGATATCTACGCATTTCACCGCTCCACCCATAGTTCCGCTGACCCCTACCTTCCTCGAGACTAACGGTTCACCCCGCAATTCCACAGTTGAGCTGTGGGATTTCACGAGATGCCTGAAAGTCCGCCTGCGCACGCTTTAAGCCCAGTGATTCCGATTAACGCTTGGGCCACTCGTATTACCGCGGCTGCTGGCACGAGTTTAGCCGGCCCTTCCTCTGGGTCTGTTCGTTGGTACTAGACCCTGACAGTGGTTTACACTGCGTAGCAGCTTCATCCCACACGCGGCATTGCTCCGTCAGGCTTTCGCCCATTGCGGAAGATTCGTTACTGCAGCCTCCCGTAGGAGTCCGGGCAGTGTCTCAGTCCCGATGCGGCGGGTCGTGCTCTCACACCCGCTACCCGTCTTCGGCTTGGTGAGCCGTTACCTCACCAACAACCTGATAGGACGATCGCCGCTCCCAAGGCAGCAAGCCTTTCCTCCGGAGAGCGTATGGGGTATTACCGCCGGTTTCCCGACGCTATCCCCCACCTCGGGGTACGTTCGATCGCGTTACTCGCCCTTTCGCCACTCGCCCCGAAGGGCTCGTTCGACTTGCATGTTTTAGCCATGCCGCCAGCGTTCAATCTGAGCCAGGATCAAACTCTTCAATTGTGTTTCGTCACCGTGCAAGCACGGAAATGATTCACCTGAAGCGATCCGGCTACCCCGGCCCATGCCCGTTCGTCACGGGGGGAACCGGGGCCGGTCTTTGAGTCACCGAGAACACCGCAAGCGATGAACCCGGCAACCAAACCCGCGGGACAAGCCCGCGGGGCATATCTGAATACTCAAAGATCGATGTTCTTCCGAGCGACCAAGGTGATCGCCCGAAAGGGGCTACCGATCCATGCACGAGAGTTTCAGTGAACGCCGGGGTGTGAACCCCCGACGGCCCTTTATCGATGATGGCTGACTCGGGCGAGTCACGGCGTACACCGCTGCCACCATCGCACACCCTCGCGATGGACCCAACCGCTCACTTGTCAAGGTGCGGGGCAGACAAGGCGGCACGCCTCACCTGCCATTCTCCAGCCCTAGGTTTAGCAACCAGGAGGTTGGAAACGGCCACCCAACTCGCGGCCGAACAGGTCGGCTGCCGTGCTGAGTGGCGGGGGAGAGTGTAGCGCACCACCCTTCGCCGTCAAGCAGCCAGCACACCAACTTTCTCGCCTTCTTTCAAAGCCCACCCCCGACCCCCTCTCCCGACCGCGCCAGGGCCCCTCCACCCAGGCTTTCCCCGCTCGCTTTCCGCCGCCCCTCCGCCGCCACACACACCGTCGCCGCCACCACCCGAGGACCAACCTCCCCCCAACGCACCGCAACACCCCCATCGGCCCCGGTCCGCACCCCATCCGGCATCAGCCCGGCGAGCGCCGCCGCGCACGCGGTCAGCGTCGCCCCCGTCGTCCGCACATCATCCAGCAGCACCACCCGCTCCACCCGCCGCCCCGCCCACGCCTCCCGCACGAAGAACCGCCCCCGCACATTCGCCGCCCGATTGCTCGCCGCCACCCCCGTCTGGCTCCGCCCGTGCGCCCGCCGCAGAACCCGCCCCAGCCCGCACCCGCTCACCCCCGCCGCCGCCCGCGCCAGCGTCAGCGTGTGGTCCACCCCCCGATTCCGCGCCACCCGCCGCCGCACCGTCGTCGGCACCGGCACCAGGCACACCCCTTGCGGATCCCACCCAAGCCCCTCCAGCTCCGCCCGGATCAGCTCCCCAAGAGCCCGCCCCAGCCCCCGCCCCGCCCCTCGGTCCGCGTGGTACTTCAGCCCCTGCACCGCCTCCCGAAGCTCCCCGTCATACACCCCAAGGCTCACCGCCCGCCCCCACCCGATCCGCCGCGCCCGGCACCACCCGCACCCCGCCCGATCCACCTCCCCAGGCCCCACCGGCCCCGCACACCGCCAGCACACCATCTCCCCAATCCCACCCCGAACCCCCCGCACCCAGACCGGCTCATCCCCCCCGCCACCAAACCCGCCCCCAAACAGCGCACCCTCCACCGCCGAAACCAACCCCCCGCCCCCCGCCGGCAGCGTCACCCCACCCCGCTCCCGAGCCCACACCCGCCCCGCTTCAGCAGCCGGCGTTTCCGAACCCTCCTCCCCCAACCCCTCCGGATTCGGCGGCCAGACAAACTTGCCAGCCCCCTCCTCCATCCCATCACCCCCCAAGCCGCGCCCGCGTCAGCTCCGCCCGAGCCGTCCGCCGCTCCCGCTGCCCCAGCTCCCGACCCATCACGATCTGCAGGTGCGCCGGCTGAATATGCAGCCACAGCTCGTTCACCACCCGCTCCTCCACGCCTTCGATCAACCCCGTCAACACCCCAAGCCGCACCTTGCTCACCAGGTCCATCGCCTCGTCCGTCTGCAACAGCCGCGCATGCCGCAAGAGCCCGAGCGCCCGATGCACCGTGTCCTCCGTCTCGCTCCGCCGACGATCAAGCAGCGCCGCCCGCGCCCGCCGCTCATACTCGATCACCTGCGGCACGATCTCCCCCTGCATCTCGCTCAGCAACACATGCTCGGTCTTCCCAAGCGTCGTCTGGTTGCTCAGCTGATACAGATCCCCCGAAGCCTGCGACCCCTCCCCGTGATGCCCACGCACCGCCAGGCTCATCGCCTCCGCCGCGTGCTTCACCTTCTCGATCTCACCCGTCAGCTTCAGCGCCGGCAGATGCAGCATCACGCTCAGCCGGATCCCCGTCCCCACATTCGTCGGGCACGCCGTCAGATACCCAAAGCGAGCCCCGAACGCAAAGTCCAGCGACGCCTCCAACCGGTCGTCCACCCCGTCGATCTCGTCGAGCGCCCCCCGCAGGTCCATGCCGCTGCGAATCACCTGCACACGCAGGTGATCCTCCTCGTTCACCATGATCCCCACCCGCTCCCCGGGCTGGCTCAGCGCCACCCCCCGGGGCTCCTCCGCACCCCCCGACCCCGTGCTCAGTTTCCCCGCCGCGTGCTGCTTGCTGATCAGCTGCCGCTCGACCAGCAACGCCCGCTCCAGCGTCCCCGTCCGGTGCAGATCAAGCCAGATCATCCGCGACCCGGCCTCAAGCCCGCCCTCCGAGGTATCCATCACCCCGCCGCCAACCCCCGGCCCCGCCGCGTCCGCCATGATCCGCTGCCGACACAGCTCCAAAATCTCCGCACGGTCCGACCGGCTCGCCCGCGGCATGAACGGAAACCCCGCAAGATTCCGCGCAAACCGCACCCGCGAACTCAGCACCACATCCGAAGCCGGCCCCGTCCCTCTCAGCCACTCCGTAGTCCCAGTCCAGTTCGGGCTCCCCGCGCTCGCACCCCCGCCCCCATCCCTGCGCAGAGCCCCCTCGCCCGCATCACCCTCGCGCCGCTCCCCGCTCACGAATCACCCTCCCCGCCGCCATTCGTCTCTTCTTCCCCGATCACCCCGAGCGTCGACAGCCGACGCATCTCATCGCGAATCGCCGCCGCCCGTTCGTACTGCTCGCTCTTCACCGCGTTCTCAAGCTGCTTGCGAAGCTGTGTCAGCCGCTCCGCACGCTCCTTCTGATCGCCCAGCATCGCAGCCAGCCGATGCCCCGCCCCCTCCCGGCTCGCCGCCAGCGCCCGCCGCGGGATCTTCCCCACATGGTGCGACCCACCCTCGTGCGCCCGCTCCAGCAAAGGCCCCAGCTTGTCCTCGAACACCTCGTAGCACCGCGGACACCCAAGCAGCCCCGTCCGCTTGAAGTCAGCAAAGCTCATCCCGCACGAGTCACACGCCTGCACCTTCGCCGTTGGCGAGGCCCCCCCCTGCGCCGCCCCCGCGCCCGCCGCCGGAGCCACCCCCGCCGCCAGCAGCCCCGGCAGCAACTCCGCAACCGACGGCGAAGACATCCCCGAAAGCCCCGCCTGCCCCGCGCACGACTCGCACAGGTGCGTCTCCCGCGGCACACCGTTGCGGATCACCACCTCGTGGATCGTCGCCTCCCGTTCGCCGCACCGTTGACACAGCATGCACGCTCCAGACACGAAGCCGCCGCGCAGCATCGCGCGACCATCGATCCTACCACCACCCTCGGCGCTCCCCGGACCCCCATCCACCAAAAACACAACCGGCGAGGCCAAAGGCCCCGCCGGAAGAATGATCACCGATTCACCGAGGCACTCAGCCCTCGTTGCCCTGCTTCTGAGCCCGGGTATACCCGTACTTCCGCTTCAGGGGCTTGATCACCAGGCCGGAACGGATCGCCTGCGTCGAAGCCTTCACACGCTTCACAGTCTTCGTGCCGTCCGCGTTCTCAAGGACCGCGTTCACCTTCTGCAGGTTCGGCTTAAAGGTCCGACGGCTGATGCCCGTCGCCTTCAGGCCGAAGCCGCCCTTTTGGATCGCGGCACCGCTCCACGCACGCTTCTTCCCGAAGGTCGTCTTCTTGCCCGTGAAATAGCAGACATTCGGCATCGCTCAAACCTCGATCGAAAGACCAGTATCGAAGGGCCAATATCAGAGGGCCAACTCCCGCCGGCCAGTCACCAGCGGGACCGCAACAGTAGACCCACCCCGACCCCAACTCCAGTCCACCCCCGCCCACCAACCTGCGCGACCCCCGCCGTTACCCCCGTGTCAGGTTCTCCCGGCTCAGCATCAGCTCCAGCGTCTGAGCCACGATATCCACATCCCGCTCCGATAAATCCCCATAAAAGGGGAGTGCAATCGTCCGCTGGCTCACCGACTCCGCCACCGGGAACGCCCCCTCCTCATACCCATACATCTCCCGATACACCGGTTGAAGATGGATACACGGGAAGTAGTCCGCCGCCCCCACCTCGTGGTTCCGCATCCCCCGGATGATCCGGTCCCGCTCCTCACGCGTGTACCCCGCCGCCAGCCTCGGCACGAACACGAACCAGCTCATCACCGTCTCGCGGTCCACCGTCGGCAGCACCAGGCTCGCCATCCCCGCCAGCCGACGCAGGTACGAGTCCGCCACCTTCGTCCGCCGGCTCAGAATTTCGTCGAGCCGCGTCATCTGCGCCACCCCCAGCGCCGCGTTCACCTCGCTGAGCCGGAAGTTGTACCCAAGCCGCTCGTGCTTCAGCCAGGTCCCCGCGTCCTTCTTCGCCGACGGCGCATCCGCCGACCCCCGCCCCTGGTTCCGAAGGCTCCGGCACAGCTCCGCCAGCCGCGCATCGTCCGTGACGATCATCCCCCCCTCGCCCGTCGTGATCTGCTTGTTGGGGTAGAACCCGAAGACCCCCGCCCGCCCGAAGCTCCCCGCCTCCCGACCCTTATGGCTCGACCCGAGCGCCTCGCAGCAGTCCTCGATCATCGGGATCTCGTGCTTCGCCGCGATCCGCGCGTACATGTCCATGTGCGTCGGATTCCCGAAGGTTTCCACCGCCATGATCGCCTTGGTCCGGGGCCCGATCGCCCGCTCCACCAGCCCCGGATCCATGTTCAGGCTCTTGGGCTCGATGTCCACGAACACCGGCGTCGCGCCGACCAGCACGATCGAGTTCGCCGACGCGATAAAGCTCAGGGGCGTCGTGATCACCTCGTCGCCCGGCCCGATCCCGAGCGCCTTCAGGACGCAGATCAACCCCGTCGTCCCGCTGCTCACCGCCACCGCGTGCTGGCAGCCCACCCGCGCCGCCACCATCCGCTCGAACCGTTCCTGCATCGGGCCGATCGATAGCCGGCCCGACCGCAGCACCTGAAGCACCAGCTCTTCCTCGAGCGGCCCCAGGTCCGGCCGGCTCAGCGGGATTTCGGTCTCGCTCATGCCCTCATTGTCGGGCCAACACCCCCCCGATCAACACGCGCCGAAGAAAGACGGGGCTCCGCCCGGTGCCCCGAACCGCCCGCAGGGCGCTTCGGGCCGCCCCGCCCGGGGCGTCTCCCTCGCGACCATGTTCAGTTCGGGCCGCCCCGCCCCGGGGCGCGGTTGAGCGTCGACGGGCGTCAGTGGGGGAGGGGCGAAGCCCATCCCGTCCGCCTTCACCCCATCCGGACCCGCCGCTCCACGCTCGCCACCAGCTCCGAAACCAGCGTCCCGTCGTGCACGCCCCCGACCGCCACGCGCTCCCCCGCGTCGATCGACGCCCGCACCCGCTGGCTCGCCGTCACCACGGTCGAGTGGTTGGGCCGCCCGAGCTTCGTCGCGATCTCTGGCGTGCTGTGGCTCGTCATCGCCCGGCACAGATACGCCGCGACGCTCCGCGCCAGGACCACCCGCTTGTGCCGCCCGCGCCCCAAGACCTCGCTCACGCTCACCCCGATCACCTCGGCCGACGCCTCGACGATCGCGGCCAGCTTGATCGGCCCGGACGGATTCACCGCCCCCGGCCCCGCCGCCCCCGCGGGAGCCAGCGCCGCATCGACCAGTACCGCGCCGACCGTCCCATCGGGGCTGAGGAGTTCCGGCGACACCTCCGCCGTCGCCCGCACCCGGGCGACCGCCCCCACCAGGTCCCGCGCCGAGAGCGCCCCGCGCTCGCGCCCCACCGCGTTCCGCACGCTCCGCCGCGTCCAGTCCACGATCGCCCGCGCCGCGCCCGCACCGAGCCGAAGCGACCCGAGCCCCCCAGCGCCCACCGGCCCGCCGGGCGTGCCGCGCTTCGCCAGGTGCTCGGTCAGCCGCTCGGCCAGCTCGTCATCCGGCGAATCGATCTTCACGACCGCCCCGCCCATGAACCGCGACACCAGGGGCTCACTCAGGAGCTCGATATCCCGCGGGTGCTCGTCCGAAACCAGCACCACCCGCGCCCCGCACAGATCCAGCGCATCAAAGGTGTGCAGCAGTTCCTTCTGCGTCCCGCCCTTCGTCGCCAGGAAGTGGATGTCGTCGATGCACAGGAGCGCGACCCGGCGGTAGCTCTTCTGGAACTGCCCGACCGTGCCCGACTTCACCGCGTCGATGTACTCGTTGGTGAACTGCTCGGCCGTCGTGCACCGGATCCGCCGCGCGTCGCCGCCGGTCTCGGCGAACCGCGTCGCCACGCCCCTCAGAAGGTGCGTCTTGCCCACGCCGCAGGGGCCGTAGACCACCAGCGTCGCGAACCCAGGGTGCCGCTCGGCGTCGCCCATGCGGACCGCGGCCTCGTACGCCTGGCGGTTCGACCGGCCCGTGACGAAGTCGTCGAGCCGCGCTGCCGCGGGGGTCGTGCCGCGACCCAGTGTGTGCGCACGCATGTGCGGCGTGTGCGCACCGGGGCCGTGCCTGTGCGCGCGCCCGGGCCCGAGGACTCCATCCGCGTCGCGCCGCGCGCGCCCGGATTCGGCCCCCCGACCCGGGGCATCGCAACGGCTCCCCACCCCACCGCCCCCACTCACCCCACCCATCCCGCCACCCTCGTCCGAAGCCCCTCGGTCCGCGCCCGCCGCACGCCCGGCCTGCAGGCGCGTGTCGAGCTCGATCGTCGCCGAGGCCAGCCCGCAGGCACCCGCGGCGTCCTCGAGAGCGGCCCCAAACCTCCGCTGGATAAGGGAATGCGCAAACCGCGTCGGCACCCGCACCCGCAGCCGCCCGTCGACCTCGTCGACGCACGCGAGCCCCCCGGGGGCCGCCTGAGCGTCGGTCGCCCAGCAGAAGTACCGGTCGTACACCGCCGGCCCGAGCACCGCCCGCAGCTGCGCCTCGCGCCCCGCGCCCGGCCCCGTGTCGCGGGACGCTCCGGCCGTCGTCTCGCGGGTCGCGGCCTCCGGCCGCCGTCCGTTGTTCGCGCTGTCCACCATCCGGCCAACCCCCCGACGGCGTCCCGCCGTCGCGCATCAGAACCCTGTCTGTCGTGTGCCCCGTCTGGCGGGGCCCGTCGCGTCGTGTCGTTCGGTTCGCCGGCCTCAGCGGGGCGGGCGGGTTCCGAGCGGTGTAGCGCTCACAGAAGGGTTCGGGTCAGCCACCCCCTTCCGCCGAGCTTGCGGTGACCTCGGGCCCTGACGGACCGTGTGTTCGAGCTGCCGAACGCGTTGTCACCGTTTGCCCATGCGTTGGTCATCGTGGTGTCATCCTTCCAACCACGCGGCACCGACCGCCGGCCGCTTCGCTTTGATCGCGAACCGGCTCGGTGAAGCCGAAGCCTGCACACCCAAGTTCCGAGCCCCCCTGCCGCGGCTCGGACGCTGACGCGTCCGCTGCCGAACTGCCCCCCCGCGGCGTTTCCGGGAACCACCCGTTCCCGTTTCTCACGGCTCGATTGTCTTCCGGCCGACAGGTGTCTTCCGGTCGCGAGACAGTATCCGTCCGCGGCGTTTGCTACAACGGCGCAAAGACGGATCCCGCGGTGCGGTGCGCACCTTGCGCTTGGCGCAGCCACGATTTAGGCGTCTTCAAAAAGACTTACCCACCCGCGACCGTCGGTTGATGACAGCCTGTGGACAACTCGCGGGCCCGGGTGAACACCGCCCCCAACTCGTGGCGGCGCAGCGCTCTTGATGGGCGTCAGACCGGGCAAACCAGCGCCACGCGGGAGGCGAAGACGCGGAAGCCGAGGCGTTCGTACAGGCGCACAGCGGGCATGTTCCGCCTATCGACCGCGCAGGTCGTCTCCTTTGCTCCAAATCGCGCGGTGCGCGCGATCGCGCTTCGCAGGAGTCGCCCGCCGAGGCCTCTGCCCCTGAGCTTGGGGCTCAGGCCCAGATAGACGAGCTCGACGGAATCGTGCTCGGGGCAGTGGGTCATGAGGATGCAGCCCTCTGGTTTGCCCTCGTCGAAGATGATCCACCACGAGGAGGGGTCGAAGACGCCCGTGGAGCGGTGCGAGGAGATCACATCGTCGGTGTGGCGAAGGCCGCAGAGCTCGGGGCAGTCCTTTGTGTCGACATAGCTGGCCTCGAGGGCGGCGCGGAGGGCGGCGTGGCGCTCGGGGTTCTCTGGGTCGCCCAGGGGCTCGACGCGGATCTCGTCGGGCCAAGGGTCGATCTTGGGGTTCGAGCGTTCCTGTGCCTTGAAGGGGCGGCGCATGTAGGCGAGTTCGCCGACCATGCGCATGCCGCCATCGAGGCAGGCGCGGACGCCCCAGCGTTCGTTGGGTTCGGGGAGGGCCTGGACGAGGCGGATGCCGAGGTCGCTGTGCGACACACCTTCGAGCGTGGCGCGGACGCACTCGGTGAGCTCGGCCTCCTGGGTTTCGCTGGGGCCGAGGTCGGCGGGAGCGCCGGGTGGCGTCAGGAAGAGCATCGCGGTGCGGCCCGACCCCGGGACGGCGAGGACCATCTGGCGGACGGGCTCGGTGCCCGAAGGGTCGAGGGTGCCCCACATGAGCGATGGGTCGATGCCGTGGCGGGAGGCCGCCTCGAGGAGTTTCTGGCCCGAGGCGAGGCGTCGCTCAAGGGGGCCCTGGTAGAGGCGGGAGGCGGCGTGGAGGCGCATGGCCTCGGGGACGGGGGCGGCGGTGGGGGTCGGGCCGCCCGGGGCCTGGACGCGCGTCAGCGGGTTGTCGCGGTCCTGGGTGGTCAAGGCGTGGCTTTCCAAGGTCGGTGGGGGAGAGCGAAGGGGGGTCCGCGTTGACCCCCCGCGCCCTGCCAGTAGACTATTCGGCAGACAGGCCCCGAGGGCGTGCGTGGGATGACCCGCGCACCCGCGGCCGGGGCGACCGAGCGGCGGGGCTGCGGCGTGAGCCTGCCCGCGCCCGCCCCAATCGGAGACTTGCGCGATGCTGAACGCCCGACGCGGCCTGGCCGCTGTCCGACCCCTTGCCGCCCTGTTTGCCGTGGCGATCGCTGTTTTGGCGATGCCGCAGCCGGCTGTTTCGGCCCCGGAGCCGGAGCCGGTGCCGGTGCGCTGGGAGTTTGACTTCCGCGAGGGCCCGCTTCGGATGGCGGTGGTGGATGTGCCGGGGATGGGGCCCCGGAAGTATTTCTACTTTACTTACCGGGTTGCGAACTTCTCGGGCGAGGACCGGATGCTGGCGCCTTCGTTCGACCTGGTGACCTCGGAGGGCGAGGTGCTGCGGTCGGGGCGGAATGTGCCGACGGTGGTGACGCAGGAGATCATGGAGCGGCTGGGGAACCCGCTGCTTCGGGATCAGCTGAGCGTGGTGAGTACCCTGAATCAGGGTATGGAGCACACGCGGTACGGGCTGGTGATCTGGCCAGCGAGCGATCTGGACATCGATGAGGTGACGGTGTTTGCGGCGGGGTTCAGCGGCGAAAATGCCCCGTACACGACGGTGGACCCCGAGACGGGGGAGGTCGTGCGGCACTTGCTCCGCAAGACCCGGATGCTGCGGTACGCGGTGCCGGGGGACCTGGTGGACCGGGGTGCGGAGCCGTTCGACCTGGTCGAGGCCCGGTGGGTGATGCGGTAAGACGAGGCCGGTTCGGTTGGTAACCGTCTGCGGACGGTGGTTTGCGGGTGGAATCGGGTGAGTGAGGCCGCCTACCGTTGCGGCCCGGCGGACGGGTTTCCGTCTGCCCCAGAAGGTCGAGGATTGCTGCTATGGCGCACAAGAAGGGTCAGGGCTCCAGCAAGAACGGTCGGAACTCCAACCCGCAGTACCGCGGCGTGAAGCTGTACGGTGGCGAGGTTGCGAAGCCCGGGGCGGTGATCATCCGCCAGTGCGGGACGCCGTTCCTGCCCGGTTTCCAGGTGCGTCGTGGCAAGGACGACACGCTATTCAGCGTGGGCACGGGGCGCGTGGTGTTCCAGGGTCGCACGGTGCATGTCGATCCCTTCGAGGACGACGCGCTGCGTCCGGTGCAGTTGAACCGCCTGCGTGCGGCTGCTGCGGCGAAGGCGAACTGATCGGTTGAATCTGTTGGATTTGTGAGGAGCCGCTGTTCTTGGGCAGCGGTTTTTCTTTGCGCGATAGTGGGGGGGACCGCCCCGGGGGCGGGGCGGCTCGCTCGTTGTGGGTTGGGTGTGGGGAGCCCGAAGCGCCCTGCGGGCGGTTCGGGGCACCGGTCAGTCGTCTGCGTTTGGAGCCGGGAAATCGGTCGTTGGGTCCATGACGCACCGGAAGCCGAGGTGGGGCATGGCGCTGTCTTCGGTGGTGCTCATGCGGGCGCTCGGGCGGTAGCTGGCGCAGTAGCTGTCGTTGCAGAGGAAGGAGCCGCCGCGGATGACGCGGGTGTCGGCGCTCAGATCGTGCCTCGGGTCGCGGCCGTGGGCGGGGCCCTTGGGGTTGTCGGCGACGGCGTTCTTGCCGCGTTCTTTCAGTTGAGCGGCGCGGCGGGCGTAGGTGGCTTCGCTGTAGATGTCGGTGGTCCATTCCCAGACATTGCCGGCGGTGTCGTAGAGGCCGAAGGGGTTTGGGGGGAAGCTGGCGACGGGGGCGGTGGTGGTGTGGCCGTCTTTGGCGGTGTTGCGGTAGGGAAAGGCGCCGTCCCAGATGTTGGCGCGTGTGGGGCCGACGGGCTGGTTGCCCCAGGAGTTGACGGTCTGGCGTCCGCCGCGGGCGGCTCGTTCCCACTCGGCTTCGGTCGGAAGCCTTTTGCCGGCCCATTTGGCGTAGGCGAGGGCGTCGGCGTAGGCGATGTGGACGACGGGGTGGTCCATGCGGTCGTCGATGGAGGAGCCGGGGCCTTCGGGGTGTTTCCAGTTGGCGCCCTGGGTCCAGGTCCACCAGTTCTGCGGGTTGTCGAGGGGGACGGGGCCTTCGGTGGGGGTGAAGACCATGGAGGCGGGTTGGAGGGCTTCGTCGGGTGGCTTGGGGGTGCCGGGGGGGACTTGCTTCTTGATCTCTTCCCAGTCGATGGGGCGTTCGGCGATAGTGGTGTAGCCGGTGGCGTCGACGAACTTCTTGAAGTCGGCGTTGGTGACCTCGGTGGTGTCGATCCAGAAGCCGTCGACGCGGACGGGGTGGATGGGGGATTCGTCGGGGCGGGCGAGGGGGTCTGTGCTGCCCATTTGGAAGGTGCCGGCGGGGATCCAGGTCATGCCGGGGGGTGCGTCCTGGGCGGTGGTGTGGAGGGAGAGGAGGGCGAGGCAGGCTGCTGCGGTGCACGAACGGAGCATGGGGTGAGTCTACGGGCGTGTCAGTTGTCGGCGTCTAGGGGCATGGGCTCGGTGGAGACTTCGCCGCCGTAGGTTTCCCGCATGGATTCGGCGTATTCGGCCATGGTGGGGAGGCCGACGGAGGCGCGGCGCTGGTCGATGGTGTCCCAGTCTCTGGTGGGTGCGGGGCGTTGGACGCCGTTGTCGTCGGCGGTGAACTGTGTGGCGTAGAGCTGGGGCTCTCCCTTGGCGCGGAGGACGCGGTCGGTGAGGAGGGCGAAGTCGTGTGGGTGTGCCTGGCCCTGGTCGACAAGGGGCTTCATGAGTTCGAGGACCTTGGCCTGGAAGTCGGGGTCGGCGTCGGCGTGCTGGGCGAGGATCCAGGCGGCGCTCGCGCCGTCTTGGCCGACCATGGCGAAGGTGGGCCAGCCGTGGTCGGCGATCGTGGCTTTGAGGAAGGCGGTGCTTTCGGCGTCGATTTCGCGTACGGCGCGGAGGATCTTGGCATCGTTGCCGGAGACGGTGAAGCCGCCGCCGGGCTGGGGTTCTTGTTTGGAGATGAGTTCGACCATGGCTTTGCGGGCGGCTTGGTCGCGTTCACGGAGGTCGAGGAGGGCTTGGCGGAGTTCTGGGTGGGTGGGGGCGGTGGGTTGGACTTCTGTGGTGGATGTGGGTTTTTCTGCGGTGTTTGGTGTTGTGCAGGCGGTGAGGAGGGGGGTGAGGAGGAGGATGGGAAGAACGGTGCGCATGGGTGACTCTCCGAATTCAGGGTTGTGAGCCCTTTGGGAGTTCGTGCGCGGCTGTTTCTGTCGCGATGTCGTGTATTTAGATGAGTGCGGCGCGGAGATTGGCGAGGGTGCGCAGGAGAGCGGGCATGTCGGTGAGGGGGAGTTGTGTGGCGCCGTCGCTTACGGCTTTGGCGGGGTCCTGGTGGGCTTCGATGAAGAGGGCGTGGACGCCGGCGGCGGTGGCGGCTTTGGCGAGGAGGGGGGCTCTTTCGCGGCGGCCTCCGGTTTGTTCGCCGGAGCCTGGGAGTTGGGTGGAGTGGGTGACATCGAAGCAGACGGGGGGCGGGCCCTGGTCGGTGAACTTGGAGCAGTCGAGTTCCATGAGGTCGCCCAGGCCCGTGAAGTCGTTGACGAGGCGGTGGTAGCCGAAGAAGGTGCCGCGCTCGGTGAGGATGGTGTCGTGGCAGCCGGCTTCGGCGAGCTTGCGGACGGGGCCGGCCATCTCGCGTGGGGAGAGGAACTGGCCCTTCTTGACATTAACGGCGCGGCGGTGGGTGTTGGCGGCTTCGCCGGCGGCGACGAGGAGGTCGGTCTGTCGGCAGAGGAAGGCGGGGATCTGGAGGATGTCGACGGTCTTCGCGACCTCGGCGCATTGCTCGGGGAGGTGGACATCGGTGGTGACGGGGCAGCGGACCTCGGCGCGGACCTTCTCGAACCAGGTGAGTGACTCGGCGAGGCCCGGGCCCCGGGCGGAGGCGACGGAGGAGCGGTTGGCCTTGTCGAAGCTGGCTTTGAAGACGTAGTAGAGGCCGAGTTCGCGGCAGGCGGCGCTGAGGGTGCGTGCGATGTCGAGGCCCATGTCGAGCGACTCGAAGGTGCAGGGGCCCGCGATGATGGCGAGGGGCTGGCCCGGGCCGATGGTGAAGGGGTCGAAGCCTTGGCCTTCGATCGTGACGGGGCGTGTGGGCTTGGTGGAGAGGGGCGGGATGGTCATAGCGGGAGGGTATCGGGGTGTTGGGAACGGGGGTGGGGTGTGGGTGGTACCCTGCGCGCGTGCTTCGGATCACGGATGTGCACAAGCGGTTCGGGCGGGTCGTCGCGGTCGATGGGGTGTCGCTGCGTGTGGGGCCGGGGGAGTGCGTGGGCCTGCTCGGGCCCAATGGGGCGGGGAAGACGACGACGATGGGGATGGCGGTGGGGCTCCTGCGGCCCGACTCGGGGACGGTGGAGATCGGGGAGGCGGGATCGCCGGCGCGGGCGGCGGGGGCGCGGGCGCTGCTCGGGCTGTGCCCGCAGGCGATCGCGCTGTACGAGCAGATGACGGCGGAGGAGAATCTCGTGCTGTTTGGCAGGCTGCACGGGCTGGGGAGCGGGGCGGCGAAGGCGCGGGCGGGGGAGCTGCTGGAGACGGTGGGTTTGGTCGATCGGGCGCAGGGGCGGGTGAAAACCTTCTCGGGGGGGATGCAGCGGCGGCTGAACCTTGCGGCGGCGCTGATGCACGACCCGCCGGTGGTGCTGCTGGATGAGCCGACGGCGGGGGTGGATCCGCATAGCCGGAACGCGATCTTTGATCTGGTGCTCGGGCTGCGGGGGCGCGGGAAGGCGGTGGTGTACACGACGCACTACATGGAGGAGGCGCAGCGGCTGTGTGATCGGGTGGCGATCATTGACAAGGGGCGGGTCTTGGCGACGGGGACGGTGGATGAACTGATCGCGGAGCACGGGGGGGCGAGTGTGCTGACGGTGGAACGCGTGGGGGGCGTGGAGCGGCAGACGACCGACGAGCCGGTGCGGGCGCTGGCGGCGGTGCCTTGGGGAGGGGCGGGGGAGGACGCGGTGACGGGGGTGCGGCTGGAGCGACCGAATCTGGAGGCGGTGTTTTTGAATCTGACCGGGCGGAGTCTGCGGGATCACTAGGACGACGACGAGGGAGACGGTTTGCGGACGATTTGGACGCTGGCGAAGAAGGATTTGCTGCTGCTGGTGCGCGAGCCGGTGGCGTTGTTCTTTGTGCTGGCGTTCCCGCTCGTGTTTGGCGTGCTCTTCGGGATGATCTTTTCGGGGGGTGGGGATGGGGGATCGGGGGAGATGTCGGTGTTGGTCGTGGATCGCGACGGGACGGACGCGTCGCGGCTGTTGATCGAGACGATCGATCGGAACGAGGCGGTGGGGGTGGAGATCGTTGAGGACGCGGAGGCGGCGCGGGACCGGGTGCGGCTGGGGGATGCCGTCGCGCTCCTGGTGGTGCCGGAGGGGTATGGGGCGGGTGTGGAGGGGATCTTTGCGGGGCGGTCGCCGCCGGCGATCGGGGGGGCGATCGATCCGGCGCGGCGTGCGGAGGCGGGGGTGCTCGAGGGCGTGGTGACGGCGGCGGGGTTCGAGGTGCTGGCGGGGACGCTGGCGGACTTTGAGCTGCTAGATGGGGCGCTCGCGGAGGCGCAGGCGTCGCTGCGCGAGGACGCGGGGGTGGACGCGATCACGCGGGGGCTGATGGGGACGATGCTGGGGACGGGGCGGACGCTGGCGCAGCGGGGGCTTGAAGCGGAAGCGGATGCGGGGGAGGGCGACGCGGCGGAGGATGATGCTGCCGCGGGGCTTGGTGGCTTTCAGCCGGCGGGGCTGGAGCTGGAGTCGGTGGCTCGGGTGCGGGGGAAGCGGCCGAACGCGTTTGAGTTGACCTTTCCGCAGGCGGCGGCGTGGGCGCTGGTGGGGTGTGTGACGGGGTTCGGGATGTCGCTCGTGAACGAGCGGTCGAAGGGGACGCTGCTGCGGCTGGTGGTGGCGCCGATCGCTCGGTGGCAGGTGATCGCGGGGAAGGGGCTGGCGTGCTTTCTCGCGAGCGTGCTCGTGCTGGTGGCGCTGCAGGTCTTGGGGGGGCTGGCGTTTGGCGTGCGCGTGCATTCCATGCCGATGCTGGCGCTCGCGATCGGGTGCATCGCGTTCGGCTTCGTGGGGCTGATGATGCTGCTGGCGTCGCTCGCGCAGACGGAGGGGGCGGCGGAGGGGTTCGTGCGGGCGGTGCTGCTGGTGATGGCGTTGATCGGCGGGGCCGGGGTGCCGTTGTTCTTTATGCCGGGGTGGATGCGGTTCGTGAGCGGTGTGAGCCCGTTCCGGTGGGCGATCAACGCGTTGGAGGGGGCGTCGTTCCGGGCGTACAGCCTTGGGGAGATGCTGGTGCCTTGCGGGGTGTTGGTGGGGATCGGTGTGGTGGGGCTGGGGCTGGCGGCGGTGCGGTTCCGTCGTTGGACGGTGTGAGGGCGTATTGTGGATTGCCCGGGCGGGTAGCTCAGTTGGCTAGAGCGCTCGCTTTACACGCGAGGGGTCCGGGGTTCGAGTCCCCGCCCGCCCATTCCATCACAACGCTTGGAGTTCAGACGGTGTCCGGCTTCGCCGCGTCGTCGATGATCCAGGTCGCGCCCGGGCGGTCGGTGGCGAGGCGGGCGGGGAGAGGGGTGGGGAGGGGGGTGGCGGCGAGGACTTGGGTGATGGCGTCCTTTTTGCCTTGGCCGAGGGCGACGACGACGACGGTGGTGGCGGCGCGGAGGATGGGGAGGGAGAGGGTGATGCGTTCAGGCGGGGGCTTGGGGGAGTCGTGGATGGGGAGGACGGGGTCGGTGGCTTCGAGGGCGTCTTTGCCCGGGAAGAGGGAGGCGACATGGCCGTCTTCCCCGATGCCGAGGAGGGCGGCGTCGAGGGGGTGGCCGGCGAGGGCGTTGCCGAGGACGGTGGTGTAGTCGCGGGCGCCGTCGTCTGGGCCGAGTTCACCGCGCATGCGGAGGACCTGGGTCGCGGGGATGGGGAGGCTCGGGAGGAGGTCGCGGGCGAAGGCGCCGTAGTTGGAGTGTTCGTGGTCGGGGGGGACGGCTCGTTCGTCGACCCAGAGGAGGCGGGTGGCGTCCCAGGGGAATTCACGCTCGGCGAGGGCGGTGAAGACGGGCGTGGGGACGGAGCCGCCCGGGATGGCGAGGGTGAAGCGGCCGCGGGCGGCGACGGCGGTGTGCGCTGCGTTGGTGAGGAGGTCGGCGGCGAGGGTGCCGGCCTCGGCGGCGTCGCGGACGACGCGGAGATCGAAGGGGTGGTTGGTTGCGGGCGTGGGATCAGTCATGGGCATCCTTGTCGGCGTCGCTGGTGGCGGCGCCTTTGTACGAGCCCCAGGCGTCGGCGGGCTCGCTGGCTCTCGGACCGGAGAGGGGGATGAAGATGCGGCCGGCGTCGTCGGGGCCCTTGGAGCCGGCGGCGTAGTTGGGGAACTTGGGGGCGGGGAGGGCGTCGAGCCCGGCGAGGACGGCGTCGGCCCAGACCCAGGCGGCCTCGACCTCGTCCTGGCGGATGAAGAGGGTGGGGTCGCCCTTGATGGCGTCGAGGAGGAGGCGTTCGTACGCCTCGGGGAGCTTGGCGTTGAAGGCCTCGGCGTAGGTGAACTCCATGTCGACGCTCTCGATGTTGATGCCGGCGCCGGGGTGCTTGGCGCCGACGCTCAGGCGGATGCCCTCGTCGGGCTGGATGCGGATGCGCAGGATGTTGGGGCAGGAGGGGCTGCAGTCGGAGGTGCGGAAGAGGTGCATCGGGGGTGTGCGGAAGCGGACGCGGATCTCGGACATGCGGGAGGGGAGTCGCTTGCCGTGGCGGAGGTAGAAGGGCACGCCGGTCCAGCGCCAGGTGTTCAGGTGCAGGCGTGTGCCGACATAGGTGGGGGTGGTGGAGTTGGGGTCGACGCCCTCTTCCTCGCGGTAGCCCTTGACGGGCTGGCCGTTGACCGTGCCGGGGCCGTACTGGCCGACGACGGTGCAGGCGGCGACTTCTTCGGGCGTGGCGGGGGCGACGATGGAGCGGACGACGCGGACTTTTTCGTCGCGGATGTCGTTGGGGCGGAGGCTGAGTGGTGGCTCCATCGCGGTGAGGGCGAGGAGCTGGATCATGTGGTTCTGCATCATGTCGCGGAGGGCGCCCGCGGTGTCGTAGTAGCCGGCGCGGTCGCCAACGCCCAGGGTTTCGGAGACGGTGATCTGGACGCTCGCGATGTGGTGGCTGTTCCAGAGCGGCTCGATCATGCCGTTGGCGAAGCGGAAGGCGACGAGGTTCTGGACGGTTTCTTTGCCGAGGTAGTGGTCGATGCGGTAGACCTGGTCTTCCTCGACGAAGCGTTCGAGGTGCTTGTCGAGTTTCTTGGCGCTGTCGAGGTCGTGGCCGAAGGGTTTTTCGACCACGAGGCGGGACCAGGGCTCAGTGTTCCCATTCCCGTTTCCGTTTCCATTCTGGCGCTTGAGCATGCCTGAGGAGGCGAGGTTCTCGGTGATGGTGCCGAAGAGGCCGGGGGAGACGGAGAGGTAGAACATGCGGTTGCCGGGGAGGCCTCGGTCGGCCTCGAGCTTCTTGAGCTTCTCGTGCATGTCTCGGAAGGAGGCTTCGTTCTTGGCGTCGAGGGGGGTGTACTCGATGAAGTGCTCGAACTCGGCCCAGCGGTCGGCGTGCTCCTTGGCCTCGTCGACATTGTCGCGGAGGTAGGCGATGAAGGCGTCGCGGTCGGGCTGGCTTCGGCCGGTGGCGAGGATCATGAAGTCGGCGATGTGGCCGGCGTCCCAGAGGCGGTAGAGGGAGGGGAAGAGCTTTCGGTGGGCGAGGTCGCCCGTGGCACCGAAGAGGATGAGGGCGAACTTTCCGGCGTTGCTCACGGGGCGGCTCCATGGCGTGGGACGGCTCGCCCGCACGCTTTGAGGGTAAGGCTACGCTCTTTGCGGTGGTCGGTGCGCTGCGTGCCGATCATCCCACGCTTTCCCGGAGGTTTCGCATGACCGTCATCGCCCTGGCCGCTGATCACGCGGGTGAGCCGCTGCTGTCTGTTGCGCGTGAGGCGGTGGTGGCCCGTGGGCTGACGCCGGTTCGGCTTGGGGAGGAGATCGTCGGGCCGGCGGACGACTACCCGGACTTTGCGGAACTCGTGGCGAGGGCGATCCGGTCGGGCGAGGCGGCGCGGGGGATTCTGCTGTGCGGGAGCGGGGTGGGGGCGTCGGTCGCGGCGAGCAAGTTCGGTGGGGTGCGGGCGGCGGTGTGTCACGACACCTACAGCGCGGCGCAGGGCGTGGAGCACGACGACATGAATGTCCTGTGCGTGGGGGCGCGGGTCGTTGGCAGTGCGCTGGCGCGGGCGATCTTTGACGCGTATCTCGGGGCTTCGTTCACGAACGAGGATCGGCATGTGCGCCGGCTGGCGAAGGTGCGGTCGTTCGAGGGCGGCGAGGCGGGCTGAGCCTCGGTGCTGTCAGAGGGTGGTGGTGGAGCCGGTGCCGAGCCAGTCGGTGTGGAAGACGCCCTCGCGGTCGGTGCGGCGGTAGGTGTGTGCGCCGAAGGCGTCGCGCTGGGCCTGGAGGAGGTTGTGGGGCAGGCGGGCGACGCGGGCGGTGTCGTAGTAGGCGAGGGCGGAGGTCATGACGGGGCAGCCGATGCCTTGGATGGCACCGGCGGCGACGGCCTTGCGGAGCCCTCCGATCGAGGCGGCGGTGCGTTCGGCGAACCAGGGGTCGAGGAGCAGGTGCTCGGCGCCCTTGCCCTGCATGGCTTCGCTGATGCGGTCGAGGAAGGCGATGCGGATGATGCAGCCGGCGCGCCAGAGCTTGGCGACGCGGTCGAGCCGGACGCCCCACTGGTGGGCGACGCTGGCGGAGGCGATCAGGTCGAGGCCTTGGGCGAAGGAGAGGACGACGGTGGCGAAGAGGGCGTCGCGGAGGTCGTCCTTGGAGAGGTCGGGGGTCGAAGCGTTGGATGGGGCGGGGTGCTTGGCGGCGAGCGCGGCGCGGATGGTCTGGCGGGAGGAGACGCCGCGGGCGAAGACGGCCTCGGCGAGGCTGGGGCAGGGGACGCCCAGGTCGAGGGCCATCTCGGCGGTCCACTTGCCGGTGCCCTTCTGCTGGGCTTCGTCGAGGACCTTGTCGACGAGGCGGGTGCCGGTGTCGGCGTCCTGCACGCGGAAGATCTGCTCGGTGATCTCGAGCAGGAAGCTCTTCATATCGCCGGTGTTCCAGGCGCCGAAGGTGTCGGCGATGGCGTCGGCGTCCATCGCGAGGGGGCCCGCGAGCAGGGCGTAGGCCTCGCAGATGGCCTGCATGAAGGCGTACTCGATGCCGTTGTGAACGGTCTTGACGGCGTGGCCGCAGCCGCCGCGGCCGAGCCAGTCGCAACAGGGCTCGCCGTCGGGCCCGTCGGCGGCGATGGCGCGGAGGGCGGGGGCGATGCGTTCCCAGGCGTCCTCGTCTCCGCCCGGCATGATGCTGGGGCCGCGGCGGGCGCCCTCTTCGCCGCCGGAGACGCCGGCGCCGACGAAGAGGATGCCGCGTTCCTTCGCGATCTCGATGCGCCGCTCGGTGTCGCGGTAGTGGCTGTTGCCGCCGTCGATGACGATGTCGCCGGGGTCGAGGATGTCGACGAGGTCCCGGAGGACGGCGTCGACGGGCAGGCCGGCGGGGACCATAACGAGGATGCGGCGGGGGCGTTCGAGGCTCGCGGCGAGGTCGCGCGTGGAGGAGAAGCCTTGGGCTTTCGTGCCGCCCTCTTCGGCGAACTGGCGGACGAAGTCTTTGTTGAGATCGGCTCCGGCGACGGCGTGGCCGTGGTCGAGGAGATTGAGGGCGAGGCTGCGGCCCATGACGCCCAGGCCGACAACGCCGAAGTCGAGGGGTGTGCTCATGGCGTGGATGATACTGGTGCGGGGGAGGACGCGTGATAGACTCCGCCCGACCGTGAATGCGCTCGATCTTGGCTATCTCGTGGCGGCTGGGGTGCTCTCGCCCGTGTGGATGCGGAAGGCGCGCGGGGGGTGGGGAGAGCGGCTGGGGAAGGTGGACGGCGAGACGGCGGCGCGGCTGGGTGGGGCGCGGAGTCGGCCGCGGGTATTGATCCATGCTGTGTCGGTGGGGGAGGTGTCGGCGCTGCGGTCGCTGGTGCCGATGCTGGCACAGGACCTTGATGTGGTGGTGAGCGCGACGACGGACACGGGGATCGCGCGGGCGCGGGCGCTCTATGGCGACTCGGCGACGGTCGTGCGGTATCCCCTCGACCTGTCGTGGGCGGTGCGGCGGTTTCTGGATGTCGTGCAGCCCGATGCGGTGGCGCTGACGGAGCTGGAGCTGTGGCCCAACTTTTTGAGGGCGTGCGGGGATCGCGGGATCCCGGTGGGGGTGATCAACGGGCGGCTGAGTGAGCGGAGCTTTCGGAACTATCACAAGCTGCGGGGCGCGGTTGGAGGGATGTTCCGGCGGCTCGAGTTCGCGGCGGTGCAGGATGAGGCGTACGCGGCGCGGTTCGAGGCGATGGGGGTGCAGGCGGAGCGGTGCTTGCTGACGGGGTCGATGAAGTGGGACAACGCGCGCGTGGGGGACGGGGCGGCGGGGGTCGATGAGCTTGCTCAGAACCTCGGGCTGGATCGATCACGCCCGATCGTGGTCTGCGGCAGCACGGGGCCGGGGGAGGAGGTGTTGCTTCGCTGGGCGATCGAGGGGGCGTGCGGGGGGCTGGGGGTGCAGCTCGTGTGCGCGCCGCGGAAGCCGGAGCGGTTCGATGAGGCGGCGGAGGCGCTCGCGCCCTGCGTGCGGCGGAGCGTGACGAAGGGTGGCGGGGAAGCGGCACCTGGGCAGGACCGGTTCCTCCTCGACACGATCGGGGAGCTCGGCACGCTGTACGCGCTCGCGAATGTGGTGGTGGTGGGGCGGAGCTTCGGGGATCTCTACGGGAGCGACCCGACCGAGCCGATCGGGCTCGGGAAGGCGACGGTGATCGGGCCGCGCGTGGGGGACTTTGAGTCGATCGTGGCGGCGTTCGAGGTCGGCGGCGGGATCGTGCGGGCGACGCGGGAGGATGTGGGGGTGGTCGTGCGGGGCTTGCTCGACGACGCAGGGCGTCGGGCGGAGCTTGGGGAGCGTGGGCGGGCGGTGATCCTGGGTCAGCAGGGGGCGAGCGAGCGGCACGCGGGGCTGATCCGGGGGCTGGTCGCGAGGCGGGCCGCGGGGGGCGGGCAAGGGGCTTCGGGGCCT
The DNA here is from genome assembly GCA_964615815.1 of uncultured Phycisphaeraceae bacterium. Classification (GTDB taxonomy): domain Bacteria; phylum Planctomycetota; class Phycisphaerae; order Phycisphaerales; family UBA1924; genus DAIQNV01. The sequence goes on along the minus strand of CAZTQV010000028.1, from coordinate 32,885 downwards.
ACGCTTGCGGCGTCGAGGGCGTAGCTCAGTTGGTAGAGCAGCGGACTTTTAATCCGCGGGTCCAGGGTTCGAGTCCCTGCGCCCTCATTCGGGTCGGCGTGGGGTTTGTGGTTGATGGAACAAAACAGGGCGGCGGGCGAGTCTTCGCCCGGCCGCCCGGTCGTGGGTTTGGCCTGTTTGTGTGCCGCGGCGCGGGGTTTAGTGGGTGGGCAGCGTGAACTCTTCCTCGAGGGGGAGGGAGCGGCTGGAGTTGCCGACGAAGACGGTGTAGGGGGCGGGGTCGCGCTGCCAGGAGTGGGTGGTCGTGTCGTAGTAGGAGAGGTCGCGCTCGGTGAGCTCGAACTCGACGATCGTGCTCTCGCCCGGGTCGAGGTGGACCTTGCGGAAGCCCTTCAGCTCGCGGACGGGGCGCTCGACGCTGGCGTCGGGCTGGCCGATGTAGAGCTGGGCGACCTCGGCGCCGGGGCGGGAGCCTGTGTTGGTGACGCGGACGCGGACGATGGCGAGGGCGTCGGCGGCGGAGTAGGGCAGGTCGATGTCGAGGTCCTCCATCTCGAAGGAGGTGTAGCTGAGCCCGTGGCCGAAGGGGAAGAGTGGCTCGGTGCCGGTGCGGTCGTAGTGGCGGTAGCCGATGTGCAGGCCCTCGGTGTACATGACCGGGAAGATCGGGCGTTCCTTGCCCCAGATGGGCTCGTCGTTGAAGGTGGCGTCGTGGGGAAGGAAGCGGCCGTAGGCGGGCGCGTCCTGGGCTCGGCGTTCGAGGGTGAAGGGCATCTTGCCCTCGGGGTTGATCTTGCCGAAGAGGATCTCGCCGACGGCGGTGTTGCCGACATTGCCCCCGAACCAGGCCCAGAGGACGGCCTTCGTGTCGTCGACCCAAGGGTCCATGGCGATGCCGGAGCCGGCGGTGATGATGACGCCGACCTTGTCCGAGAGCTCGATGGCGCCGTCGACGAGGGCCTGCTGCTCGGGGTAGAGCTCGAAGGGACGGTCGTTGGCCTCGCGCTCGCGGGTGGAGACGCTGACGAAGACGGCGTCGGCCTTCTTGATGGCCTTCCTGGCGTCGTCGGTCAGCTCGTCGAACTGCTCGACGGTGACGCGCGGGCCCGCGGCGGCGCGGACGGCATCGAGGATGTGCACGGGATCGGTCGGCTCGACGCGGGCGGCGCCGTAGCCCGAGGTCTCGGTCTCGCGGGCGTTCTTGCCCAGAAGGACGATCGTCTGCTCGCGGCTCGGGTCCAGGGGTAGGAAGTTGCCCTCGTTGCGGGCGAGGACCATACCTGCGCGGGCGACATCGAGGGCGACCTCGTTGTGAGGGCCCCCGAAGCCGACGGCGTCGGGATCGGTCTGCTCGCGGTCGTAGAAGCCGAACTTGAAGAAGGCGCGGAGCGACCGCTCGACCATGGCGTCGATCTCGGTCGTGGACACCAGGCCGGCCGTGACGAGGTCGCGGATGGCTGGCTCGTTCAGGAGGTCGCCGTGGGGCATCTCGAGGTCGAGGCCGGACTTGATGGTCTTGAGGGTGTCGTAGACGGACCACCAGTCGGTCATGACGAGGCCGTCGTAGCCCCACTGGTCGCGGAGGACGCCCTGGACGAGCCAGGGACTCTGGGCGGCCCACTCGCCATTGACGAGGTTGTACGCGGTCATGACGGCGGCGACATCGGCCTCCTTGATCGCGGCCTCGAAGGCGGGGAAGTAGACCTCTTGCAGTGTGCGCTCGGCGACGACGGAGTTGCTGGCCTTGCGGTGCCACTCGTGGTTGTTGACGGCGAAGTGCTTGACGGTGGCCATGACGCCCTTGTCCTGCACGGCCTTGATGTAGGGGACGACGAGGTGCGAGGCGAGGTAGGGGTCCTCACCCAGGTACTCGAAGTTCCGCCCGCCCTGGGCGACGCGGTAAAGGTTGACGCCCGGGCCGAGCAGCACATGCACGCCCTTGGCCCGGCACTCCTCGGCGACGGCGTCGCCGTAGCGGGCGGCGAGGTCGGGGTCGAAGCTTGCGGCGAGGGAGATGAACGCGGGGAAGGCGGTCGAGTTGTCGAGGCGTAGGCCCATCGAGGCGTCGGCGAAGAAGAGGCGGTCGAGGCCGAGCCGCTCGTTGCCCTTGAAGTAGAACATGTCGGCGCCCGACAGGAAACGGACCTTCTCGCGGAAGCTCATGTGCGAGACGGCGTCGCGGGCGCGGGCGGTCGGGCTCGCCGTCGGGTCGCGGTAGATCGCGTCCGCGGGCGGCGGGGCGAGGTCCTCGTCGGCGAGGGATCTGCCGTTCACGCGCACCTCGTGGATGCTGAAGCCCCACTCGGTGGTTCGTTCACCCAGAACGAAGCGCAGGAAGCGGGCCTGCGCGGGGCGGTCGAGGTCGTAGGTGTTGAGCTGCTCGGGGGTGTCGTTGTCGCGGGTCGCGATGGTGGTGAAGTTTGCCCCGTCGAGGCTGGCCTGCACCTTGTAGTCCTTCGCGGCGGCGGTGTTCCAGTGGACGCCGAGCGAGCGGACGGTTGTGGGCTTGCCCAGGTCGATGACGAGCCACTGGTTGTCGTTGAAGGAACTCGACCAGCGGGTGTTGGGGTCGCCATCCACGGCGAGCTGGGCCCGCAGACCGGCGTTCTCCTCGCTGGAGGACCACGCGGGCGGCAGCGGGGCCGAGGTGATCGCGCCGGGCCCGGTCGTGGGCGTTGCGGGCGTCGAGGCGAGGGTCGTGAGCGTCATCAGTGGGAGCATGAGGGCGGGTTCCATGGCGGGACCGTCTCCGTTGGTGGTCGGCGTGATCGGTTGGTGGCCGCGGCCGTTGGTGCGGGCGTGCGAAGCCGGATGTACTGCTTGCGGCGGGCGCATGACTCACCTCCGCGGGTATGCCCATCGCGCGGCGGCCGCGTGCGAGGGGGGGGAATCGCCGGGCGAGGGTGTGGACCCGCGCCCGGCCGTGGGTTTGCCTCACCGCACGAGGGCGGTGCGGTGATCGCGGTTACGGGCAGCCGGCGGCGAAGGCGGCGAGGAAGGCGCTGATGTCGGCGAAGGTGAACTGCCCGATCGGCGCCGCGAGGTCGGCGGCGGGATCGGAGGTCGTGAAGGCACCGAGGAAGGAGGAGATATCGGCGAAGGTGAGCTGGTCGAAGGGCTCGGCGAGGTCGGCGACATTGCAGCCCTGGCTCAGCGTGCTGGTGAGCTGGACCACGAGGTTGTCGACCGTGGCGGAGGACTGATCGGGGCCGGGGTTGGCCTCGTAGAACTCGACGATCGGGCGGACATAGCTGGTGAAGCCGAGCGGCGCGGTCGCCTCGAGCGTGTAGGTGACATAGCCGGCGCCGGGCTGCTCGGTGATCTCCATGACTTCCTCGCCGACCATGAACCCGTCGTCCGCGCCGAAGAACTCGAGCTGGAGGACGGTCACGGCGTCCCAGTTCGCCTCGAACTGGATGTCGACGCTCATCGTGTAGGACTCGCCCGGGATGGCGGGGATGCCGGCCTGGTAGACCCCACCGAAGTTGCCGGGCATGTCGCCGTACAGGTTGGCGTGGCCCGAGGTGCCGACGCCGAACCAGTCACCGAACCAGACGGCACCCCAGAAGGGCCAGCCGTCGCCGAAGAACTCGTCTCCGACGAGGTCGTCGAAGTTGGGGTTGAGGTTCAGGATCTCGTCCTGCTCACTGATGAAGATGTTGTCAACGGTCGCCGCACGCGAAGCGCCGCTGCTCTGGACATCGTCGTAGCGGACGATGGGGCGGACGAAGGCCGCGCCGGCCGGGGCGGTGGCGACGACATCGTACCGGCGGTATCCCGCGTCCACGAGCTCGTCGACGATCTCGACCGTCTCCTCAGAGATGAGCGTCGTATCGTCGGCGGCGTAGAACTCGAGGGCGATGTAGGTCGCGGCGTCCCACTCGACCTCCCACTGGATCTTGACATTCATCTCATAGGTCTTGCCCGGCGTGCAGGGGATGCCGAGCTGGAAGACGCCCCCCGAGTTGCCAACGACATCGCCGTAGAGGGTCGCGTGGCCCGGGTTGTGGTCGCCGAAGAAGCTGAAGTCGACGGCGGCGGCGCCGAAGGTCGCCCAGTCGTCGCCGAAGGCGCCGTCGTTGTCGAGGTCCATGAACCCCGGGTTCACGGTCATGATGGGGGTCGGGCTGGCCGCAAGAGCGGGCATCGCCGCGGTCGTCGCGAGGCCGGCCGCCAGGATCAGGTTCGCCTTCATCGTCGTTTCCTCCCTATCAGCCGGCAGATCGCCGGTCGGGTCTTGGGTGCGTGCACTCAATCAGAATCGGGCGTCGCCTCGAGCACGAGCCCGTCGAACTTCACGGCCCCGTCGCGCTGCCCGTCGCCCGGGTGGGCGGTCAGCACGACGCGGTGGGTGGTCTTGGTCGCGACGAACCGGACCTGCAGGCGGCTCCAATCGGAGCCCGTCGCGATCTCCTCGACATCGAACGAGACGACCTCGAGATCGCGGCGAGGGTTCTCGACAGTCTCGACCTTGAGATCGATGCGGTCCGCGAGCGAGCGACCGCCCGCGACCTGGTCGCGGTTGGCGTACACCGTGAGCGTGTACTCGCGGCCTGCGGTCAGGCCAGAGACATCCTGGTAGGCGTAGGAAGCGTTGGAGTTGCTGACCTCCCAGTGGCGGTAGGCGAGCAGGCTGGAGCCGTCGCGCCTGGGCGTCCAGTTGGTCTCGCGTGACCAGTTGGAGCCGAGGTACCAGCCAGAGGGGCCGGGCGTCTCGAAGCCGGCGTTGGTCAGGAGGTTGGGGCCCTGGTGCAGGCCCCCGTTGATCGAGGAGCCCGTGAGCGGGAACGAGGGATCAAGCCGCAGATCCCTGGTCGTGACCACGCTCAGCGGGCCCTCGCGGTTCGCCGAGGCGAACACGCCTGCGCGGGGGGCCGAGCCCACCGCGGGACTTTCGGAAAGTGGCAGCGCCGTCCAGACGCCGTCGTCGTCGGTCATCCACGCGCGAAGCGTGCCGTTGATGCGGCCCAGCGCGAGCCCCACCGGGAAACCGGCGGTGCCGACATACCGCTCGTTCGTCCACGCGCCGGTGGTGGGGCGGTTCTTGACGACGATCCGCCCGTTGGTATGGGCGTAGAGCGAGACATGCGGCGCGTTGGCGGCCTCGCTGGCCCGGATCGTCACGCCGGCGTGCCCGTAGTAGGCCGCGTCGAAGGCGTCGACGATTCCCGAGATGACGAAGTTGCCGATCGGACGCGTGCTGGCGAGGCGGATCGAGTCGGAGAAGTTGTACAGGTCAAGCCCACCGGTGTAGAGCGTGAGCTCCTCGGCGGCGGTCGAGCCGGTCGTGTTGATGACAGCCTGACCGCCCGGCCGTGCGACCGAGCCGACATCGGCGAACGACCAGCCGCTCCACTCGTCCTGCGCCGGCGCTTCGAGAGGCAGGAGCGTGAGCTGCGGCAGCACCTGTGGCGCCGGGTCGGCGGTCATCGCGTCGACATAGCCCTGGTCGACCGCGAGCGGCGCGAACGCGTGCGAGGTGAACACACCGGTGATCGTCGACAGCGACGCCGTGCGGATGTCGCCCAGGCCAAGCGGCTGCTCGTTGGTCACGAGGTACCAGTTGCTGCCCCCGACCCCGCCGCCCGAAGTGACGATCTTGTGGCTCCAGATCGCGGCGTGGATGCCCAGGTCCTCCGCGGCGTCGAAGTACGCCCGGGCGGTCTCGTGCGCACCGGCGTGGTCGAAGACGGGGTTGAACTCGCCGAGCAGGTACGGCGACCCGAGCGAGCGGACATAGTCGGCCTTGTGCCGCAGGTCGACGGTGATGAAGCGGGCGTGGTGGGAGAGCGTCGCGGGCTGGCCGTCGAAGATGCCGGGGTACGCGTGCTCGGTGATGCCGGTGTTGGTCCAGCCGCGGTCGGCGGGCGAACCGTAGAACGAGATGCCGTGGATCGTGCCCGGCACGAAGATCAGGCGTTCCTCGTCGATGAGGCGGATCGCTTCGATGCAGCGGTCGACGATGGGGATGAGCTCGTCGCGGATGTCGTCCTGGTAGTTGCTGAAGGGCTCGTTGATCAGGTCGTAGGCGACGAAGTTCTCCTGGTCCTTGAACCGTCGCGCGATGTGCTGCCAGATCCAGGCCAGCCGTTCCTGCGCCTCGGGGTCGGTCCACAGGTTGTTCTGCGTCACATCGCCCGAGGGCTGGTCGGTGCTCTGGCCGCCGGGCGTGCTGTGCATGTCGACGATGACATACAGGCCCGCGTTCGCCGCCATCTCCATCGCCCGGCGGAGGTGGCCCATGCCCTCTTCGCTGATGGTCCAGGGTTCCGGCTCGACCACGATGTGGCTGAGCGGGATGCGCACGCAGTTGAACCCGGACGCCGCGATCTGGTCGAAATCGCGCTGCGTGATGTAGTTGAGGTAGTGCAGCCGCATGAGCTGCTCGGCCTGGGCGTCGCCGAAGCGTGCCCGCAACACATTGATGAAGGTCGCCTGGTCCGCCACGCTCTGGGCGTACATCCACGCCTCGATCAGGAACCAGTTGCCGAGGTTGATCGCCTTGAGCGTCACGACCTCGCCGTTCGCGTCCACGAGGTCCGGGCCGTCGACACGCAGCGCAACCTTCGACTCCGGCCGCCCGGGCGGGGCCGCGGGGCTCTGGCAGGCCGTCGCCGCGAGCCCGCCCGCGGCGAGCAGGGTCGCCAGCAGGCGTGAGCGGTTGGGGCGGGCGGGAAGCGTGGGCGCGGTGGTCATGGTCGTGTCCTTCGGGCGCGACGGGAAAGGCGTCTGGGGAGGTCCGGCGGGTGACTCAGGGCGTCGGGGCGTTGCACCAGCCGTAGCGGTTGCCCATGCCGTTGGCGACGAGGTCGCCGAGCGGCAGCTGCTCCACGCGGTCCTGGCGGACATAGGACTGCCCGCGGATGTAGACCGAGCGTCCCTCGAACCCGCGCTGCCCGCGCCGGCCGGGGGTCATGTTCGCGAGGTTGGCCTCGAGGGGGTACGCGGTGGGCATCTCGAAGAGCTCGACCGAGCCGTCTATGTAGACGACATACCCGCCGCCGGAGTGGCGCTGGGTGATCTCGTCGTTGTCGGCCCACATGCCGTCGGGGTACAGCGTGTTGCTGTAGGTGTCCTCTTCCACGAAGATCGGCATCTGGCGGAAGCGGACGGCCTCCCCGTCCTTCAGCCGCTGGGTCATGTCGGTGCGGGAGATCGAGACCTCGTTCGTGTCGAAGTCGGCCGGCTCGGTGCCGGTCAGGTAGACGACCTCGTGCTCGCTGTAGGTATTGGCACCGCCCATGCCGACCGGCATGGTGTAGTCGAAGGCGATCTGGGCGTTCTTGTTCTCGAGCTCGTTGCGGAAGGCCGGGGCGAAGCGGGCGTTGTAGTACGCGGTGTCGGCCGCGCCGAGGAAGCTGCCGTCGTAACTCTGCCGCTTGTTGCCCGCGCACTGGGCCAGTTCGTCCACGCTCTCGGCGTACTCGACGATGATGCCGTAGTCCTGCACGCTGAAGGCGGGCGAGAGCTCGTAGTAGTACGCCCAGTCGGCGAACTGGGCGGCGTTGGGCCCGCTGATCTTGCGGTGGTTGGTGTAGGGGATGAAGTTGGCGGGCCAGATCTTGTCGTCGTTGTCGCCGGCGTAGAGCTGGGCGAGCGTGCCGACCGTCTTCATGTTCGCCGCGCACACCACCTGCTGGGCCGTCCCGCGTGCTCGGCCCAGGGCCGGCAGCAGTATCCCGATCAGGAGCGCGATGATCGCGATGACCACCAGCAATTCGATGAGCGTGAAGCCGAGTGATTGCCGGGAGGACTTGATGACGGGGTTTGTTTCAAACTGTTTCATATCTCGCCTTCCGCGTTTCGCGATGCGGGCGTGAGTGAGCACCCGTGACGATAGCGACGAAAGGGCTTTCGGGCAATACATCGCGATGAAAGCGCCCGCATTTTCTTGGAGCGAGTTGAAACGGCGTGACACAGCGGATATTCGAGGGGTTAAAGCGGTATTCGAGCCCCGGAGAATCCATTCAAAGACCAAATATAGCGACCGATTTAGGGCAGTAACCCCTGTCATCAATGGCTCCAGAGAGCGACACGGGACCAAATCAGTTCCCTCAGAGCTCTCTGCCGGCCCGAACCGGATTGTCTGATGACTCTTGACCCGCCAGCGCCCGTGTTGCTATCCTGAAACAAAGTGTCTCACTTTGGAGACGCGGCACGCAGTTTCGGCCGCGCCGAGCACCCCGGGGCACCGAGCCGTCCCGGGCGTCCATGAGAGATCAGGAGAGAGCCATGAAAGCGCTGAGCACGATCGCCGTTGGAGCCCTCGCGGGCCTCGCCACCGCGCCCGCCCTCGCCGGGCCCGAACTGCTGCAGGACCCCGGGTTCGACCAGGGCACGACCTTCTGGGGCAAGTTTGGCTCGGCCGACTTCAACAACTTCTTCGGCGCCAACCACGCCTCGCTCTTCGCCGACAACAGCGGCAACTTCGGCGGCGTCTTCCAGTCCGTCGCCGCGGGCGAGAGCCTCTACCAGTTCGACCTCACCGATGTCCGCATCGAGTCGAACTTCAACGCCAATCTCCGCTTCGGCCTCGAGTACTACGCCGCCGACGACGCCACCAAGCTGGGCGAGACCATCGTCGATATCGACACCAACGACCCGAGCGACGGCCTCGTCACGGGTGACGGCCTGAGCTACTCGATGCAGGGCTCGGCCGTCGCGGGCACCGCCTTCGTCCGCGCCGTCATCCTCTTCGACAACGCCGCACCCCTCGGCTCGGGCCAGGCCAACGCCTTCGTCTTCAACACGAGCCTCATGGTCGTCCCGGGCCCGGGTGCCCTCGCGGCGCTCGCCCTCGGCGCGGCCCCCTTCGCCCGTCGCCGACGCTGATCCGCACGATCGTTCCCCCCCCGGGCCCGCGCCGACGCGCCGGCCCCGGCTTCCGGCGGACGCGATGATCGCCCGCCCAAACCGGCTTGAAGCCACGCAGGACGCCATGACACGCGTACAAGCCACCGTCCGAGACATCGCCCAGGTCGCCGGCGTCTCCGCCGCCAGCGTCTCCCGAGCCCTCCGCGATCCCAACAAGGTCTCCGACCGCATCCGCGGGCGCGTCCGCGACGCCCTCGAGCGTCTGGAGGCCGAGCGATCCGACTTGCCCGAGCGCAACGGCCGCCAGCCTTCGACGATCCCCACGATCGGCTGCCTCTTTGTCGACTCGACCTCCGGCCCCCGCTTCGGCGGCTTCGATGCCACGATCTGGGCCGGCCTCGCCCGCGCCGCCATCTCGCACGGCGCCGAGGTGCTCCTCCTCAACGCCGACCGCCGCCGCCCGCAGGAGACCATCGCCGACCTCGTCGCCGCCCGCGGCATCGGGGCCTTGGCCGTGCGCCTCGACGAGGCCTCCAGCCACCTGCTCGACGAGATCGCCGACGCACGCGTGCCCACCATCATCGTCGCGCACAAGCACGATCACCCCGAGCTCGGCTATGTCAGCGTCGCGAGCCGCGAGACCTCGCGCGACGCCGTCCGCCACCTGCTGCACCTCGGGCACCGGCGCATCGGCTTCTGCCGCAACATCGTGCCCGACCAGGACCACGCCGACCGCTTCGACGGCTACCGCGACGCGCTCGCCGAGTTCGGCATCGAGCCCGATCCCGCCCTCGAGATCACCGCTCCCGCCGACGCCGAGGGCGGCGTCACCGCGATCAACCGCCTGCTCGCCCTGCCAGACGCCCCGACCGCGGCCTACTTCGCCGACCCCGACCCCACGCTCGGCGCCCTCCGCCGCCTGCACGAACTCGGCTTGAGTATCCCCGCCGACTTCTCGGTCGTCGGCTTCGACGACGATGTCGTCCGCCACGGCGGCTGCCCGGTCTACACCGCCGTCTGCCAGGACGCCCCCGCCCTCGCCACCCTCGCGGGCCAGGTCCTCTGCCGCATGATGCTGGGCGGAGCCACCAACCGCGTCCCACGCATCGAGCTCGACAGCTTCCTCGAGGTCAACGGCACCACCGCCCGCCCAAGGAAGCAGTAGCACTTCGTCTCTCCGTCTTTCCGTCTCTTCCCCTTACCCCTTCACCGCCCCAGCCGTCAGCCCGCTCAAAAACTCCTTCTGCAGCAGCAGGAAGAGCACCATCACCGGCGCGACCGAGATCAGGGTCGCCGCCACCTGGGCCCCGTAGTCCTGATAGTACATCCCCCGCAGCTGCGCGATCCTGACCGCCAGCGGGAACATCGTGTCGTCCTGCAGCACCACCTGCGGCGTAATGAAGTTGTTCCACCACGCCAGGAAGGTGATCAGCATGAACGCCCCGACCATCGGCCGCAGCAGGGGCAGCACGATCACGAAGAACCCCCGCAGCTCCCCGCACCCGTCGATCCGGGCCGATTCCAGAAGCTCCCGCGGCACGCTCTGCACCGCCGCCTGGCGGAAGAGAAACACGCCAAACGCCGGCGCCAGCCCGGGCACGAGCAGGCCCGTGAAGGTGTTGAGCAGCCCAAGCGAGTGCAGCAGCTCGTAGGTCGGCGCCAGCAGCAGCGGCGGCGGGATGATCATCGCCCCCAGCACCACCACCGTCAGCCAACCCCGCCCGCGGAAGCGGTACAACGCCAGCGCCGTCCCCCCCGCGGCGCAGAAGAGCGTCGCGAAGACCGCCGCGACCGACGAGACGAACAGCGAGTTCACGATCGCCCGCCCCATGTTCGCCTCGCCGAAGAGCTTCGCGAAGTTCTGCAGCGTCAGCCGGTCCCACGCGATCCCGAGGAAGCCATCCCCCCCCGGCAGGAACACGCTCGTAAAGTGGTCCTCCGTCGCCTTCACGCTCGAGGTCACCATCCACGCGATCGGCGTCAGCACGATCAACGCCGCGACCACCAGCGGCAGATGCACGAGCAGGATCCGCTGGGCCCACCACGACCACCCGCGACGACGATCGAGCCGCCCCGCCCCGGGGCGGTCCGCGTCGCCCCGGAAAAGCCAGCGTCCGAACCCCGGAATGAGCTCAAGCAGCCACCTCACGCCCGTTCCCCCCGGTTCGCCGCCAGCTGCCCGAGCCCGGCGGCGAAGAGCACGATCGCGATGACCCACCCGATCGCGCTCGCGTAGCCCAGGTCGCCCACCTCGAAGCCCTGCTGGTAGAGGTACATCACGACCGTCAGCGCCCGGTTCTCTGGTCCACCGCCCCCGAACTGCGTCTGCCCGAAGATGATGTAGGGCAACTCGAAGAGCTGCACGCTCCCGATGATCGACAGCAGCACCACGAAGGTCGCCACCGGCTTGATCGCCGGGATCGTCACATTCCAGAACCGCTGCAACGGGTTCGCCCCGTCGATCATCGAGGCCTCGGTCAGTGAGCGATCCACATTCTGCAGCGCGGCCAGGAAGTAGATCATGTTGAACCCGACGAACAGCCACAGCGCCGCCAGGATCAGCATGGGCATGATGTGCACCTGAAGCCACGGGAAGTCGAGGCTCACCCCCGCCAGGTCGTGCAGCACGCGGTTGATCAGCCCGGTCTGCTTCTCGAACATCAGCCCCGCCAGCACGCCCGTGAACGCCAGCCCCACAAGCTGCGGTGCAAAGAACACCAGCCGATAGATCGCCCGCCCCTTCAGGTCCGGCCGGTTCAGTGCCATCGCCAGCAAGAGCGCGAGCGGGAGCTGGATGAACACCGATCCCAGCGTAAAGACCAGCGTGTTCCGCGCCGCCAGCCAGAAGAGCGGGTCATCCAGCAGCAGCCGGAAGTTCTCGAACCCCACAAAGGTCGAAGCGTCGGCCCCGAAGGTCCGCTCCGTCGCGAGCATCAGGCTCCGCGCCAAGGGGTACAGCACGAACACGCAGAACACCGCCAGGAACGGCGCGAGCAACAGATACGGCGCGGCACCCGCACGCTCCCGCATCACCCGCCCTCCCCAGCGTCCAACTCCTGGAACGCCGCCGTCCGCGCCATCTGCCGCTCGATGATCGCCTCCACCTGCTCGAGCTGCCGCAGCGCCTCGGGCCGCAGGCTCTCCGCGTCGTACACCCCGTTCTCGTTCGCCCACGCCAAGAGCCGCAGCCCCGCGTCCGCCGTCCGCTCCATCGCGCGGCGGAAGTAGGGCGAGCTCTCCCGCACCGGGATGTGCGGCGCCATCTCGATGTACATCCGCCCCTTCACCTGCCCACCAAAGTACGGGTCCGGCTCGTCGTACACCGGGTCGTCCCAGTGCGTCTCGATCGGGCTGATGATGTCCCCATCGCGGTACAGCCGCCGGGCCATCTCGTCGGACAGGTACAGGTGCTTAGCGAAGTCCCAAGCCTTCTCGAAGTCCGGCACATCCTTTGGGATCGCCAGCATCGTCCCGCCCCACACGCTCGTCCGCCGCCCGCCCCGCTCCCACGCCGGCAGGGGCATCAGCCGCAGCTTGCCCGCCATCCCGGGCAGCTCGTTCTGCCAGAGGTCACACATCCAGTCGGGCATGAAGAAGCACGCCGTGTACCCGCGGATTTTCAAGGCGTTCCCCGAAGCGCTGAAGTCCGGCGCCTCGCCCGCGATCCGGTCGGGCCCTACGCACCACGAGACCATTTCCGCCAGAAGCTCCGCGTGCAGCTCCGTCGCGATCTGCGCCGAGCCGTCCTCCGCGAACATCCGCCCGCCGCCCTGCAGGAAGAGCAGCTCCAGCTTGTCGAGCTCGCTGGGCCAGAACGCGAGCGGGTACCGATCGATCGTCCCGTCCCCGTCCTCATCAACGACGAGCGGCCGCATCTCCCGCTTGAAATCATCCCAGGTCTCGATCTTCGAGACATCGATCCCCGCCTCATCAATCAGATCGACGCGGTACCCCAGCAGCACCGGGTGCACATCGTGCGGGATGCCGAAGATCCGCCCGCGGCTCGTCCACGGCGCGAACGACGGCGGGTTGATGATGTCGATCAGCCCCTCCTCCCGCATCCGATCCGTCAGGTCCGTGAAGCCGACCGACTCCAGGGGCCCCGCGAACGCTCGCCCCGCGATCGACCGCTCCACCTCGATCAGGTCCGCCGTGGGCACCCCCGCGAAGAAGCCGGAGAGCATCCGGTGCTCGAGCGCCGCGAGCGCGAACTGGTCGATCGCCACCCGCTCGTCATCCGCGTGCTCCGCGTTCCACTCCTCGAGGATCGGGTCGTAGATCAGCACATGCGCCCACGAGAAGGTCCAGATCTGCAGCCCCGCCGCCTCCTCCCGCGGGCGCAGCACGACGAGCACGCTCGACACGAGCGCGACGGCGACGATCACCCAGACGCCCAGAGAAAAGCTCCGCACGAAATCGCCCCTCGGAACCACGCCTTCCCAATCCCCGACTGTAACAGATACGACGCCCCCGCCTGTAGACTGACGCCCCGTGCCCCCGCCCGCCGCCGCACCCCGTTCCCGCCCCCGATCCCTCGGCCCGCTCGCCCGGGCGGTCGAGGCCGAACTGCAGACCCGGCCACACCTTTCGCCGCGTGTCGCCGCCTGGCAGATCCTCCGCCGCGTCGCCGAAGCGGGCGACGAACCCCGCCTCGCAGAGCTCGCCGCCGACTACCCCCGCCTCCTGGCCCTGAAGGTCAACCCCGGCCCCCCGCCCACCCTCGTCCCGGGTTCCAAGGCCCGGAAGAAGGCCGGCTCCGTGTACACCCCCGACTGGCTCGTTGAGCACCTGCTGGAACAGACAGCCCAGCCCCTCATCGACGCCGCCGTCGATACGGGCGAGCCGGACCAACTGCTCGCGCTGCGGTTCTGCGACCCCGCCTGCGGCGCGGGCGCGTTCATCGTGCCGCTGCTGGACCGCCTCGCGTGCGCACTGCGGGCGCTCGACCCCGGCGCACACCCGGCGGGCCTGCTGAAGTGCGTCTGCGCGTGCGATCTGGACCCCCTGGCCGCGCGCGCATGCCGTGCGCGGCTGTGCGCGCGCATCGGCCTCCCGTGGCGACCCGGGTCGCTCCGTGACCGGATCGTGGTGGGCGAGTCACTGACCGGCGTGGACTGGCCCGAGCGCTTCCCCGACGCCTTCGCCCGCGGTGGATTCGACGCCGTCGTGGGCAACCCGCCCTTCCTGGGCCAACTCAGCGTCGGCACCGCCCTCCCGCGCGACATGGCCGCCCGCCTCCGCGAGCGGTTCGGGGGCGCGGTCAAGGGCTACGCCGACACCGCCGCGGCCTTCCTGCTGGCCGCGGTTGAGATGACCCGCGACGGGGGACGCGTCGGCATGGTGCTGCCGCTCAGCGTGCTGGCGTCGCGGGACGCGTCGGGCGTGCGGACGCGGGTTCTGGAGCGAGGGGCCATCGAATCGGCATGGATCGGGGAGGGCGGGGAGTTCGATGCGGGCGTGAACGCGTGCGCGGTGGTGGTGGGGGTGGGGGGCGGTGGTGGGCAATGGGCAATGGGCAATGGGCAATGGGGGGAGGCGTCGGTCGCGGTGGGGCGGGGGTTAGCGCAGCATCGGGTGACGGCGGAGGGGCTCGAGAGCAGTTGGGCGTCGCTCGCTGTGCCGGTGTGGGACCTGCCGGCGTGTTCGTTTCGGGCGAGCGGCGTGGTCGGAGATCGCGCGACCGCGACGGCGGACTTTCGCGATGCGTACTACGGGCTCCAAGGGCGGGTCGAAGAAGAGGGTGAGGACCGCCCCGGGGGCGGGGCGGCTCGCTCCGGTGTCGCGCCGCTCATCACTTCGGGGATGATCGGGCCCCTTGAGCTGCGGTGGGGTGGTGGAGCGCGGATTCATAAGCGGGCGTGGTCGCGCCCGGTCGCCGATGTCGGCTCGTTCGAGGGCTGGCTCGCGAACTGGGCCAAGGCTCGGCTCGTGCCCAAGGTGCTGGTCGCGACGCAGGGTCGGGCGATGGAGGCGGTCGCCGACGAGGGTGGGGCGTGGCTCCCGGTCACGCCGGTCATTTCCGTCATGCCGACCGACCCCCGCGAGGTGTGGAAGCTGCTGGCCGCGGTGGCCTCGCCCGTGGCGAGCGTCGTCGCGTACCGGCGGTGGGGTGGCACGGGGATGAGCGTGCAGGCGCTCAAGGTCAGCGCGAAGCAGGTGCTGGAGTTGCCGGTCCCGGGCAATCTGGAAGCGTGGATTCGGGGCGCGGACCTAGCCAGGGAGATCCAAGGCGGTTCGTCCCTCGCTCGCGCTTCGGGCTCGTCTCGGCGTGAGGGGGAAGGCCGGACGCTCAAGGCCTTCGGGCGGGCGATGCTCGAGGCGTACGAGGTTGAGGGCGACGAGGCGGACGCGGTGCTCAACTGGTGGCTCGGGCGGCTCCGCGTGGGGAACGCCCGAGGCTGACGGCCCGGCTCGGGAGTTCCCGGGGGGCGGGTGGGGCAGGTGGGGTGGGTGGGGTGGGTGGGGTGTACAGGTTTCGTGCTCGGGTTTGGTTCAGCCGGCCGGCGGCGGGCCGCTTTGGGCGGGGTTCGTGCGTACGCTCTCCCCTTGGGCCCGCGCGATTATGCGTCGAGCGCGGGCGAGGGACCGGCAAGCACGCCGAGGGATCGGCGCCCCGCGGGAGGGAACCTGTGCACGGACGACGGGCGGCGACGGGGATGGCTACGGGTGGGGCACGCGAGCATTCGGGATCGCGCCCGGGGGTGCGGGCATGAGCATGCTCAGCGAGCGGCCCAAGGCGCCGGACGCGGGCGTCTCGGCGCTGGTGGTCCACAGCGTGTTCGTGGGTGGGCGGGTCTGGCTCTGGGCAGAGTCCGGCGCAAGCTTCGCGCGGGGCACCGCCTCGATCACGCCCTCCGAGGGTGACGCCGCCCCGGTGCACCCCTTCGCCGCGGATGCGGATGGTGTGCGCGAGGCCCTGGCCAGTGCGGGGCTCCTCGGGGCGGGCGACCAGGGCGACGAGGGGCTGGCCGAGGTGCTGCTCCCCGGGACGCCCGACGGTGCGGTGCTGCCCAGCGTGCACCTCGCGCACGCCCTAGGCCGGGCCGCCCCGGACACGGCAGGTTTGCCGCCCGTCCTGACCAAGGTCGCCGTCCCCGCGATCGGGCTCGACCCGCGCGGGTGGGGCCGGTTCTTCGAGCGGGTCGCGGAGTTCGACGAGGACGAGAGCCCGGTCACTTTCGGTCCCGGCGTGCGGTACTTCGAGTTGCTTAGCGCCCTGGGCCTGCACCTGCTCAGTCAGCAGCGGTTCGTCCCGATGATGTGCCAGGACGGGGGCGGGGCGCTCTCGGCCACTTGGTCCCCCTGGATGAACGACGAGGCGACCGCGGGCAAGGTCTCGGCGGTCCTCCGCGCGATGCCCGCCGCGGCCCGCGCCGGCGTCGATGACCTGGGCCACGACGGCTGGCGGATCACCGAGGTCTTCCTGCAGCGGCTGATCGACGCGGTGTGCCGCGAGGCGCTCGAGCTCGAGGACATGTACGACACGGTCGAGGGGCGGGACGCCGTCGCCGATGCTCAGGTCGCGTGGATGCAGGGCCTCCTGGGCCCGGAGCCCGCGATCGCCACCCCGCAGAGCCAGCGGGTCGAGGTCGCACGGCGGGTGCGCCGCTGGATCGGCGCCCTGGAGGACCGCGGGCAGTCGGGCGCGTGGCGTCTCTTGCTCCGGCTCAACGAGCCCGTGGACGAGGGCCTCGCCGACAACATCGACGAGCCGGACGACAGCCTGCTGTGGAGCGTGAGTTTCCACCTGCAGAGCCAGGAGCGGAGCGATGTGATCGTCGACGCCGCGGATGTCTGGCTGATGAGCCGCGACTCGATGACGGTCGAGGGCCTGGCGCTCGAGAGTCCGCAGGAATTGCTGCTGGCCGAGCTCGGGCGTGCGAGCCGGCTGTACAAGAAGTTCGAGAGCGCGCTCTCCGACAACGAGCCGATCGAGATCAACCTGACGACCAAGCAGGCGTACGAGTTCCTGCGTGAGGTCCGCCCGATCATGGTCGAGCAGGGCTTCGGCGTCGAGAGCCCGGGCTGGTGGGAGAGCCCGGTCGGCCGGCTGGGCGCCCGGCTCAAGATCGAGAGCGACCCGCTCGAGCAGCTCGTCGATTCCGGCCCCGGGGCCGCCGGGAGCGTGGGCCCGCAGCTCGGTCTGACGGCGCTCGTGGGGTACCACTGGGAGATCGCGATCGGCGACGCGACGCTGACGCTCAACGAGTTCGAGCAGCTCGCGGGCAAGTCGAGCCCGCTCATCCGCGTGAACGGGCGCTGGGTCGAGATCCGCCCCGAGGATGTGCAGGCGGCGATCAAGTTCATCCGCGAGAACCCGGGCGGCGAGATGAAGCTCGCCGAGGCGATGCGGCTGGCGTACGCGAGCGAGGCGAAGACCACGGGCCTGCCGATCCTCGGGCTCGACGCGACGGGCTGGGTCGATCAGCTGCTGGGCGGCGGGGGCGACGCGCTCGACGACGGCCCGGCCCAGACCGTGCCGATCCTGGAGACGCCCGAGAAGTTCCGCGGCACGCTGCGTCCCTACCAGCTCCGCGGGCTGAGCTGGCTGGCGTTCCTCGAGCGGTTCGGCTTCGGTGCGTGCCTCGCCGATGACATGGGCCTGGGCAAGACGGTGCAGCTCCTCGCGCTGATGGCGCACGAGCGGCAGGTGGCGGCCGAGGCCGGGGCGCAGGGCGCCAGCGGCGTCGCGAGCGGTGTGCTGCCCACGCTGCTCGTCGTGCCGATGTCGGTGGTGGGCAACTGGGTCCGCGAGGCGCAGCGGTTCACGCCCGAGCTGAAGGTGATGGTGCACCACGGCGTCGAACGCCTGATGGGCGACGAGCTCGTGGAGGAGGCCGGGCAGAGCGACATGGTCATCACGACCTACGCCCTCGCCAACCGCGACCGGGACACGCTGGAGCGGGTCTCGTGGGGCCGCATCGTGCTCGACGAGGCGCAGTTCATCAAGAACCCCAGCGCGAAGCAGTCGATGGCGGTCCGCAGCCTGCACGCCGACCGGCGGATCGCCCTGACGGGTACGCCGGTGGAGAACCGGCTCAGCGAGCTGTGGTCGATCATGGACTTCCTGAACCCCGGCTACCTCGGCCCGAGTGGGGGCTTCCGCAAAAGGTTCAGCGTGCCGATCGAGCGGTACCGCGACGCCCAGAAGGGCGAGCAGCTGCGGGGCCTGGTGCGTCCTTTCATCCTCCGCCGCGTGAAGACCGACCCGACGGTCGTCGCCGACCTGCCCGAGAAGCTGGAGACCCGCGAGTACTGCCACCTGACGAGCGAGCAGGCGGCGCTGTACGAGAGCTGCGTGAAGCGGATGCTGACCGAGGTCGAGCAGACCGACGGGATCCACCGGCGCGGGCTGGTGCTGGCGGCTCTGATCCGCCTGAAGCAGATCTGCAACCACCCGTCGCAGATCCTGAAGGACCACGACCCGACCTCGCCGCGCCCGGCGGACGCGAGCCGCTCGGGCAAGTGCGTGCGGCTGATGGAGATGGTCGACGAGGTGCTGGCCGAGGGCGAGCGCTGCCTGATCTTCACGCAGTTCCGCCAGATGGGGCACCTGCTCGCGGGCATGCTGCGGCACGAGATGGGCAAGGAGGTCCTCTTCCTGCACGGCGGCACCGCCCAGGGCCAGCGGCAGGCCATGATCGACCAGTTCCAGGACCCCAAGAGCCAGAAGCCGATCCTGATCCTGAGCCTCAAGGCCGGCGGCGTGGGCCTGAACCTGACCGCCGCGACGCATGTCTTCCACTTCGACCGCTGGTGGAACCCCGCCGTCGAGAACCAGGCGACGGACCGGGCCTACCGCATCGGGCAGACGCGGACGGTGCATGTGCACAAGTTCGTGGTGCGGGGAACGCTCGAGGAACGCGTCGACGAGATGATCGAGGCCAAGACCGAGCTCGCCGAGCGGATCATCGGCGCCGGGGAACGCTGGCTCACCGAACTGGACACGGGCGAGCTGCGGAGCATCCTCGCCCTGCGGGCCGACGCCATCGGCGACGACGAGGAGTAAACGAGCGTGTCGACCAGCGGCAACGAACCGGCGCGGCCATCGAGCACGCCCAAGCCCCCCAAGCTCACCGACACGGGCCGACAGTCCCGCGGTGGGCCCGCGGGCGGATTCCGCCCCGAGAAGAAAGTCGCGGCCAAGCCCAAGCGCGTCCGCGGCGGCGTCAAGCTCCGCGCTGCCGAGGGAGAGCCCATCGGCAACTGGGTCAGCCAGCGGCTCATGCGCGTCGTCGAGCAGGCCGCGACCGGCGAGGCCCTGCGCGAGGGGCTCGAGTACGCGAGGCTGGGGCAGGCCAAGAAGTTCGATGTCGAGGGCGAGTTCGTCTCCGCGACCATCCAGGGCCGCATGACCCGCCCGTACACCACCGAGCTGCGACTGACGATGTTCGACCACGGCTCGCGCGAGAAGGTCATCGCCGCGATGGGCGAGCAGGCCGTCTACGCCGCAAAGCTGCTCGCGGGCGAACTCCCGCGGGATATCGAAGACCTGTTCGCACCTCTCGGCCTGCGCCTGCTCCCGGTCGAGGCGGCGGAAGTCCAGCCCACCTGCACCTGCCGCGAGCCGACGCCCCCCAAGCCCTGGTGCAAGCACGCGGTCTGCGCCGCGGTGCTGCTCGCCGAGAAGCTCGCGGGCAGCCCGCTGCTCGTCCTCGGTCTCCGGGGCCTGCCGGTCGAGGAACTGGTCGAGCGCCTCCGCGAGAAGCGCGTCCTCGCGGGCGCGGGCGACGCCCCGACCCCCGTCTACACGCCCCATGTCGCGGGCGCCAGCGACGCGGCCCTCGCGCCGCTCGAAGAGCTCAGCGCCAGCTTCTGGGATGATCCAGCCGACACCGCCCAGCGGCCCGCCCTCCCGCGCATCGCCCCCGAGATCGACAAGCCCCTGCTCCGCCGGCTGGGCCCGAGCCCCTTCGAGGCCCGCTTCCCGATGGTCGGCCTGCTCGCCACCTGCTACGAGCTCATCGCCGAGCGCGTCGTGCGCACGAGCGACGCCGACCTCGCCGACGCGGCCGACGAAAAAGCCGAAGAGAACCCGGATTCGGACGAAAGCTGACCCTCCGTTCGAGGGTCGGTCGGGCCGATCTCGGGTCGCGTTCGTTCATGCTCCGACAAGTTCTGCATGTAAGCGTTGCAAAGCGGCGAGCCCGCTTGGCGATACCAAAACCTCGGGGTACCTTTCCGCCGTCCGAGCGGGGTCGTGTCGCTCGGAGGGAGATCACGGGTCGCCGCGGATCTTGGGAGAGGCCGCGGCGGTCAGGCCACGGAGAGAAGCGTGCCCGGCCTGAGTGACCGGTCGCGTGGGGGCCAGGAAGAGATGCGCAGAAGAGAGATCAACCGCCGCGGCGATCGTGCCGCCGGCCGCGTCTGGGCGAGCGTCGCCCTGACCGCCCTCGCGGGAGGCTGGCTGGCCACGGGCATCGCCCTCGCCGACCCGGCGTCCCCCTCGGACCAGCCGAGCGGTGCTCTGGTGGCCGTGGCGAGCGAGAAGCCTGATCCGATCCCCAGCCTCAGCGGCTTCTCGGGCCTGCCGAGCGACGGCGTCGAGATCACCTTCATCCCGATTGTCACCGAGCTGCCCGCCCCGCCGCCCCTTGAGGCGACGGGCCGCACCGCCGCCTTCAGCATCGTGCCGACCCCCGGTTCAGGGCTCCTGCTGATCGCCGGGGCCGGCCTGAACATGCGTCGCGTCGCGTTCGGCAAGCGCCGGCGCCGGGTCGCGGCGACCCTTCGCGGGGCCCTCACCAGCGATCGGGCCATCCCCGCGCCTCACGCCGAGCCGATCGCGGCCTGAAGCGAGCAAACCACGCAGGAATCGGGTTGACCCCGGGTGGGGCCGATCTACTGTTGCAGGCGTCCCGGACTCCGGTCCGGGCGCAATCGGGGCCGTCCGTGACGGATCGAGCCCGCCGGCTGGGGTCGGCGGGACCGTGAGGCGCGGGCAGGGGTGCCTTGCTTGGAGGGTCCACGCGTTCAAGCGTGACCCCCCGCGGCGGCGGGCATCCAGCTCCGGGTTCGAGCGGTCGTCCGGCCTTCATGAAGGACCGGCGGCGGGCCTCGGATCATCGGGCCGCGGTTCCCGCTCCGGGTCGGATACCCCCGGGCGAGACCGCGACAGGGCGGTTTCGTCGGGTGCGCGTCCGCGGCCGAGTCCATCGGCCCCGCACGCGGAGCGGAGGATCGGTCTCTTCGCCACAGATCAGATTAGCGGCCCACGGCCCGCCGTAGACCCCTCGGGGCTCGCCGGTCGTAGGGTTCTCAGGATGCCCGGTGGTGTAATTGGCAGCACAAGTGGTTTTGGTCCATTTAGTCCAGGTTCGAGTCCTGGCCGGGTAGTTTCGGCAGATCAGTTCCAGTGGCGGCGGATCGCGGAAGGCGGCAGATGGCGGGCGACAGCGGGCAATCGGGCGGGCTCAGCGCGATCATCCTCGCCGCAGGCAAGGGCACGCGCATGAAGAGCGACCTGCCCAAGGTCTGCCACCCCATCGGCGGCCGACCGATGGTCTGCGCCGTCGTCGACGCCTGCTTCGCCGCCGGCTGCGACCGCGTCGTCGTGGTGGTGGGCTACCAGGCCGGCAAGGTGCAGGACGCGGTCCTGAACCACGCCCCGGCCGGGCCCGTCGAGTTCCGCATGCAGGAAGAGCAGCTCGGCACCGGGCACGCCGTCATGTGCGCCGCCGAGTCGTACACCGATCGCGACGAGGACGCCTTCGTCCTCTGCGGCGACGGCCCGCTGATCCGCGCCGCCACGCTCGCCAAGATGCTCGAGCTGCACAAGGCCAAGGCCGCCTCCGCCACGCTCGCGACCGCGACGCTCGAGGACCCGTCGGGCTACGGCCGGGTTGTCCGCGACGCCTCGGGCACCTTCACCGGCATCGTCGAGCAGAAGAACGCGACGCCCGATCAGCTCGCCATCCGCGAGGTGAACCCGAGTTACTACTGCTTCCGCTCCAAGGACCTCTTCGCCGCCCTCGACCGCATCGAGAAGAACGAGCTCACTGGCGAGTACTACATCACGGATGTCCCGGCCCTGCTCCTCGCCGAGGGCAGGACCGTCGAGGTGATCGACGCGGTCCCGGCCGAGGATGTGCTCAGCATCAACACGCCGGAGCAGCTCGCCGAGGTGGACCGGGTGTACCGCTCGCGCGACCTGAGCGCGGAAGGGGCCTCCTCATGAGCGAGCTGAACGAGATGAAGCTCTTCGCCGGCCGCAACAGCAAGCTCCTCGCGAGCCGCGTCTGCGACCACCTGAACATGCCCCTGGGCGACGCGAAGACGCACATCTTCCCCGACGGCGAGCTCCTCGTGAAGATGGACGAGGATGTCCGCGGACGCGACTGCTTCGTCCTGCTCTCCACCTGCTCCCCGGTCAACGACAACCTGATGGAGCTCCTGATCTTCGTCGACTGCCTGAAGCGGGCCTCGGCCCGCCGGGTCACGCTCGTCGTGCCCTACTACGGCTACGCCCGCCAGGACCGCAAGAGCGAGGGCCGCGTCCCGATCACGGCCAAGCTCGTCGCGAACATGATGACCGCGAGCCGGGCCGACCGCGTGCTCGCGCTCGACCTGCACGCGGCGCAGATCCAGGGCTTCTTCGACCTGCCGGTCGATCACCTCTCCGCGACGCCCGTGTTCTTCGAGTACTTCGAGAGCGTCCGCGAAGAGATCGGCCCGTTCTGCTTCGTCAGCCCCGATGTCGGCAACCTCAAGGTCGCCGAAGGCATGGCCAACCTGCTGGGTGTCGACACCGCCGTCATCACCAAGCGCCGCCAGAGCGGCGAGGATGTCGAGGTCGGCCACCTCATGGGCTCGGTCGAGGGCAAGGCCGTCCTCATGTTCGACGACATGATCTCGACCGGCGGCACCGTCATCAAGGCCGCCGAGTTCGTGATGGAGCGCGGGGCCCGCGAGGTCATCGTCGCCGCGACGCACGCCGTCCTCGCCGGCGCGGCCGCCGAGCGGCTCGCGACCGGGCCGGTCAGCCGCGTGGTCGTGACCGACACGATCCCGATCTCCGACGACAAGCGACTGAAGCTGGCCGACAAGCTGGTGGAGGTCTCCGTGAGCAAGCTCCTGGGCGACGCGATCCGCAACATCCACGAGGACCGCTCGATCAGCGCCCTGTTCAGAAAGGTCGCGATGCGGCGGTGAGCCGCCTCGCCCGGGACGCAGCGCCCGGACCACCCGGGCGATGGGCCCGGAACGCAAGAGGAATCCGGGGCGAGACACGCCCCGCGGGAGGTATCAGATATGCACGAGGACGCACCAGTTCTTGCAGCCAAGCCGCGTGAGCGCATCGGCTCGCGCTACGCCCGCCGCGCCCGGGCCGCCGGTGGCCTGCCCGCCGTCGTCTACGGCCACAAGCAGGAGCCCGTCGCCGTCACGCTCGACGCGCACGAGGCCCTCCAGCACTTCCACAAGGGCGAGAAGGTCTTCCAGCTCCAGGTCGAGGGCGGCTCGTCCGAGTTCGTCCTGCTCAAGGACCTGCAGTACGACCACCTCGGCACCCACATCGTCCACGCCGACTTCGCCCGCGTCGACCTCAACGAGCGCGTGCAGACCAGCGTGCCGATCCACCTCGTCGGCGCCGCCGACTGCGTGGGCCTCAAGAGCGCCGGCGCCACCCTCATGCACCCGACCAGCGAGCTCGAGCTCGAGTGCGTCGTCACCAACCTCCCCGACTACATCGAGGTCGACATCCGCGACCTCAAGGCCCACGGCACCATCCACGCCAGCGATGTGAAGCTCCCGGCCTCGACGATGAAGCTCCTCACCGACCCCGACGCCGTCGTCGCGCACATCGTGGTCCACACGGGTGTTGACGACTCCGACGAGGCCACCGAAGTCGGTGCCGCCGCCGGGCCCGAGGTCATCACCGCCAAGAAGGAAGAGGACTGAGCCCGCTAGGCTCACCCCCGCCCTACCCCGCGCGGGCCTCGCCCCAAAGGAGCACCCTCCCCGTGAAGCTCATCGTCGGCCTCGGAAACCCAGGCGCTCAGTACGACCAGACCCGGCACAACGCCGGCTTCATGGTCGTCGACGAGCTCGCCCGCCGCTTCGCGGCCGGTGAGATCGCCCGCGCCCGCTTCCAGGGCGCGACGGTCGAGGCACGCATCGCGGGCGAGAAGTGCCTCCTGCTCAAGCCCACGACCTTCATGAACCTTTCCGGGAGGTCCGTGGGCGAGGCCGTCCGCTTCTTCAAGCTCGAGCCGGCCGAGGACCTCCTGGTCCTCACCGACGACCTCGCCCTCCCGGTCGGGTCGATCAGGCTCCGGGCCAAGGGCGGAACCGGCGGGCACAACGGGCTCGACGACATCGACCGGGCCCTCGGCGGCGTGCCCTACGCACGCTGCCGCGTCGGCATCGGCTCGGTGCCCAAGGTCATGAGCCAGGTGGACTGGGTGCTCAGCCGGTTCACCCCCGAGGAACTGGGCGATGTGCAGCGGTCGATCGTCGAATCGACCGAGGCCGCGGAATGCTGGGTCGGTGAGGGCATCGACACGGCCATGAACAAGTTCAACAAACGGCTCCCCGCCGACACCAAGAAGCCACAGACCCATCCCAAGCAGGATGGAGAGGCCACCCCCGCGGGAGAGCAAGACCAGAAGGACGGACACTGATATGACCACCGCCACCGAAACCGGCCGCCTCTACGAGGCCATGTTCCTGCTCAGCCAGGGCGTCGCCGCGGACTTCACCGCCGCCATCGACCACATCAAGGAACTCCTCGGCCGCGCCAATGTCGAGATCGTCGCCATGAAGAAGTGGGACGAGCGACGCCTCGCCTACGAGATCGACAAGCAGAAGCGCGGCGTCTACATCCTCGTCTACTTCACCGCCGTCGGCGACGCGGCCGCCCAGCTCGAGCGCGACTGCAACATGTCCGAGCGCATCATGCGCCTCCTCGTCACCCGCGCCGACCACATGACCCTCGAGGAAGCCCAGGCCCACGACGACCAGCAGGGCCTCGAGGCCGAGGCCAAGATGCGCCAGGACCGCGGCGCCAAGGAAGAGCAGAAGCGCTCCGGCGTCCGCCTGGGCCGCCCCGAGGACGACAAGCCCGAGGGCCAGGCCGGCAGCCAGGCCGACGACCAGGCCGACGACGCCGACGCCGACAGCGACGACTCCGGCGACGACGACTCGGACAACAACTGACCCGTTCCGAACCCCTGTCCCCCGCCCCGCCGACGCGGTGGACAGGCTCTCGTTAGGATGCTCCGTCCCGGCGGGCGCGGCCCGCCGGGGCAGTCGGCACGCGCAGTTCGAAGCCGCGACCACCCGCGGCCCCGGAGGTGAACGCAATGGCGGGCAACTTCAACAAGGTCTTCCTGATGGGCAACCTCACCCGCGATGTCGAGGTGAGGCACACATCGAGCAACCAGGCGGTCGCCAACCTCTCGATCGCGACGAACCGTCGCTTCAAGACGCAGTCGGGCGAGCAACGCGAA
This sequence comes from uncultured Phycisphaeraceae bacterium, assembly GCA_964615815.1. Lineage (GTDB taxonomy): Bacteria > Planctomycetota > Phycisphaerae > Phycisphaerales > UBA1924 > DAIQNV01. The sequence continues at coordinate 7,623 of CAZTQV010000028.1, read as the reverse complement.
GAGGTCACCTTCGTCGACTGCGAGGCCTGGGGCCGCACCGCCGAGGTCATGGCCCAGTACCTCGCCAAGGGCCGCCCCGTCTTCATCGAGGGCCGCCTCAAGCTCGACCAGTGGGAGGGCAAGGACGGCACCAAGCAGTCCAAGCTCCGTGTCGTCGTCGAGAACTTCCAGTTCGTCGACTCCGGGGGTGGCGGCGGCGGCGGCGGGGGTGGGGGTGGCGGCGGCCGCTCCGGAGGCGGATACAGCGGTGGCGGCGGCGGGAACTATGGCGGCGGCGGCGGTGGTGGTGGGGGTGGTGGGGGAGGTGGCGGCTACGACGGCGGCTACGACGCCCCGGCCGACGACGACATCCCCTTCTAACCACGCCCGAGAACCCAGTCCGGCGGACCACCGACCGCCAGAAGCGAACTCTCTCCGGCCCGCGGGTGGGCAACCGCCCCCGGCCCGGCAATGATCGACGGAACGCTGGGGCCGACTCCCCGCGGGCGCGTGCCCGCCGCGGACGGCTCCTCAACTCCCCCGCCCCAGTCGAACACTCGACGAGGCCGGGAGGACAGCGAAAGGAGGCCCACAGTGGCCAAGAGCATCAAGCTGCTGCTGACGGAGAATGTCGACAACCTCGGCATCGTCGGCGATGTCGTCAATGTCCGCATCGGATACGCCCGCAACTTCCTCCTCCCCCGCGGCCTCGCCACCGTCCCGAGCGAGGACATCATCGCCAACCTCGCCGAGAAGCGCAAGCAGGCCGAGGCCGAGCAGAAGGCCCTCCGCAGCAAGCGTGAGGGGATCATCAGCAAGCTCGAAGGCCTCGAGATCACCCTCGAGCGCTCCTGCAACGACCAGGGCCAGCTCTACGGCTCCGTCACCCAGCAGGACATCGCCTCCGCCCTCACCGAGCTCGGCTACCAGGTCCGCGGCCGCGAGGTCCGCCTCGCACACACCATCAAGCGCGTCGACAACTACGATGTCCTCGTCAAGTTCGACACCGACCTCGAGGCCAATGTCCGCGTCTTCGTCGTGGCCGACCGCCACATCGAGGAAGACGAGCGCGAGGAGATGGAGTTCGACAACGAGGGCAACCTCATCGAGCCCGGCCGCAAGAAGAAGCGCGAGCAGCCCGCCGAGGCCGCCCCCGCCGCCCCCGCCGCGACCGAGGGCTGAGTTTCTCCAGCCGATCCCGCCCTGAACAACAACGCCCGCCCCCGGACGCATCCGAGGGCGGGCGTTTCTCATTCAGGTCACCAACGCACCACGCTCATAGAGCCCCGAGCGTCAGCGAGCGGACTGGAGAACCCGTCGCGTGTGCATCACCTCGCGGGTGCCGTGGTCAACCTCGCGCCAGCGAGGCTGGCCATGAACCAGAAGCGTTGGAACACCGCCGCCTTACCGCTGCACCTGGTCCAGCACGATCGGCGGATCGATCTCGTACGCCACGGTCTTCCCGTACGCGAAGTACTCGATCGACACCCCGAAGCTGCACTGGAACACCAGCTTCAGCTCCTGGTCCGTCCGGGCGCTCGAGAGCGTCGGCAGCTCGTTCAGGCTCTGGATCGGGTTCGCCGGCGTGAACCGCAACTCCACCAGCTCGCGGTCCGTGTAGATGTACCCGACCGCCTGGTACACCGTCCCGTCGGTATCGATCAGCTGCGGCGCCGCCCCCGCGTCCACCGACCGGGCCACCCGCCCGAGCAGCCCGCCGTTGTCGTCGCCCGCCACATTGATCTGCATGATCACCGTGTCGCTGCCCGCCGCCAGCCGATCCACCCGCAGCTCCGGGTTCACGCCGCCGCGACCGGCCAGCTCGCCCGGGTCATACTTCGCGGTGCCGCTGATGATCCGGTTGTCCTCGCCCAGCTCCAGCCCGCGCTTCTGCGTCGTCTGGAACTGGAACCCGAGGAAGTTGTTCACATCGAAGACCGAGGTGTTCCGCCCGCGGCCCGTCACCGTCGTGCCGTCGAACTCCTCCGCCATCGCGAGGTCCAGGTCCTCCGTGCTCAGCCCGCCGCCAAGCAGAGCCCCCGAGGCCACCGCCGCGTCTCGCGCCGCCGGGGACGGGAACCGCCGCGGCTCCAGATCGTCCACCATCACCCGCGTGTTCTTCATGTACAGCGCGAGCGGGTCGTACCCCTGCGGCACCACGAACTCGAAGCCCATGTCCACCGTCGTCGCCCCGCCCACCGAGGCGATGTAGGTCTCCGCCCCGTCGAACCGCCAACGCCCGAAGAGGTCTGCCTCGCTCGCCTCCGCCTGCGACACCAGCGCCACCGGGAACGCCTCGACCGTGTCCCCGTCCGCGTTCTGCGCCAGCAGACGCACCTGCCCGTTGCCGAAGATCACCTGCCCCGAGCTCTCCCGGGCCCCCGCCCCGAACTGCACCGTGTACCCCACCAGCTTGCCGGCGTTGATCTGCTCGCCCGAGATATCGACATATCCCTGCGGCGGCTGATCCGGCGCGAACTTCAGGAGATCCGCCATCCGCCCCGTCCCGTCACCCACCTGCCACGCACCGGTGATCCGGAAGTCGTCCTTCCGCATCACATTCCGGCTCGCGCCGTCGCCGTAGCTGATCCGCCCCGCGTACCCCGCCAGCTCCACATTCGGGTGCCACTTCGCGAGCGGCTCACCCGTCCGCAGCGCCGTCTCCGACGCGAACCCGTACATCCCCGCGACCCACCGATCGACCGGCACCCAAAGCCCGCCGGTGCGCTCCAGGCTGCCGCCTCCGTTCTGCCGCTGCGTCGTGTAGTCGATCGGCCGGTACTGAAGGAAGTTCGTCGAGAGCCGCATGTACCCGAGCGCGATCACGATGATCCCCACCGTCACCACGCCGTTGCCCAGCCCGCACAGGATCGCCCCGGCGTACTCCACGCCCTTGTTGTTCTGCACATTCGCCGGGATCGCCGCGTCGCTGATCGCCCGCAGGATCGCCAGCGTCGCCGCGAACGGCACGATCAGCGCCGCACCCCACGCGATCCCCTCGAGGAAGCTCAGGAACCCGCTGTCCGGCGCGAACCCCAGGATCATGTACGCCAGCGGCTCCCACACCGCGAACGCCACCGCGCCCGCGATCAGCGTGCACACCAGGTGGATCAGGCTGTTCCAGAGGCCCCGGGCCATCCACAGGTAGCCCATCAGCAGCACGAGCCCGAGGGCGGCGATGTTCAGAATCATGTTCGTGGCTCCAGTCGACTCACGCCGTCGGCGTCGGCTTCTTCGGGGGCTGCTTCGAGGGCGACGACGGCCTCTGCGGCGGCGCCGTGATCCGCGTGATCTCCTCCACGCTCGTCACGCCCTCCACCACACGCCGAAGCGCCGCCTGCTGGATCGTCGGGATCGACTTCTTCCGCATCTCCGCACGCAGACCCGACCAGTTCTGCTCCCGGATCATCGCCTTCTCCTCCTCACCGAAGGGGAAGACCTCAAAGATCCCGATCTGGCCCGAGTACCCCACCCCCGAGCACACCGGGCACACCTCGGGCTTGTTGCGGATCAACACCTGTCCGCCCTTCTTGAACAGCTGCTTCACCTTCCCCTCGGGAAGGCCCAGCTTCTTCAGAAGGTCCGCCGGCGGCTGGTACGGCACCCGGCAGTTCTCGCACAGCTTCCGGGCCAGCTTCTGCGCGACCGCCCCCCGCAGCCCATCGGCCACCAGGTTCGGATCACCCGCCGCCTTCACGAAAAGCTGCGTCGCCGCCAGCGTCCCGTCCGCACGCACCGACACATAGGTCCGCGTCCGCTCGTGGTCGCCCTTCAGCGCTTCCTTCGCCGTCTCCCCGTCCGGCAACTCCGCGACACCCACCACATCCGGGTCGCGCCGCAGGATCGACCGAAGCGTCGTCGAGAACTCCGCCCCCTCCCCGGGGTTGAACACCACCTGCCGCACACCCTCCAGGGCATGCTGCGGCTCCAGCTCCAGCGTCTGCACATTCTGCGTGTACGCGTCGTGCATACGCACCGCCGTGTACAGCGTCGTCGTCCGACCGTTCAGCGGCGGCGCCGCCAGCAGCACCACACCGGTGCCGTCCGCCACCAGACCCTTCAGCGTCTCCATCTGCGGGTCCAGAAGCCCCAGGAACTCCGGCTTGCGATCGACCGCCTCCCCCGGGTCCAGCGTCAGCGTCAGGCGCATCCCCCCCTGCACACCCGTCGACGACACACGAACATCGTGCCGCTTCGACTCACCCGTCACCCGGCACTTGCCAACGAGCCGCCGCCGCCGGTCTTTCAGGTCCAGCTCCGCGCAGCTCTTCCAGAAATCGATCACCGCCACACCCTGCGCCGCCGGCATCTTCTCGCCCGGCTGGTGCACCCCGTCCACCAGGTACCGAGCCTGGTACGCCTCCGCCGACACCGGCACGACCTCCGCCTGGTACGCCCGGATCTCAATAGCCTTGCTGAACAGCTCCTCCGAAGCCCCACGCACCTCGTACTCCGGCGTGTCCTTCTGCGGAGCCTTCACCGTCATCCCGCTGTTGTTCTCGATCCGAAGCGAAACCGTCGCCGCCAGCTTCGCGTCCTTCTTCGCCTTCGAGCTCGCCGCCAGCTGGCTGAAGTCCAGCTTCAGCTTCGCCTTGTCCGGCACCCGGTCGCTCGAGTTCGTCACCACCACGAACGCCGCGATGTCGATCGCGAAGATCGCCAGCATCACCACATACCCGACGATGAACCCCCACCACGCCGCCACCGGGAAGAACAAGGCCGCCAGCACCGCCAACAGCCCCGCCGCCATGTGACCCGCGTTCCACGCGTCCCGCTGCAGGTAGAACCGCTGCGCGTGCTTGTCGAACACCGTCGACACAAGCCACGCCCACCCAAGGAACGGCGGGAACACCAGGAGGGCCTTCCACCACGAAACCAGGAAGAACCCCTCCGCGAGGGTGTGCACTCCGGCAGACTCAGGGCCGAAACCCGCCGCCGCGATCATCAGGCTGAGATCCATCGGGCCGAATCCCTCTTCGCGTTCCGCTCGCCAACCGGGCCCGCCCGAACCATCCGGGCAACCCCCGCTCCACCGACCGCTCCGCCGGGTCGGGGAGCATACCGCGCACGGCCCGACGGCTCCGAAACCCCCGGCCCGATCCCCGGCCCCTGGCCGATCCCCGGCCACCGGGCCCCGGCCGAGACGGCCGACAGGACGCCCCGAGCCCCGGCCCCGGTCAGCCGCCGTCGCTTCAGCCGCAGGTCACTTCAGCTTCTTCAGCTTCATCATCAGCTCATCGACATTCGGGCTGGACTCCTGGGCCACCCGCATGTGGATGTACTCCGACTCCACCAGCTTCACCAGCGAGTCGTTGAAATCAATCATCCCCACCTGCCTCGCCTCGATCGAGTTCAACACCTCGCGCAGGTCACCCTCCCGGCCGTCCAGGATGTACTTCTGCACCACGCCGTTGTTGATCAGGATCTCGAGCGCCGGGATCCGGTGGATGTCCTCGTGCAGCGTCGGCAGCAGCTTCTGGTACACGAACGCACGCATCTGGTACGCCAGGATCTTCCGGACCTGCTCCACTTCCTCCTGCTCGAAGAGCCCGTAGATACGGCTGAAGGTCTGCGTCGTGCTCGACGCGTGGATCGTCCCGTACACCAGGTGGCCCGTCTCCGCAGCGTGCAGCGCCGCCTCGAAGGTCTCCTGGTCACGCATCTCGCCGACCAGCACGATGTCCGGGTTCTCACGCACAAGGGCACGCAGCGCGATCTTGAAGTCCAGGCAGTCGATCCCGATCTCGCGCTGGTTGATCGTCGCCTTCTTGTCCTCGAAGATGTACTCGATCGGGTCCTCGATCGTCAGGATGTGCACCGGCTTCCGCGCGTTCACATAGTCCAGCATCGACGCGATCGTCGTCGACTTACCAGAACCGGTCACACCGCAGAGCAGCACGATCCCCTGCGGCTGCATCGCGATGTCGCTCATCACGGGCGGCAGGTGCAAACCCTCGAACGGCAGGATGTTGCTCGTGATCAAGCGAGCCGCCACCGAGAGCTTCCCCCGGGCCTGGAACAGGTTCACGCGGAAACGGGCCTTGTCCGAGTAGTCGTACGCGAAGTCCACAGACCCGAACTTGTGCAGGTCCGCCTTCTGCTCGTCGCTCAGAATGTGATCAACGATCGCCTTGAACTCCTCGACGGTCACCGGAGCAGTGTCCAGCTTCTTCAGCGCCCCCTTCAGCCGCACGCTCGGCGGCTGCCCCGTCTTCAGGATCAGGTCAGAACCCTTCACGCGGATACACGCCTTGAGGAAGTCCCCCCAACGCGTCGCGTGCGGATCGTGCTTCGACTGATCGCTCACCGGCGAAACATGCCCCGTGATCTCCGCCGCCGAGGGCTGCGTGTCCGTATCGACCGTTGTCACTGCCAGGTACTCCGTGTCCAGGTGGTAGACCGTCGCCCGCGGGCCCGTCCCGCAGCCCGCACCCGCGGACCGCGTCAACCGGTTCAGGGCCGCCATCGCCGGCCTGCGCTCGCCGGCACCCCGGCCGCGACCGGGGGTGGGGGGTGGGGGGTGGGGGAGGGCGGCCACGCGCCAGGGCCGCCTCGAACCAGCCGGCCGGAGCCCGCCGATCCCCGCCGCGCCCCGATGATACAGCCTCCGCAGGCCGCGCCATCCAACTCAGGCGGATTTCCGACCCAAGCCGCTCACCAGGGGTTCAAACAGATACGCCCCCGCCCCGCCCGCGGATCCAAACCCCCACACCCCCGCGCCCCCGCCCCACACCCCCGCCCCCAACCACACCCAAAAAGAAAGCCCGGCCGGGAAACCCCCGACCGGGCCGTCAATCAGACTCACAACTGAGCGCTACAGCCAGACAGGGCAACCAATGGAGCCCCGAGCGTCAGCGAGCGGGCCGGCGGACCGACCGTCCTCGCCACGCGCTCGTCAGTTCGAGGTCACCGTCTCCGCCTGCTCGGGCTTCGGCTCACCGAGGAACTTGGCCTCCAGCTCCAGCCGGATCTTCTCCATGGCCTTGTTCTGGATCTGCCGCACGCGCTCCTTGGTCACGCCGATGATCTGCCCGACCTGCTCGAGCGTCATCGGCTTCTCCTGAGCCCCGGTTTCCAGCCCGAACCGGTGCTCGATGACCGTCCGCTCGACCTCCGTCAGGTCCGCACGGTTGTCCATCACGATCTGGCGGACCTCTTCCGCAGCGTCCTTCTCAAAGGTCGCCCGCTTGGTCTCCAGGTAGTTGGACTTCTCGAGCTTCGGGTCGAAGTCGGTCGGGAACCGCTGACGGTACTTGCTGAGCTTCATCCCCTGACGGCTGAACGCCTTGAGAATCGCCCGGCACGCATAGGTCGAGAACTTGTACCCACGACCCGCGTCAAACTTGTCCACCGCACGCAGCAGCGCCATGTTCCCCTCGGACACCAGGTCCGCGAAGTCCACCTCGCTCATCCGCGTCCGCTTCGCCATCGCCAGCACCAGCGCCAGGTTCGTCTCGGCGATCTGCTCGCGAATCCGCTCCGCCAGCCGGTGCCAACGGAGGATCTCCTCCGCCTGCTCCGGGTTCGGCTTCCGATCCGCGTTCGCCCAGATCTCGTCCTGAAGCCCGCGCACCCGGTGCCGGGCGTAGTTGAACTGGTGGAAGTGCTCCTGCTCCTCGGCCGGGGGCAGGTTCACCTGCTGGG
>CAZTQV010000027.1:0-58578 GCA_964615815.1 uncultured Phycisphaeraceae bacterium | reverse complement strand
CCGCGCCAGTCAATCCGGAGAAATCGCGCAAGAGGCTCTTGCGCTTCGGGCTCGTTGGTCTGTCCGGCGGGCGGGGGTTGGTTGTGGAGTTTGGGGGCTAGGGGAGGCGGTCGGTTTTGAGGTGGGCGAGGGTGGCGGCGTCCTGGTTGGACTGGTCGACGAGGGCTTCGGTGGCGTCTTCGGTCATCCAGGGGAGTTGGGCGATCTTTTCGCGGAGCTTGGGGGGGAAGGGTTTGCCGGACTTTTCGTGGGGGGGGCGGGACTTCCAGATGCGGTGCATCCAGAGGTATTGCTCGGGGGCGGGGGCGACCATGCGTTCGATGGCTCGGCGGTAGCGGGCGGTGAGGTAGAAGAGGGGGTCGGGCTGGGGTTCGTAGTCCTCGGGCCAGATGACATCGGCGATGTTGAGGCGGTAGCGGAGGGCGTTCTGGCCGACGCGGCGGGTGGCGGCGCCGGTGGTGGCGTTGTCGCTGCTGGCGTCCCAGCCCTGGCGGTGGGCGACGCCGCAGACGAGGACGGCGCGGTGTCGGAGTGCGACGAGGCCGATGGTTTTGTAGGTGCTGGCGAGGCGTCCCATGAAGGGGACGAAGAGGCCTCGGTCGCCGGCGTTTTGGTCGGCGACGAAGCCGACGGGTTCTTTGCGGTCGAGGAGGGTGGGGACTTCTTCGGTGGCGCCGAACTTGTCGAGGAGGCGGGTGCCCTGTCGGGAGCGGGTGCGGCGGACCCAGTCGTCGAGGGGTTTGGAGTCGAGCGGGCGGTAGAGGGCGTGCATGGGGAAGCCGAGGGCGGCCATGGTGGCGCCGAGGATTTCCCAGTTGCCGCAGTGTCCGGTGATGAGGATGGCGGGTCGGTCGGAGAAGAGGGCTCGGAGTGCGGTGTCGGTGGGGCCGATGTCGACATGCTCTGGCCAGGAGTCCTCGGTGATGAGGCGTGGGAGGTAGGCGACCTCGACGGCGAGCATGGCGAGGTGTTCGTAGGAGCGGAGGACGAGCTCGCGGCGTTGGTCCTCGGGGACGCCCGGGAGGGCGACGGCGATGTTCTGGGCGGCGCGGTCGACGCGTTTCTTGTTGAAGGGGAGGGAGCCGAAGGTGCGGCCGAGGTTTCGGGCGGTGGAGAGGGCGGGGGAGGGGCCGACGGTGAGCGGGGCGACGAGGGCGGTGCGGAGGGCCCAGTAGGCGGCGAGCTGGGCGGGGCCGGACTTGGCGGTGGGGGGGACGCTCATGGGTGCGCCGATCGGTGGTGGGTTTGATGGGCGCAGAAAGAAGCCCCTCCCTTGCGGTCGGGGCTCGTTTCGTGTCGGGGGGCGGTCATCGCGTGATCAAGCGGGATCAGCGGGGGAAGGCGCCGATGAGGGTGTAGAGGCGGTTTTCGTTGAGGACGGGGATGTTGGTGCGCTCGGCGCGGTCGTAGAGGTCGTTGTAGCGCTGGACGATGTTCTGGAGGCGGACATATTCCTGGACGGCCTCGAGGGGGGCGCCGGGGCCGGGCTGGGGGGGGAGGACGGGCTGGCGACCGAGGACGAGGAAGTCGAGGTCGCCGGTGATTTCTTCGACGGTCTGGCCGCCCCACTGGCGGATGAGGCTTTCGAGGCGGTCTGCTTCGAAGCGTGTGGCGTTGCCGTCGCGGTTGGTGTCGAAGTTTCCGTAGACGATGAACTTGTAGACCTTGTCGGGGTCGAAGAGGGGGTTGGCGATGACATCGCCCGGGACGATGGGGTTGCCCTGGGTGGAGCGGACGACGCGTGCGGTGGCGGTGGTGTCCTGGACGGCGATGATCTCGAGGGCGGCCTTGCCTTGGGGGTAGTTGCCGCTCGCGTCGGGGCGGATGGCGGAGGCGTCGGCGTAGACGGAGAAGGTGAGGCCGATGGTGACCTTCTGGCGTGAGCCGAGGGAGATGGTGACGGTGTTCTGGGCGGGCTGGGTGGCGACGACCTCGCCGTCGACGAGGGCGAACTCATCGGTCGGGCGGAGGACCTCGGGGCGGGTGACGCCCTGGGCCTGGTTGAGGCGGTCGCGGAGGACGAGGATGTCCTGCTCGAGCTGGGCGATGGTGTCCTGGAAGCCCTCGGTTTCGCCCTGCTGCTCGTCCTTGAGGTTGGCGAGGTCGGCGCGGAAGTCGCGGATGAACTCGTCGATGCGGGCCTGGTAGGTCTCGACGCCCTCGCGGTAGTCGTCGAGGGAGGCGGTGTTGCGGGCGGCGCCCTGGCGGAGCTCGTTCTCGAGCTGGCGGATGCGGTCGGCCTCGTTGCGGAGGTCTGCCGCGGCGCGGTCGCGGGCTGCTTCGGCCTCGGTGCGGGCGCGGTCGGCCTGGGTGAGGCGGGACTGGAGGCGGTCGACGCGGGCGAGGAGGGAGCCGCCGTCGAGCTCGGTGGTGGACTGGACGCGCTCGGTGAGCTGCTCGTGGGTGAGGTCGGCGTTGCCGGCGGCGGTCGACATCGTGGAGCGGAGCTGGTTAATGAGGTAGCCGGTGAGGGACTGGCGCTCGCCGCTGGCGCGGTCGAGGTAGCCCTGGACGGAGGCGGCGCCCCGCTCGGAGGAGCGGATGATCTCGTTCTGCTGGTCCTCAACGAGCCTGAGGTCGCGGCGGGCGGCCTGGGTCTGGCTGTAGAAGACCATGGTCAGCACGAAGAGCGTGACCGAGAGGAGGATGAAGATGGTCAGGGCGATGCCCATCGCCACGCTGGTGCTGGTGCGCGATGCCATTGTCGGAGCGTCCTCTTCGGGTGGGCCTCGGGGGTGTTCCGGGGCGTGACCCGTGTTGGGCCCCGCGGGGTGCGGGGCCGGGCTGTTGCCCGCCTTGGGGCGGGTTTGGGGTCAATGTACCGCCCGCCGGTGGTCGGCGGGGAGGTGGGTGCCCCCGCTGGGCGGGGCCGGGTCGGCGGGGCGGGCCGGGGCGGTTGCCTGTGGCCCCGGGGCCGACCGGAGGGACAGTCTCGCGGGTCCGGGGTCGGCGGTCAAGCCGGGGTGGTGGGCCCTGTTGGGTCGGCGGGGGCGGGCGTGTGGGGCGAGGGGCTTCGGGAGTTCGCTGTCCTGATTGGACCTTGTGGTCCGGAAATGGTATCGTCCCCCGTCGCGGGTGGTCCAGTAGGGCGGTCTCGCGGGCGTCTATACGGAGGGACAAGGGATGCGGATCGGGATGATCGCGGGTGTTGCGGGCGTGGCTGTCGGTGGGATGGCTGCGGGGGCGTTTGGGCAGAGCTTCATCTACGCGGCGGAGGACGGGGGGACGAGCGATTCCTCGCTGAGCCAGTTCGACGCGAACGCGACCTGGGGGAACTACTTCTTCGCCCAGCCGGGGTTCGAGCGGATCAGCGCGATCCAGGTGGCCTTCGCGCGGAACTTCGCGGATGCGGGGCGGTCGGTGGAGCTCCTGGTCTACGACGACGCGGACAACGACGGGGACCCGACCAATGCGACGCTGGTGAGTCGGACGACGGCGGGGGCGATCCTGACGGCGGATGGGGAGCCGGCGGAGTACGCGATCAACGCGGTCGACATCAGCGGCGGGTTCTTCATCGCGATCAACATGGATGCCTTGCAGGGCGAGCCGGTGTTTCGATCGGACTTCAACCTGCTGGACCCCGACTTCACGCCGAGCACGACGAGCTGGACCTTCTACAACCCGGTGGGGACGCCGCAGCTTGACCTGGGATCGAGCCTGTTCGTCGGGTTCAACGGGGACTTTGGGCTTGGGACCTGGGTTGTGCGGGCGGTCGGGGTGCCTTCGCCGGGTGCGATTGGTGTGCTTGGGGTTGCGGGGGTGATGGTGGGGCGGCGGCGGCGGTAGAGCACTGGCGGCAAACGGCAAACGGCAAACGGCAAACGGCAAACGGCAAACGGCAGATGGTCAGACCTTGGGCTCGGTGTCTTCGAGCTTAATCTGGCTGTTGGCGTAGCGCTCGCGGGAAGGTTCGATGACTTCGGCGAGGAAGCGTTCGGTCTGTTCGACGGCGCGGCCGGTGTAGGCGAGGGGGTTGAGCAGGTCGTCTTCGGTGAGGCGGTCTTTGACCGACGCGAAGGCGGGGTCCTGGCGGATGCGGTCGATGAGGTCGTTGTCGAGGCCGAGGTGCTTGACGCGGTGGCCGGCTTCCTGGGCGTGGACGCGGATGCGTTCGTGGAGGTCCTGGCGGTCGCCGCCGGCTTTGACGGCTTCCATGAGGATGTTCTCGGTGGCGAGGAAGGGGAGCTCGGCTTCGAGGTTCTTCTTGACCATCGCTTCGTGGACGATGAGGCCCGACGCGACATTGTGCATGAGGTCGAGGGCGCCGTCGAGGGCGAGGAAGGCTTCGGGGAGGCTGAGGCGGCGGTTGGAGGAGTCGTCGAGCGTGCGCTCGAGCCACTGGGTGGCGGCGGTGTCGTAGGCGTTTCCGACGAGGTTCATGACGAAGCGGGTGAGGCCGCAGATGCGTTCGCAGCGCATGGGGTTGCGCTTGTAGGGCATGGCGGAGGAGCCGATTTGCTTTGAGCCGAAGGGCTCGTCGATTTCCTTTCGGTTGGAGAGGAGGCGGATGTCGGTGGCGATTTTGTGGAGGACGGCGGCGATATTTGCCAGAGCTGCGAGGACGACCGCGTCCGTGACGCGCGGATAGGTCTGGCCGGTCAGCAAATGTGCCCCAGTGGAGAACTTGTCGCCAAACTCGGAGTCATCGTTCCACCATCTCCATTCGAACTGGTTCACCGCAACTCCATGCTCAAGGCGTGTATCGGGTAGATCGTGGTAGCGTTCGGGGTCGTAGTCGCCATAGTGGTGTTCGTCGCGTTGACCGCCGAGCAGCGTCATAAATGATGCAGCCGTGCCGGTTGCACCTCGAAGACCCTTCGGACGCATCACATCAAGCGAGGTGTCGAGCGGGTGAAGCATTAGCCAGAGGTCGTAGGCCCAGCCAGCGGCCCGTCGGCCAACGGTTGTCGGTTGGGCAGGCTGATAGTGCGTGAACCCAAGCGTTGCGGTCGTCTTGTTTGGCTCTATGAATCGTCCCAGCGCGAGGAGAACGCGGAGTACCTTCATCTCTACGACGAATACAGCCTCTTGAATGGTCTCGGCGTCCGCGTTGCACACCACATCCTGGCTCGTGCAGCCGAGGTGGATGATGGGTTTGGCTTTGGGGCACTGCTCGCCCAGGCAATGCACATGGGCCATGACATCGTGGCGGAGTTCGGCCTCGAGTTCGGCGGCTCGGGCGAGTTCTTGGTCGGTGATTCCGCGTTCGACGACGGTGCGGAGTTCCTCGACCTGCTCGGCGGTGACGAGCGGGTAGGGCCAGTCCTTGGTGAGATAGTGCTGGGCCTCGGCGATGGCGAGCCAGATCTTGCGCCAGGTGTTGAACTTGTGGCGGGGGGACCAGAGCTTGAGCATGCGCTCGGAGGCGTTGCGCGAGGCGAGGGGGGAGGTGTAGGTGTCGTGGGGGGAGGTCGTCATGGGCGGATCTCGGGGGGTGGGGGCTGCTCGGCGAGGAGGGCTGTCGCGTTGGCGAGGAGCGCGGGGAGATGATCCTCGATGACCGTCCAGACGCGCAGGGGATCGATGTCGTAGTAGCCGTGGACGATGCGATTGCGGAACCCGACGATGTCGGTGACGGGGCCGAGGCGGCTTGCAAGGTCGGGGTGGTTGTTTCGGAGCTGGACGACGGCGGCGATGATGAGCTGCCGCTCGGTCGCGCTGCGGCGGAGGTCGCCGGTCGCGAAGGTGGCGGCGTCGATGCCGGCGGTGAATTCGCGGACGAGCCTGCACGCTTCAACGATGTCGTGCAGCCAGGCCGCGGGGTTACGCGGCGCCATGGAGCAGGACTTTCTCGTTCTCGAGGGCGGCCTTGATGTACGGGTTGCGGACGCAGTGGCGTTCGATCAGGTCGACCTCGCGACCGAACAGGGCCTTGAGGTCTTCGAGCAGCCCGAAGTAGGTGGTCGCGGACTTGTCGTCGGGGTGGAACTCGACGAGGAAGTCGAGGTCGGAGCGGGCGGGGTCAAAGGTGCCATCGACGGCGGAGCCGACGAGGAACAGGCGCTCAACCCTGTACCTTTGGCACAGGGCTTCGAGCTCGGGCCGGTGCTGCTCGATGGCGTCGATCACGCCGGCATTTTAGCGGCGGAGGCGGGCTTGGCCGAATTCGAGTTCGAGGTAGCGGGCGACATAGTCGATGATGGAGTCGGCGGTGGGGATCTCGGGGTTGCTGGTGGGGCCGTTGGGCTCGAAGCGCATGCCCTTGAAGCGGACGACGGCGTCGTCGACGGAGAGGCCGAGCTGGAGGGCGAGGGAGAAGGCCCGGCAGAAGGACTGGCAGAAGCCTGAGATGGCGGAGCCTTCCTTGGCGACCTTGATGAAGATCTCGCCTGGGGAGCCGTCCTCGTAGAGGCCGACGGTGAGGTATCCCTCGTGGCGGCCGACGGAGAACTTGTGGGTGAGGGACTCGCGGGTGGCGGGGAGGGCTCTTCTGGTGGCGATCATGGGTGCTCCGGAGGAATTGGCGGAGGTCGTGTCCTGGTCGCCGGCTGGGGTGTCTCGCGTGGGCTTGGGCTCGGTGTCCGACATGCCCGGAGCGTAGTGCGGTCCGCCGGCGAGGTGATATCGGACGGGTCGGGCTGGGGCGCTGCAGAAAGCTGGGAATGGGTTGCTCGGGGGCGTTGAGGGGTCGATACTTCGGGGAGTCATGACTCCGGAACGGGCCCTTGCGGGCGTGCAGAGCGGTCGACGGCAGCGCGGGACTCCCGTGCGGGCTGTTGGTCGGTCTGTGTATGGGCCGTGGCTGTTGCTCGCGGTGGCTTTGGTGGCGTTGCCTGCGGCGGCGCCGGCGATGGCGCTGGGCGAGGCGGCTCGGGCGGCTTCGGTTGAGGGGTCGGTGGTCGGGCGGCTCAGCGCGGGATTCGTGCGGGCGGTCCGGCGGCTCCTGGCGGGCGAGACGGCGGTGGCGTCGGTCCGGGCGGTGCGCTCGGGCGGGCGGGTGCCGGCGGTCGTGGTCAGCCGGGGGCAGGTGGCGACGCTGGGTGGGCTGGGGTCGCCGCGTGAGTGGGTGGGGCTTCTGCGGTGCGCGTTGCCGCCGCCGGCGCTGGCCTGATCGGCGCTCGCCGGGCGTTCTGCGTGCCCGGTGTCTTCTTTATTCATTGCGATCCGTGCCGGCGCGTGGAGTGCCTTGGCGCGGTGGGCTCCCTGACGACAGATTGACTTGAGACGCGGGCGCGGGCTGCTTGTTCTGGCGGCGTGCCCGTGGGAGATGATGCGATGGCCAACGCCGACATTCCCGTTATTGGGCCGGTGCTGAACAAGATCTTTGGTTCGCGGAACGAGCGGTTCGTGAAGCGGTACACGCTGCGGGTGGAGCAGATCGGGGCGCTTGAGCCCGAGATGCGGAAGCTGACGGACCAGGAGATCCGCGACCGGGTGATGGAGCTTCGGGCGAAGCACGACGAGGGGGTGAAGGAGGACGAGCTTCTCATCCAGATGTTCGCCCTGAGCCGGGAGGCGATGGACCGGCATGTGGGGATCCGGAACATCTTCAGCCCGGAGTACGGGTTCGATCCGTCGGTGCTGCCGGAGGGGGTGCGGGCGACCTACGCGAAGCTGAAGGCGGAGATGGACGCGGCCGGTATGAGCGAGCCGGTGGAGGGCCTCCGGGGGAACCAGGGGCCGGTCGGGGCGTGGGAGTGGATGGACATCCCGGTCGAGATTTACGAGGCGGTGCGGGAGATCTACCCGGAGAGCAAGCCCCCGTTCCGGGCGCGGCCGTTCGATGTGCAGCTGATCGGCGGGATGGTGCTGGCGCAGGGCAAGATCGCGGAGATGAAGACGGGCGAGGGCAAGACGATCGTCGCGCCGCTCGCGGCGGCGCTGGCGGCGATGCAGCGGCAGCAGGTGCATGTGGTGACGGTGAACGACTACCTGGTGCAGCGCGACCGGGACTGGACCTGGAAGTTCTTCCGGGGGCTTGGGTTCACGGCCGGGGCGATCCACCCGCAGCACCAGCAGCCGGAGGATGTGAAGCGGGTGATGTACACCTGTGATGTGGTGTACGGGACGACGAGCGAGTTCGGCTTTGACTACCTGCGCGACAACATGAAGCGGAATGTCGACCAGCAGGTGCAGCGGAAGCGGCAGTTCGCGATCGTGGACGAGGTGGACAGCGTCCTGATCGACGAGGCGCGGACGCCGCTGATCATCAGCGGGCCGGCGCACGAGGATCAGCCGCGGTACGACCTGGCGGACCGGCTGGCGCGTCACCTCGTGGAGAAGCAGCGTCCGTGGACGGAGGCCGAGGAGAAGGTCACGGCGTGCAAGGAGCGGATCAAGGGGTACGAGGGCGATATTCGCCAGACGCGGGACAAGAGCCTGGTGCCGGAGCTGCAGAAGAAGCTGGCGGAGGCGAAGGCGGCGTTGCCCGAGCTGGAACGGCAGCGTGACCAGCACACGCAGTACTTCGAGCTGAAGCCCGAGCGGAAGCAGGCGTACCTGACGCACGACGGCACGGCGGAGGCGCAGCGGGTGGCGGGGCTGGGTTCGTTCTATGTGGACGAGAACCAGGATGTGCCGCACCTGCTGGAGCAGTCGGTGCGTGCGCACGCGATCTACGAGCGGGACAAGGACTATGTGGTGATGGATGTCCCGGACCGGATGTCGGGGCGGACGGAGCCGAGCGTGGTGATCGTGGACCAGAACACGGGCCGCGCGATGATCGGTCGCCAGTGGTCGGACGGCCTGCACCAGGCGGTGGAGGCGAAGGAAGGGGTGCCGATCAAGCAGGAGACGCAGACGGTCGCGACGGTGACGGTGCAGAACTTCTTCAAGATGTACAAGCGTCTGGCGGGCATGACGGGCACGGCGGACACGGAGGCGCAGGAGTTCCACGACATCTACAAGCTGGATGTGGTGTCGATCCCGACGAACAAGCCGATGATCCGCGTGGACCGGGACGACCTTGTGTTCCTGCGTCAGAAGGACAAGTGGGAGGCGATCATCGAGGAGATCAAGTCGTTCCACGATGTGGGGCGGCCGGTGCTCGTCGGCACGACCAGTGTCGAGAAGAGCGAGATGCTGAGCGCGATGCTGAGCCGGAAGTACCAGGTGAAGCACGAGGTGCTGAACGCGAAGCAGCACGAGCGCGAGGCGAACGCGGTCGAGGCGGCGGGGCAGCTCGGCGCGGTGATGATCGCGACGAACATGGCGGGTCGCGGCACGGACATCAAGCTCGGGAGGCTGAGCCGGGAGACGCTGCTCGATCACTGGCTCCGTCGGGGCATCTGCAGCCGCAAGGCGAATGTGCAGATGACGGACGATGAGCTGCGGATGGATGTGTACCGGAAGATCGCGCCGACGGTGCTCGGCATCAAGAAGCGCGAGGCGGAGGAGATGGACGCGGCGGAGCTTCGGACCTCGCTTCTTCGGAAGTGGGCGGAGGAGCACACGCTCGTCGACCTGAAGAAGATCCCTGGGATGAGCGACGAGGAGCTGATGGCGGTGCTCGACGAGTCTGGGCGGGTGCTGATCCATCGGATCGCGTGGTTCAACTCGATCGAGGAGATGGGCGGGCTGCATGTGCTCGGTACGGAGCGGCACGAGAGCCGGCGCATCGACAACCAGCTGCGCGGGCGGTCGGGGCGGCAGGGGGACCGGGGCTCGAGCCGGTTCTATGTGAGCTTCGAGGACGACCTGATGAAGCTCTTTGCGGGCGAGAAGACGCAGATGCTGCTGTCGCGGCTCGGCATGAAGGAAGGGGAGGCGATCGAGCACCCGTGGGTCAGCAAGAATGTCGAGCGGGCGCAGAAGAAGGTGGAGGAGCGGAACTTCCAGATCCGCAAGAACATCCTCGAGTACGACGAGGTGATGGAGCACCAGCGTCAGTACTTCTACGGGCTGCGGCAGCGCGTGCTCGAGGGGCGGGATGTGAAGGGGCTGATCTTCGACTACATCGGCGAGGCGACTGACGACGCGATCGAGGAGATGCTCGACCCCGAGTACCCGGCGCTGTGCGCGGCGGAGTTTGCGAAGGAGAAGCTGGGGTACTCGATCCTGCCGGAGCGTTTGCGTGGCAAGGACATGAACGAGATGGATGTCGCGATCCGCCGCATGGCCAAGGACGAAGCGGCGGCGATGATCGATGTGACGCTCGGTGAGTACATGCCTGTTGAGGGCAGTGAAGTGAGCGTCGATTTCGACTCGGCGGGCCTCGTGGGCTGGGCGAAGAGCCGCTTCGGCGTGGAGATCGATGCCGGCGAGCTGCGCGAGGGCGGGGCCGAGGAGCGTCGGCATGTGAAGCGGGTGCTGGAGGACGCGGCGCACGAGAAGATCGATCAGGAGGATTTGTCGGGGCTGTCTGAGTTCGTGCAGGCGAACTACGGGGCTCACGAGCTGAGCAAGTGGGTGGCGCGGAAGTTCGGGTTCGAGGTCTCGGCGGACGAGATCCTGAAGGCGAAGGCGTCGGACACGCAGTCGCCGCGTGACCCGATCATGAAGAAGGCCGAGGAGCTGTACGCGAAGCGTGAGATCGAGTACCCGGTCGATTTCGTCATGGAGATGACGATGATGATGGCTCGTCGGGACCCGTCGCGTGCGATGGAGGACCTGGCGGACTGGGCGAAGACGCGGCTTGGCGAGCCGATGACGGCGGACGATGTGAAGAAGGCGAACCCGAAGGCGATCCGCGAGCGGCTTGTCGAGGCGAACCGGAAGTTTGTCGAGCAGGACCGGCTGAAGAAGGCGATCGAGGAGGCCGAGGCGATCGAGAGCGACGATGCGCTGGATGAGCACCTTCGGTCGCAGTACAACGCCGGTCTGACGGACCGGATGCGGTACCTCGAGGGGGGCGAGCGTCGGAACGCGGTTCGGGCGCGGCTCGAGAACATCCTGCGTTCGGAGCTGTTGTTCTTCGAGCGGGCGATCCTGATCGAGACGCTGGACTCGAGCTGGAAGGACCATCTCTACGCGATGGACCAGCTGCGGGACGCGATCGGGTTCCGGGCGTTCAGCCAGCAGGATCCGAAGATCCAGTTCAAGCGGGAGGGAGCGCAGCTCTTCGACGCGATGCTGGAGAATGTGCGGGACAAGGTCTCGGACTATGTGTTCAAGGCCCGGATCAGCCCGGCGGCGGCGATGGCGATGCAGGGTGGGATGCCGGCGGGGGCGGCTCCCGCGGGTCGTCCGGCCGCGGCTCCGATGGGGGCTCCCCAGGGGCGGCCTGCAGGGGCCCCGGCGGCTATGCCCGCGGGCGGCGGGTCGCAGGCGGCTCGCACGGCGGCGCGTCCGGCGGGCGGGGGCTCGGGTTCCGGTGCCGGCGGGATGATCATCGGAAGCTCGATCGCGGGGCCGGGGTTCAACATGATGCCCCCGGCTCGGCCGGCGGCACCGGCGAACCCGGCGGACCCGGCTCAGGAGCCTGCCGGTGGGGCCGGGTCGCCCAATGAATCCTCTGGGGAGGGCTCAAACGGTGAGGCTGAGGAGGCGAAGACTCCTGAGGATCAGATCCGGGATGCCCAGGCGGCGAAGGACGCGGACCGCGGGAAGCCGCGGACGCGGTGAGGCGGGTTCGGATCGTGGGAGGGAACATCGGTCCTCGGCTGGATCAGGCGGGGCCGGTGTTCGTATAGGCTTCACGGGATGCGGCCCGGGCGGCCCCGGGGAAGGAGCGCGCAGATGGAAACGACACGCGGTGCGCGGCGGTGTGGCCGTCGGGGGGCGGTTCGCGGCGGCTTTACGCTGATCGAGCTGCTGGTGGTGATCATCATCATCTCGATCCTGATCGCGATCACCTTCGCGGTCGGGCAGGGGGTGATCCAGGGGCAGCGGGCGCGGCTTGCGCAGGACACGATCCGTGTGGCGGATGTGGCGGTGGACGCGTACTACCGGGACATCGGGGGCACGCCTCCGGTGCTCGTCGAGACGCCGGGGGCGAACGCGGGCGATCCGCCCATCCTGATGCCCATGGCGGACGCGGTGGACGGGGCGACGCTGTCGCTTGGCGAGGACCTTCGGACGCCGATCAACTCGATGGGTGTGTTCGTGTCGGCGCTCGAGGATGTGGGGCTGGATGAGGTGCTGCGGCCGGTTTCGACTGAGCTGCTGACCTTCTTCGACGGGGACGACAACGACGGGATGGCGGGGGATAACCCGACGCCGCGGGACAACGGGCGGAATGTGCAGCCGGAGTTGCGGACGGTCCTGGACCCGTGGGGGCGGCCCATGCGGTTCGTGCACCCGCGGTTCGACGGGCTGATCGTTTCGGGCACGGAGCCCTTGTACGCGACCGTGGCGTACACGGCGGCCGGGGCGAACCAGTTGGTGACGGCGAGCGACCTGCCGAGTGGGTACGGGGCGGGGGCGCTGACCGATGCGTCGGTGCTGCCGATCCAGTCCATCCGGCGGAACCACCTGCCGGAGGAGGTTCGGGAGGACAATCCGTCGGTGGCGGGCATGATGGGCGACTCGGACGGGGGGATCTGCCCGAGCGGGCGGCCCTACATGTACTCGGCTGGGCCGGACGGGGACCCCTCGACCCTCGATGACAATGTGTACACGACGGAGCCGACCTTCTCGGCGGACTGAGCCGGCCCGGCGGCGGGGACAGGGGCGGAGCGGTGCCGAGAGGGTCCCTGGGGCGGGCTATCGGGCCGGCGGCGGGACATCGGCGGAATCCGGGTGTACGCGGGGCGGAGGGGCGGCTAGCATGTGGGCCCCCGGTGCGGTGAAGGCCGCAGCGGGGGACGACAATCCGGGGTGTAGCGCAGCTTGGTAGCGCGTCTCGTTCGGGACGAGAAGGTCGGAGGTTCGAATCCTCTCACCCCGATTTCGGTTCAGGAACAAGCCACCGTGGTCACGGTGGCTTGTGTCCTTTTGAGGCTCTCAGAGTTTGCGGTCGGGGGGCCGGCTGGGGCGGGGATTGGTCATGCGTTGGCGTGCGTATGTTTCTCCATGAAGCGTCGGCCGAGATCCATGCCCCGTGCACTCTCTAGCGTCGTTGAGTTGGCGTGGTAGAGCTGCCCTGTGAGGAGTGCGGGGGGACCTGCTGCACCGGGCATCGGGGCGTCGCGCTCGATGATGGGTCGGTGCTGTCGTTCATCGACGGTCGGTGCCCTCACCTGAGTGCCGAGGGGCGTTGCGGGATTTACGAGACGCGGCCGCAGGGGTGCCGGGCGTTTGACTGCTCGCGGGAGCCGGGGTACCTGCGGATGCACCCCGAGGTGGCGGCGTTACTTTCGGTGCATGGCGTGCCCGTGGTCCCCCGAGGGTGAGGGCGGGCGTCGGTGGTTTGGTGCGACCGCGGTTCGGTGCGACCGCGGTTGGGTCATGGCCGAGACAGGCGGAAGCCGTCGTGGCGTCAGTTGCCTGAGGCGGAGCAGCCTTGGGTGAAGGCTTGGATGAAGTCGAGGATGTCGGCCATGGTGGGCGGGCCGTCCGGCGGGACGAGGTTGATCGAGTCGTCGCCGGTTGCCACGGCGTCGAGCATGATGATCACATCGGCCATGGTGAGCCGGCCGTTCTCGTCGAGATCGGCGCGGCAGCCTTCGCTGTTCCGGTACGCGGTGCGGAAGGCCTGGAGGTGGCTGCGCGAGCCTTCCTGGAGGTTCGTGTAGACAGTGGTGATGTTCGGTTCGTCGGTGCGTGCGAGCATGTTGTCGAGATCGGCGATGTCGATCTTCTCGATGTCGATGCCGACGAGGAAGGCGGCCGCGGGCGAGGCTGTGCCGCGCGTGATGAGCGAAGTGTAGAGGTCGCCCAGCGCGGGGTTCACGAAGGCGCCGATGGTGTCGTCGGTGACGGGGTCGGTGAGGGCGTAGAAGTCGAGCATGCGCTTAACGGCGTCGGTGTGGCGTTGCTCGGATGCGGCGATGTTGGCGAACTCGGCGGAGCCGTAGAGATCGTGCAGCACGAGATAGACATCGCGTGCCATCTTCTCCTCCTCGCGGGCGAAGAGCAGGTCGTTGGCCTCCTGCGATGAGAGGGCGGCCAGCGAAGGTGCCACGGTGGCGAGTCCGGCGAACGCGGCGACAAGGGCGGATGGATGCAACATGTTCGTACCTCCCGGTCGGGCTGCTGGGGAATCGCGGTGTGTTGGCGAGTTCCCGGCCCGGCGCTGAACAGGAGGAACGCTCGGACTCTGCGAACATTGCCGCTGAGATGGTGGCGGCGCTCATTGAGGCTCGGTCTCAGACGAAAGAGAATGAGATCAGGGGATCAGGCCCGCGTTCTCGATCTCGTCCGGCGTGAAGATCTCGGGGGCGTCGGGGTGGGTGGCGTGACGCGTCGCGAGGCGGACATAGTGGGGGGGCAGCTTTTCGAGATAGGCGAGGTCGGCGTCGCTGATCGTGCGGATGATCTTGCCTGGGACGCCGACGACGACGGATCCGTCGGGGACTTCGAGGCCCGGCGGGACGACGGCGCCGGCGCCGATGAGGCAGTGGCGGCCGATCTTGGTGTGGCCCAGGACGATGGCACCCATGCCGATGAGGGTGTGGTCGCCGACGAGTTCGCCGTGGACGATGGCGCCGTGTCCGATGGTGACATGGCTGCCGATGACATTGGCGTAGCGGTGGTCGCAGTGGACGACGGCGTTGTCCTGGATGTTGGTGCCCTCGCCGATGATGACGGGGGCGACATCGCCGCGGATGACGGCGCCGTACCAGATGCTGGCGTCCTTGCCGATGCGGACATCGCCGATGACGCGGGCGGTGTCGGCGATGCGGTAGCCGTTGCGTTCGTGCATGGTCATTTGCGGGTCCCTTGGGGCGGGTGGTGCCGCGTTACGGGGCTGGTCCGTGCGGGCGGTTGCGTGTGGCTAGCCTATGGGCGTTATGGCGGATGAGACGGCCCAGTGCGGCGGGGAGGCGGGGGACCAGCGGGCGGCCCGGGTGATCGGTGCACTTCGGCAGTTGCACGGGCGGTACGCGGGGTGCACTGAGGGGCGGGTGGCGGACTACATCCCGGAGCTGACCAAGGCTGACCCGTCGTGGTTCGGGATCGGGCTCGTCAGCGTCGAGGGTGAGTTCTTTGGCGTGGGCGACTGCGACCAGGCGTTCACGATTCAGTCGCTGTCGAAGCCTTTCACCTACGCGCTGGCGCTTCGGGATCGGGGGCGGGAGGAGGTGATGCGGCGGGTGGGCGTGGAGCCCTCGGGGGATGCGTTCGACAGCATCATCAAGCTGGACGCGTTCAATCGGCCGCACAATCCGATGATCAATTCTGGGGCGATCGCGACGGCGGGGATGGTGCGGGGTGTGACGCCGGAGGGGCGGTTTGCGCGGGTGCATGCGCTGATGGAGCGGTGCATGGGGCGGCGGACGGCGGTGAACGAGTCGGTGTACCGCTCGGAGAAGGAGACGGGGCACCGCAACCGGGCGATGGCGCACCTGATGCTGAACTTCGGCGTGCTGGAGGGCGATGTCGAGGAGGTTCTGAGCGTCTACTTCCGGCAGTGCTCGGTGGAGGTGACGACGCGGGACCTCGCGGTGATGGCGGCGACCCTGGCGAACCGGGGTGTGAACCCGGTGACGGGGGAGCGGGCGATCGAGGAGACCTATATCCGTGATGTGCTGACGGTGATGCACACCTGCGGGATGTACAACTACGCGGGTGAGTGGGCATACACGGTGGGGCTGCCGGCGAAGTCGGGGGTATCGGGGGGCGTGATCGCGGTGCTGCCGGGGCAGTTTGGCATATGCGTGTTCTCGCCGCCGGTGGATCCGCGCGGCAACAGCGTGCGGGGCATCCGGGTGTGCGAGGACCTGAGCCGGAACACGGGGATGCACATCTTCGAGACGCTGCCGTCCCGCGCCGGGGTGCTGGATCGGATCGATCGCGTGGCGGAGGAGTCGCCGGCGTTTCCCGATACGACCGAGCACACGGGCGACGCAACCGTGCACGCGCGGGAGCGGGCGGCGCGGGACCGGGACGAGTGAGCCGTCAGGGGCCCTCGGGCGTCGCCGGAGGCGGTGTGGTCGTGTGCACCGATGGCAACGCGATGGGCGCGGTCATGCGCCTGAGCAGATCATCGAGCTCGGCGAGTAAGGCGGCGTTTGACGGGTCGTGTGCGATGTTGTGCCATTCGTATGGATCGGTGTCGTGGTCGTAGAGCTCGACGGCGCCGGTGTTGTAGCGGATGTAGCGGTGGCGGGCGGTGCGGATGCTCCAGTGCTGGCGGGCGGCCTGGTTCACCTCGGCCTTGGTCAGCGGGCGGGTCGCGTCCTCGGCGGCGTGCATCATTGTGAGCGCGGCGGCCGGGCCGTCCCATCGGCCCTCCTCGGGGCGTTCGAGGAGCGGGCGGAGTGAGTGGCCGTCGAGGGCACGCCCGGCGTCGGTCTTTCGTGTGTCGCCGGTGAGGCGGCAGAGATCGATGAGCGTGGGGTAGAGGTCGATGAGGCTGACGGGGACGGCGGTGCGGGCACCGTTGGTGGAGCGGTCGGGCGCCCGGATGAAGAGGGGGACGCGCGTGCTCTCGTCCCACGGTGCGTTCTTGAAGAGGTACTGCTTCTCGCCGATGTTGAAGCCGTGGTCGCTGGTGATGATGACGATGGTGTTGTCATCGAGGCCGGTTCGTTCGAGTGCGTCGAGGACAACGCCGATCTGAGCGTCGACGAAGGCCGTGCAGGCGAGGTAGGCCTGCGCGAACCGGCGGAGACCCGTTTCGGCGGAGCCGTAGGCCTCGGCGATCGTGCGGTAGTAGCGACGGCCCTTCTGGTCAGGGGCGATGTGGTCGTCGAAGGGCGTGTCGGCCCGGTCGTCCTCGAGCCGGGGCGTGGTGCGGACCTCGTCGAGCGGGAAGAGGTCGAAGTACTCCTTCGGCGCGTACATCGGCGTGTGCGGGCGGATGAACCCGACGGCGAGGAAGAACGGCGTGCGGTCATCGGCCTCGGCGAAACGCTCGAGCCGCCTGGCGGCCCAGTTTGCGACGATCTCATCGGGCGTCGGGTCGCGGTCGGCCGCGGATTCGTAGCGGAAGGGCTTGGTCTGGCCCCACGCCCCGTAGATCCAGCCCGCGCCGGGCATGTCGGGCGCGTCTTTGAAGGGCACATCGTCGAGCGAGGCGAACGAGCCGTCGACGGGGCCGATGGATCGGAACGGCTCCGCGACGCTCGGATGCCCCACGCGTTGGTTGCCGTCGTAGGCGATCGGGCCGTAATCCGCGCGGTGCGGGAACTCGTCCCACTCGTCGCGTTTGAAGTGATGCATGAGCTTGCCAGAACCGACGACGCGGTACCCGCTGTCGCGGAAGTGCTGCATCATGGTCTTCGAGTTCTGGAGCACCGGGTTGTCGAACCACGGCGCCCAGAAGAGATTGCCCGAGGTGTGCGGGTAGAGGCCCGTCAGGAAGCTCGAGCGGGAAGGGGCGCAGACCGGGTTGTTGGAGTGGGCGTTCGTAAAGGTCACCGCCGTCTCCGCGAACCGGGCCAACGCCGGCGTGCGCGACTGCGGGTGTCCGCCGAGGGGCTCGACCCAGTCGTTCAAATCGTCGCAGACGATGAGGACGACATTGGGCCTCTGGCCGTCTGCCATGGTGGTGTTGCACCACGCCGCGACGATCGCTATGCAGAGCAGCTTCATCATGCCCATTGCCTCCCGGGTGTGGCACGGTACCGGATCACGCGGAAGGCGGGCGATTGACTTGATCGCTGTGTTCCCTGCGTTAGGGACAGCCAGCGACGAACCCCTGAAGGAAAGCGGAGATGTCCGCAAAGGTCAGTTCTCCGAACGGAGCGGCAAGATCTGCTGTCCCGAGCCCCGAATCGAAGGCGGACAGAAAGGCCGTGATGTCCGCGAACGTGAGCGTGCCGGTCGGAGCCGCCAGGTCCACGGGGCAGGCTGGGCGGAACAGCCAGAGCCCCCGCAAGTTTGATTCGCTGGAGGCAGGGGCGGTGGTGTTCACGCTGAACGAGGCGTTATGCGGGTTGTAGGACGCCGCTACCGCGGGCACCGAAGCGCCGTCCATATGCGATGTCGAGGACCATCCGGAGAGTGAGAAGAAGCCGCCGACCACGGTGTAGGTCGATGATGTCGGGATGAACACATTCGTAAAGGACAGTCCCGCCAAGGTGTAGTCCGGACCGCCCACCGCCCCCGTCGTGGTCACGGCCGGAGCGAACTCGGCGAAGAGGGAGAGTACCTCCTGATCGCTGGCCCATATCCACCCGGTCAAGTCCACCCCGTCCACAACGCCTTCGCACGGCGATCCGTGCCCCGGACAGATGGAAGCGGCTTGGTTCCAGGTCAGCCCCGTCGTTCCAACGACCTGTCGCCAAGTCCGGCCGTTCGCATCGGTGTAGGCATCTTGCGCGCCGGCGGTGGGCCCAAGCAGCAGGATGGTTGCGATGCAGAGTGGTTGAATCGTCTGGCGTGCGGCGGGCATGTACGGCCTCTCGGTGAATTCGGTGATGGCTCCGGTGAATGAGGAGCGAGGACCGGGCGTCAGGATACACCCGTCCTGATGATCGGGTGCCTTTCGTCCACATTTCGCGAGTCTTCGAGTGCGACTATCGCGGAAGGGGGGGCGGTGCCGGAGAATGTTCGGATCGCCGAGTTCGGAAGTCGATGAGCTTGGTGATCGTGGTCACGACCGCTGCCGTCAGCACCGGCGCGAGCAGCGCCCCCATGATGCCCCAGAGCCAGCCCCATACGACGAGCGAGGCCAGCACCACGAAGGTGGAGAGCTGGAGCATGTTTCCCTGCAGGAAGGGATCGAGCAGGTTGCCCACAAGCATCTCGATGGTCGCGAGGCCCGCGGCCACGATCAGGCCTTCCGTCCAACCCAGCTCGACGATGGCGAGCAGCGTCGGCGGCAGGCCCGAGACAAGGGCGCCGATGTTGGGAATGTAGTTGAGAAGCAGCGTGAAGACCGCCCAGACGATCGGCATCGGCACGCCCATGAACCAGAGCCAGAGGCCTGTCGCGACACCGCTCACGATGCCACTGATCGTCTTGCCGATGAAGTAACTGCGCGTCTGCGCGGAGTAGGTCGTGACAAGGTCGTGGACGAACCGGTAGCGATGCTCGCGGATGCGTTTGTGCAGCCACGCGTTCCAGCCGGAGCCCTCGTAGTACGCGAGGAACGCGAGGAACACCGTCAGCAGCAGCGCGGCGCCGACACCGGCTGCGGAGCGCAGACCACCGGTGATCAGCGAGCTGAGCCTTGCTCGCGTCTTTTCGGAGAGTGCCCACCGTTGGTTCGATGTCGGGGGAGGGCCGGGTGATGCCGCTGTGTCCGCGGTGTCCTCCCCGGTGATGTGCAGCTCGGGGAGCGTGGCCCCGGGCACGCCCCAGCCCGTCACCGTCTCCCGCAGCGACTGGTACTGGTCGACATACCGCTGCTTGTCCTCTTGGAACTTGTCCATGACCGTCGTCGCCGCATAAGCCGTCCACCCGCCGATGAGCAGGATGCCGGCGATCAGGATGGCTGTGCACAGCATGGCCGCGGCCCAACGCGGCAGGAACCGCACCAGCCACTGCCGGACCGGCCAGAGCATCAGGGTCAGTATGAGGGCCGCGACGATCGGGAGAATCGCGACGGCGGCGATCTTCAGTGCCCCCGCGACTACAACCACCGCGGTGCAGATCAAGGCCCACCGGGCGGTGGGGGAGAGCATGCGGAAGGACGCGGGCATACCCGAAGTCTGCGCGCACCGGTGAGCGGGAGGTGGGGGGCGGGTGAGAGCGCACTCATACAGGGCCGCTTCGGCCGCTATCGTTGCAGCCATGCCGAGCTCCCCACCTCCGCTTGCCGTCTGTTCGTGGTCGCTGCTCGCGAGAGGCCCCGATGAGCTCGCCGCTCGTGTGCGGGCGGCCGGCGTCCGTGCCCTTCAATTGCATCTCGACCCGCTGCGGGAGGCGAACGACCCTGTGAGCCCTGTCGCGCCGCTCCGCGACGCGGGGATCGCGATTGTGTCGGGGATGATGACGCCGATCGGCGAGGACTACTCGACCATCGAGTCGATCCGACGCACCGGCGGGCTGCGGCCCGACGAACACTGGCCGTCGAACCTGGCCGCGGCGCGGCAGAACGCCGCGATCGCCGAACGGCTCGGGCTCGATCTCGTCACGCTGCACGCCGGGTTCATCCCCGAGGACGCCGGCGACCCCGAGCGGGCGGTGTTCCTCGAGCGGCTGGAGGCGGTGGCCGACGCCTTCGCCGAACGAGGCGTGCGGCTTGGACTCGAGACCGGACAGGAGTCGGCCGCGTGCCTCGATGAGGTGCTCCGCGAGCTCGGGCGGGAGAGCGTGGGCGTGAATTTCGACCCGGCGAACATGATCCTGTATGGCTCGGGCGACCCGATCCCGGCCTTGGACCTGTTGGGGCCGCGAGTGATGCAGGTGCACATCAAGGACGCCCGGGCGTCGGCCGTGGCGGGGGAGTGGGGCGAGGAGGTCGTCGCCGGTACGGGCGAGGTGGACTGGGGAGCGTTTTTCGCGACGCTCGGCCGCGTCGCGCCCGGCGTGGGGCTGGCGATCGAGCGGGAAGCCGGGGACGCCCGGGTGGAGGACGCGGCAGCCGCGGCCGAACTGGTCCGCCGCTTCCGCCCGGGGCTGTCGTCGTGATGCACGCGGGCGATGGGATCGTCATACTGGCGGCGAACCGCGAGGGAGGATTGGTATGGACTCGAACATGACACGGCGGACGGCGATCAAGATCACGGCGGGTTTGGCGGCGGGGGCGGCCGTGGGCGGGCTTCTGGGGTGTGCGTCGTCTGCGAAGGCGGAGCGGGTGGAGAAGCCCAAGCGGCTGTACGAGATTTCGCTCGCGCAGTGGTCCCTGCACCGCGAGCTGTACGCCGGCGAGTTCGAGAACCTCGACTTCCCCCGCGTCACGCGCGAGCGGTACGACCTCGGGGCGTGCGAGTTCGTCAATTCGTTCTTCAAGGACAAGGCGAACGACGCCGTATACCTCGCCGAGCTGAAGAAGCGGGCGGACGGCGAGGGGGTGAAGTGCCTGCTCATCATGTGCGACGGCGAGGGCAACCTGGGCGACCCGAGCGACGCCGGCCGGACAAAGGCGGTCATGAACCATGTGAAGTGGCTCGACGCGGCGAATGCCCTCGGCTGCCACTCGATCCGCGTGAACGCCGCGAGCGCCGGATCCTGGGAGGAGCAGCAGCGGCTCGCCGCCGACGGGCTGCGTCGGCTGACGGATATGGGCGCGGAGCGTGACCTCAATGTCATCGTCGAGAACCACGGCGGCCTGAGCTCCAACGGCCAGTGGCTCGCCGGTGTCATGAAGATGGTCGACCACCCCCGCTGCGGCACGTTGCCCGATTTCGGCAACTTCTGCATGGACTGGTCGCGGCAGGATGATCCGGAGGCGTGGTACGACCGCTACAAGGGCGTCTCGGAGCTCATGCCCTACGCGAAGGCCGTGAGCGCGAAGTCTCACGAATTCAACGCGGCGGGCGACGAAGTTCGGACGGACTACCAGCGCATGATGAAGATCGTCGCCGACGCGGGCTATCGCGGCTGGGTGGGCATCGAGTATGAGGGCGGCGCGACCAGCGAGCACGAGGGTGTGCTGGCGACGAAGCGGCTGCTCGAGCGGGTGCGCGACGAGCTGTCCGCCTGAGGCCAGCTCGCCTCGACTCAGGCCGCCGCCTTCTCCCGCTTCCGCGGCATGCAGAGATCCAGCAGGATCATGACGCCCAGAAGGCTCATGCCCATGCTGTAGCAGAAGCCGCCAACGACCACGAGGTAGGCAAACATCGGCTCCTGGGCCGTGAGCCACCAGCCGCCGATGTCGGCGACGAGGCCGACGCCTGTCGCCGCGACCACGAGGCCGATCAGTGCCCGGGGCCAGCTCGTCATGAGCGCCAGCACCGCGATCACGCCCCCGATCGCGGCCATGCCCAGGGCGTGCGTATGCGTGCTCGCGGCGAGGATCTCGGTGGGCACGGGCTGGATGTCGCGGCTGATCGCGAGGGCCTCGACATCATCCCAGTACTCGAGCGGGATCTCGGGGGCCGCGTTCTCCCCCGTGCTCGAGCGGGCGTGACAGTCGAGGCAGCTCACGGCGATGATCTCCGCCGGCGCGTCCGCCCCGAGATCGAGATTGTCGAAGCCCTGACTCAGCCGCGCGGGGTCGCCCTTCAGCCAGTCGAGCAGGATCTGCCGCTCGCGGTCGGCGAGGTCCTCCGGGTGACCCGATTCGAGGCTCTCGATCAGCGGCGCGGGCGAGATGATCCCGTGGTAGTGCGCGATGACATCTTCGACCGTAAGCCCGTCGCGACCGTCGCGTGCGTTGTGGTGCATCGACAGGTACCACCCCGACACCGCCGCCCCGCCGATCGCGGTGAAGACGAGCCCCGCCACGCCGAGGCGGGCGAGAAAGCCGAGATCGCGGAGACGGAGGATGCGCGTGGGTTCGGTCGCCATGGGCTCGGTTCTCGTGGGTGCAGGCCGGAGGGCCGGGGAATCCGGGGAATCAGCTCAGCTCGCTCGGGTTGATCTTCACGGTGGTGCCGGAGACAACGGCCTCGTTGGCGCGGATGCCGACGATCGTCGCCCGCACCCCCTCGTCGGCCGAGCAGGTGACCTCGGCGCCCTCGGTGACGGACTTCAGGAAGCTCTCGACGCCGTACCACAGCGCCGTGTGCGGCAGGCCC
Organism: uncultured Phycisphaeraceae bacterium; assembly: GCA_964615815.1. Taxonomy (GTDB): domain Bacteria; phylum Planctomycetota; class Phycisphaerae; order Phycisphaerales; family UBA1924; genus DAIQNV01. The sequence goes on along the minus strand of CAZTQV010000027.1, from coordinate 36,025 downwards.
ACGCCCTCCTTCAGCTTGCCCTGCTCGGCGAGCTGCGTCGCACCCGCGATGAGCGTGATCCCCTCGTCGTTGTGGAACTGCTGGCGGTTGGCGTAGACCTCCCACCCCTGCGTCGGCGCGTCGGCCTCCTTGAACATCCATCCGTGGCTCCACGCGAGCTTGATCGCCGCGTTCTCGCCACGCAGGATCTCGTGCATGCTCTCGTAGCTGTTCGCCAGGGTCGCCGTGTAGCTCAGCGTCGCCCCACCCGGGAAGCCCAGCAGCAGGTTGATCGTGTCCGCCACCTCGCGCCCGTCTTCGTGCAGCCGCACCGTCCCGCGACCCTGCACCGAGTCCGGATACCGGCCCGTGTACCAGTGGAAGACATCGAACTGGTGGCTGCCCCACTCGCCCGCAAGACCCGTCGAAAGATCAGGCTCCAGCCGCCAGTTCAGCCGGCGGTCCTGCTCCGGCCCGCTCGTCGGCGTTCGCCAGCTCGTCTTCCGCGCCCGGATCGCCTCCATCGTCGCGAGCCGTCGCACGGCGTCCGACACGAAGAAGGTCCGCGCGAGCTGGTACACCGGGTTCGCCCGCGCCAGGAACCCCGCCTGGAACACCTTGCCCGAGCCGCGGGCCGCCTCGGCGATCGCCCGGGCGTCCTCCGGCGTGTGCGCCAGCGGCGCCTCGCAATAGACATGCACGCCCGCCTGCAGCGCGTCCCGCACCGGCTCCAGGTGCAGGTGCGTCGGCGTCGCGATGAACACCGCGTCCAGCTTCTCCGCGTTCAGCATCTCGGTGTGCGTGCCGTACCCCTTCGCACCCGGCGTCCGCCGAGCCCCGGCGTCGAGCCGGCGGGGCTCGATGTCGCAGATCGCGGCGATCTCCACATCCGGGAAGGACCCGAGCTCCGCGATGATCGCCCGCCCCTGCCGCCCGCAGCCGATCACGCCCACCCGCATCGGAGCCGCGAAGGTGCCGAGCGCCGCCGAAAGACTCGGCACGATCGCCGCCGCCGCCGCCCACCCGGCCGTCTGCGCGAGGAAGCTGCGTCGATCGATCCCCGAACCCGAAGTCCCGCCGTCAAAGCCTGCCGTCATCGCTCGATCTTCCCTGTGTCTATGGCGGGCGCGTCGGCCCAGCCCGTGTCTGTTTCGATCATGCACCGGTACGCCGAGCCCAGCCCGGGGGGTCGTCCCCTGAGGACGAAACTCGCCGTCGTCCACGCGTCGCACGCCGCCGCCGAGGGGCCGAGCACCGCGACCGGCCGTGCATCCCGCGCCGGCTCGCCGGTGCGAGGGTCCATCACATGCGACCCCTGCACCTCGGTGCCCGACACCGAAAGCGCCGAGTCCACGAGGTCGATCGGCGTCCCGCCAGGTACGGATGGCAGCGTGACCTTCCACGCCTCGCCATCCGGTCGCCGGCCGATCGAGACGACCGAACTCGTCCCCGCGTGCAGGAACGCCGACCGGACGCCCGCCTCCCGCAGCACGCGCACCGCGAGATCGAGCCCGAATCCCTTGCCCACGCCGCCGAGGTCGATCGAGGCCGCCTCATCGGTCAGCCCGACGAGCGACGACTCCCGATCGATCACGAGCCCGCCTACGCGGGCCTCGCACACCGCGGCCGATCCCTCCGGCGAACGCCTGTACCCACGCGTCTCCATCACGCGTCCGACCGTGATGTCGAACGCCCCGCCGCTCGCGACTCGGACCTCTTCGCAAAGGTCCAGCAGACCGAGCACCTCGCGGTCGACCCGCTCCGCGTGCCGCCCCGCGCCGGCGTTGATGCGGGAAACAACCGAATGCGCATCGAAAGCGGAGAGCCGTCGGTGCGCTTCCTCGATCTCCTCGATCGCCACTTCCCCGGCCGCGCGCAGCGAGGCAGGGCTGCCGCCCGCGAGCAGTAGCTCGAAGCGGCAGCCCATCGCGAACACAGCCAGGCGGACGGTTTCCATGTGAGCGATCAGATGCGGGTGACCCGCATCGTCTCCCGGTCGAACTCGTACGAGTGCCCGTCCCAGAGCGACCGCGTCGCAAGGTCCACGGCAACCATGACCTTTGTGGCGAAGTCCACGGTCGACGCCGGCTGCTTGCGGTCACGGATGGCCTTCAGCCAGGTGAGCCGCATCAGGTCCTGGTCGTTGCCGATGTCGGGGCACTCGATCCGCCGCGGTTCGATCAGGTCGACATACGGGCGCGTCGGGCGCAGCTCGCAGTGCCGGCTGTTGAGATAGATGTTGGCTTTGTTACCCCGGATCAGGTTCTCGAGGCCCACCTCGTTGCAGGTCGCGCCCGCGACGATCATGGAGTGGTCGTTCTCCCAGGTGATGTTCAGATTGACGAGGTCGTGGTTCTCCATGTCCTTGTCGATGTAGTGCCCGCCCGTCGCAACGACCCGCTTCGGCCAGCCGACGCTATCGAGGGCGTAGATCAGCGGCGTGATCTCGTGCACCAAGAGGTCGCCGATGATCCCCGTCGAGAAGTCGCGGTACCGGCGCCAGCGGATGTACACCTTCGGGTCCCACGCACGCTTCGGCATGTGCCCGAGCCACGCGTCCCAGTCCAAGTTCTCGCCCGGCTGCCACCGCTCGTCGATGCCGTAGTAGTTCCACTCGCCGTCCGGCGTGTTGCGGCAGTAGCTGGTCTGGCTGAAGACCGGCGTGCCGATCGCCCCCTCCTGGATCAGCTTCTTCGCCTCGAGGTACTTCGGCAGCACCATCTTCTGCGTGCCCACGACGAAGATCACATCGGGGTTCGCGTGCACCGTCTTCTGGAGGGCCAGGGCCTCATCCAGCCGAAGCGTCATCGGCTTCTCGCAGTACACATCCTTGCCCGCCACGACGGCGTCGGCCGCGATCGGGGCGTGCTGGTGCTCGGGCGTGCCGACCACCACCGCGTGGATGTTCTCCTTCGCCAGCAGTTCCTTGTAGTCGCGGTACATCCGCGGCTTGGTCTTCTGGCCGCCCTCGGTGATCGTGTTCACGGCGGCCTGTGCGTGCAGGTCGTTCACATCGCACACCGCCACGATCTCGACATTCTCGCGCCCGTCGCGGTTGAACGCCGTGAACGCGCCGCAGTGCCCACGCCCCATGCCGCCGGTGCCGATCACCGCCATGCGAACGGGCTCCCCGTCCTTCGGCGGCTTCGGGTTCGCACCGCGCCCGAGGGGCCGCAGCGAGTCGGAGCCGACGAGCGCCCCGGGCGATCCGCTGGATGCACAGCCCGACATCGCCGAGGCGGTCAGGCCCGCGCCCGCGAGCAGGGCAGCCGTCTTGAGGAAGTCACGCCGCGCATCGGCGACAGGCCGGGCCTTGCGGGGCTGATCGGGGTTCTGAGGCAGGTCGGTCATCGTCGAAACTCCTTGACGAACGGGATGGCTTTCGATGAACGGGCGGGTCGGGGATTCGTGGGTCAGGCGGGCGTCGGCGCGGGCTCAACCGGCTCGATGGGCTCCGTGGTCCGGACCTCCGAGGCGCTCGCCCCGGGGGTCGACCGCTGCCGGAAGAGCACGAGGAAGACGAGCAGGATCACGCCGGCGAAGGCCGCCGGCCAGATCCACACGGTCCGCCACGCGGTGGCGCCGCCCTCCTCGGTGTAGCCCGCGACGAGCCGGCCGAACACCTGGTTGCCGATGAGCATGCCGATGCCCTGCGTCACAAGGACGAGGAAGCCCTGGGCCTGGGCACGCGTGTGCTTCGGGGCGATGCGTTCCGTGTAGATCTGCCCGGTCACGAAGAAGAAGTCGTAGCAAATGCCGTGCAGGATGATGCCACCCAGGATCATCCACACGACATGTTCGCCGAGCGGATTCCACGCCGCGGCGAACAACCCGTACCGGGCGACCCACGCCAGCATGCCCACCGCCAGCATCCACTTCACGCCGAGCCGGGCGAACATCAGCGGCATGACGAGCATGAACGCGATCTCGCTCATCTGCCCGAAGGTCATCTTGATCGGCACATTGCTCACGCCCGCGGCCGTCGCGAAGTTCGCCGCCTGCTGGTAGTACGCCGCCAGCGGGATGCACAAGAGCGTCGAGCAGATGATGAAGACCGCGAACGACCGGTCCTTCATGAGGCTGAGCGCATCCGCACCGAGGGCGGCCCCCACGCTGAACTTCTGCCCCCGCGCCGGCGCCGGCGTGTGCGGCAGGAAGAAGCTGAAGACGCCGAGCACGATGCCCGACGCGCCCGCGACCGTGAAGAACGCGGGCACCGCTGCCCGCGCCTGCTCCGCCGCGGCGTCGTCGAGCCCCTCGGTCGTCGCGAGGTTCGCCGCGAGCAGGCCGACGGCAAAGCCGGCGACGATCCAGCCGATGGTGCCCCAGACGCGGATCAGCGGGAACTGCTTCTCCGGGTTCGAGATCGCGTGGAACGCGACGGTGTTGCTCAGCCCGAGCGTCGGCATGTAGCACACCATGTGCGCCAGCAGCACGCCGATGAAGAGCCATGTGTTCCCCGTGCCCGCCGCCCACGGTGCCGCGAGCAGCAGCACGCCGCCGAGAATGTGCAGAACGCCCAGCACCTTCTCGCTCGAGAAGAACCGGTCCGCGACCATGCCCAGGAACAACGGGGCGAGAATCGCAGCGATCGGCGCAGTCGTGTACGCGTTGCCGATCTCCGTGCCGTTGAAGCCCTTCGACCCCATGTAGGGCCCGAGCGTGACGAACCACGCCCCCCAGACGAAGAACTGAAAGAACATCATCACGCTCAGCAGGACCGAGGTGCCCGGGCGTGTCGGCTCAAGGTTGGTCGCGGTGGAAGCGGTCTCGGTCACGCGGGACTCCCAAAAGCGGCTAGAACAGCGTGCTCGGCGAGCAGAGTAGCACAGGTGTGAAAATGTTTCATTGCCGCCGGCTGGTACAGTTGCGACACGATACCGGAGATCGCCCTATGCCGACGCCCGCAACCCGACCCGTCACCCTCTTCACAGGCCAGTGGGCCGACATCCCGCTCGCGGAATTGGCCCCCAAAGCCGCCGAAATGGGATTCGACGGGCTGGAACTCGCCTGCTGGGGAGACCACTTCGAGGTCGACCGGGCGCTCTCCGAAGACGCTTATTGCAGTTCTGTCAAGGACTTACTGCTCCAGCACGGCCTCCGCTGCTACGCCATCTCCAACCACCTCGTCGGCCAGTGCGTGTGCGACCCGATCGACGAACGGCACAAGGCGATCCTGCCCGCCCGAATCTGGGGAGACGGCAGCCCGTCCGGCGTGAACGAGCGCGCAGCCGAAGAGATGAAATCAACCGCCCGAGCCGCCGCCGCTCTGGGCGTGGATGTTGTCAATGGCTTCACCGGTTCAGGGGTGTGGCACAAGCTCTACTTCTTCCCCCCCACATCGCAGGACGAGATCGACGCCGGCTTCGCCGAGTTCGCCGCGTGGTGGAACCCGATCCTCGACGCGTTCGACGATGCGGGCGTCCTGTTCGCCCTCGAGGTGCACCCGACGGAGATCGCGTACGACATCTACACCGCCGAGCGCGCGCTCAAAGCGGTGGGGGGGCGGAAGGCCTTCGGGTTCAACTTCGATCCGTCGCACCTGATCTGGCAGGGGATCGACCCGGCGCGCTTCGTGGACCGCTTCGCCGAGCGGATCTACCACGCGCACATCAAGGACGCCGCCCGCACGCTCGACGGCGACAGCTCGATCCTGGCGAGCCACCTGAGCTTCGGCGACCACCGCCGAGGGTGGGACTTCCGCTCCCCGGGTCGGGGGGAGGTGGATTTCGAGGAGATCATCCGTGCGCTCAACCGCGCCGGGTACTCGGGCCCACTGAGCATCGAGTGGGAGGATTCGGCGATGGACCGGTTCTACGGGGCGGAGGAGGCGTGCCAGTTTGTGCGCACGATCGACTTCCCGACAAACACGCTCGCGTTCGACGCGGCGTTCGAGAAGAAGGGCTGAGGAGGACGCGATGAGCCGCAGGGTGCGCATGGGGATGATCGGCGGAGGCGTGGACGCGTTCATCGGGGGCGTGCACCGCAAGGCGGCGGCGCTCGATGGGCGGCTCAACCTGGTCGCGGGCGTGCTCAGTCGTGATGCGGAGATTGCGCGCGCCTCGGGCGAGGCGTACGGGTTTGACCCCGCCCGGGCGTACACGGCCCTCGACGCGTTTCTCGACGCGGAGTCGAAGCGGGACGATGGGGTGGAGCTCGTCTCGATCGTGACGCCGAACTTCACGCACTATGAGATTGCCAAGGCCTGTCTCGATGCCGGCTTCCATGTGCTCGTCGAGAAGCCAATGACCATGACGAGCGGGGAGGCCGCGGAACTGCGGGACTTGGCCAAGCAGAAGGGCCGGGCGTGCGTCGTGATGTACAACTACACGGGCTACCCGATGGTGCGGGAAGCTCGGGCCAGGGTCGCCGCGGGGGAACTCGGCCCGATCCGCAAGGTGTTCGTCGAATATCACCAGGGCTGGCTCGCGACGAAGGCCGAGGCGGCCGGCGTCGTGCAGGCGGAGTGGCGGACGGATCCGAAGCGGGCGGGGCTCGGCGGGGCGCTCGGGGACATCGGGAGCCACGCGGAGAACCTGACGGCGTTCATCACCGGGCTCGAGATCGACTCGCTCGCGGCGGAGCTCACGAGCTTCGTGGACGGGCGCACGCTCGACGACGACGCGAGCGTGCTGCTGCGGTTCAGGGGCGGGGCAAAGGGCGTTCTGACCGCGAGCCAGGTGTGCGCGGGGGAGGGCAACGGGCTGTCGATCCGCGTCTACGGCGAGAAGGGCGGGCTGAGGTGGCGGCAGGAGTCGCCCGAGCAGCTCGAGCTCCTGAGCCTCGACGGGCCAACGAAGACGATCGTCCGCGGCGGGCCGGGGAACAGCGGCCCGACGATGGACGCGCAGCGGATCCCGGGGGGGCATCCCGAGGGGTTCATCGAGGCGTTCGCGAATGTGTACCGCGGGGCGGCGGATTTGGTGCTGGGTGAGGGCAGTTCGCTAGCCGAGCTCGCCCCAGACGCCGAGGCGGGGCGGCGTGGGGTGCGGTTCATAGAGCTGTGTGTGGAGAGTGCGAAGCGTGGGTCGGGGTGGGTGGAGTGGGCGGACTGATCACGAATCACTGGCTGGCAAGCAGCCAGTGGCACCCAAGAAACCAGGCCCTCAGCGAGCGTTGATTACTCACCCGCCTCGGGCACGCGCCAGCGGAAATCGCGGAACTCGACGCGGTTTCCGGGATGGTGGGTCTGGATGGCCATCATGCCCTCGTCGTGCTTGTCGAGTTGGGCGTCGACCATGGGCTCGCCGTTGATCCAGGTGCGGATGTGGTCGCCGATGGCGACGATGCGGTAGTCGAACCATTCGCCGTCGGCGGTGATGGGCTTGCCGGTCATCGCGGGGGCGGCGTCGTAGACGCAGCCGGTGTAGTTGGTCTCGCGGGTGTCGTGGTTGTCGAGCTGGGCCTCGTAGCCGAGGGGCCAGGTGTCGGGGTTCTCGGGGCGAGGAATCGTGCGGAAGTAGATGCCGGAGTTGGCGGTGCGCGGGGCGTTTGTTTCCTCGGGCTTGGCGATGCGGACGAGTGTGCGAATCTCGATGTCCTCGTGCATGGCGTTGCTGAAGAGGTGGCCCGGGCCATCGGCGGCAACGAGGGTGCCGTTCTCGAAGGAGAACTTGCCGCCGCCCCGGTGGGTCCAGCCGGAGGTGTTTCGCCCGTTGAAGGCTTCGGTGAAATCGCCCGGGTCGGGGTCGCGGGAGAGGTCCTTGATGCGGATGTTCTTGAGGCGGAGGCCGCCCTCGCCGTGGTCCTGGAAGGCGATGTAGCCGGTGGTGGCGCGTTCGTCGAGGGGGAGCGGCTGGTCGTCGTTTCGGAAGATGCCGCGGTCGTCGAGCTTCTGGGCCTGCTGGATGTGTTGACCGTTGAGCCAGACATCGAGGGTGTCGTCCACGACGCGGATGCGGTAGCTGTTCCATTCGCCGGCGGGCTTGACGGCCTGCGTCGCGGGCGGGATGGCGTTGTAGACGGCGCCGCAGGCGCTGCGGGAGGGTTCCTTGCCGTAGGAGTCGTAGATCTGGACCTCGAAGCCGGTGAAGGCGGGGTCTCCCACGGAGGTGCAGCGGAGGCCGACGCCGGAGTTGCCGTTCTCGGGGATGACGAAGTCGACGGTCAGGTCGAAGTCGCGGTACATCTTCTGCGTGCGGAGCCAGCCGCCCTGGCCGGCCTTGGCGACGCGGATCTCGCCGTTCTCGACGGTCCAGGCGTCGATGTCGCCGCCGTACATGGCGGTGAAGCCGTCGAGGTTCCGGCCGTTGAAGAGGGCGACGCGGCCGTCGTCGTGCTTCTCGGCCTTGGAGGCCTTTGCGTCGGACGCGGCGCCCGAGGACGCGCAGGCGGGGAGGAACAGGACGGCGGCGGTCAGCGCGCCCGCGAGGAGGCGGCGGGTGAGGGTGGTCGTCATGGCGTGAATGTACAGGACGCGGCGGACTCACGCCCGCGATGCGCGTGGGCGTGCCACCCGAGGCAGGCATTGATGAGAAAGACTGTCAGGGGATCTCGCGGCCGTGAGGGTCGGTCGCGGGGCCCTTACGCGGGCCGAGGGGGATGCTCTGCAGGGCCTCGGCCGTGTCGTGGACATGGTCGGGGGCGGCACCGGCGCGGGTGACGAGGTAGTCCTCCCAGAGGCGGTGGCGGCGGATGAGTTCGCGGGCGGCGTCGTGGCCTGTCTCGGTGAGGTCGAGCCGGTCGGGATCGCGGGCGACGAGGTGGCGGTTGATGCCGCGTTGGACGGCGGAGGGGGCGTGGTGCCCGGGGATGGCCCTTGCGAGGTCGGCGGGGGCGAGGCCGGGCAGGCCGCGCTCGCGGGCGCGGTAGAGGGCGGTGAGGACGGCGTCGAGGGCGAGGTCTCGGGCGAGGCGTCGGCGGCGGAGGGTGCGAGGGAGGAGCCCGTGACGCGGGGAGAGCAGGGCGGCGAGGGCGAGGAGCAGCCCGCTGGCGACGGTGATGGAGCCGGCGGCGTTCACGGAGTCGAGCCCGAAGGCGGCGGGGAGGAGCGTGGCGCCGGCGTAGCCGAGGGCGGAGGACGCGAGGGCGGCGACGAGCGAGACGAGGATCTGCGAGCGGAGTCGGTCGGTGAGCAGTCGGGCGGTGGCCGCGGGGCAGATGAGCATCGCGATGACGAGTATGGAGCCGACGGCCTCGAACGAGGCGACGGTGGCGGCGGCGACGAGGGTCATGAGGGCGTAGTGCATGACGCCGGCGTGGAAGCCTTGTGTCGTCGAGAGGGCCGCATCGAAGGCGGCGATGCGGAGTTCCTTGAAGAAGACGATGGTGAAGGCGAGGGCGGCGCCGGTGACGGCGAGGAGTGACCAGACCTGGCGAGGCACGGCGGCGACGGTTTCGGGCGCGAGGTAGGCGGAGAGCGGGGAGCCGGCGGGCGGGGCGTCGTACCACACGAGCGTTTCGAGTTGGCCGTGCAGGACGCAGTCGGCGTCGAGGTCGGTGTTGCGGGCGACCTGCTCGATGAGGAGGACGCCGATGGCGAAGAGGAGGCTGAAGACGACGCCCATGGCGGCACCGGGCTCGACCCGGCCGAGGCGTTTGATCAGTTCGACGAGGACAACGGTGGCGAGGCCCGCGGCGGCGGCGCCGAGGAACATCGCGAGGGGGGAACGCGTGGCGGTGAGCATGAAGGCAATGACGAGGCCGGGGAGGACCGAGTGCGAGATCGCGTCGCCCATGAGGCTGAGGCGGCGGAGGATGAGGAAGTTCCCGAGGACGCCGCAGGCGATGGCGGCGAGCGTGGCGGCGAGGAAGGGAAAGAGATCGAGGGCGACGGAGAAGCCGGTCATGGTCGCGGCTCCCTCGCGGGATCCGCTGAGTGTGCGGCGGGGGGCACGGCGATGCCCTGCTTCTTCAGTGCGGTTTCGAGCTCGCGGATGAGTGGGTCGGAGAGCACATGCTCGACCTGGTCGACCGACCAGTCGACATGGCTCGGGGCGATGTCGGCGTAGGTGATGAGGTACTGCTCCCAGAGGCGGTGGTTGCGGGCGACGCGGGCACCGCGGATTTGGCCAGCTTTGGTGAGGGCGAGGTCGCCGGAGGCGGGTCGGGATTCGCCGGAGAGGCGGAGCAGGGCGAGGATGAAGGTGCGGACGCCGGGGCGCCAGCCGCGTTCGCGGGCGACGCGGTCGAGGGCGGCCTTGGAGAGGACGGTGGATCCGTCGGCTCGTGGGCCGGTGTCATGGGCGGCTTCGAGGAGGTGATCGCGGGCGATGCGGAGGCGAAGGCGGGCGTGGCGGAGGGCGGTGGCGATGACGCCCCGGGTGGGGGCGACGAGGAAGCTGATGGTGAAGAGGCCGCCCGAAGTCAGGACGATGACCGCGCCGGCCGGGACGCGCGGGAGCAAGGCGGAGAGCGACGAGCCGAGGTAGCCCGAGAGGGCGCCGATGAGGCCCGAGAGGATCGCGAGGCGGGCGAGACGCTCGGTCCAGAACCGGGCGGCGACGGGTGGGATGATGAGCATCGCGATGATGAGCAGGATGCCCACCGCCTGGAGACCCGCGACGACGACCACGGTGACGACCCCCATCATGCCGAGGTCGATCATTGACACCGGCCAGCCGGTCGTGCGGGCGAAGGCGTCGTCGAAGCAGACGAGGGTGGTTTCCTTCAGGAAGAGCACGAGGACGGCAATGGCGAGCAGGGCGGCCCCGGCCATGGTGAGGGCGTCGGGGATGCGCATGGCGGCGGTCTGGCCGTAGATGAAGTGGTGCAGGCCGGCGGCGTTCTGGGGGGCGTTGCGCTGGATGAGGCTGAGGAGCACGATCCCGATGCCGAAGGCGACGGAAAGCACGATGCCGATAGCGGCGTCCTCGTGCAGGCGGGTGTATCGGAGGATGCCTTGGACCGCGAGCACCGAGAGCACGCTCGCGATCGCGGCGCCGAGCAGCAGGACCGGCAGCGAGCGGGGATCGCTCCCGAACGCGGTCGCGAGCAGGAACGCACCGGCGATCCCGGGGAGGGCGGCGTGGCTCATGGCGTCGGAAAGCAGGGCCCGCTTGCGCATGAGCATGAAGACGCCGACGAGGCCAGCCGCGAGACCGAGCACGGTTGTGCCGAGGATGACGACGGTCGTGTTGAACCCGCCCTGCAGCGTCAGCACGCGGACGATCTCGTCGAGCGTGAGCGCGGCTTGGGCGAGTGTGAGGTGCACGGGATCAGTCCCCGGCCGTTCTGGCGACGGCCTCGGCGGCCTCGGCGAGGAGCGTCAGCCGTCCGCCATAGGTTTTGTGCAGGTTCTGGCGGGTGAAAACCTCGCGGACCGGCCCCGCCGCGACGACGCGCATGTTCAGGAGGATCGCCTCGTCGAAGTACTCGGGCACCGTCTGCAGGTCGTGGTGCACAACGATGACGGTCTTGCTCTGCTCACGGAGCGTGCGCAGCACGGCGATGATCGCCCGCTCGGTCGCGGCGTCGACGCCGGCGAACGGCTCGTCCATGAAATAGAGATCGGCTTCCTGTGCCAAGGCCCGTGCGAGGAACACCCGCTGCTGCTGCCCGCCAGAGAGCTGGGAGATCTGACGGTCGGCGAAGGCTTTCATGCCCACGCGATCCAGGCACTCAAGCGCAGCGTCCTTGTCCTTCCGGCGGACGGGGCGGCACCAGCCGATCCGCCGGTAGCGGCCCATGCACACCACATCGAGGGCGGACACCGGGAAGTCCCAGTCGACGCTCTCCCGCTGCGGCACATAGCCGATGCGCGAGCGGGCCCGCCGGTACGACTGCCCCCAGAACTCCACCTGCCCCGATGCCCGCGGCACCAGCCCAAGGCACGCCTTGATCAGCGTGCTCTTGCCGGCGCCGTTCGGTCCGACGATCGCGATGAGCTTGTTGGGCGGCGCGTCGTAGTCCACATCCCACAGCACCGGCTTGCGGTGGTAGGCAACCGTCACCGCGTGCACCGAGAGCGGGTTCTCCGGAGAGTGCTCGGGCCGCTCGGCGAGCGTCGCCAAACGCCTGCGCTCATCGGTGCCGGGTGGTCCGTCGGGCATCATTCCGCCAGCTTTCCCTGCATCCCGCCTTCGGGTGCCTCCCCGCCGAGCGCGCGGGCGATGATCGTCGCGTTGTGGTCGATCATCCCCACATAGCTCCCCTCGTAGGTCCCGCGCGGCCCCATCGCGTCGCTGAAGAGCTCGCCCCCAATCGTCACCTCGTGCCCCCGGGCCCTCGCCCCCGCGATGAGGGCGTTGATGTTCCGTTCCGACACCGTCGACTCCACGAACACCGCCGGAATCTCTCGGTCCACGATCAGCGCCACCAGCCGCTCCACATCCAGCACGCCCGCCTCCGAGGCCGTCGAGATGCCCTGGATGCCGACGACCTCGAACCCGAACCGCCGCCCGAAGTAGTTGAATGCATCGTGCGCCGTCACCAGCACGCGACGGTTCTCCGGCACGCTCGCCAGGATCGTCTCCGTATATCGATCGAGCGCCTCGATCTCGGCCAGCAGCTCTTCCGCGTTCGCCCGGTACGCCTCCGCGTGCTCTGGGTCGAACTCACTCAGCCGGTCCCGAACCACTTCCACCGCCTTCGACCAGGCCGCCGGGTCCATCCACACATGCGGGTCGTAGTGCCCGTCGAAGGCATCCGGGCTCAGCAGGAACGATGGGTCCAGCTCCTCCGTCACCGCGTGCACAGGTCGTCCGGAGGTGCCCGCCCGGATCAGGCTGTCCGTCATCTTCCCCTCGAGCAGCAGCCCGTTGTAGAAGACGATGTCCGCCTCCATCAGCTTCTGCACATCCGATCGGGTCGGCGCGTATAAGTGCGGATCGATCCCCGCATCGATCAGACCCACAACCTCGGCCCGATCCCCCGCGACCCGGGCGACGATGTCCGTGATCATCCCCACCGTCGTCACGATCGTGAACGGGGCGTCGTCGCCCGCCGGGGACACGCCGGCCTCGGTGTCCGCACGCGAACACCCCGGGCCAACGGCGATAACCAGCGAGAGCAGAGCCAGGGCGAATGTGCGGAAGGTCATGCGGCAGTCTCCACCGAGTCGCGCGTCATCCCGAGCCAAACAATCCATCGCGAAGTGTAGCACGGGCTACATATTGACGAGGGACGCTAGACGCCCCGCCAATCGGCGTCAACGCCCGGTTCAGCGGACCCCGGTGTCCGCGATATCCCGGAACCGCTCGAGCGTCTGCCGGCTCACATGATGTTCGATGCCCTCGGCGTCGATCGCCGCGATGCGCTCCGGGACCCCGATCGCCAAGAGGAAGCGGTACACCGCGTCGTGCCGTTCCCGGCAGTCGCGGGCGAGGCGGCGTCCCTTTGTGGTCAGCGTGATCGGCTTGTGCCGCTCGGTCTCGAGGTAGCCCTCGTCCTGCAGGCGCTTCACGATCCGGACAACCGTGACATGGCTCACCCCGAACCGGGCGGAAAGGTCCTTCACCCGGCAGGTCTCGTCCCGGTCGATGATGTCGGCGACGGCCTCGACATAGTCCTCGGCGGTCTCGAGCGCGTGGTCGCTTCGCGTGCGGCGGTGTCCAGCGGCGGTCGATCGGGCGGGCATGGCGTCCTCCGCCGGATGGTAGCCGTGGCTACCGCACGCGGTGAGGCCGGTCAGCCCGTCTGGAGCTGGCGGATCTTGTCATCCTGCCCCATCACGATCAGGATGTCCTCCTCCCGCACCGGCTCCGTCGGCGGGAGGGCCGTGACGCGCGCCCCGGAGTGTGCGGCCTCGTCGTGCCGCCGGACGGCCACCACATGCAGCTCGTGCTTACGGCGGAGGTCGAGCTCGACCAGCGTCTTGCCCACCCAGTCCTGCGGGGCCGCGAACTCGACGATCGAGTAGCCCTCGTGGAACTCGATCTGGTTCAGCACGCGCGGGCCCAGGATCCGGTTCGCCCAGCGGTCGGCCGCCTCGTCCTCCGCCAGCACCACATCGTGCGCCCCGACGCGGCGCAGGACCTCCCCCGTCGTCCGTGTCCGGGCCCGGGCGATGATCCGCGGTATCTCCATCTGCTTCAGCAGCACCGTCGCGAGCACCGCCGCCTCGAAGTTCTCGCCGATCGCCACGATTGCGACTTTCACGCGGTGGATGCCCCTCGACCGCAGGGCGTGCTCATCCGTGACATCCAGCGCAATCGCCTGGGCGACATCGTCCACCATCGCCTCGGCGACATCGCGCCGTTTGTCGCAGGCGATGACCTCCTCGCCGCCCTGGCTCAGCTTCTTCGCGATGCGCTGCCCGAAGCGGCCAAGCCCGAGGACGGCAACGGGTCGGGCATCTTTCTCGTGTTGCTGGGCCATCGCTGCTCCGTGGGAAAGGACTAACCAAGCGAAACGGTATCGCGTGGCAGCCGGTACCGCCCGACTTCCGTGGACATGCCGACGAGCGACGCCATGAGCGCCAGCGCGCCGACCCGCCCCATGAACATCGTGATGGTGATGACGACCCGCCCCGCCGGGCTCAGGTCGCCCGTCGCCCCGAGGCTCAGGCCGGTCGTGGTCGCCGCGCTGATGACCTCGAAGAGCAGCGGCTCAAACGCGATCTCCTCCGTGATATCGAGGACGAGCGTTGCCAACGCCACCACGCCGAGCAGTCCCGCCGCGACCGTCGCGGCCTTCTTCACCAGGGCGTCCGGCAGCGCCCGCCCGAAGGTTTCGACCTCGGTCCGACCGCGCGCGGTCGACCAGACCGCGAGCGCGAGCACCGCCAGGACCGTTGTCTTCATGCCGCCCGCCGTCGAGCCCGGGCTGCCGCCGACGAGCATCAGCAGCATGAGCGTGAACCGCGAGCCGGGGGTCAGCTCGTCCATCGGCATCGTCGTGAAGCCGGCGGTGCGGGCGGTGACCGACATGAAGGCGGCGTCGCCGATCGCCCCGAACGCCCGGTGCGAGCCGCCGATCGCCTGGGCGAGGGCGATGGTCGTGAAGCCGGCCGCGAGGAGGATGCCGGTCGTGGCGAGCACGAGCTTCGTGTGCGTCGTGAGCTTCGCGGGGCGGCGATCGCCGTCGGGCAGCCGACGGACCCACCGGTCGCGCCCGACGCGGTAGAGATTTTCCAGCACGATGAACCCGAGCCCTCCCATGATGATCAGGGGAGCGATCCCGAAGAGCGCGGCGGGACGATCGCGCAGCGGGATGAGCGAATTGCCCGTGAGGTCGAACCCCGCGTTGCAGAACGCGGACACGCTGTGGAAGACGCTGAACCAGACCCGCTGGCCCTCGGGCACGAGGCTCGCGGGCCAGGTGAGATACAGGTACACCGCGCCGACAAGCTCGAACAGCAGCGTCGTCCCCACGATGAACCACGCGAACCGCGTGATGCGGTACGCCGGGTACTCGTCGAGCGCCATGCTCAGCGTCATGTGCTCCTTGAAGCTCAGGCGAGCGCCGAACAGCAGGGCCAGCGTCGAGCCGAAGATCATCACGCCCAGGCCCCCGAGCTGGATCGACCCGGCAACCACCGCCTGCCCGAAGGGCGTGAAGCCGGCGTAGGTGTCCCGCACCGCCAGGCCCGTGACGCACACCGCCGAGGTCGCGGTGAAGAACGCGTCCACCCACCCGATCGGCGCGTCCGCCGGCGTTGCCGTCGGGAGCATCAAGAGCGACGCCGACACGACAATCAGCAGCACGAACGACGCCGGGAACAGCACCGCCGGGTTCCGCAGCGTGCGGGACAGCACCCCGTTGAGCCGGACGATCATGGTCACCGCGGCGGCGATGGCCAGCACCTCGGCGGCGACCGACCCCGCCATCAACTCCACGACGATCGCCACCGCCACCGCGGCCTCGCCCACCCGCCCGATCGTGCTCCGCCACCGCGACCGGCTCAACCCCCGCCACGCCACCGCCCCACCCGTCACCAGGGCAAACCACGGGAGCACGAGCTGGGCCACCCGCAGGAGCCCCGTCGGCACCGGGTCCTCCCGAAACCCGTGCTCCAGCGCCACGGCGACCGCCCCGAGCCCGGCGAGGGCCGCGGCGAGCAGGGCCGGGCCCGGTTTGGGCCGGGCCTTGCCGTCCACCCTGACTTCCGAGCGGAGGTTGAACACGCCGAGAAGGTATCGGGGCGGGGCGGCGGCTGTGCTGCTCAGGTTTTGGCTGCCGTACCCCTGAAGAGGTGGATTCTGGTCGGCCTTCGCCGAGTATGCGCACGGGCGGCGAGACCTTTTTCGGGTTGCCGGGTGCGCCCGGCGGTTGCGTGTCTCTCAGTCCGTGGGCGGGCGCACATCGGCGCCCTCCTCCCAGGAGTGATGACCCCATGGCGACCACGATCGAATCGCAACCGAAGGCACCCACTGGTCAGGCTCTTGGTCAGGCCAAGGTGACCGATGTCGCGCCGGACCTCCTGGCGGAATGGTTGGGCCAGGGCGGGACGGTCCTCGTCGATGTCCGCGAGGACTTTGAGCACGCCGAGGAGCGGATCGCGGGGTCGATCCTCGCGCCGCTGTCCAAGTTCGACCCCGAGACGATCCGGCGGCTGCACCCGACCAAGCGGGTCGTGTTCCACTGCCGGTCGGGCAAGCGGTCCACCGACGCGGCGACGCGGTTCGCTCGGTCCGGCGAGCCGGTGTTCCACCTCGCGGGGGGGATCGAGGGTTGGAAGGCCGCGGGGCGGGCGGTCGTGCGGCCGGAGAAGAGGCGGGGGCTGCCGATCATGCGGCAGGTGCAGCTGATCGCGGGCTCGCTCGTCGTTCTGGGGGTCGTGCTGGGTGTGGTGGTGTCGCCGTGGTTCCTCGCGCTCAGCGCGTTCGTGGGGTGCGGGCTGACCTTCGCGGGGGCCACCGGTTGGTGCGGGATGGCGCTCCTGCTCGCCAAGATGCCCTGGAACAGAACGACGAAGCTCGCCGGGGCGAGCTGTTGCACGAACTGAGATCTGTACGAGCTTTCTTGGAGACCAAGACATGACGACCGGCGCTCAGCACCACTACGACACATGGCCCGACACGATGAAGAAGATGAAGGAGGCCGCCCCGTCGATCGGGCAGGGCTTCGGGGCGATGTACCAGAAGTTGATGGGCGAGGGGGCGCTCTCGGTGCTCGACAAGGAGTTCATCGCGATCGGCATCGGGTTGGCGCTGCGGTGCGACCACTGCGTCTTCGCGCATGTCGAGAAGGCGGTGAAGCTCGGCGCGACGCGCGAGCAGCTCATCGAGGCGGCCGGGGTTGTGGTCGCGATGCAGGGCGGGCCGGCGTATGTGAATGTGCCGGTGCTGCTCGATGCCCTCGATGCCCTTGGTGTGTGATCCCGTGAAATGAGGCCCGTGTGTCCGCTCTGAACTCATCTGTGCGGCGTTCCGCCTTGCTCGCGCTCATCGTGTTTATGGGCGTGTTCCTCGGGGCCCTCGGTGTTGATGCGGCCACTCGGGGTCGCGTCGGGCCCGAGGCGGGCGACACCGGTGCCCCGGGTGAGCCGTCGGCTCTCAAGGCCGCGATGGACGAGGCGCTCGACGATGAACGCAAGGCGATCGCGTTCTACGCACGGGTGATGGAAGTCCACGGGGAGCGGGTTCCTTTCGCGCACATCATCAACGCGGAGCGCCGGCACGAGGCGGCGCTCCTCGCCCAGTACCAGCGGCTCGGCCTGGAGCCGCCGGCCGACCGCTGGGCCGGGCACGCGTTCGAGGTGCCGGCGACCTTCGCCGAGGCGTGCGATCAATCGATCGTGGCGGAGGTCCGCAACGGGGCGATGTACGACGAGTTAATCGCCGCCGTGGACGATGAGCAGGTGCGTCAGGTCTTCGAGCGGCTGCGGTGGGCCTCGGTCGAGCGGCATCTTCAGGCGTTCCGCCGGCACGGGAGCGGCTGGGAGCGGGTGGAGGCGGACGAGCTATCGGAGCCGCAGCACGGGCAGCTCGAGGCAGCGGATGAGGCCCGGGCTGCGCTCTTCGGTGCGCTGCTTACTGAGCTGACCACCGCGATTTCGGAAGATGGTCCGGCGCACGCCATTGATGTGTGCAAGGACGACGCTCCGGCGATCGCGGAGCGCGTGTCGGCACAGAGGGGCGTGCGGATCGGGCGCACCTCGTGGAAGCTGCGCAACCCCGCCAACACGCCACCGGTGTGGGCGGACCTCGCGCTCGACGCGAAGCCAACGGATCCGGTGCACTTCGCCGACCGATCGGGGCGGCTGGGCACGCTCGCGCCGATCCGGCTGGCGGGTGCGTGCGTGCAGTGCCACGGCTCGCCGGACGACCTGGCACCTGGCGTCTCGGAGCGGCTGGCGGATCTGTATCCCGATGACCGCGCGACAGGCTTCGCCGAGGGGGACCTACGGGGGTGGTTCTGGGTGGAGGTTGCCGCCCCGGCACCTTGACGCCACGGAGAAGACTTGGTCCGATAGCGATCGACTCTCGACTGGCTTGTCAAGAATTCATTCTTGTGGAACTAGACAAATTCTTGTCTTGCAGCAATGATCGCCCGTGGTCGCGGATGCTTGCGGCCTCGACCACCGATCGGAGGCCTCGATGGATGTGGAAGTGCTCAGCCGGCTGCAGTTCGCGGGCACGATCATGTTCCACTACATTTTCCCGCCGCTGACCATCGGGCTGGGCCTGATCATGGTGATCATCGAGGGGATGTGGCTCGCGACGAAGGACGCGAGCTGGAACCACGCGGCGCGTTTCTGGACGCGGGTCTTCGCGCTGAACTTCGCTCTGGGAGTGTCGACCGGGATCGTGATGGAGTTCGAGTTTGGCACGAACTGGGCCGCGTACAGCCGGTTCGTGGGCGATGTCTTCGGCTCGGCGCTCGCGGCCGAGGGGATCTTCGCGTTCTTTCTCGAGTCGGGCTTCCTCGCGGTGCTGGTGTTCGGGTGGGACCGTGTCGGGCCGAAAATGCACTTCTTCAGTGCGCTGATGGTGTTCCTGGGCTCGTGCTTCAGCGCGGTGTGGATCGTGGTCGCGAACTCGTGGCAGCAGACGCCGGCGGGGTACCACATCGTCGAGACGAGTGTCAACGGCATCCCCGGCGTGCGGGCGGAGATCACCGATTTCTGGGCGATGGTCTTCAACCCGTCGAGCGTCGACCGCCTGTCTCACACGCTGATCGGCGCGATGATCATGGGCGGCATGTTCGTCTGCTCGGTGAGCGCGTACTACCTGATCCGGAACCGCCACGAGCTCTTCGCGAAGCGGTGCTTCACGATCGGCGTGCTCGTGGCCTGCGTGTTCAGCATCCTCGCCCTGGTCACCGGGCATGACCAGGCGCACCAGGTGTCGCACACGCAACCGGCAAAGCTCGCGGCGTACGAGGGACACTTCGAGACCGGCCCGGCGGACCTGTACCTTTTCGGATGGCCGGACGCGGAAGCGGGGGAGGTGCGGTACGGCGTGGCGATCCCGGGCGGGCTGAGCTTCCTGCTTCACTTTGACTTCGACGAGCCCGTCACCGGCCTGAACGACATCCCGGAAGACGAGCGGCCGGGAGTGTGGCTGCCGTTCCAGATGTACCACCTGATGATCGGCCTCGGGATGTTCTTCATCGCGCTGACGGTGGGGACGCTGCCGTTCCTCTTCGGCGGGCGGGTGTTCCGCATGAAGTGGCTGCTGTGGGTGTATGTCGTTGCGGTGCTCGGGGCGTTCGCCGCGAATCAGGCCGGCTGGATCGCGGCCGAGACCGGGCGACAGCCGTGGATCGTGTACCCGTCGGTGCAGAACGGCGTCGAGATGCAGGGGCTGCGGACGGCGGACGGTCTGAGCGAGTCGGTGAAGGCCGAGCATGTGCTGTGGTCGATCATCATGTTCGGGCTGATCTACGCGTTCCTCTTCGGCGTGTGGGTGTATGTCCTGAACAGCAAGATCCAGCACGGGCCGGACGAGGGGGCATCGCCGCCGTCGCGGCCCGGCGGGTTCTTCGGGGCGGCCGCGGCGCTGGCGGGCGAGAACCGCTCTCTGCTGGACGCGGACGACGGGCGTGGGGAGGGCGAGCATGCTTGACCACGACACGCTCGCCCTCGTCTGGTACGGCCTGCTCGGGGTCCTCCTGATCGGGTACGCGATTCTCGATGGGTTCGACCTCGGGGTGGGCATCCTGCACCCGATCGCCAAGACCGACGAGCACCGTCGGCTGATGATGAACTCGATCGGCCCGCTGTGGGACGGGAACGAGGTGTGGCTCGTCACCTTCGGCGGGGCTTTCTTTGCGGCGTTCCCGAGCGCGTACGCGACGGTCTTCAGCGGGTTCTACATCGCGTTCATGCTGCTGCTGTTCTCGCTGATCTTCCGGGCGGTGAGCCTGGAGTTCCGCTCCAAGACGGAGAACCGGCACTGGCGCCGCGTGTGGGACTTTGGGTTCTTCGGGTCGAGCTTCCTCGCGGCGTTCCTGTTCGGCGTCGCGGGTGGGAACCTGATGCTGGGGCTGCCGATGAACGAGCGGCTGATCGTGGACCAGTCGGTGCTGGAGCAGCTCTCGCCGTATCCGTTGGCGGTGGGGGGGCTGACGGTGCTGCTGTTCGCGATGCACGGGTCGATCTTCCTCTACCTGAAGACCGAGGGGGACCTGCAGCAGCAGATCGAGCGCTGGGTGTGGCGGGCGTTCGGCGTCTTCCTCGTCGCCTATGTCGTCGTCACGATGTACACCCTCGTCGAGGTGCCGCGGGCGACGCGGAACTTCGAGGATCACCCGTGGCTGTGGATCGTGCCGATCCTGAATGTGCTGGCCATCGCCAACATCCCGCGGGCGATGTTCAACAAGAAGCCGCTGTACGCGTTCGTGAGTTCTTCGGCGACGATCGGGGCGTTGGCGTTCCTGTTCGCGGTGGCGATCTTTCCGAACCTTGTGCCGTCGACGATCAATCCCGATTGGAGCCTCACGATCTACACGGCGCGGTCGAGCGAAAAGACGCTCGGAATCATGCTGCTGGTGGCCCTCGTCGGGATGCCGTTCGTGATGACCTACACCGGGGTCATCTACTGGGTCTTCCGGGGGAAGGTGAAGCTGGACCGAACGAGCTATTGAGGACTTTCCGTCGATCGCGTCGGCGTGACGATCGGTTCATCTCGGGCTATGCTTCGTAGAACGGTTCCAATCTACTGGCTAAGTCCCGGCGCTTGTCGCCCCCTCAAGAGAAGGAAGCCCCGATGGTTCGCAATACCGCTGAACAGACCGAGACGGCCGCCAAGTGTCCTTTCCGCGGGGGGCGCGTCGCGGGTGCGATGGGGTCCGGGCCCTCGATCGATGATTGGTGGCCCAACCGGCTCCGCGTCGACCTGCTGCACCAGAACCCGGCCGAGGCGAACCCGCTCCGCGATGTCGACTACCGCAAGGCCTTCCAGAGCCTTGACCTCGACGCGGTCAAGGCCGACATCCGTACCGTGCTGACCGATTCGCAGGAGTGGTGGCCCGCCGACTACGGACACTACGGCCCGCAGATGGTCCGCATGGCGTGGCACGCCGCCGGCACCTACCGCATCTCCGACGGGCGCGGCGGCGCGAGCACCGGCATGCAGCGCTTCGCCCCGACCAACTCCTGGGACGACAACGGGAACATCGATAAGTCACGCCGGCTGCTGTGGCCGGTCAAGGAGAAGTACGGGGCCGCTCTCTCTTGGGCAGACCTCATGATCCTCACGGGCAATGTCGCACTCGAGGACATGGGCTTCAAGACCTTCGGATTCGGCGGCGGGCGGATCGACACTTGGGAGCCCGATCGAGGCATCTACTTCGGCAACGAGTTCTGGAACGGCAAGACCGTCGCCGAGTTCGCCCGCACCAAGGACGACTGGGGCCGCCCCGAAGAAATGGTGACCCGCACGCAGCGCTGGACGGGCAAGCCGGGCGACGCGGACTACGACCTTGAGGCGACGCTCGCCGCAAGCTTTCAGGGGCTGATCTATGTCCATCCCGAGGGGCCGAACCGCGATGGCGACCCCTACACCTCCGTGCAGGACATCCGCGAGACCTTCGCCCGTATGGCGATGAACGATGAGGAAACCGTCGCCCTGATCGCAGGCG
Source organism: uncultured Phycisphaeraceae bacterium (assembly GCA_964615815.1). GTDB lineage: Bacteria > Planctomycetota > Phycisphaerae > Phycisphaerales > UBA1924 > DAIQNV01. The sequence goes on along the minus strand of CAZTQV010000027.1, from coordinate 14,140 downwards.
GGCACGCCTTCGGCAAGAGCCACGGCGCGGTTCCCGCCGAGAAGATCGGGCCCGCGCCCGAGGGGGCACCGATCTCGGCAATGGGGCTGGGCTGGAAGAACGCCGAGGGCTCTGGCTACGCCAAGTACGCCATGACCAGCGGCATCGAGGGGGCGTGGACGCCGAACCCGATCGCGTGGGACAACGCCTACCTCGAGAACCTCTTCAAGTACGACTGGGAGCTCACCAAGAGCCCGGCCGGCGGCCTCCAGTACCGGCCCAAGAACCCCGACGCGCCGAAGACCCCGGACGCTCATGTGGAGGGCCAGCAGAACGAGCTGATGATGCTCGCCACCGACATCGCGCTGAAGGTCGACCCGGAGTACCGGCGGATCTGCGAGCGGTTCCTGGAGGACTTCGATTACTTCTCCGACTGCTTCGCGCGTGCGTGGTTCAAGCTGACGCACCGCGACATGGGCCCGAAGGCCCGCTATCTCGGCCCTGAGGTCCCCGCCGAGGACCTGATCTGGCAGGACCCGATCCCGGCGGTCGATCACGAGCTGATCAACGACGCCGATATCGCGACGCTGAAGAAGACCATCCTCGGGTCGGGCCTCTCGGTGCCGGCGCTGGTCTCGGCCGCGTGGGCGTCAGCGTCGAACTACCGCGACTCCGACAAGCGCGGCGGGGCGAACGGCGCGCGCGTGCGCCTCGACCCGCAGCGGTCGTGGAAGGTGAACCGTCCTGAAGAGCTTGGCAACACGCTGTCAACGCTGGAGCAGATCCAGAAGGATTTCAACGGCTCCCAGAGCGGCCACAAGCGGGTCTCGCTCGCCGACCTGATCGTGCTCGGCGGGTGCGCCGCGATCGAGAGGGCCGCGAGCGACGCGGGCGTCGCGGTCGAGGTCCCCTTCACCCCGGGCCGCACCGATGCCTCGCAGGACCAGACCGACATCGAGAGCTTCGACTGGCTCCAGCCCGTCACCGATGGGTTCCGCAACTACCACCACACGGGCATCAGGTTCGACATCCCGCCGGAGCGTGTCTTCCTCGACCGGGCCGACCTTCTGACGCTCACGGCGCCGGAGTGGACTGTCCTCACCGGCGGCCTCCGCGTCCTTGATCAGAACTTCGACCACTCCAAGCACGGCGTCTTCACGGAGCGCCCGGGCGTCCTCTCCAACGACTTCTTCACGACGGTCTGCAGCATGAACTATGAGTGGGTCCCCGCCGACAAGTCGGAGATGGGCTTCTTCATCAAGGACCGCAAGTCCGGTGAGACGAAGTACACCGCCACCCGCTGTGACCTGATCTTCGGGTCGAACTCGCAGCTGCGGGCGATCGCCGAGGTGTACGCCGCCGCCGACGGTCACGAGCGGATGGTCAAGGACTTCGTCGCTGCTTGGAACAAGGTCATGATGCTCGACCGTTTCGACCTCGTCGCTCGCTGACCCAAGCCCCGCGATCGTAGACAGACTGAGCAGCCGAACAGCGGCGGAGGAGCTACAAGGCTTCTCCGCCGCTTTCAATTTGGCTGTCCGACACGCGTGCAGGGGTCGCCTTACACAATGTTTCCCGAATGAGCCATGACTCATGAGTGGCTTCAGACTGACTTCATTGCCCGGCGATGTTGATAACGGGCGAACACCTTGCGCAGCCCGCAGGGCGAACGCTTGTCCATCCGTTTCAGCCCCCACCGCGCAGACCCGAAAGGCCCGCCATGCAGCCGACCGCCCCACCCGAGACAATCGCTTCCGCGGCGTCCGCCGCCGCGTTCCCAAACATGGAGAACTTCTTCGACTACTCCGTCATCGAGTGGGAGGCCGTCAGCCATGTGCTCACGCTCGGCGTTGGCGTCTTCGCCGCGGCGTTCGTCTACTTCATCGTGACGGCCAAGTATGTCCAGCCCAAGTACCGCCTCTCAAACATCCTCTCCGCGGTCGTCATGGTCTCCGCGGCCATCATCCTGCTCCGCCAGTCCATCGACTGGGACACCACCTTCGCCGCCGGCGCGAACGGCATGTACACCCGTTCCGAGGGACAGTACTTCAGCAACGGCTACCGATACATGAACTGGTCGATCGATGTGCCGGTGCTGCTCGTGCAGATGCTCATCGTGCTGCCCCTTGCGCCGATGGTCAAGATCAGCCGCGCCGTCCAATTCATCGTCGCCGGCCTCGGCATGATCTGGACCTCGTGGGCCGCCCAGTTCTACGAAACCGGCGGCGTCGTCGGCGAGACCTCGTCCATGCCATTCTGGGTCTGGTACGCCCTCGGCTGGGCCTTCTACATCTGGATCATCGCGATCGTCTTGAAGACCATCTCCGACGGAAAGAAGCGCGTCCCCGAGAAGGCGAAGAAGGTGCTCAACGCCATCCTCGGCCTGCTCCTCGTCAGCTGGACCGCCTACGCCGTCGCCATCGTGCTCCCGCAGGTCTGGTGGTCTAGCGGCAGCGGCGTCGCCCGTCAGTTCATCTTCACCGGCGCCGATATCACCTCGAAGGCGATCTACGGCGTCCTCCTCGGCTGGGTCGCGTCGATCCGCTCCGCCATCGAAACCACCGAGATCGAGCCCTACCCCGACGAACTCGGCGTCCTCACCCCGACCCGAAAGGGCATCCCCGAAGCGAGCCAGGACTTCTCCGGCAACGGATCCAATCCAAGGCCGGCGACCGCCGCACTCTGACAAGCCCTCACACCGGTGCATGACCCTCACGCCATCGTCGCATCATGGGCCGCGCTGCCTTTCGCGGTGTCGCTGCTCCTCGGCGGCATGCCGCACGGGGCCGCCGACGGCTCGCTCCTGTGGCGAGAAGCGCGAACCGGTCCAAGGCCAGTGGTCCGCTACCTCGCCACGGTATCGGCCTACGCCGCGGTCATCGTCGCAACCCTCGCATTCATCGCCGCGGCGCCCCAAGCAGGCGTCGCGGCGTTTCTCGCCGTTTCGGTCATCCACTTCACGCTCGCCGCAACGCGGCTCTTTCACCGGCTCGGGCCGGCTCAGTGTGCGCTGATTTCGGCAGCCCTGATCACACTCCCTTTCGCCGCACGCCCCGAGCAGACGGCCGCCGTCTTCGGCCTCGTCACCGCCCGATTCGGAGGAGGCGAGTTCAGCACGAACACCGTCACGGTCCTCGGGATCATCGGCACTCTCGCCGTCATCGCGATCCCCGCACGCGCAGTCCTATATCGCGCCGACGCCCACGCACGACGAACCGCGTTCGTCATCGCCCTGACGCTCGTCGGCCTCAATGTTGCATTCCCACCCCTCTTCGCCGTCGGCCTCGCGTTCCTCGCGTGGCACGCGTTCCCCGAGTCCCTCCGCGTCGGCCGCGAACTCGGCGCACGCTCCCCGCTGGACGCACTCGTGCGCTCGCACACCGCGTCCCTGCCATTCCTGATCCCAACCCTCGCCCTTGTAGCCGTCGTGCACGCCAGCACCGGTCTGCCATGGTCCCCCGCATCCCTCGCCATCACGACCCTCGCCGCCTACGCCGTCCTCACGCCGGGCCATCTGCTCGTGCAGGAGTGGCTCGCCGCACGCGGCGCTGCCACAAGCTCGGGTCGCCACGACCAACGCCGCCGTACACTTCGGCATGGCCAGCGGCGGCTCATCGAGATTCCACACCACCCACTGGAGCCTCATCGCCGCACTGCCAGGGGGCAGTCGTGATGACGCCGCGGCTCGTGCTGGCGAAGCGCTCGAGCACCTCTGCAACGCGTACTGGCGGCCGCTGTACGCGTTTGCGCGGTATCGCGGTTACACGGCCGAGGATGCGCAGGACCTGACGCAGGCGTTCCTGGCGCGGGTCATCGAGACGAATGGGCTCGGGGGGGCGAGCCCGGATCGCGGCCGGTTCCGGTCCTATCTGCTCGGCGCGATGAAGCACTTCATGGCCAACGAACGCGAGCGGGCGGCGGCCGGCAAGCGCGGCGGGGGACGGCGGCTTGTTGATCTCGATATCGCGGAGGTAGAGTCGCGACTCGCCGGTCGCGTGGACGGCGGGCCCACCGATGCCGAGCGAGCGTTCGACCGGGACTGGGCCCGGGAGACCACTGCGGCTGCGCTGGCGCGGCTCGGAGCGGAGTGGCACGAGCGCGGTCGGGGTGAGCAGTTCGAGGCGTTGCGTCCGGCGTTGCTGGGGGAGGGCCCGCCGCGATCGGACCTCGCCGCCCGGCTTGGCATGACCGAGAACGCGGTGAAGGTGGCGATTCACAGGCTGCGGCAGCGATACGCGGAGCTCGTCCGCGAGGCGGTGGCCCGAACGGTCGCCGATGAGGCGGATGTCGAGGATGAGATGAGGTATCTGATCGGCATGCTGCGAGAAAGATGAGCCGGGGCTGTAACCTCCGGGTCCGGACCCGTCAGGAAGTGGTGAACGCAACCCATCCCTCGGGAGGCTCACCATGAGCGGCACGAAGAACCCCATCAGCGCAACTCGCCCTACTTGCCCGGCCTGCGGCGCGCCGCTCGATGATCCGGGCGACGCGGCCTGCCCGGCGTGCCTGCTGTCGGGCGTGCTCAAGGGCGGCGAAGCCCGATCCGAAGGGGCACCGACCGCGGGCGTGAGTGAAGCGGAGACGCTTGGCGTGCCGGCGTCGCGGCGTCGTCGGAGCCCTGCTGTGGAGTTGCCGCGCGAGCTCGGCGACTACACGCTCGTGGGTCTGTTGGGCCAAGGCGGCATGGGGACGGTGTACGAAGCCGTGCACCGGGCGACGGGGCGGCGGCTGGCGCTCAAGATCCTCGACCAGAGCCTTGACTCGCCCGAGATGCGCCACCGGTTCCTGCGGGAAGGGCGGCTCGCGGCCCGCGTGAACCATCCATCGAGCCTGTATGTCTTCGGCAGCGAGGAGATCGATGGCGTCCCGGTCATCACGATGGAGATCGCCCCTGGCGGCACGCTTCAGGATGTGCTGAACCGGCGCGGGCCAATGGCGGTGGCCGAGGCGGTCGACGCGGTGCTGAGCATGATCGACGGGTTGGAGGCCGCTCTGGATCGCGGCGTACTGCACCGCGACATCAAGCCGTCGAACTGCTTTGTCTCGCCGGATGGCACGGTCAAGGTCGGTGACTTCGGGCTGTCGGTGTCGACGCTGCCGTCGGCGGACACCTTCATGACGCAGACCGGCAAGGTCATGGGCACGCCCGCGTTCGCCTCGCCCGAGCAGCTTCGCGGTGATGAGATTGACGCGCGTTCGGACATCTACGCGGTCGGGGCGACGCTCTTCACGCTGCTGACGGGTCGGGCGCCGTTCGAGGGTGACAACGCGGTGCAGGTCGTCGCGAATGTGATCGACACGCCCGCGCCTGCGGCGTCGTCGCGCCGCGCCGAGCTGCCGGCGGGGATCGACCGCGTGATCGCCCGTTGCCTGGCCAAGGAGCCGGGCGGGCGATTCCCGAGCTATGGCGCCTTGCGCGACGCCCTGCTGCCGTTCAGTTCCGCCGTGCCCGAGCCGGCGACGCAGACGCAGCGGGGTGCCGCGGGCTGGATCGACTACCTTGCCGCCTTCCTGCCGACCTACGCCGCGACCATGGTGCTGGTCGGCCCCGTGGCCCTGTTCATCCGCCCGCTGTACGAGTTCACCTTCGCCGCTTGGCGGTATCACTTCCTGATCTTCGCGGTCGCATTCCTGTACTTCACGCTGACCGAGGGGCTCTTCGGCATGGGCCTCGGCAAGTGGATCATGAACCTGCGGGTCGTGCGCACGAACGGCCGTCGGCCCGGCCTGGGCCGTGCCTTGCTTCGCATCGCGATTCCGATGGCCGTCATCGAGGGCGTGCGGATCCCGCTGTCCGTTGCGGCCCTCCCGAGCGGGGAGTGGGCGCCGATCCACACGATCCTCAACATCGGGCTGGCCGTGGCGTGTCCCTGGGTGGTCGCGCTGCTGTGGATCCCCGCGAACCGCGGCAACGGCCTGGCGACGGCTTGGGATCTGGCGTCGGGCACTCGCGTCGTCGTTCGGCCCAAGGGCGTGCGGCGTCCGGCGGGGTCGCTCGATTCCCAAGCCGAGGCACATGGCGAAGCGTCGCGGCACATCGGGCCTTTCGGTGTCACCGGTGAGGTTGCACGCGGTAAATGGCTCTCGGCCGAGGATGCCGTCCTCCGTCGCCCGATCTGGCTGATACTGCGAAACGGAACCGAGCCAACGGAAGCCCGCCGCGGCGCCGCGCGTCCCGGTCGACCACGCTGGTTGCAGAGTGTCGAAAGCGAGGACCGCACTTGGGACGCCTTCGAGGCCCCCCGCGGCCTTCCGTTCGGCGAAATCGTGACCGCAGGTAAGGTGCCGTGGGCGACGATGCGCTACTGGCTGCACGACCTCGCGGCCGAGCTGTGGGCCCAGCAGCGCGACGGAACGCTGCCGGCTGAGTACAGCCTTGGCCATATCTGGATCACCGACGACGGTCGCGCCATGCTGCTCGATACGCCTTGGCCGGGCTCCCCGGCGGAGTCCATCGCGGTCGGCACGCTCGCGGGCCAGCAACGATTCCTTGCGGCCGTTGCCGAGCACGCCGACAACCTCAGCATCCCGCTGCACGCGCGGCCCGCCCTGCAGAATCTGCGGTCCGGATCCTTCGAGAAGCTCACCTTCCTCACCGGCACCTTTCGCGGCCTGCTCGGCAAGCCCGCCGAGGTGACGCGGGGCCTGCGGTCGGCGTCGCTGTTCGTCATCCCCGGCTACGCCTGGATCGCGTCGCTGCTCGGCATCGCAGGAAACACGGCGGCCACCGCGAGCTGGAGCGTCTGGGCCGTCCGCATCGCCATCGCCGGTCTCGTGATGATGCACTTCATGGCCTTCTTCGACATCCTGCTCGCGCTCTGGAGGAAGTCGACCGGCCTCTCCACCTTCGGCCTCGAGGCCGTGACCACCACCGGCCGGGCGTCACGCGCCCGCATGCTGGCCCGCGCTCTGTTGATGTGGCTCCCCGTGCTCGCGTCGACCGGTGTGCTCGCCGTGCTGGCTCGAATGAACGGCGCATGGATCGATTCCGCCGCGGCGTCCTGGCTGGGGGCCGCGGCCATCGCCGGAGCTGGCGTCTTGACGATCTCCGCCGTCGTCAACCCCACGCGCGGCCTGCACGATCGTCTCGCCGGTGTGTGGATCGTCCGCCGCTGATCCAGCTTCGTCACTGAACACAGTTCTGCCCGCCGAGCCCGCCCTTGGGCTCGACGACGCCCACCGTCTGTCCCCACCGAAAGGAACCGTCGCCATGAAGCCTGCCCGTACGCAACGCCCTCGCTTCCTCATCGCAGCACTGCTCGCTGCAGGTACCCTCGTCGTGCCCGCCTGTGATCGGGTGGACGACGAGGGCCACGCCGCGGCGGGCCCCGAAAGTCCCGCGATCTCTCTCGAGGCCGCGATCGTGCGAGGCGAGGATGAAGCCGTGTACGCCCACCTGCTCGCGGGCACGCCCATCAACACACCCAACGCAACCGGCGACACGCCCCTCAGTCTTGCCGCGGTCTTCGGCCGTGTGTACGCGACCGAGGTCCTCCTCGGCGCGGGGGCCGATCTCGAGACGAAAAACCGCTCCGGCGTCACCCCGCTCTTCAATGCCGCGTTCTTCTGCCACGCCGAGGTCGTCCGCCTGTTGATCGACGCCGGCGCCGACACGCAGACGACCGATGCCAACGGCACACCCATCCGCCAGGTCATGGAGATGCCCTGGGACCAGATCCGGCCCGTCTACGCCGCCATCTACATCGGCATCGGCATTCCGTTCGACGAGGACCGCATCCGCACCACGCGGCCGAAGATCGCCGCCATGCTCCACTGATCGCGGAGACCAATACCATGCTCACCTCATCCCTGCAACCGACACGGCGCCACGATCTCGACGCCCTCCGTGCCTTCGCCATGCTCTTGGGCATCGCGCTCCACGCCGCCCTGGCCTTCGTCCCAATCCCCTGGATCGCGATGAACGACGAGACCGTGCCCGCTCTCGGCACCTTCGTCGAGCTCGTTCACGGCTTCCGCCTCCCGCTCTTCTTCCTCATGAGCGGCTTCTTCGCCGCCATGCTCATACACCGCCGCGGCCTTGGCGGCTTCGTGCGACATCGCTGGAAGCGCATCGCCCTGCCGCTCCTGTTGGGGACGATCACGATCGTCCCGGCGATGTGGGCGGTCATCATCGGCGGCAGCATGCTGAGTTCTGCCTACCCACCTCCGCAGCGGCAGTGGGGGGGTGATCTGACTACTGAGGCAACCATCTGGTCCGCTGCGGCATCCGGCGATATCCCGACCGTGCGCGAGCTTCTCGACGCGGGGGCATCGCCCAACACGCCCGATCCCCGGGTCGGCACCCTTCCCCTCGCCTGGGCCGTGACGGGCGATCACGCCGAGATCACCGCCATCCTGCTCAAGGCCGGTGCCGACCCCAACCAGCGCATGATCAATGACAACACGCCCCTGCATACGGCCTGCTTCTTCGGGGCGTCCGAGTCGGTTCCGCTCATGCTCGATGCCGGCGCGGACCCCACCCTGACGAACACCGGCGGCGAAACGCCGATCGATTCCATGCGGCACGATCGCGGCGCCGTCGAGTACATCGCAAACCTGCTCGGCGTGTCAGCCGACTTCGATCGCGTCGTGGACGGTCGCGAACAGATCACGGCGATGCTCGAAGCCGACGGCCTGCCGAACCAGGCACCCGACCCGGCCCGCCCGCTCGAGCGTCTCGTCGACTTCGCGTTGACGGGCGACTTGTTCATGCACCTCTGGTTTCTCTGGCACCTGTGCTGGCTCGCTGGCGGCCTGGTGCTCGTCACGCTCGTGGTCCGCAGGCTGTCACCGCGCATGTTGCCGGGCGTTCTGGTCCGCACGCCCCTGTGCCTCGTGCTGCTGCTCCCGCTCACCGCGCTCACGCAAAGCTGGCAGGCAGCCTTCGGGCCCGACACATCCTCCTCGCTCATCCCCGCCCCGCATGTGCTCGGGCACTACGCCGTCTTCTTCGCCTTCGGTGCCCTGATGCACGCCGCATCGGGCGCCGCCGACCGCCTCGGCCGGGTCTGGTGGGCGTGGATGCTCATCGCCGTGCTTGCCGCGATACCCGGCCTCCGCCTCACGCACGATGCCTCCGCCTTTGCCGGGTACACCGTTGATGACCGACTCGGTTCAGTGCTCGCGGCCGTTCTTCAATCCGTCTTCGTCTGGGCGACCGCCTTCGCCTTCATGGGTCTGGCTCGACGCCTGCTCGCCCGCCCGAGTCCTCGGATCCGCTACCTTTCCGACGCCTCGTACTGGCTGTACATCGCCCACCTGCCACTCGTCATTGCGGGCCAATTCGCGTTGGCCTACCTGCCCTGGCCGCCCTTACTCGAGTTCGGCATTCTGACGGCCGCGGTGACCCTCGTGCTTCTGGTCTGCTACCAAACCATGGTCCGGTACACGGTGATCGGCCGGCTGCTCAATGGGCCCCGCACCCGTGCGCCCGGCGAACCCGATCGCGTTACAGTGTCCGGTCCCGAAGGAGGATCGCCGTGCGCCGCATAATGGTCTTCGCCCTGGCCTTGCTCGTCACCGTTGCCCATGCCGTTGAGCCGGCCGACCAACGCAAACTTCGGATCATCGACGCCGACGGCGTCTGGCGCGGCGTCGGTATCTGCTACGGGCCCTACCGCGACGGGCAATCCCCCAACGGCCCGCAGCCCACCTCCGACGAAATACTCGAGGATCTCCGTCTCCTCGATCCGCACTTCGATGTCGTGCGCAGCTACGCCGCCGGGCAGAACGAGCGCTACATCTGCGAGCTGATCCGAAAGCACGATCTCGGTCTCGAAGTCATGCTGGGCGTCTGGATCGCGCCCGAGTACCAGCTCGACGAGCACCGCAACACCGGAGCCGCGATCCCGGAGAACATCGCGGCCAATGACGAGCAGGTGGCCATCGCGACCGAGCTCGCGAACGAGTACCCGGAGATCGTCCGCGGCCTGCTGGTGGGGAACGAGACGCAGATCTTCTGGTCGGCCCACGCCGTCAACGAGAGGACGCTCGCGAGGCGCATCCGTCAGGTCCGCCAGGCGATCACGCAGCCCGTCAGCACCGCCGATGTGTTCGATTGGTGGTTCACGCCCGGAAGCGCCACGGTCGCCGCTGAGTGCGACTTCGTCGGGCTCCACGCCTACGCGATGTGGAACGGCGTGCAACTCGCCGAGGCCATGGACTGGACACGCGAGCAGATCGAGCGCGTCCGTGAGCGCCACCCGACGCTGCCGATCTACCTGTGCGAGCTCGGCTGGGCCACGAGTGTCTGGCCCGAGGGCGAGGAGTCGCAGTGGATCAAGGGCGTCCCCGGCGAGGACGAGCAGGAACTGTTCTATCGGGCCTGGCGTGGCTGGGCGGACGGCCAGCGGCTCCCCTACCTCTGGTTCAGCGCCTTCGACGAGAACTGGAAGAACCCCGCGCACCCCGCCGCCGTCGAGAACCACTGGGGCCTCTGGCGGGCCGATCGCACGCCGAAGCAGGCGATCGAGTCCGGGCCCATGGTGCACCCGGACGAGCGCATGATCCCGCAGGACTGACCGCCCGGCTCTTCGCCTAGTCCGCCGACGCTGACGATTGATCCAAGAGCAGCTCGGCCATCCGCTTGGCCCGCCGTGCCGCGGCCCCCGGATCCTTCCCGCCGTCGGCCACCTGCCCAACGACCCGGGCCGTCACGATCGCCCCTTCGAGCAGGATGTTGAGCCGCTCGGCCACCTCGCCCGCGTCGGCGATACCCGCCGCCTCGCACTGCTCGCGCAGGTACCGCACGATCTCCTGCTTGTGCTCCGCGGCCAGCCGGCGCGGTGCGGAGTCGGCCACCGAGAACTCCGCCGACGCGTTGATGAACATGCAGCCGCAGAACTCGTCGCCCGTGAACCAATCCTCGTGAAAGTCGAACGCCGCGAGCAGCCGTTCCCGCGGTGTCTTGGCTTTCCCTTCCACGAACTTCATCATCCGGTTCCGAAAGATCTCGTCCCGCCGTCGCATCGCCGCGACCACCAGCTCGTCCTTCGACTTGAAGTGGTTGTACAGCGTCATCCGGCTGATCCCGCCCTCCTTCTGGATGTCATCCAGGCTCGAGGCGTGGAAGCCATGCCGGTAGAACACACGCATCGCGGCATCAATCAGGTCATCGCGGCGACTCGGCGGCATCAGCGGCTCCTTCCAAACTAGACATAGAGACTGACTAGACAGTACGCATGCCGTGTGCAGCGTGTTGCCCACGATTCCGCCTGGTCGCCAAGCGAGCGGCACCGCGGCAGCGAAACCAAACAAAAATCGAGTAAAAAAATCGACTGTGCTTGGGATGATCCCATTGATTTATACTGATTGGTCAGTATCGTTCTTGAGTCACGGCCACCACCCGCCGATCGAATGCACGACCGGCAAGGCCACACCCACAACGGCGCAGCCAGCGCCACCAACCCGCGGCCCCATCCACCCCGACGAGCGTCTCCTCGGGGCAAGGTGTCGCATCGCCTCAGAAGGAGTTCCGCCATGTCCCGTCTCCCCGTGCAGTCCATCGATACCGCCCCCGCCACCGCGAAGCAGACCCTCGAGTCCGTGAAGAAGGGCCTCGGCATGGTCCCCAACATGGCCGGCGCGATGGCCAACTCGCCCGCCGTCCTCGCCTCGTGGGTCCAGTTCAATGCCGCGCTCGGCGGCGGAACGCTCCCGGCCGCCATCCGCGAGCGCATCGCCCTGCTCACCGCCGAGACCAACGAGTGCGGCTACTGCCTCTCCGCCCACACCGCCCTCGGCAAGATGGCCGGTCTGGGCGCGAGCGAGATCGATGCCGCTCGCGACGGCCAGGCCTCCGAAGCCACCGCGCAGGCCGCGCTGACCTTCGCCACCCGCATCCTCGAAACCCGAGGCGGCGTCGAGGCATCCGACATCGACGCCGTCCGCAGCGCCGGCTTCACCGACGCCCAGATCGCCGAGATCGTCGGAGCGGTCGCGCTGAACTACTTCACCAACATTTTCAACCGCGCGTTCGATGTCGACATCGACTTCCCCCGCGTGGAGCCGCGAGCCTGCCCGGTCCGCTGACCCGACCCCCCGCGCCATCACCGGCGTCACACCTGAAGGAACCCCACATGACACCCCAAACGCTCCCGGGCGTCCCAACGCCCGCGCGATCACCGCGCCCCCTCGTCCCCCCGTTCACCCCCGAAACCGCCCTCGCAAAGGTTCGCGCCGCCGAAGACGCGTGGAACAGCCGCGACCCCGACCGCGTCGCCCTCGCCTACTCGCCCGACAGCGAATGGCGCAACCGCGACACCTTCCTCAAGGGCCGCGACGAGATCCGCGCGTTCCTGCAGGGCAAGTGGGACCGCGAACGCGACTACCGCCTCGCCAAGGACCTCTGGGGCTTCCGCGAGAACCGCATCGCCGTCCGCTTCCAGTACGAGTGGCACGACACCGAAGGACGCTGGTTCCGCAGCTACGGAAACGAACTGTGGGAGTTCGACGACGCAGGCCTTATGCGCCGCCGAGAAGCCAGCATCAACGACATCCCCATCGCCGAAGCCGACCGCCGATTCCACTGGCCCGCCCCCGGCCCCCGACCCGAGACCCACCCCGGCATCCCCGCGGTGCAATGACCAGACACACACCGGCACACCAGCTTGAGCTGAACACACAACCAATGGGAAGGAACCAAAGATGATCCGCATCACCGAGACGCACGCACTGCTCACCGCCTGCACCCTCGCGCCGCTCACCGCGCTTGCCCAGCCGATGAACCACAACGACCGCGCTGGGCACGACCACGCCGCCCACGCCCACGCCCCGCAGGTTCACTACATCGACGGCCCCCGGGCCGACGCCCCCATCCCCCGCCCCGGCGTGGAGCTCGCCCGCGGAACCTTCGCCCTCCTCGTCATCGACCCCCAGGTGGATTTCCTCAGCCCGACCGGCGTCACCTGGGGCGTCGTCGGCGAAAGCGTCACCGAGAACAACACCGTCGAAAACATCGAACGCCTCTTCCGCGCCGCCAAGAACGCCGATGCCCGCGTCTTCGTCAGCCCGCACTACTACTACCCGCACGACCACACATGGAAGTTCGAGGGCGCCCTCGAAACCCTGATGCACGACATCAATATGTTCCACCGCGACGGCCCTCTGGTCACCGACGGCATCGAAGGCTCCGGCGCCGACTGGCTCGACCGCTACAAGCCCTACATCAACGACGGCAAAACGGTCGTCGTCAGCCCCCACAAGGTCTACGGACCCGACTCCAACGACCTCGCACTCCAACTCCGAAAGGCCGGCATCGACCAGGTCGTCATCGCCGGCATGTCCGCCAACCTCTGCGTCGAATCACACGTGCGAAGCCTCATCGAGGAAGGCTTCGAGGTCGCCGTCGTCTCCGACGCCACCGCCGCCGCGAAGCTCCCGGGCTACGACGGCTTCGAGGCCGCCTTCGTCAACTACCGCATGATCGCGAGCGATGTCTGGAGCACCGACGAAGCGGTCGAGAAAATCGCCGCCGCACGCGGAAACCTCGTCAATGTCTCCGGCGCCAGCGGCATCGCCCTTGATGGCTTCGACCCCGTCAGCTTCTTCCAGGGCAACACACCCCGGAACGGCTCCCCCATGATCCGCGCCGAGCACGCCGGCGCCACCTACCTCTTCGCGAGCGAGCACAACAAGGCGACCTTCCTCGAAAGCCCGAACCGCTTCGCCCCCCAGTACGGCGGCTTCTGCGCCTACGGCGTCTCGATCAACATGCTCCTCCCCGTCGACATCACCACCGCCCAGGTCCGAAACGACAAGCTCTACCTGAATGTCAACGCCGACATCCTCCAGAAGTTCAACGCCGACTTCAACCCCAGCGTCGCGCGGGCCAACACCAACTGGCCCGCCCTCTTCGACCAGCATGCCGAGTAGTGGGCCGCCCGCTTTCTCTCTCCCCATTTGGCTGGCGGGGTGGACACACCTCGTCGGCTGATTCGCAAACAAGCATCTGCGCCAGAACCTTTCGCGCAACCCATCCCCACGAGCACAAAGGAGACCGCCATGACCGTCCTGCTGCGGATTGATGCGAGCGCCCGGCTTCATGGCTCCATCACCCGCGAACTGGCCGACCGGTTCATCGACGCATGGCTCGAAGTCGAACCGGACGCCCAGGTCCTGGCCAGAGATGTCGGGCGGCAACCGCCATCGATCGTGAGCGAGG
>CAZTQV010000026.1:0-58707 GCA_964615815.1 uncultured Phycisphaeraceae bacterium | reverse complement strand
CGCCACCCACTCCCGAAGCGCCCGCGCCTGATCGGGCGACAGCGCCTCCGGCCCCGCCCCCGCCCCGCGCCCCCACGCCAGGACCTCCACCGCCGCCAGCCCCTGCCACCGGTCCGGCAGCTCCTCCACCCCGATCCCCACCGCGACCCGCGTCACCTCGTGCCCCGCCGGGCTGAACCGCTCCCCCGCCGTCGTCGCCGCGTACTGCCGAAGCCCAAGGTCCGCCGTCCCGATAACCCCGTACAGCCCCTCCGTCGCCGGCGCCGCCCGGTCCAGCCCCAGCTCCGCCCGAGCGAGCACCCGCCCCGCCGCAAACCCCGCCAGCCCCGACGGCCCCTCCCCCGTCACCGGCACTTCCTCGGCCTCATGCGCCGTCACCGCCACCGGCGTCCCCGCCCCATGCGGCAGCCGCAAGTACAGCCAGAACGACTGCGCAAACCCCGGGTTCGAAGCCACCACCCGCTCCAGCCACGCCTCGTCTCCGTCGCGGTCCTCCACCTTCGCCCGCAGCACGATCTCCCGCTGCTGCAGCCCCCGGTCACGCAGCTCGACCAACACCCCCGCCCACGACCCCCGCCGCGCCAGCCCCCCGGGCCCCAGCCGCAGCACCCGCAGCTCAATCTCTCCCCCAAACGGGGCCTCTTGGGCCGCCGCCTCACCGCCCCGATCGTCCGCCTGGCCCTCCCCCTGACCCAGAACCGGCTCCGCGACCGCCCCGAGCAGCACCGCCGCCAGCCAGAACGCCGCCGCGAGCCACCGGGTCCCAAGCTGGTCTCTGCCGCGTGCCGTCAACGCCGTCGGCCTCCTGCCACCCAGCCCATCCCCCCCGCATACCCGCGCCGCAAGCCCCGGGTTCCGAACAGTCTACGGTCAACTCGCCCGCCGGAAGCGTCGATGCACGCCCCGTGAGCGACACGACCCTCCAGTGGATCTCCTACGGCATGATCGCAGCCGTCGCCCTCCTGGGTTCGCTGCACATCCTCACATCCCTCGTCCGAAACGAGACCTACCTCCACGACACCAAGGTCGCCGTCGCCCACCTCCGCGAGAAGTACGCCCAGGAACTCATGCGCCTCCACGGCATCGACCCCGAAAGGGCCAAGGCCGAAGCCGAGGCCAAGGCCAAGGCAAACGCCCAGCCCGCCGAAGCCGAGGGCATCGAGCTCCCGCCCGAAGCAGACCCCGACGCGGGCGCCGACGCCGAACCGATCGAGGTCGGCACCATCGAGCCCGAATCCGAAGCCCCCGCCAAGGCCGCCTGAGACCGTGGCACGGGCGTCCCGCCCGCGTCTACCTCAGCTTCCGCAACTCCTCGCACAACACCGCGTGCGACCGCGCCCCCATCCGGAAGCAATCGATCTCAAACTTCTCATTGGGCGAGTGCACCCGGTCGTCCTCGAGCCCGAAGCCCATGAACACCGTCTCAAGCCCCAGCCCCTGCTTCAGGAGCCCCGCCACCGGGATCGACCCGCCGGTCTTGATGAACGCGGGCTTGGTCCCGCACGCCCGCTCGATCGCGGCGCCCGCCGCCGTGAGGTAAGGGCTCTCGACCGCCACCGTCGCCGGCCGACCACCCCCGTGGTCCTTCAGCTCCCACCGGCACCCCGGCGGCGTCCGCTCCTCGAGCCACGCAAAGAACGCATCCCGGATCGCGTCCGGGTCCTGCTCATCCACCAGCCGGAAGCTGATCTTCGCCGACGCCTTCGCCGGGATCACGGTCTTCGCGCCGGGGCCCGTGTACCCCCCCACGATCCCGTTGATGTCGCAGGTCGGCCGCGCCCACTCCCGCTCCGTCGCCGTGTACCCCGCCTCACCGATATCCGCCTCGTGAGGCAGCCCGATGCCCTTGAGCGCCTCCTCCGAATCGATCTCGAGCGCGTGCCACTGCTCGCGCTCCGCGTCCACCGGCCCCTTCACCCCGTCGTAGAACCCGGGGATCGTCACCCGCCGGTACTCGTCCCAGAGCTGCCCGAGCACCTTCACCAGCTCGTTGATCGGGTTCGGGCACTTCCCGCCCCACATCCCGCTGTGCAGGTCGCGGTCCGGCCCGTGCAGGATGACCTCGGTGTACGCCAGCCCGCGCACCCCGTAGGTGATCGCCGGCTTCCCACGCCCGAGCATCCCCGTATCCGAGATCACGCACACATCGCACTTCGAGAGCCGGTCCTTGTGCTTCTCAACGAACCGCTCGAGGTTCACCGACCCCGACTCCTCCTCCCCCTCGATCAACACCGTGAACCGCACCCCACCGCCGACCTCACCCCCAGCGTCCTTCCACGCCCGCATCGCCTCGAGGAACATCGCGACCTGGCCCTTGTCGTCCGACGCACCCCGCGCGACCAGGCGCTCCCCCCCGTCCTTGTCCTTCGCCTTCCGAACAGGGTCAAACGGCCCCGTCTCCCACAAGTCCAGCGGGTCCGGCGGCTGCACATCGTAATGCCCATAGAAAAGCACATGCGGCCCCGGCGTCGACTCATCCCCGCAGGTCGCCAGCACGATCGGCTGCCCCCGCTCCCCCTTCGACGCGTCCGCCGTCTCCGCGATCTCGACCGTGAAACCCGACTTCCGCAGGTGCTCCCCGCACCACTCCGCCGCCCGCCGCGTGTCCGCGTCATGCGCCGGATCTGCCCCGACGCTCGGGATCTTCAGCCAGTCCACCAGCCGCTCGATCCCGGCCTCTTCGTTCTCGTCCAGCCACTTCAACACCGCGTCCACGCTCATGCAAAGCCTCCTAAGCCCGGAGCCTACCCGCCTCTATTCACCCTCGTGGCACGGGCGTCCCGCCCGTGTCTTCTCCACCCTCATGGGATGGGCTTCCAGCCCGTCCTCTACTTCCCCTCCAGCACCGCCCGCGCCGCCATCTCACCCGCCAGCGTCGCCCCCTCCATCGTCGCGGGCCACCCCGTCCGCACATAGTCACCCGCCAGCAACAGCCCCACCTCCCCCGACTCCCCCACCACCTCCGGCCGAACACCCTCGAACGCCGGCGTCGCCGCGAAGGTCGCCCGCTTCTCCTTCACCGCCCGCGCCGCCACCACCCGCGCCCCCGCCGACGCCGGAAAGCACAGGCGAAGGTCCTCGACCACCCGCCGCACGATCTCCGCCTCCGTCAACGGCACCCACTCGTCCGCGGCGCTCACCACCGCGTGCACCATCTTCCCCGCCTCGTCCTTCCGGAAAAGCCACTGCGTGCCGGTGTCCAAAAGCACCGCGTGCGGCGTCGAGATCACCGGGCGATCGAACACCAGGTGCACCCCAAGAATCGGACTGAAAGTCGCCTCTTTGAGCGCACGCACGCGCCCGTCGTGCGCACACGCGCCGCGACTGAGCGCACAAACCCGCTCCGCCGGGAGCGCACAGACAACCCGCTCCGCCTCCACTACTTCACCATCAGCAAGCGTCACCGTGCGCACATCCACCCCGCGCACGCTCGCCCCAAACCGCACCTCCCCGCCCGCAACCTCAATCAGGCCAGGCACTCGCGAATAAAGCCGCGTCAACGGCACCCGCGGCACCCCGATAAATCCCGCCTCCGCGGACCGCAACAGCCCATCCTGAAAGACTTTCAGCGCCGGCTCCGCCGACACTCGATCGACGCCGAGGTTGCAGGCGCTCACGATCACCGGCTCCCAGAACCGCGTAACCGCCCGCCGCGGCTGATCTTGCGCCGCAAGGAACTCCCCGAAGGTCCGCCCGCGCCAGCGCGCCCGATCCGCAAACCGGATCGCCGCGAGCGCACGCGCCACCGCCCATTTCTCGCCGAGCGAGAGAAACTGCGCCGCGGCAAAGCTCGGCCCCGCGTGCAGCGGCGCCGGCAGCCCGCTCGGCTTCAGCACACTCGTCCACCCGCCGGGCTCGACCCACCACTGCTCGCTGGTCCAGCGGAGGGCGCCGCCGGCGCCGATGCGGTTCAGGAGGTCGCGGTAGGCGGTGCAGCAGCCCAGGGCGACATGTTGGCAGTTGTCGATCTCGAGGCCGCTGCGGCGGTCGAGGAAGGACGCGGCGCGGCCGCCGAGGCGCTTTCTGGTTTCGAGCATGAGGACCGGGACGCCTTGCTCGGCGAGGCGGACGGCGCACGCGATCCCGGCGAGGCCTCCTCCGGCGATGATGACCTCGGGGCGTTTGCGGGTCATTCCTTGCGCCAGCCGATCGTGAGGCGTCCGGCAACGGCGCGGAGGGCGATGCCGGTCTTCTGCCAGGCGGGCAGGCCGACGCGGACGGGGGCGACGACGGAGGCGGGGGCACGCTCGATGCGGGCGAGGATACCCCGGTAGACGCGGGTCATGGCGACGAGGCCCGGCACGCAGGCGGGGTCGACCATCGACTCGAGGGCGGCGCTGCGGTCGAAGCGCTCGCGGGCGCGGGCGGCGACGCGCTCGACGAGGCGGCGGGCGCGGCCGGGCTCGGACCAGGTGCGCAGGGCCTCGGGCGTGAGGCCCAGCTCGGCGAGCGTTTCGTCGGGGATGTACACGCGGCTGGGGGTTGCGTCGTAGTCCTCGGCGATGTCGCGGAGGATGTTGACGAGTTGGAAGGCGCGGCCTCGCTGGATGGCGGGGGCGGTGAGGCTCTTCGGGTCGACGCCGGGGGCGGGGCCCCAGACGGTGACGCACATGCGGCCCACGGATGAGGCGACGCGGTCGCAGTATTGGTCGAGGTCGGCCCAGGTCTTGAGGCGGACGGGTTCGAGGTCCTGCTCGAGCCCGTCGAGCATGTCGGTGATGGGCTCGCGGTCGATCGCGTAGCGGTGGACCGTGTCGAGGAAGGCGGGCCAGTGGTCGGTGTCGGCGGGCTCGGCGCCGTCAAGCATGGCGAGCGTTCGCTCGCGGAAGGCGGCGAGATCGGCGCGGGTGTCGCGGGCGGGGTCGGGGTCGTCGGTGATGTCGTCGCCGGCGCGGCTCCAGGCGTAGAGGGCGCAGATGGCGTCGCGCTTGGCGGCGGGGAAGAGGCGGATGCCGTAGGCGAAGTTGCCGGCCCGCTCGCGCATGACGCTTCGACAGTGCTCGTACGATGCGGCGAGCGCGGGGGAGGCGGGGGTGGGGGCGGGCTGATCGGTGGTGGGCGCGATCACGACGGGCCGCCCTTCGATCGGCCCGTGAGCTTCGATGCGGCCCAGGCGCGTGCGAGCAGGGCCGCCTTCTCGGGCTTGGTGAGTCTGGGCCTCTTCCAGAGGGAGGTGCAGCCCGCGGCTTCGACCTTGCGGAGCGTGCGGCGGCCGCCGGCGGCAAAGAGGGCGACGACGGGGGCGATGCGCGGGTCGAGCCTGCGGGGCAGTTCGCGGGCGGAGTCGAAGAGTTCGGCGGTGCGCTCGACGAGGGGGCGCAGGGCGTGGATAAACGGGACGCGGGCGGCGGGATCGTTCTCGCGCTGCGCGAAGTCGCGGAGGGTGTCGGCGTCGAGGCCTGTTTCGTCGGTGGGCATGTAGACGCGGCCGCGTTCCAAGAGGTCGGAGCGGGTGTCCTGCCAGAAGTTGGTGAGCTGGAGGGCGGTGCAGACGCGGTCGGAGAGGTCGTAGATGGTCGTGTTGCCCGGGTCCTCGTCGGGCGGGCGGTGGCCTGCGAGGGTGAGGACGATGCGGCCGACGGGGTCGGCGCTGTTGGAGCAGTAGGCGATGAGCTCGGGCCAGGTGCGGTACTGCGTGGTGCGCTGGTCCAGCTCGAAGGCGGTGATCAGGTCGTGGAAGGGCTCGGGGCGGAGACGGCGGGCGTCGATGGTGCGGCGGAGGGCGACGAAGACGGGGTGGCTCGCCTCGCCCGCGAAGCAGCGGTCGAGTTCGGCTCGCCACCAGGCGAGGAGTTCGGTGGAGCGGGCGCGGGCGAGGTCCGGGTCGGCGTCCGGTGCGAGGCGGTGGGTCTCGTCGGCGAGGTCGTCGGCCCAGCGGCAGAAGGCGTAGACGGCGGCGAAGTCATCGCGGAGATCGGGGGGGACCAGGCTCGTCAGCACAGAAAAGTTCTCGTAGCGGGAGCGGGCGAGGGCGTGGCAGTGGGCGAGGGCGGCGTGGAGGTCCACGGGCTCCCCGGACTCGACGCCGGGCCCCCAGCGGCCCAGGAGGGCCATCGGATCGAGGTCCGCCGGGAGGGCGGCGGAGGGGCCACTGGGAGCGTTCGTGGTCGGGCTGGTGGTCGTTGTGGGCACGGGTATGCGTCGGGCGGCTGTCTAGGATCGAACCGAACCCGGCCCGCGGGGGGCCCGGACGGAGGCTTGCGGCTTCATGCGGATCATTCTTGCCAACCCGCGGGGCTTCTGCGCCGGTGTGCGCATGGCGATCGATGTCGTGGACCAGGTGCTCGACCTCTTTCCGGGCGAGACCGTGTATGTGTACCACGAGATCGTGCACAACAAGCATGTGGTGGGCCGGTTTCGGGACCGCGGGGTGGTCTTCGTCGAGGATGTGGCGGAGGTGCCGGAGGGGAAGATCGTCGTTTTCAGCGCGCACGGGGTGAGCCCGGCGGTGCGATCCGCGGCGGCGGCTCGGGGACTGAAGGCGATCGACGCGACCTGCCCGCTTGTCACGAAGGTGCATTCGGAGGCGATCCGGTACGCCAAGCAGGGGTACCAGATTCTGCTGGTCGGGCACGAGAATCACCAGGAGGTGGTCGGGACGCGCGGGGAGGCGCCGGACGCGATCCAGGTGGTGGAGTCGCCCGAGGACATCCCGTCGCTCCGGATCGAGGACCCGGAGCGGCTGGTGTACCTGACGCAGACGACGCTGAGCACGGACGACGCGGGGGTGATCATCCGGGCGCTCAAGGAAGCCTTCCCGGCGATCAAGGCCCCGCCGAGCGAGGACATCTGCTACGCGACGACGAACCGGCAGCAGGCGGTGCGGGCGATTGCGCCGCAGGTGGACGCGGTGCTGGTGGTGGGGTCGAAGAACAGCTCGAACAGCGTGCGCCTGACGGAGATCTCTCGGAATGTCGGCACGCCGGCGTACCTCCTGGATGACGCGAGCGAGCTGCTGGACGAGTGGCTGCCGGGGGATGATGACAAGCACGGCGGGTCGGTTTTGATCACGGCGGGAGCGAGCGCGCCCGAGGACCTGGTGGCGACGCTGTGCCGGACGCTGGTGGAGCGGTTTGACGCGGAGCTTTGCCTCGCGGATGTCTTCGAGGAGCATGTGGAGTTTGGGCTGCCGATGAGCCTGAAGCGGGCGATGAAGGAGACGGGGATCGATCCCGGGGACCGGAAGATCAGTGTCTCCTCGCCCGAGATCACCGAGGCGGTGTACGGGGCTTCGCCCGTGCGGCTGACGGTGAGCGCTGGAACCTGAGCCAAGAAAGACCCCGCGGCATCTTTCGGGACGCCGCGGGGCACGGGAAGATCTGCTGTTCTCTGCCGGGGGTTACGGGCAGCCGTTGTTGTACGAAGCCAGGAAGGCGTTGATATCGGCGAAGGTGAACGAGCCGAAGGGGGCGACCAGGTCGGCGATCGGGTCGTTCTGGTTGAAGGCGGCGAGGAAGGCGGAGATGTCGGCGAAGCTGAGCTGACCGTAGGGCATCGCGAGGTCGGCGAGGCAGGTGACCGTCACCTGCACCTCATTGGCCGAGTAGGTGACGAAGGCCCGGCGGTTGGCCCCGAGGGCCGAGGTGTCGATGTCGTCGAACTGGCCCGAGATCGAGCCGGCCTGCACGATGGTGTAGGTGCTCGGGACGGGGAGGGCCTGGCCCGTGGCCGGGGCGAGGACGAGGGAGCCCGCGAGGCTGGCGTTGTCGGCGACGATGACGCGGTCGGCGTCGCCGGGGTTGGCCCCGCCCAGATCGGCGTGGTAGGCGGCGGCGGGGGCGAGCGTCAGATTGGCGACGGAGACCTGGGCGGAGGCGTCGGCGTCGAAGCTGTCGGAGAGCTCGAGGCGGTTGGTGACGATGAGGCTGACATCGGCCAGGTCGGCGCCGTTTGCCAGGTCCATCGAGCCCGCGACGCCGACGGCGGAGATCGTGCCCTCGCCGGCGAAGGTGGCCGTCGAGCGGACCTTCGCGGGGCCGTTCAGCATCAGGTGGCCCGAGATCGTGGCGTCGGCGTTCATGACGATCTGCGTGAACTGGCTGTTGCCGCTCGCGCGGATCTCGCTCGTGCCGACGGCGGAGAGCTGGCCGGCGAAGGCGAAGGAGTCTGCCCGCATGAAGCCGGCGTTGAGCACGAGGCTGCTGGCGTCGGTCATCGTGAGGGTCTCGTTCATCTCGAAGACCTCCTGGATGCCCGAGCCGTTGCCGACCTCGAGCGTGCCGCCGAAGATGTCGTCGAAGCCGATGGAGTCGATGGAGATGTCGCCGTTGACGGCTCGGACGAGGCCGACGCCGGGGCCGTCGCCGATGTCGAGGCCGCCGCGGAAGTAGAGGGTGCCGTTCTGGGCGTCGATGACGCCGGTGTTCTCGACCCAGCCGAAGAACTCACCCCGGCCCTGGATCGTGCCGGAGTTGTCGAGGTCGCGGCCGGCGACGGAGCCGTTGTTCAGCTTCATGACGCCGGCGTTCTCCCACGCCTGGTGGCCGGGGCGTTCGCGGAGGATGAGGTCGCCGGCGATGTCGAGGTCACCGGTGAGTCGGTCGGACCCGCCGAGGCTGATCCGCCAGGCGTCGACATCGAGCGTGGAGTTCGCGGCGACGGTGAGATCCATGTCGTATCCGGCACCGGCGAGGTTGAAGACGCTGTTGCCGGGCAGGGCGACGGTGGTCAGGCCGCCCGTGACCGAGAGGGCGTCGTTGCCCGGCGTGACGAAGCAGGCGTTGCCGGTGGCGTTGAGGGCGACGGAGTTGAGCTGCGTCAGGGCGCTCGGGATCCAGAGCTGCAGGGCGGGGTGGGTGCCCGCATCGATGTTGACCGTGCCGCGGAGGGCGACGAGCGGGGCGTTGATGACCGCGGTGCCCATCACGGACAGCTCGCCGGCGTGGTCGATCCAGGGCGCGGTCAGCGTGGCGTTCTCGCCCTGGGCGTCAACGGCCTGCATGACGATCTCGGACGACGCGGCGCCGAAGAAGCCCTCGGCGGAGTCGAACTCGGCCTCGTTCCCGATGTAGAGCCGGCCGCCGAGGGGGCCCGCGTAGGGCAGCTCGTTGACGAGCCGGCCGTTCGTCCATGCGGTGACATGTGCCCCCGGATCGGTCCAGTCGAGCGTGCTCGTGCTGGAGTTCGTGCGGCGGACGGTCAGCGTCGCGTTTCCGAGCATGCCGGAGGGGAACGCAGAGAGCAGGCCGGTCCCGACATCAAGGTTGCCGGTCGTGCTGTTCATTTCGACGACGCCGACGCCCAGGATGCCGGAGCCTTCGCTCATGGATACGGCTTCGTCGATCTGCATGGTGCCGCCGTTCATGTAGACGCGGCCGCCGTTGGTAACGGTCAGGACATCGGTGTCGAAGTCGCGGAGCGCGGGGCCTTCCCAGACGCTGAGGCCCGCGAAGCCGCCCGAGAGCAGCGTGTCGCCGTCGACGAACATGCTGAAGCCGGAGAGGCGGACCTCGGCCGAGTTGGCGATGGTCAGGCCGCCGACGGCCACATTCCCGGTGAGGGTGGCGAGCGAGGTCGAGCCGTTGACGGTTGCGGTGTCGTTAACGCTGCTGGGCGTCAGGCCGGCGGGGCCGAACCACATCAGGTGGTCGGACCAGTTGCCCTCGCCGCCGAGCCAGCTGAAGGGCGACGCGGAGGCGACGGAACCGGCGAGAGCGACGAGCGAGAGCGCAGCGACAGCCTTGGTGTTGCGAACCATGGGGACAGACTCCTTGTGGAGGAAGGGTGCGTTTCGGACGCCCGGGGGTGCCGGCCGGCGGTTGCCTCCGTCGAGCTCACTCAACGGGGCGCCGGGGCGGGGCGTCGGGGGCGGGCGTCGTTCGTGGTCGACTCGCCCCACTCATGAAGACGGAGAAAACGCCGGGTTCTCACCGTCTAGACAAAGTTTTCCGGAGAATCGTGAGTGGCGGCGCGGGTCTTTCGCTTGGCTCGTGACGCCCCATTCCCGGCGGCGGAAACGCCCGGCGGGCCCTTCTCGGGCCCGCCGGCGTGGCAGGAACAATCGGATCAGCCGGTGATGGCCGCGGCGAAGTCGGCGACATCCGCGAAGGACAGGATGCCGTCGCCGTTGATGTCCGCGGTCAGCAGCCCGCCGTTGAAGGCGGTGAGGAAACCGGAGACATCGGCGAAGGTGATCATGCCGTCGCCGTTGAAGTCGGCGATGGTGGCGATATCGACGATGCGGTTCTGACCGCCGACGGGGTACTGGAGGGCCGTGACGACGCCGCCCAGGTCGTTGCTCAGGTAGTCGGCCAGGGCGTCCTGCTCGGCGACACCGGTCAGGAACGAGGGCTTGTCGCCGAAGACGAGGTATTCGTCCCCGCCGCCGGCGAGGAAGTTGCCCGTCGCGACGGCGATGGTCGGGGCGCCGGCAACCGGCTGGCCGTTCGCGATCATGACGCGGCCGTCGGCGAGGACGGCCTCGATGACGCGGTCGCCCTCTTCCTCGACGACGAGGGTGAGGTCGTTGGTCTCGCGGGGTGTGCGGCGGGAGTCGTACTTGACCCGCATCCCGGAGATCTGGGCGAAGCGGCCCGAGCCGCCGATGGTGTTGTTGACGGCCGAGTAGCCGTTCTCGAGCAGGGCCTTGAGGTCGGCCGCGGTCACATCGGTGACGATCGCGACCTCGTTGTTGAAGGCGAGCATGCTCTGGACGGTGATGCCGTCGATGACGCCGACGGGGATGATGTTGTCGTTGCGGATGCCGCCGCCGTTGGTGATCGTGATGTCAGGCAGGGGCTGGCCGATGATGGGCGCCGCCCGGCGGGCCGCGGCGAGGTAGGCGTCGGCGATGAGGTTGCCCTGGTTGGTCTCCTTCGAGCGGATGCTGCTCCGCGTGCCGTCGAGGGGGACCTCGGTGTCGGCGACCGGGGTGGTCTGCAGGAGGTCACGCAGCGGGTCGGTCACCTGGTCGACGATGTCCTGGCGGGGCGAGACGGCGGCGGGGCCCGTGCCCGAGACGCGGACAGGGCCCGACTCGGGCCGGATCGCGAGGATGTTGCCGGCGGCGTCGAACTCGACGACGAGGCGGCCGACATACGCGTAGTCGCCCGAGACGGAGACGACGGGCACCGGGGTCGCGCTCGCGTCGGGGGCCATGCGGGGGTAGCCGGTGCCGCCCATGGGGCCGGCGTCGGCGAAGGGCGTATCGCCCGGCACGAGGAGGTCGCCTGGGTTGGCAAAGAGCTCGCCACCGCCGCCCGCGATCGCGACATCGACATCGGTGAGCTGGGCGATCAGGTCGTAGTCCTGCGTCACCTGCTGCAGGTGCGCGGAGAGGATGATGATGTCCGCCCCTGCGGCCTTGAGGTCCGCGACCTCGGCCTGCACGGCCGGCAGGACCGCGCTCACGACGACGCCGCCCGGGAAGGAGATGGTGTTGAGCTGCTCGGTCGTCGCGCCGACGATGCCGATGTCGAACCCGTTCACGCTGAACATCGCGCTCGGGACGAGCTTGCCCACGAGGCCCGGCTCGGCCGACGGATCGAGGTTCGCGCTCAGCAGCGGAACCGGCGTGGTGAAGCCATCGAGGAAGTTCTGAAGAACGCCCGGCCCGAAGTCGAACTCGTGGTTGCCCGCGACGAGCGCGTCGTAGCCGATGAGATCGAGGGCGATCGAGTCGAAGTACGGCACGCCCTTGTCAAGGCTGGCCTGGAACTCCGGCCCGGCGAGGATGTTGTCCCCCGAGGTCAGCAGGACGACGCCGCGGGGGATGCCGTCGTTGGTCGGGTCGGCGAGCGCCTCGGCCCGCAGGTTGTCGACGACGCTGGCGAAGCGGGCGACGCCGCCGAAGTCCTGGTTCGGGGCCTCGAGCGAGAGCAGCTGGCTCTCGCCGTCGGAGTGGTGCAGGATGGTCAGGATGAACGCGGGCTGGGCGGCGGCGACGGCGCCGAGTCCAGCAACAGCGGCGAGGGCCGCGATGCGCGAAGCGTTACGGGTCATGGTCTGGTGTCTCCGGATCGGGGCGGGGCCCCGGTGGGTGCTGTGGTGGTGAATGTCGGCAACGAAATCAGCGGCGGCGACGCGCGGCGAACAGCCCGCCGGCAAGGGCGACGCTGACGACGCCCGGGGCCGGCACGAAGACCAGCCCGCTGAACCCGTCGAAGCCCGTCGCGCCGACGAGCGTGCCGGCGCCGGTCGCGGTGTCGAGCGTGAAGAGGCTCGACCCGTCGGTGTAGAAGAGCGTGCCGTCATCGGCGAAGTCGAGCCCCGCGACGCCCGAGACGCTCGCCGTGCCCGTCGCGCCGATCAGCGTCGCGCCGCCGAAGCCCGCGTAATCGATCGAGTAGAGCATGTCGCCCGCGCCCGAAGTCGCGACGCCGAACATCGCCCCGGCCGCGTCGATCGCGATGCCGGAGAAGTCGAACGCCCCACCCAGCGGCGCGGCCGGGAACAGAGCCCCGGTCGAGGTATCGATGTTCGCGACGAACGAGGTATCGGTGGCGAACAAGGTGGAGCCGCCGAACGCCAGCCCGCCCTCGGGCACGAAGGTCGGCACGCTTGCGATGAGCGTGCTGGCCGCCGAGTACTGGTCGATCGCGTACAGCGCTCCGCTGGTCGTGTACCCGTAGAGCGTGCGGGTCGCCCCGTCCCACTCGATGCCGACGAACCGGTTCACACCGGTGTCGCCCACCAGCGTCGCCGCGCCGGTCGAGGCGTCGACGCGGTACAGGCCCTGCGTCCCCGTCGGGCCGAACCCGCCGACCGCGAGCAGACCCGGCTGGGCCGACGCCATCCCGGCCAGCGCAACGATCGCGCCGACTGCACATGCAGACTTCATCATCTTCGGTACTCCCACTCTGTGGCCGCGCGGCATGCCCGGCTCCGCGAGGAGTATGCCCCCGCGTGTGTTCGCAGACCGTTCAGATGGTGTGAACTTGTCCGCCGTATTGCCGGGCCATCCGGTCGCATCGGGCGCACACAACGAGGCGGGACATCGACAACGCCGGACGGGCAAACACGATGCGCGTCACAACCTGTCCGCCCCACTCGCGCACAAAGCGGGCGGCCCACGCGATCGACGAACAACGAAGATTGCGCAAACGCGACGGGGTCCCCACACCCCCCGGGTGAAAGCCACCTGCCGGACTCGAACCGGCGACCTGCGGTTTACAAAACCTGAAGGCATAGAACGCAAACCCCCGATATCACAGCACATGGACACACCCACAAGCACCACTACCCCCTCGACTACCCCCGTTACGACCGCCACCCCACCCACCTGGCCCTACCCCGACATCGTCGCCATGACCGCACACACCGGCTCCGGCCAGTGGCGCAAGCGATACCGCGGCCGCGACTACTACTTCGGCGAGCTCGCCCGCCCCGACCTCGCCCTCGCCCGCTGGCGACTCGACTGGCCCCGCATCACCGCGGGCAAAGACCGCGCGACGACGCCCACTCACCCGAAGGCGCCCGCGCCCACCACAGGATCGGCCGACCGCATCACCATCGCCGAGCTCCTCGAGGCATCGATCGCCGAACTCGCCGAGCGCCGCCTCAGCCCCCGCACCCGCCGCGACTACGCCGAGGTCGCCGAGAAGCTCCTCGCCCACCTGCCCCGCCGCTTCCGCGACCTTGACGCCCGCGCCCTCTCCCGCGTCCGCGAGATCGCATGGGCGCACCTGTCGCCGCTCAAGCAGGGCCACCGGCTCAGCCACGCCCGCACGGTCCTCCGTGCGGGATGCACCCGCCTCGCGATCACCATGCCCGACCTCACCGCCGCCAAGGCCCCCACCCACCGCCACGACGCCGCCCTCGCGGCCGACACGCGCGCGAAAAAGATCCTCACCGTCTCCGACTTCCGCCGCCTGCTCACCGAAGCCATCGGCCGCGCCCGGTCCGACCCCGACTACGCGACGATGCCCGCCGAGATCCTGCTCGCCCTCAACGGCGCCCTCGGGCCCAACGAGACCGCGACGCTCACCGCATCCGCCGTCCGTCCCCCGCCCCCGAACGCCCCGAAGCGCAAGGGCAAGGCCGCGACGCGCACCCCGGCGACCGGCGACGGATGGATCCTGCAGCCGCGGACCAAGACGGCCCAGCGACGCGCGATCCCTCTCTGGCCCGAGACGCTCGCGGCGATCAACGCCGCCCGCGCCGCCCGCGCCGGCCTGCACCCGCCCGCCGACTACCTGCTCACCACCCTCAAGGGCGACCCCATCAACGCCGACACCAGCTCCGCGATGCAGCAGCGGATGCAGACCCTCCGCGACGCTGTCGGCCTTGGGAGCGACGAGAACGACCCCACCCGGCTCGCCGTCACCTGGTACTGGTTCCGCTACACCTTCCGGTTCATCAGCCACGGCGCGAAGGTCGCCGACCAGGGCGTCGCCCGCCGGCTCATCATGGGCCACAAGCCCGCCGATGTGCACGACGACTACCTCGGCCCCCTGCCCGTAGCCGACCTCGTCGCGATCGCCGAGCATGTCCGCCGCTGGGCCCTGCCCCCGCGCGAGCGGGCGAAACTCTTCGGCGACGCCGACCGGCCCACGGTCGCGGCCAAGCGCCCGCGCGAACCCGAGCCGGTCACCGGCGCCGCGACCATGCGCGTGTGATGCGTTCATGCCCCGGCCCGCCTGAACGATGCGATCGCCTTCTTCGCCCGGCGCGTCGCCCCACCCCCACCACCCCCACCACTCCCACCACCACTACTCGCACCACCACTCCCGCCGCCGGCATCATCACGCCGACCGGGCGATCGCCCGCGAGCCGCGGCTTGCTCCGCGACAACCCCCGACACGCCCTTCAAGCGCAGCTCTACCTTCAGCACCCCGCCCGCGAGCCGCTTCGTCGTCGCCCCACGGCGCACCAAAGCATCGGCGAGCTCGTCATCGGTCAACCCCGCGATGTACGCCGCCGCACCTGTCACGCCGCACCCTCCGGAGCCATCGCAGCACGCACATCTTCAATCCTGCGCATCGCAAGATTGATCTGGCTTTCGCGCTTATCCATCAGGATGGCACGGCGACCGTGGAGAAGGGCAGCATGCCCTGTCGTTCCAGAGCCGGAGAATCCATCGAATACGACGCCGCCAGGCGGGCAGAGGCTTCGCACCAAGAACTCTGCCAACTTCAACGGAAAGGGAGCTTCGTTTTCGTGCGCCAACGGGTGACCCATGCGGCCACCACCGACGGCACCACAATCGATAACACTTCCGGGGTTTGCCACCGCGGGATTGCGGTAGTGATTTTCTCGGCCGTTGTCGGCGTGCCGCCGCGTAACTCGCTCACCAGCCTTCCAATCGACATACCCGCGCCGAGCGTTTGCTCGCCGCCCATCTTTCGTTCGGTTACTCAGCATCCCACCGACGCCGTACTTCGGGGGCTTACCCATCGCCGTCGGCTCCGACCACGGCAGCCGACCAGGCGTTTTCGTCGCACAGACCACCCACTCGTGATCCCGGCGGAACCAGTCTCGACCACCGGACCCCGGCACCGAGTAGCGTCGATACACAAGTTCGGGGCGCAGCGCGTATCCCGCCGAGTGCAGAGCCACCTGAAGCATCGCTGGAATCGGCGATGCGTCGTAAAGATTCGATCCCATCACCACCCAGGCGACAACGCCGCGGCACACCCGCAACTGTTCGACAAAGCGCGGCATGGCCCACCGCAGCCATTCGTGCCCACGATGCTTGAAGCGCATCCCGTAGGTCCGTTTGTCCTCATACGGGGGCGAACATAGGACGAAGTCCACCGAGTCATCAGCCAGCGGAATACTGACGCAATCACCGAGCAGGAACGAAACCCCTGCGACTTCTCTTGCCTCCGCCATCACCCGGCCCGCCGTTCACCGCCCCCACGGCCCCCACCATCCCCATCCCCAACAGCCGCCGCCGCATCGACCGGATCATCGCCGCCGCGGCCACCAGGTCCTCGCCCGACCACCTCGCCGCCGCCGACTCCGCGGCCGCGACCGCCCGGCGCAGCTCCATCACGATCTCGTCCCGAAGCCCCTCTTCGCCCACCCCAGCCGCGACCCCGCCGCTGCTCCGCCGCCCTGATGACATCATCGATCTCCTGCGCGAGCGTGCTTCCTGATTGCTCGCGGCCCTCACCGCATACGCCCCCAACAGGCCCGCCAAGCCGGGCCACGGCCGCCTCGGCATCCTGCCGCACGCGGTCATACGGGGCATCTTCCGGCAGGTCGCGGTCCACCCAAAGAATTGCGAACCCGATCGGAACCAACCACCGCCGCGCCGGGGGTATCCCGAACGGATTAGGGACAGTTCCTAACCCCGTACAGGGCAGTTCCTTAGCCTCAACCGGCGGGGCAGATATACCCGCTTGCACACCATCATCACCAGTTTCGGCGAGTCCGCCATCGGCTTCCCCAGCCCCAATCACCGCGATCACCAGCGCCCGCGTCCGCCAGCACACCGCGAGCTGCCGCAGCGCCGTCTCGCGCGTCATTGTCTGGTCCACGGCCAGCGCCCTGAAGGCATCCGCGAGCCGGACGCCGGTCTTGACCATCGCCATGACCCGCAGCCGGTCATCCACGCGACCCGCCGACGCCCGAACACCACCGATATCGGTCCCTGTTACCATCGCATGATCCCCTGCCAAAGGCCAGCGGCCGCCCCAGCGTGCCGTTCATGCCCTTGTCATCGTGACAATGCAACGACAACTGTTGCTCTTTCGCGATGTCGGGGAAGAAACATCCAGACGATGCACCGGACGCACACTTTGAGCAACGATCCCGGCTCCATGCCCCACTTCGGACGGCTCATCGGCGCGATGATTTCCGACCGCGGCACCACCCAGAACCGCATCGCCGCCGCCGCGCGCGTCCAGAGCTCCACCATCAGCCGGTGGAGGCAGGACAGCCGGTTCGGCGGCAACATAGGCACCCTCGCCCCCGTTCTCGGGGCCCTGGCCGACCTCAAGCCGATCACCCCGAAAGAAGACCAATCACTCCGCGAGGCCCTCGGCAATGAGTACGCCAACGCGGTCGACCGCGAGTGGCTCGAGCACACCCAGGCCGCCGAGGCGGGCGCCAACCACGCCATGCTCGACCGCCTGATGGCGACCACCGGCCCCGAGGCCGTCTCGAACATCCTGACGGCCATCCAGGAGGCCGCCGAGGCCGCGGCCCGCCGGCTGAACGCCCACCAGCGCGCGGCGGAACCCTCGGATTCGGATACCGGCCGCCCCCCGACCGGCGGTACACTCGGGGAATGACCGACCCGACCCGCGACGGCGCCGCCACAGGCCCCGACAGGACCGGAAGCACGCCCAGAAAGCCCCGCCGCGAGCTCCCGCCGCCGCCCCCGCCGATGAATATCCCCGCGTGGACGGCACTGAAGTTCGGCGTTGTGCTCATCCTGCTGGCGTTCGCCGTCTGGTTCATGTTCCAGGGCCTCGAAGTCTTCGCCTGGCATATCAACGATCACCGCGAACGCGGCTACTGATCGCTCCCCGCCCCCGCGAGCTTCGCGTCGGCCGTGAGCAACGCCTCCCGGTCCGCCCGGGCATCCTCGTCGTTCTCACCTTCGCCCTCGGCCCCTTCCCCGTCACCCTCTTCGTCATCATCGCCTTCGCCGACCGGCTCCACCTTCGTCCCGTCCGCGTAGTGGTCGAGGTCGAGGTTGAGTTCAAGCCCCGACGCATCCTCCACCCCGAGATCCCAGCCCAGGAGCTCCGCGAGCTCGAAGAGGATCTGCGCCGCCTCGGCCTCCTCGTACACCCACGCGCGATCACCGAGCGCGTTGCCCACCCCACCCCCGGTCCACACATACACCCGGACCGACCCGAGCTCCACCAGCGCGTGCTCCACGGTCACCGGCGCATCCTTCGCGTCGTAGATCTCCGTGCACGCATCGAACGCGTACCCGTACAGGTCCGCGAGCTCGATCATCACCCGCGTCGCCTGCAACCCCGTGAGCCGCAGCCGGCAGGTGTCGACCTCCGCACCAATGAAGTACTGCTCGCCCGCGCCGAAGCTCACGCACTCGACCATCGCATCGCCGATGCCGCCGTTCATCCGTTCCCTTTCGCCCAGATATCCCGATCCACTCACGAAAACAACCCGTGCCCGGTCCGCCGAGGACCGCCGACCATCCCGTGATCTGCCCCGCCCGCCCTCGCGACCGACTCCCGCAGCCCCGCCCCGACCGCCGCACAGGGCGACGCGGAGAGCGCCCCGAGCACCCGCCCGCTCGGCCACCTCAGCCGCGCGGCGAGCGCCCCGGGATGCTCGTGCTGCGCCGCCTCGCTCGCGAGATACTCCGCCGGCGACACCAACGCGAACGACCACCCCTCGCCGTGCAGGATCTGCCTCATCGCCGCCGCCTCAACCCGTG
This sequence comes from uncultured Phycisphaeraceae bacterium, assembly GCA_964615815.1. Taxonomy (GTDB): domain Bacteria; phylum Planctomycetota; class Phycisphaerae; order Phycisphaerales; family UBA1924; genus DAIQNV01. The sequence continues at coordinate 40,409 of CAZTQV010000026.1, read as the reverse complement.
CGCCACACGCGCGACCCGTCCCCACGCATCTTTCAGCACCACCACGCACCCGCACCCCGGCAGCGCCACCCGCCGCCTCAACACCACCCACAGCCTCCACCGCAGGGGCATCGGCACCCCGTACCACCGCACACCGAGCCACCGCACGACGCCGAGCGGGTCCGGGAAGCGGCCCACGGGGCATCCCGTGCGCATGCCCGCCGCCGACCCGTCCGCGAGGCTGAGCCGGCATCCGACGGCCCCGCGCCGATCACCAACACCCCCCATCACCGCGAGCGGGCAGACATGGCACATCGCCGCACGCGCCTTCAGGACCGGCAGCGGCACGCCGACCCGCGCCGTGACCGGCAGCCCATCACCGCAGCAGGATGTCTGCGCTCGACTCACCGCCGTCCCCACCGTCCCCACCGTCCACACCGAACCGCCCGTTGCCGCCCACGAGCCCGGCCCACGCGCCCGGAGACGGGAGCTCATCGAGGCTCCCCACCGGGTAGTTGAAGTTGAGCAGGTCCGGGAACACCCGCGGCGCAATCACCCAATCCTGGAACGAGCGGTCGCTGAACGGGTAGTCGGTGTTCGACTCGAAACGCCGGAATACATCCAGCCCCGACGCTCCGAAGCAGATCCGGTACCGCGTCGGCGGCCGCGGCTGATCGATGTTCTCGTTGTAGCACTGCGTGATCGGCAAACCGTTGCCGACCAAACCCACACGAGCCGCCATTCGCCGCGTCGGGTCGGTGATGCGATCGATCACGCCGGCCCCGACGGCCCCAGCCTGCGGATCGCCCGACACCAGGAACCCGAACGCATCAAAGAAGCGCAGGCCGTACGACCACCCGCCCGGCCGCGGCACGATCACATCGACGCCGTTCTGCACACGGACCGACGGGGCTCCCGTCAGCAGCGACACGCGGGCCTGAAGCTGCGGCGTGGTCGGGAACCATGCAAAGTCGTTGCCGTTGTCGAAGCTCGTCGTCTGCGACACCACAAGCGCAAAGCCGCCGACCGCCCGGAACTGTCCCGCGTAGTCCGAGCCAAACAACGCCTGCTGCGACGACAACTCAATGGTCGCCCACTGGATCAGACCGGGCAAGATCGCCGTGTCGAGCACTCCCGGCGACCGCGACGAGCAGGTCGCGCATACATACGCGAGCCGCTCCCACCCGGCCCCGAGCTCCCCGCAGCACCCCGCCTGGTCCGCGTCCGCGTTCGCGACCAGCCCATCGCCCGCGACGAGCAGGAACCCATCGCCATCGCCGAGGATCTCGCACGCCATCGGTGATCACCCGCGGACCCGCACCACACTCAATGAGGCCGCTCGCGGGTTGTCCTCATTTCACGGAAGCAAACCGCGCCGCCAGGACCTCGCCCCGTCGCGACCGACGGCACGGCGGTCCGCGTTGAGCATCGCCGTGGACAACCGGTGGACACCGTGTGATCTCCACGCCACCCAACCGCCAAATCTAGGGATATGACCTCAAAGTACCCCGGGACCGCGGGGTCAACCCAACCACTGCTGGTACACTCGCAACAGCGGAGCCCATCATCCGGGCCCGTACAGCTCGCTCACCACCGTATCGGACGCCCTTGGTTGGTGCCGGTACGATTTCGGCGTGTGCCGGTCGGCGCACAAAGAAGGGCCGGGGTGCGACCCGGCCCAGACAACCCAGTGCCCCGTTCTGCGGGGAGTCCCCTCTCTCGAAAGGGTGTCCGATGAGACACAGGGCGTCGTTGCGCTCACACTATCCACGCGGCCCGCCGTGTCAAGCGGTCAGGGTTATCCCCCGCCGCCAGCGGCGGCGAGGCAACCTCACCGCGGCTTCCGTTCGAGCGCCGCGAATCTCCAACGCAGGCCCGGCGCGACCCAGCGATCGGGCGATCACACACGAGTCAGATCAACCCGCCCCGGCACGACGCCGGCGGCGTACATCGATTGGATATCACTGTGAATCTGTCCACACGATACAGCTTCAGCCCGACCGGTTTCGGATTCATCAGCCCGAGCCAGATCGGCGTGTACTACCTGTTCAGCGGCGACGAGCTGATCTACATCGGCTCGTCGGAAACCTCGATCCGGCAACGGCTGCTCCGGCACTACACCGGCGTCGAAGGCCAGTGCACGCGGCACGCGACCTCCTGGACCTACGAGGCGACCGTCTCGCCGCGCTACTTCGAGGAGATGCGGCTCAACGAGTTCCGCCTCCGCAACGGGCGGCTCCCGCGGTGCAACGACCGCCGGATCTAAACCCTGCCTGACGAACGCGAAAGCGTCGACCTGAACACCCCTCGGGCCACCCCGGCCAACGCCGGGCGCGGCCCGTTCAACCCCCAGCACCCACGAACAGCCCCGCCCTCTCGTCCCGCCTCTTCGCCGCCCAGCGCTTCCGCTGCTCGGCCGTCCGGGCCTTGTGGCACCGCACACACAGCGTCCGGAGGTTCGACAGCTGGTCCGAGCCCCCCTCGCTCCGAGCGACGATGTGGTCGGCCTCCCAGCCGCGGTGCGGGAACTCACAATCCAGGACCCCCCGCCACAGCCGGAAACACTCGGGCCGACTCAGCCCGCCCGGGCCGCACCTGGCAGCACGCAGCGTCGCGTCCATCGCCCCGACGATCCACGCCGTATCCGTGCCGCAGAGCACGCACACGCCGCCGTCGCGTTCCTCGACACGCCGCCGGCAGTAGTTCCAGTCATTCTCGATCCGGTACGCCTCGACGCACAGCGTCGAGCACCACTTGCTCCGCCCCTTCGGCACCTCTCCCCAGCACCACCGGCAGAGCGGCCGCCCGTTCGGCCCGACACCCGCGGGCTGCAGGTACGGCGGCCTCGCGTCCGGATGACACGGCCTCGGCTCGAAAGCATCGACCATCACGCGTGCAGCCGCCTCGGGTTCGCGATCGGTGTACCGGCAGCATGCGCATCAGCGATTCTCCGAGCCGTCGATCGCCAATTGGGGTCTTCATGCCAGTCGCCGATGGACCAATATCCACCGAAGTACTCATCAGTGTTGTACACGGTCTCCAACCAAACGGACCGACGCGTGTCCTTGCAATACCGCGGCCACCACGCGAAACACCGCCGGGTGCGCACAGTCCCATCCTTTGGCCTTACCTTGAACTTCACACGCCCCCTCCTTTCCCATCGAACCCAAGCGCAGCTTGGACTCACGCCGCCGGGTACACGATCACCGGCTGCACCCCGCAGTTGTTGTTGAACGCGCTCGTCGCGTCCTCCGGCCGCCACCCCGCCACCACGCCCGAATCGGGCGCGAGGATCGTCAAGAGCCCGTTCACATTCCAGGTCGCGACCGCGATCGACTGCCCCAGCCGCCGCAGGTCAAGAACGCCCCCGTTCGGCCCGACATTCACTGTCGTTATGTCGCCCCCCTGGTACGCCACCGTCCCGCCGTAGAGACCCAGGTTCGTCGGCGTGATGCCGATGTCGAGCGCCCGGACCGTCGCCCCCGCGTACGCGTTCAGCGTCGTCAGGCTCGCCCGCAGGTTCACGACCGTCTGGCGGTTCATCCCCCCGGCCTCGAGCGTGGTGACCGTCGCCGACTCCTCCACGCCCGTCGTGCCGCCCAGGCACCTGAGGTTCGTCGCCGTTACGCTCGAGCGGACCAGCGCCGTCCCGCCCGCGACCGCGAGGTTCGTCACCGTCGCCGAGGCGAGGCTCAGCATCCCGTTGTTCACGGGCTTGTGCACGAGCTTCCCGATCGTCTTCGTGAGGACGCCCGCGACATACGCGTGCTGGCCCGACCACAGGAGCTCGACCAGGTCCGCGTCGAGTTGCAACGCCGCCCCCGTGTCCCCGATGTTCCCCTCGAAGCCCGCGAACGCCGCGAACTGCGCGAGCTTCACGCCGGCGAGCTGGTCGAGCTCGGTGGTGTAGCTGTCCGAGCCCTCGACCAGGTGGACATTGTCGTTCGTCGCGAGCGTCGGGTCGCCGATCGAGGTGTCGATGCCCGCGTCCCGATAGATGTTCTGGTAAGTCGCCATGCAAGCCGCTCCCGGGCGTCAGCCCGCGTACTCGACCGTGACCTCAAGCCGCACCCGATCCCCCGCCGTCACCGTCCCCGACTGCGTGACAAGCAGCCCCGCCACGCCCGCGACCCCGTCCTCATCGTCCAGCACCGCCGACGCCGAAGGCCGCCCCCCCGAGCCCGGGCTCAGCACCACCGCCGAGGCGAACGCCCCGCCCCCCGCGGGCGCGACCGTCACGGTCGCCGTCGCCCACGCCGGCCACGCGAGCGCCCGCACGAGCACCCGCACCGGAACCTGCCCCTCCGGCCCGAGGACCGGCACCTCGACCCGCGAGGCGTAGCCCAGGTCGAGCTCCGCGTCCCGCGTGATGCGTTTCAGTGGCGCCGGCGTCACCCCAGTCATCGCTCATCCGTTCCCGCAAAGCCGCGCGGGTCTCGCCGCCGGAGGGCGGCGACTCAACTCAGCCCGTGCAGAGCCGAACGGCTCTGCACTCGTCAAAGAGCACGAACACGCGCACGAACGCCTGCTCCCCGTTGTCACCCTCACCATCGGGGAACCGCAGCACCGCGCCGCGCGTCCCCACGCCCGCCGGCACGATGAGTTCGGCGGGGTCCCGCACCAGAGGGCTGTACCGCTCGTCGTACCCGACCTCCGCGTCGACCTTCGTCCCGACGACGCCCACGGTGTAGGACACCGAGCCCGCCGGGTACGCCGTGCCGTTGGCGCCCTGGACCCCCGCCGCGCCGCCGGTGTCTACCAAGAGCACGACGCAGCGGTCCAGGGGCGACCGCGCCCGCTCGACACGGCCGAGCCGCCCCTCGAGCTCCTCCACCCGGTCGATGACCCGGTTGAGGTCCTCCGCCCGGACCGCATCACCAGCCGCTACGCGTCGCATGCGATTGTCTTTGTCGCGGCCCTCCGGCTGGGGCGGCGGCGAGCCCGCTTTGCCCCAACCGGCCGCCGACGCGATCCTCGCGGCGGCGCGTCCGACCAACCCACCCCAAACAACGGTTCGCGGCCGGAGGGCCGCGACTCAACCTACGCCCCCGGCCAGAGTCCCGACAGATCCACCTCCGGGTAGATCGGCGAGTACGCCGTCGAGGTCAGCGGCCGGCCCTGCGCATCCTCCTGCCGCCACACCCACCGCCAGTCCGGGGCCGCCCAGAACCGGATCCTGGTGATCCACAGCCCCGCGACCGCCTGGTCATCGATCCCCCGCAGCAGCAGCTCGCCCTTGTTGAAGGTCGTCCCCGGCGTGCCGGCGGGCTCACCCAGCCGCGGCGGCACGGTCAGCGGCGCGTTGTTCAGGACCGACCGACGCGTCTGCTCCGGCTCCCCGCCGGGGCCGAGGACATCGAAGATCCCGAGCTGCGTCCGCAGCGGCAGGGGCGCCGCCCGGTGGTGCACGACGGTGACGACGGGCTGGAAGACCGAGACCTGCGGCTCCTGGCCCTCGGGGAACGCGACGGCCCCGAGGTCGTAGCGCAGCGTCTCCGTCGCCGTCTCGTGCCCCGCCTCGGTGTACAGGAGCCCGACGGTCGGCGGCGGCTGCGTCGCCCCCCGGCCCTGCGGCGTCTCGTACTTGACGCGGACGACGCAGCTCCCGCCCTCCCCGCGCATCGGCGTCGCGCCGACGACCCGCAGGTCCGCCGCGCCCGCCGACCAGCTCTGCCCGTCGACCGGCAGCCCCTCCGCGACCAGCGCCAGGAACTTGTCCCGCGTGTCCACGCGGTAGAACCGGTGCCCCCGGTACGCGTTCGGCCCGATCCGCTCGATGAACTCCTCGTGCTCGCCCCCGTCTATCAGCGTGGCCGTAGGCATAGCTGAGTCGGGCCCCTCCGGGCCCGAAGTGCGGCCGGGCCGTGCCCCGCGAGAATCGCGTGGCGGGCCCGGCGAGGATCACATGGCGGGATCAGTGGAAGTTCCATCGAGGCGGGCGTTGCGATCACTCGTTCCGCGCGATCGACGCGTTCGCGAGCATCATCGCCTCATCGAGCGCGTTCAACGCGCGTGCCTGCTCGGGCGAGCACGGCGTCAGGTCCACGATGACGCCCGCGCACTCGCGCACCGCCCCGCGGATCGCCGCGTACCGCTCCACCTGATCGCCCTTCGGCGCGTGATAGGTGTAGCGATGATCGAGCTGCTCATTCGTCGGCTTCGCAAACATGATGATCCTTCCTGATCGTTCGCTGCAACCGGCCGCCGACGCGATCCTCGCGGCGGCGCGTCCGGCCAACCCATCCCCGCCCAAGGCTCGCCGCCGCAGGGCGGCGACTCTACCGGTACACCGCCCCGCCGCTGTCCGCCATCCGCTCCACCCCATCGGCGATCCGGTCGACCGTCCGCGCCGCCGACTCCATCCGCTGGAAGAAGCGACGCGTCACCGCGTCCATCGACCCGACCCCGCCCGCCCCGTACGCCCCGCTCGCCGGCCCGAAGACCTGCCGCCGGGCCGAGGCATCGAGGGCGCCGCTGAAGCCGACCGAGCCGACATCGAACGCCGCGGCCTGCCCCCGCCCGATCCGCGACAGCGCCGCCGACTCGAGGAGCCCCACCTCGGCGAGCAGGGCCGCCCGCTGCGCCGCGTCCGCGACGCCCTCTTCGATCTGCCGGCGGGTCCTGGCGTAGTCGAGGAGCACCGCCGCCCGCTCGGCCTCTTCTTCCTGCCCGTCGGCCCGCATCCGCTCGATCCGCAGCAGCTCGACGCCCTCGCCGACCCGCCGGGCCCGGTCCGCGGACGCCCGACGCTCGGACTCAGCACGGCGCTCCTCGCGCTGCCGATCCTCGCGTTCGCGCTCAGCCGCGGCCTCGCGGTCCAGGCGGATCCGCTCCCGCGTCGCCTCGAGGACCGCCCGGGCGCCCGCCTCGACATCGCGGACATCCGCCGGCGTCAGGTTCGGGTTGTTCCGGGCCGCGGAGACCGTCTGGTCGAACGCCCGCGACGCGTCCGCGTCCCGCACATCGAAGGGGTCGCCGAGTTGGCGGAGGACATCGAGGTCGACGGTCTCGAGGCTCGACAGCCCGGCACGCCGCAGCGCCGCCTGGTCGAGGTCGATCTTCGTGAGCGCATCGCGGTACCGCTGCTCGACGGCCTCGAACCCCCGCCGCCGCGCCCCGGTCGAGAGCGAGGCGTTGTTCGCCAGGGTCGCCCGGTCCCGCCTGGCGGCCAGGAGCGCCGCCGCCTTCCGCGACTCGACCGAATTGCCGAAGACCCCGCCGCCCGCGACCCGGTCGATGAGCGCCTGCTCGCCGTCGGCGAGGATCCGCGCGAACGCGAGCTCCTGCGCCTCGGTCTCCCCCAGCAATTGATCGACCTGCTCCGCCCCGCCCTTGCGGTAGCTGAACGCGTCCGATGTTTCGTTCACCGCCCGCGTCCGCGCCCCCCGCGCCGCCCGGATGAGCCCCGAGCCGCCGCCCGTGGTCCCGGACAGGTCGCGTCCGATGTCCCGCATCAGGAGCCCGAGCTCCGATCGCATCTCGCGGACGCTCTGCGTCGTCGACTTGAACGCGGCCTCGTACTGCAGCACCGAGCCGACGCCGAGGGCGAACGCCCCCGCCGACGCCGTCGCGAGCACATCGGCCGACCGGAACGCCCGCCCGATCTCCGTCCCGACCCGCCGCGCCGACTTCTCGAACCGCGCCATCGACCGCTCGGATCGCTCGAGGTTCTGCTCGGCGCCGAGCCACTGGGCGGCCATCTCGCGGCCGTGCTTGTCGTACACCTCGCCGAGCGTGCGTCCGTACTTGCGCCAATCGCGCTCGTTGTCGTCCCGGTACTTCTTCTCCCGCCGCTCGACCGCGTCGAGCCGGCGGTTGAAGTCCGAGTCATCGAGCCCCAGCCTTGTAACAATGTCAGACATCGCGAACCAAGCCACGAAGAGCCGAGCGACCAATGCCGCCTTCATGCTCCGTGCCTTCGTGCCTCTGTGCCTTGATGCCTTTGCGTCGATTCGGCCAAACCATTATGCCGCCCGGCGTGCGGCATCGACTTCTTCCTGCGCCTTCTTGATGAACGCCCGCGTCATCGTCCGCCCGCCCGCCTGCCGCACGATCATCTTCGCGGTCCTCACCGGGTGCCCGAACCGCGCCATCCGCTCGACGAAGCTCGCGTGGAACTCGAGGTTGTGCAGCGTCAGGATCAGGAGCCGCCCGACCCGCTCGATCGACCCCGAGCCGCCGTAGATCCGGTCGCGGACGGTCGTGAGCTTCCGCAGCCCCGACTTCGTGAACGCCTTGCGCCCCGCCTTGTACCCCCGGACATCCGCGCCGAACCGCCCCTGGTCGACCAGCACGATCGCCTCGGTCTCGAGGGCCTTGTTCAGCTCCTCGGTCGCCCGCGTGAGCCGCTTCTCCGCCCGCCGCCGCAGCCGGACCATCTTGCGGTAGAACGGCTGACTCGTCCGCCGCTTGCGCTTCCGTCCCGTCTTCGTCAGTGGTGACTTCGCGTCCTCTTCCTCGTACAGCGTGATGTAGCGGGTCTGCTCGGCGACCTCCGCCTCCCAGTACGCCACCTGCTCCCGCAGCACCTCGAGCCACTTTTCCCGCCGGCTCGACGGGCTCAGGGGCGGCAGCGGCCGGTAGGTCAGATCGGCGTCGTTCGCCGCCTGATACCACCCGCGGATCAGCCGGTTCGTGTCGCGCGGGGTGCGGCGGTCGACCTCATCGATGAACAGCTCGCCCTGACTCTTGAGCGCCGCCAGCCGCGGCTCCTGAGCCACCCGCAGCCGATCCACGATCGCCCGGAACTTCCGATCATCGACGGTCGTCTCAGACACACCAGTCTCCCCATTGCCTATTGCCGATTGCCCATTGCCCGATGCCGCCCCCCGCGACAGCGCGGCCCCACCGCCCCCACCGGCCCCACCGGACCCCGCACCCACGCGGCACCCACGAACACCGGCACCTCGCCCACCCCACCGACCAACGCCCACGCCCGGTCCGCCCTGATGATCTCCGCCGCGATATCCACCGCCGCGAAGCGCATCAAAAACGGCCACAGGATCCCCATCGTGAACAGCATCGCGACCGGGTGCAGGATCGCTGACCGCCAGGACATCACGCCCCACGGCACGCTCCCCGAGATCGCGAGCATCCACACCAGCGCGATGAGGTAGCCGACGAGCACATACACGCTCGCGGCCATCACCAGGCCGTCCATCCACGACAGATCAAGACGCAGCACGATCATCGCTCTTCCCCCGTCACGCCAGCCGCAGGGCTTTCATCTCCGCCCCGAGCCCGATGAGCGGCGCCAGCTCACACGCCACCGTCGCCGCGAGCTTCCGCTCCCGATCCAGCACGACCGCCCCGAGCTCCTCGAGCACGGCGGGCTCGATCGCGTCGGGGTCGCCCCCGCACGCCTCCATCACCGCAGGGAACGCCATGAACACCCGCCAGCCGAGGTACCGCGCGGTCTCGACCGCGCCCTCCGGCCGCTCGAGGCTCACCCCCCGGTATCCGCCTGATCCGGCTCCACCCCACCCGTTGCCCCCGCCGCCGGCTCCGTCGCCGCGGCGGGCCCATAAGGGGACATGCCGCCCCTCCCCTCGCCCGCACCCTTCGGCGCCTCGCCCCACCCGTGCCGGGCCTCGACCGCCCGCATCGCCTCATCGACCCGGCGGACCATGTCCGGCGTCGCGCCCGACTGGCGGAGCTCCTCGCGGACCTCATCGCCCCAGCCGACATACGCCGCCCCGTACACCTCGTCCTCGCGACCCGAGGCGACCAGCGCGAGGGTCTTCAGGTCCGCCTCCGACAGCGCGACCGAGAGCTCATCGAGCGTGTCCCGGCACCACTTCGCCCGCGTCTGATACTTCGCCGACCGGTCCGCGGGGCTCGCCTTGTCGGCGTCGGCGCGGTATCCGGCCGCGTCGAACTTGTCGCCGGCCTGCGTCTCGTAGTCGATCGAGGCCGCGGACTCGAGCACGCGCTGGCTCGCCTCCCACGCATCGACCCGGGCGAGGAAGTCCGGGCTGTTCCGGTCCGCGACCTTCGCCAGGTGCGGCGCCGTCGGGTTCGGCCGCAGGGGCGGCACGGGCTCCGGGTACGCCAGCCGCAGCGCCGCGCGGTCGGCGTAGGACAGCCGCCGCGCCTTGACCTCAACACCGCCCGAGAGCTTCACCGTCTTGTACGACGCCTCGCTCCGCAGATCACTCAGCTTGATCGCCATGATTCGATTCCTTGTAGCGTCGGGCCCCTCCGGGCCCGAGCCTTATGCGATTGCGGGTTGCCCGGACGCGCCGCCGCGAGGATCGCGTCGGCCGCCGGGAGCGACTCGCGCGACGCCAAGCCGACGATCCTCGTCGGCGCCGGCGGGCCAGCCCATCGTCACCAGAGGCTCGCGGCCGGAGGGCCGCGACAAAGACAAGCCCAAAGGCTCGCCGCCGGAGGGCGGCGACTCAACCTAACTCCCGTAATCCGCCCAGGTCCCGAGGTTGTCCATGCTGATGAGCGTCACCGGGTACCCGTCGTACTCCCGCCCCGTCGTCAGCGCCTGCGGGTGGTTGAAGAAGCACTTGGTGAAGGTGACCTGCTTGCCGGTCGTCGCGCCCCGCGAGTCCGGGCACTGCAGCACGATCGTGTACAGCTTCTTCAGCCCGCCGGTCGACGCCGCCATCGCGAGCGTTCGCAGATCATCGGCCGAGGTCTCCCAGTTGAACTTCGGCGTGAACGAGATGCGGCTCGGCTGCTCGTCCCCCTCCCGGACGACATCCGGGAGCTGGGACCGGTCCATGTCGATGATCGCGCCGAACCCGCCCTCCTCGATCTGCAGCGTGCCGACCTCGAGGTTCGCGAGGATGTGGTCGTCCGTGCCATCGTTGATGAGGATCCGCCCGCCGGCCTCGAACCGCCGCGGGCTCGCGTTGATGTTGACTTCCGCCATCGCTTGACTCCCATCACCCGTTCGTGCGCACGGCGAGCCGCAAGAGCCCGCCCCCGTGCTCCGTCACCGCGACCACCGGCCACACCTCGGACCCGTCCGTGATCGTCGTCTCGCCCTGCCTCGGTGTCGCGCTCAGCCGGTCGGCGCGGAGGATGTACGCGGTCGACGCGATCCGCCGCCGCGACGGCCCCGCGCCCACCGGCTCATCGACCACCGCCTCACGCCCCGCCGCGATCCCGGTGTCCGTCACCGTCGTCACATCCCGCACGGCCGTGGTCGCGTTGATCGTCCACCGCGCCGCGGTGGTGACCGTGACGATGCGATCGAACGCGTGCTCCTCGCACTCGACCGCGTGCCGCTCTATCCAGTCAGCGAACGACATGGCTCGTCTTTGCCGCCGCCCCCCGGCGGCGAGCCCTGCGCGATCATGGCCGCGACCATCACGCCGAGTTCCGATAGGCCAGGCCCGTCGCCACCAGCACCGCCGTCTTCAACCCCGCCTGGTCATCGCTCAGGCCCGCCGCCGAGTACGCGCAGCGGTCGAGGTCGACCCGGTGCGTGCCCGCGGCGTCCGCGTAGCTCGTCACATCGAGCGCGGTCCGGAACGGCCTCGCGGCGTTCGGCAGCGCGAACGGCTCGGCGTTGAGCAGGCTCACCGCCACCCCGACCTGGCAGACGACCGTGACCATCTGCCGGTCCGCATCGCCGCCCGAGACCCGGTCGTACGGCTCGAGGTTGACATCGACCAGCCGCACCCAGCGGGGCACCGCCGACCCATCGGGCAGGGGCTCGTCCGACCGGTACGGCGCGACCGCCGGATCGAGCCCGGTGGCCGCGTCCGCGACCGCCTTCCAGACGATCGCCTCCACCACCGCGGGATCCAGGCTCACAGCCGCCATCGCCGATCACCTACTCGAGAGAGATCGCTTCGGCGACCACGCCGTCGAACGCCCCGCCGATCGTCTTGGCCGCAACCTCGACCGTCTTGTAGACGGTCTCGGTCCGCTTGGAGATCCGCACGCACACCCCCGTTTCGCCGAGACGCCGACGCTGGATATCAATGTTGTACCCCGCATGCAGGAGGCGATTGATCCGCCCGCCAATCCCCGCGAGGTCCTGCTCAGCAGCGATCTTCACGCGCGGCCGCAGGTCGTCCGCATCGACTTCGACGCGGCCCTCCGGCGTCCCGATGTACACGCGTCCGGATCGCTCGCGAGGCTGGTCAACCTCACGCGACACCTCCGCCGCGACCGCCGCCCCCTCCGCCTTCACATCGCCCGCCGTCTTCGCTTCGCCTTCGCTCACACCGATCCCTTTCACTGCCCACCACTCGCGTCCGCGACCGCCGCGGCCACCGCCGCGCCGACCGTCGGCCCGTACCCGCGGCCACGCAGCACGCGGTTGTTGAGAGCTCGCCGCACCGTCACAAGCACCGCCCGCAGGGGCTCGTTGCCCCGCATCGGCGCCGCCTCGACCGCCCACCCCTCGCCGACCACGGACTCGACCGTCCGCTCCTCGAACGCGACAGTCTTCCCGTACGGCTCGGCGTGCGTCTCGGTCATTACCACAGCTCCACGCAGAACCCGCCGAGGATCGACGCCCCCGCGCTCTGCACCTCGATCGCCACCTCCGCCACCCCCGCCAGGTCCACGATCCCGAGCTCCGCCCACAGGTTGCCCCCCGGGCTGTAGACCTCGCTCGGCACCGAGTTCGCCGTCTTCCGCAGGAACGCGCCGGCGCCCTGCGGCGTCGTGCCGACCGTGGCCTCGGTGTAGTTCACCGCATCGCACAGCCGGTCGTCCGCCGTCAGCACCGAGCCGGCCACGCCGGTCCCGGTCCCCATCGTCGCGTCGCCGAACCCGAGCAGATCCATCTTCCACGGGCCATCGCCGACACTCACCTCGAGGAGCGAGTTCGTCGGCACGATCGGCCGCAGCCCCCACACGCGGAAGCTGAACACCGCGTTGTCGGCCCCCTGGCCGAACGGGTGCAGCCGCAGCCCGCGGTGCGAGCCCGCAGCGCCGACCCGCCCCACCGCGAACCGCCGCGCCGCGGTCAGGTCCGCCGGCAGCGTCGCCTTGGTCTTGAACCCCGCGGTCCAGTTGAACGCGTCCTTCTGCCAGGGCTCGAGACGGAACAGGTACCCGGTGTAGAGGATGCTCATCGCGTGCCCGCCTTCCGGCCGGCGGCGGCCGCCCCGGCCTCCTCGAAGAACGCCGCCGCGTCGTCATCGATCCGCCCGATCTCATCGAGCGCCGCCGGGTCATCAAGGCGGACATCGCTGAGCCGCCCCTGCGCCCGGTTGAACGCCCGCACCGACCGCTGCGCCCGCGCCTGCAGCGCCTCGCGTTCGGCCCGCTCGCGCTCGGCTCGCTCGCGTTCGGCGGCCGCAGCCTCGTCGGCTTGCTTGCGCTTCCGCCGCTCCCGGGCGTACACGCCGCCGCCGAGCCCCGCGATCGCGACCTCTTCGAGGTTGTTCCCGAGCAGGCTCACGAGCGGCGCGAACGGCCCGGTGTAGGGCGCCGCGACCTGCGCGGTCACCCCGGCCCCCGCGAGCAGCTTCCGCCACCCCTCGGCGTCCTCCGGGATCTCGGCGAGCCGCGACTCGATTTCGTCCCGCTTCGCCCGCAGCGCCTCGATCGACGCCTGCAGCTCCCGCTCGAGCCCCCGCAGCCGCACGACCAGCTCGTCCGACTCCGGCGTCCCGTACCGCTCCGGCGGCACCGACCAGTACTGGTCCCGCACCCGCTGCAGCTCCGCCCGCCGCTCGGTGAGCGTCCGCTCCGTCGTGTCCAGGTCCGCCGCCAGCCGCTCGCGTTCCGCGGCCGGCACGCCCGGCGCGGAACTCAAGCACCCGGAAAGCCCGACCGCCACCACCGCGAACACCACGGCCATCACGACCGCCCGCAAGTATGTCGTCGTCACGCTCGCCATCAACCACCTCCCATGGCCCATTGCCTACTGCCCATTGCCCCCACCCCCACGACCACGCCCACCATCCCCACCGCCCCCCGGTTCCGCCGACACCGCGCCCCCCGAGGGGTCCTCCGGCCACGGCTCACCGAGCAGGGGGTGGTTCGGGTCGTGCTCCCGCAGCGCCGACTCCAGCCGCCGCACGCGGTCCGCCAGCCAGTTCAGCCGCAGCGTCTGCCGCTCCGACTTCCGCTCGAGCTCTTCCATCCGCCGGATGAGCCGACTGATCGTCTCTTCCCCGAACTCGACCGCCATCCGCGCCCCGCCGAGGAGGTCGATCGACCCCTTGATCTCGACCTGCCGTCCCTCCGCGATGGTCTTTCGTCTGGCCATCCACGCCGTCACGAGCCCGACGACGACGCCGCCCGCGCCCCCGCCGACCCCGAACCCGATCGCCGTTTCCATCCAGGACATCACCACCACCCACGACCAAAGCCCCGGGCCAACCTTCGCCGCCCCGGGGCCGACCAGTGACCAAAGCCCCGGACCGGCCTTCGCCGCCCCGGGACCGACGAGCACAGAGGAGAGTGAACCAGGGACCGATCAGGTGGCGATTATGTTGCCGAGGAGGAAGCCCGCGGTCGGGTAGATCACCTTTTTGACCATCAGCATCTTGGCCCCGACCACTACCTGGTCGTAATCGGGGTCATCGAACGAATAGGTGGCCGGCCCGTCGTCCATGTCCATGACGAAGGTGCGGCCGAGCCCGGAGCCCTCTTCCGGCTCTGCCCCCGTGTGCGGGCGGTAGACAAACGCGTACTCGTCGGACCACACCCGCGTCTGCACCTCGTTCGGTCCGGGGTTCGTCACCATCGCCTGCTGCCCGACATGGATCTCGTCCACACCGAGCGCATCGGCCAGCATGTCCAGCGGCAACTCGGCCGGCGGGCGTCCCGTGTACTTCAGATTCTCGAGGATCGCCGCAGAGTTGGACAACGCCCGGTGCTGCCGGTCGTTGATCTGCAGATGGAACGGCCCCGGACCGTGCCGCGTGATGATGTTCGACTTCGCGACATTGATATCGGCAACCGGGTCCGCGTTCGCCTTGTTGCTCCATTCCGTGCCGACGGCAAGACCGGTCGTCCCCGTGAGCGGATAAGTCGTGGTGTTATGAACAATCGACACGCACTCGATCTCGTTGCGAAGCGTGAGCACATCCGCGACCGCCCGCATCGCGACCTGTTCGAGGCTAAACCGGCGCTGATAGAACCGGTTCTGCGTGGAGTCGATCCCCTCCTGGAGCTGGTACTCCTCCAGCCGCGCGCTGTCGTTGGTGAACGACGAATGCCGCCTCGCGACCTTCCCGCCGACCTTGCGCTTGATCCCCTCGCCGGGATCGGTGTTAAAGGTGCTCGCCGCGATCTTGCTGAACTCCACCGTCTCCGCGTCCGCGTTCATCGGTGGGAAGATCTTCATCGCGATGGCCAGCTCCGACTGCGGCCCACGCTCCGCGAACGCGCCCTGCAGGTCCGCTCTCGCTGTCGTTCCGGGGGGGATCATGGTGACACTCCTGCCGCGGACGCCGCGGCCTTCCTCGTCCCCGGCGCCGCCAACGGCCGCCGGGCCCTGCCTGAATGAACACACGCCGTCGCCCTCCAGGGCGCAGCGCACGAAAGAGCGGGCTCAGCGCTTCCGCGCCCGGCCCGCCCGTGGGGGAAAGGGGTTCCCTGTCCGATGGTCCAGCGTCAGATCGCGAGCGCCGCGACCGGCACCAGGATCACGATCTCATCGTTCAGAGTCAGGCTCGTCGCCGCGACCGTGATCTGGCCCGCGTTCCCGCCCGACCCGAAGGTCACCGAGCTGTGCGCGACCAGCCCGCCCGCCGACCCGTACACCTGCACGATCGCGTGCGTGAGCTCCACGCCGAGCCCGGTGTCCACCGTCGCCGAGTTCGCCGACGCCTGCGACGAATCGACCGTGACGGTGTACGCCAGCACCCCGTTCGCCGGCATCGGCTCGACACTGATGTAGTCGCCGTCCGCGCCCGCCGCCGACATCGCACGGCCCTCGAGGACCGTCCCCGTCGTCGCGACCTTGCCGTCCGCCGCCGCGTACACCAGGGCGCCCTTCGTGATCGCCTCGGAGGCGACCATGATCTGCGTCCCGACCTGGTTCAGCCGCAGCGTACCGCGAGCATCCTCCGACACATCGACCCCACGCAGCCACGCCACGCCGACCGACTTGTCGGCAGCGCCCGCGATGACCGCCTTGCCCGAGGTGTTGACGATGCACCGCAGGTGCGCGTCCGTGTCCGCGTTGAACTCGATCGAGATCTCCGGACCGTCGAAATAGGTTGGCCTGCCAGACATGACTCGTCCTTACTCCGGCCGCGTGCCGGGATCGAAACCGACCGATGAACTCACCCGCCCGCCCGCGTCACTCCGCGATCAGGCCCTGCGCCACCCGGTACCCGTGCACAAGGTCCGGCCGCTCCTGCGCGACAATCGACACCGCCTGCGGCTTGCTGATCTTCTTCTCCTTGCGGACCCGCTCGATCTCGGCCTCGTACGCCGAGATCGCCGACGACGCCGAGCCTTCCCCGCCCGTCGCCGCCGATTCGCCCGTGCGCCCGCCGCCGAGAGGCTGCCCGCCCGCGACCACGCCCGCCTTCGACGCCGCCTCCTTCGCCGACGGTGCCTTGGGCGGCTGCCCCCCACCCCCGCCCCCACCGGCGCCACCACCGGCGGGCGCGGTGCCCAGGCTCTTCGCGAGCGAGATCGCCTCCCGCATGAACTTCCCGTGCGGCATCTTCGATTCGACCGCCCGCAGGATCAGGCTCGCCGCCCGGTCCTCCGGGATCGAATCGCCGATGATCTCCCGGTACGCCGCGATCGAGGACGCCTCGCCATCCTTCTCCTTCTTGCCCTCCGAAGCCGCCTCCTCGTCCTCCTTCTTCTCCTCGGACGCGGCTTCGTCTTCTTCCTTCTTTTCCTCCGACGATGCCTCCTCCTCTTCTTTCTCGCCACCCCCATCATCGAGCTTCGCCATCAGCGTCTCGCGATCCTCCGCCGACAGCCCGTCGATCTCCTCGTACAGCTCATCGACCGACAACGACTTGGCCTCGCCCGCACCGGGAGTCTGGCCGCCGCCCGCGTCCCGCCCCGGAACGGTGCTCTTCGCGCCGCCCGCCCCACCAGCCGCCTCGAGGATCGCCCGCACCTCGCCCGCCTCCGTGTTCATCGCCGTCTTCATTGCAAAGCCTCCGCAACCCGGCGGAGCAAGCCCGCCCTTGTGTCCACACGATCCGCCAGACCCACCGCGACCGCTTCGGCCCCGATAAAGGTCCGGCCCTGCCAGCCTCGCACGGTCGCCACGGGCACACCGCGGTACTTCGAGACCGCGCCCGCGAGCACGGTCGTGTACATCTCCGCATCGGCCCGCTGACGCTCGACCATCGCCGGCGTCAGCTCCGCGCCGTACACGCCCCAGCCCTTGTGCTCGCCCGTCGTCACGACATGCGGCGTCACGCCCCGCCGCCGCAAAGCCTCCGTGTCGTCGTACCCCACGATGATCGTGCCGACGCTCCCGACCACCCCCGTCGGCGTCACACTCGCCTCGGTCGCCATCGTCAGCAGCGGCACCGCCAGGCTCGCCGCCATGTTGCACGCGATCGCGTGCACCGGCTTCGCCGCCCGCAGGAACGCCATCGCCTCGATCAGCTCGCCCATCTCGTTCGACGCCCCGCCCGGCGAGTCGATCTGCAGCACCACCCGCTCGACGAGCTGGTGCCGCGCCGCCGACATCAACGCATCCACGATCCATCGCCCCGGCCACCCCCAGCACGACGACCCGATCGGCCCCTCGACCTGGATGTACCCGAGCGCCCCGACCCGGTACCCGAGGTACCCGATCGGCTCATCGGCGCCCGCGTGGCTCACCGGCGCCGACTCCGCCCGAGAGCGCCCGAACGGCCCCGCCCCCCGGCCGCGCTTCCGGCCGTCCGCGGCCGCCCGCTCGTACGCCGACGGCAGCATGCACACGGCCTCACCGCTCATCATCGCCGCCACCGCTTTCCTTCCCGCCGCCCGCATCCGGATCGCCGATGTCGTCCACCCGCTCGCCGTCCGTCGACACCGTCTGCGTCGCCGGCATCGCCCCGGGCGTAATGCCCGCTTCGCGGAGCATCCGCGTCTGCTCGATGTACTTCTTCGCGAAGCCATCGAAGTCCGTGTCGCCCGTCAGCCGCGCCCGCGCTTCCTCGGGCAGCACGAACCCAGCCGACACCGCCTTCGCCAGCGTCTCGACATCCGTCGCCTCGTCCAGGACCGGCATCGATCCCAGCCGCACCTCGACGCGGTCCCACCCCTCGGGCGCCTCCGGCAGGATCCCCATCGCGACCGCGAGCGCAATCACCTCGCGGTACAGCGGCACCAGGAACCGGCCCTTGAGGACCCGCTGCCGCCGCTCGATCCGCGGCCACATCACGCTGAGCTCGCTCCGGCTCGCGTGGTAGTTCCGGATGAAGTAGGCGAACGCCGCGCCCATCGGCACATCAAGGCTCGAGGCGATGATCCGGAGCTGGTCCAGCATCATCGCCTGGAACGGGGCCGACGGGTGCTCGGGCTTGAGCTGCGCGACTGTCTCGCCAACCTCACCAACGATGTGCGTCAGGGGCTCGATCGTCCCCCGCTGGTGCGCCCGTTCCGCCGTCGTCGCCTCGCCCGACTCGACCATCGAACCCGCGACCTGCTCCCCGATCCCGCCCGCGAGGGGGTCGTTCCGCATCCAGATCAGGGCCAGGCACGCCGCGACCTCGTACGCCGCGAACGCCGCCGTCGTCGATGCGTCGATCGTCTCGAACGCGCCGATCGCGGACGCCAGCCCCGGCTCCGTCCGGTACACCCCCGGCATCTGCAGGCGCGGGTTGTTCAGGAGGTAGCACTCATCAAGGGGCACCCGGCGGGGCGAGCCGAACAGCACGCTCGTCCCCTGCGCGTTCCAGTCCGCGACCCACGCCGCGACCGGGCGGCCGAGGCCGTCGATCTCGATCCCGCCCTTGTGCGTCTCCGAGTCCCCGAGCCCGTTCGGGTTCCGAAGCCGCAGCGCCTCGATCAGCTCGAGCCGCAGCGGCACCGAAGCGCCCGAGGCCCCGAGCATCGAGCCGATCGGCGTCTCCGGAAGCTCATCGACGAGGACCTTGTGAACAAGCTGCGTCCCATCGCTCTCCCAACCCGTTGTCGCCGCCCCGGCCAGATCCCACAGCCCGACCTGCCCCGTGACCTCCGCGACCTCCGCCCACTCCGTGAACACACGACGGGCCTGGTCGTTCCACTTCGCGTCGACGCTCCGCGGCTCGACCGCTGGCGTCCCGCCGATCGTCAGATTCCGGATCGCCGACAGGATCGACCGGCAAAAGTAGTTGTTCCGCGCCGCGTCCTGGCAATCCCGGATCAACCCATCGAGACTGACTAGATCACGGTGCCCCTGCCCGCTCGCCCGCGCCCCGTGCCCTCCCTGCCGGACGCGCGAGTCCCGCGTCGCCTGGAAGCTCGACAGGATGCTCACCGGCCCGCGGCCCGCGAGCCGCTGCGCCCGGCGAACGATCGCCGCCGCGCCCGGGGGCGCATCGCGATCCCCGCGGGACGCGGAGCCCGCAGACGGACCGCCGCTCGGGAGCCCGATGCTCACGCCCGGGCCCGACACCGTGACATTCATCGACGACACGGGCCGCTACCGCCGGTTGATCCGCAGCGTCCGCGGGCTGGACCGCACCCGCCGCTCGAGCTTCGTCTCCTGCTCGCGCAGGGACACCAGCTCCGCCTGGATCGACGCGTTGCTCCGGGACCCGCCCGAGTGACTCACCTCGGGCCCGATCATCGCCTGCAATTCCCCCATGTACAGCCGCAGCCGCGTGAGCCGCGCCTCGTCCGTTCCCTGACTCGCCCAGTCGTGGTAGGTCGTCGCCATCGGTTTCTACCTGCGGAACCGCGAACGGATCCGCTCACCAGACACACGCGACGCCACGCCCGACCGCCGCGGCTCATCCGCGCGCCGCGCCGTCGCCCGCTCCACCGTCGCGGCAGCCGCCGCGCCCACGGACACGGACCCGCCATCACCCGGAGCCCCGAACCCAGCGCCGTAGCGACGCAGGTCCCGGCACTGCTCATCTGTGAGCTGCTCGATCCCGCGGCTGCGGGCGATCGCCGACGCGTACACATCCGCGTCGAGGTAGTGGTTCGCCGCGTGCTCTTTCTTCAGCTTGAACTTCAGGACCGTCCGGCCCTGCACGCGGACCCTGACCCGCTCCTCATTCGTCACCTGCGTCATGTAGTCCAGGGCGTCCCGGCTCCGCCGCTCATCGAGGTCATCCCACCCATCCCGATCATCGGGGAGCAGGACACCGATCTCGCCCGGCTTCGGGCGGAAAAGCATGTCCGTCGCGGCCGCGGCCGCCGACGCATCACTCGCCTCAGGGTCCCCGTGCGGCATCATCGACGCCATCAACTGCGCCTTCAGCCGGTCGCCGTTGACGAACAGCACCGACTCGGGGACCGCCCGGGGCTTCCTCCGCCCGAGTTCGTCTTTCGTCTCATCGACCGTGCCCCACTTCGCCGTGTAACGGGCCCCGACCGCGACGCCCTTCACCGGCCAGCACTTGATCCCCTTCGATCGCATCAGCCGGCAGAACCGGTACACATCTTCGGCCCAATGCCCCGAATCGATCGCGAACTCCACCGGACGCAGACCCGGCGGCTCCCGAAGCGGGTCGCCCGCCACATCCTCGCCCGACGGCCGGAACCGAAGCGACGCCAGCACCGCCGCGATGTCCTCGAGCTTGCGGCTCTCCTCCCGCTCGATCCGCTCCGCCCACACCAGCGCGTTCGGCTCACCGACCGGACCGAACGCCCGGCAGGTCAGGTACACACAGTCTTTCTGGACATCGACCCCGCCGTACACCAGGCCGCACGGCCCGGGCACCTCGCCCATCCGGTACCCGCCCGACGCCGCCGGCTTGCACAGCGTGCGGAGCTGCCGCACCGACAGGCTGTCCCCATCGCCCGACGGGAGCTGCCCGAGCGTGCCCTTGTACCACTCACCCCCCGGCTTGCCGTGCGTCGCGACGAACCGCTCCGCGACCCCGCCCCAGCCCTTCGCGTCGATCAGGCTCGCCAGCGTGTTGACGCGGAACGCCACCGTCGCCGCGTGCGGGATCCGGCCCGCCGCGCCCGCGTCGCCGCCGACGATCCGCACACCGAGCTTCTCGCGAGCCTCCGCCGCCCGCGGGTCCGGCTCCACCCGGTCGATCGTCCGCCGGTGCCGCCCGAACTTCGGCGGGTCCCGCAGCTCATCGGGATCGATCCGGCTCAGGTAGTCCGCGCCGAGATCGCGCGGGTCCGTTTCGATGGTTTCCAGGATCGACCCATCGCTTGCAACCTCCTCGCCCTGCCGCACCCAGACGCCGTGCAGGACCATCCAGGGCTTCATCGACTCGCGGATCCGTCCCTCCGCCGGGGCGCCCTTCAGCCGCCTCGGCACCGGGATCGCCGGGCTCTGCACCCAGGTGTTCCGCAGCACCGCCTCGGGATCCGCCGTCAGCCCGCCCTCCCACCGCAAGAGCGACAGATCCCACAACTCAAAGAACTTGCCCGTGATCGGGCACGGGACCATGTAGCGGTACCGGTGCGCCGCCTCGGCGTATTCCCGCGTGATCCCGTCCCCGTGATCCGGCGTCGATCCCTTGACCAGTTTGCGTTCATGGAAGGTCTTCTGCCGGTCGCGGGCGTTCTGCATCGCGACCCCGTCCGGGGGCCACTCATCGATCTCGTCGGCGAAGATGTCCGCGACCGGGTCCGACTTCAGCGTCTTCGGCGTGTGCGCGAACGCGAACCACAGCGGGATCCCGTCGAGCGTGATGTCCGTCTTCGTCACATCCCGCGGCGAGCGGATCATCGCCCGCACCGGCCCGCAGTGATTGAGCGAGGGAATCAGCCGCTTCTCGTTGTAGTCGCACGCCTCGTTGTAGGTCGGGTAGACGATCATCCCCGGCCGGCGACGCTCGCCGATCAGGTGCAGCAGGCACGAGTTGACAAACTCCGAGTACCCGACCTGCGCGCTCTTGAGGACCGACAACTCCGCCACGGTCGCCCGCAGCATCATCCGCATCGGCTCCCGGAAGTACGGGACCGAGTCCGTGCTCCACCGGCCGGACCGCGCCGCCCCCGCGCCCGTCGCCGGCAGCCGACGGTGCTCATCGCACCACTGATCGATCGGCGTCAGCTTCCGCGGGGTCCAGACCTCCTCACGAACCCGGGCGAGCCGGCGCGAAGCGACCGCCAGCCCACGGATCCGCGGCCGCCCACCGGCCTCAGCCACGCTCATCCGTCACCGCGTCCACACTGTCCGGCGCCGGCGACACATCAGCCGACGCGGCCACCTCACCCACACCGCCCATCGCGACGAGCTGGCGGGCCCGCTCGACCTGCTCGCGGATCATCCGCCGGACCGCCGACTCCAGGTCGACCGGCTTCCGCAGCATCCCATCGACCGCCTCGACCACATCGTCATCGACGCCATTCGCTCGCAGGAGGTCAACGATCTCATCCCGTTCAGAGTCAGGGAGCCACAACCGGCTCGCGATATCCCTGGCGACGACCGCAGGGATCGCCTCGAGCTGCTGGCACACGACCGAGTCGTGCGCGGCCTTCGCCGCCGACCAGTCGTCCACATCAACGAGCCGGCCGGCCTTGCGTTCGTTGTCGATCTGCAGCCGCCGGGTGTCCTCGACCTGCTTCAGCCGGCTCACCATGTTATCGGTGAGCCCCGTCAGGTTCGGAGGCAAGGTCGCGAGGACCACGAGCTCGTCGTAGGTGATGCTCAGGAGGTCGTCGGCCCGCACCGCCTCGCCGCGTGGCGGATACTCCTCGAGCCCCCGCCGCCGGTCCTCGAGGCGGTCGAGGATCTTCCCCGCCTCCCCGCCGTAGCGGTGCACCGGCTCGTAGACGGTCGGACGCGGCGCAGCCGGTGTTCCATCCTCGTCCGCGCCCGCGCCTTCGCGGCCCGCGCCTCGCGACGCCGCCACGAAATCGAGACGACCATCAGATCGCCGAGGACGAGACCCGCCATCACCACCAGTCGCACCAGGCCGCCCCCCACCATCATCACCACCCCCACGAACCCCACCAGCCCCACCAGCCCCGGCGTCCTCACTGCCCCGCCGCCCGCTCCGCCGCCGCTTCCCGCCGTGGTTGCCGGCCCGCCGCCACCGCGACAGACGCTCGTTCTCGGTGCGGGGGTCGATCCGCCGGTTCCGCTTGCCCTCGCCGATCACACGGACCGCCCCGGCCTCGATCCACTTGTAGACCGCCGTCGTGCTCACCCCGTGCAGCGACGCGAACTCCGAGACCGTCAGGAGCTCATCGCCGCCGGCGTCGCCTGATCCTGTTCCACCGGGCACGAATACCCCATCCTCGGGAGATACGACCGCAGGATCCGCCGCGACCGCTCAATCGCCCCACGCACACGCTGCAGCCCGCAGCCGACATCCCGGACCGTCGGGCGCAGGGGCTCGCCCATGATGAGCACCCGCTCGACCGCTTCAGCGACCGCGGGGTCCGCATCCGCCGCCGCGAACACCACGCCGCGGACTCCGGAAGCCACATGTTCGGGAAGCTCGCTCAGCACAGACCTTGCCCTCTACCACTTACCCAGTTCGTGTTGCAATCCAACACGCACGCTCACGGAGCACTCCGCGGCGGCGGCTCACCGGCCCCCTGCCAGAGCGGGAACCACGCCTGCCCGTCCGCCGCGTGCACCAGGTGCGCCCGCCACCCCTCCGGCACCTCCATCAGCATGAACTCCGTCCGGTGCGGCAGCACGAGCACCGGATCGGGCGTGGATGGATCCGGGTCCTGCCCCCGGAAGTACCCGAGGAACGCCGCGACATCCGCCATCGTCAGCGACCCGTACGGCGCCGCCAGGTCCGCAGGCCCCGCCGGCTCCCCCAGCCCCACCGCCCCCGCCACGCCAGGCGACGCGCCGCCACCGCCCCCACCCCCCGTCACCACCGCCGCGACGACCGCGGCCGCCAGCCCGGCCCCGACATCCCCGGCAAGATCACGCCGGCGCCCATCGCTCGCATCACGGTTCACAGCAGGTCCTCATCGTCGTCGTCGTCGTCCCACTCATCCCAGTCCGACTCACCGTCGTCATCATCTCCCCACTCGTCCCACACCTCGTCCTCCTCCTCGTCGTCCTCATCGAAGTCGTCGTACACCGGCGGGTCGTCGTCCTCATCGTCGGGATCGATGAGCGAGTCCGCGGGGCGCCGCACCACATCGCCCCCGTACGGCCCATCCTTGATCTGCACCTCGACATCGAACGCCGACACCCAACCGAGCACCCGACCGAGCCGCAGCGGCCCGAACAGCGCATCCTCCGCGTGCACGGCGAGCAGCACCATCGACCCCGGCGTCCACACGCGATCCATCACGCACCACCTTCCCCGGCGTTGACGATCTCGATCAGCACATCCGCGTGGCACGGCCGCGCCAGTGGGCACCAGCACGCCAGGTCCCGCCCGCGAAGCTCCGAGCACGCGGCCTCGCGCACAACGCTCCCCGCGGCGCTGCACAGGTACGCCCGGTACCACTCCACCGCCGACGCCATCGCCTCGACGCGCGTCTCGACCGGATTATCGATGTACTCACGATCACCGCCCGGACGATCCCGCACGACGCCCCAAAGGCCGTTCGGGAATTGCACCACGCGGTACGGATTCCCCCACCGTGTCGGCCGCCCGACATAGACGCACCCCTCGGGCATCCGGTACCCCTTCACCCGCGATCGTTGCACGCGCGACGGGCCCCTCACGCTGTCACCGCCTTCCCCGCACCACCCGGCATCTCATCCCAGGTCCGCCCATCCAGCAGCCTGCCCGCGTCGCCCTTCCCAACGCGGAACATGAGGGCGCCGTCCTCCGTCCGCGTCATCCGCGGGTGCGATGCCCACTCCGACTCGTCCGGCAGCACACGCTCCGGCGTCCACTCCCACTGATCGACGGGCCACCATTCCCCCCACTGCTTGAAGAAGTACGCGACGCCCGCCGCCTGGCACTGATCGCGGAGAGACCTCGCCCAGTCGGGATCCATCGGCCGCGACCCTGGCCCACTCTCGCCGCCGACGATGACCCAATGGATCTTGTCGCGGCACACCCGCGGCATGTAAGGCCGATTCCCGTCGGCCTGCACAGGACCCCAATCCGGCCGGGTGAACCACGGCTGCAGATCGACGGCTCTCAGCAACGGCTCACAGCTCAGGAACCGCACCGCCGCCGGACACTCCACAAGCCTCGGTATCCGCGCGTATCCCGTCGCGGTGTCTTCAACGCTGGTCCCCAGCCACACATTCGGCAGCGGCCACGGCACGGGCTGCGCCTCATACTCCGAATCTTCATCATCGCATTCGTGCGTGTCGCTGATGAAGTGCTCGATGCGTGTTCGCGTGCTCGCCGGCTGCCCCCAGATCCACGGACCATCGAGCAGGCAGCCCGCGGCACACCCAAGCCGCATCATGCCGGGGGCCCCCGCCACCTCCTCGTCGTTCTCGATCGACGCCAGGTACGCCCGCATCCGCTCCGGCCGCTTCGTCAGCACCTGGAAGGTGTGATGCGGGCAGAGGGCCATCACCGCCCACACGCGGTCGATGAACTCAAACGGCACCGACTCGTGGAACAGGTCGGCCATCGAGCAGACGAAGTAGGTCTCGGGCGTCTTCCGCGACAGCGGGACCGACAGCGCCTCCGGCACCGTCCGCACCGAGCCGGTGAACACCGCCCGCCCGTTCCGCCGCTCGGCGATCCGGACCTCCTCGACCTCGGGCACGCCGTTCACATCGAGCCGCTCCCCCTCGACCGACAGCGGCGCGTAGCCCCGCACGCCGATCCTCTCCAGCCGCATCGCCTGCCGCGCCGCGTAGCAGTTGAGGCACCCGGGCGAGACGGGCGAGCAGCCCACCACCGGGTTCCAGGTCGCCCCCGTCCACTCGATCTTGCTCACGCCGTCACCTCCCCGTCCTCGACCTCGGCGTACTCATCGGCCTCCCCGTGACTCCGAAGATCGTTCAGCGCGGCATACCTCGCCTTGTTCGCCGTATCCGCAAATTTCACAAACGAAAATCCTTCGATCCCATCGGCTGCCCGGCACACCCACGCTTTCATCATCGCCCCCTTCCGGGTTGTTCAATCGGGAGCCCGATCTCTCGATCCGGCCCCCAGCCCCGCGGTTTCGCCGTCGCGCTCGGCACCGCGGGGGGCACGCGAGCCGGGTTCTAGCTACGAACGCTTGCTCTCTTTTGCCGCTTCGCCTTCTTGCGACCGGGTGGGGCCTTCGCGTCTTCGGACTCCCTCATCGCCCAGTATTCCGACGCCTTGATCTCGGTCGCCCCGGGAGGCACCGGCTGCTGTCGCTTCGGGTCCTTGATGCTGACGACATTCCTGCCCGCCAGAAACGACATGCCGGGCGTGGGCCGTGAAAGCCCGTTCGATGTCCCTACTAGGATCATCTTGAACCCACACGCCTTCTGGATCAGGCCGGGGCCGGGGATGGCCGGAAGCTTGTCGATTCTGTCTCGCATGGCCTTCCCAGCCGCCGTCCGCTGCTTCGGCCGCCACCCGAACTTGCTCTTGGCCCATGTGTCGCGATCGACTTCCCCAGACAGCGACACTGTGGTGATTCTCCCGCTGTCCGAACTCGTGTACACATCGCTCGCGCCAATGTCTTTCATGAACTTGCGGATTGCCCTGTCGGCCCGCTTGCGGTCGTCCCAGAACGACGCGAGAGCCTCCTCGGATTCTCCACCCAGCACAAAGTACCTAGTTTCACTCATCGCTCCACCTCTTCCCAAGCGCCAGATTCGCTCGCTTGCTCTCACACCCCGTACATTCCAAGCCGATAAGCCCGCGACAACCACGCCCGGCACGCCGCCTCGGGCGTCACCAGCTCCCCATACCGCACATACTGCGGCACCGCCGCCGGGGTGCACGCCGTCACCCAGTGTCCGGTGTCCCCGCACATCAGCTCCTGCGCCTCGGCGGTCAGGACGGCCATGTCAATCTTCTTGACCTGCGCGTCGATCAGCGGCGAGACCGGTCCGCCGAGCAGCCGCTCGGTGACGACCGCCTCAAAGCACGCCTCCACACGGTCGTAGTCGTAGGTGCCGAACCGCTCGCCGCTGCGCAGCACGCCCTTCAAAGGGCGAGGCACATCGACGACATACGCCTCGTGCGCGTCGTGGATCAGCGCGGCCTTGGCCTGCATCGACCCCTGACCATACACAAGCTCGGCCTCATCGTGGCACCAGCACAGGTGCTCCGCGACGGAGTAGAACCGCCGGGTGTGCCCCGCGAACCGGCACTGGTGAGCAATCGCCCACGCGATATCGAAGATGTCGATCGAGTCGGGCGTGGGGTTGACCATATCGACCCGCTTCCCGCTCCGCGTCTGCATCCATGTCATGGGTTTCAGCTCCGATCGCTTGCTCTCCGGCCCGTCGCCGCATCGACCTTCCCGCCGCAGCACGGGCATCGCCATTGCTGCCGATCCACGAACGCCCAGATATGGCTGTCCTTCTCGAAGGTGCCGATCTTCCGAACTTCCTTGACCATCCGCGGCGTGACACTGTGTGGGGCGTAGCCCGACGATCGGAGAAGGAAGTAGTGGTGCGGACCGCAAATGAGAATCGGCGTCATGTCCTCCAACATCTCCGCGTGCAGCTCCCGCGCGGTGCCCTTGTACTCCTGCACTTCCTCAGTCGGGATGGAATCGCCGTCGTCCGCCATGATGAGTTTCAGTTCTCCGGGCTCACGCTCGCCGCGTTCTGTTCGGACTCGCGCACCCATGTTGATGATGTCGGGATGTCGCCAGGATCGACCGGCGGCGCGTGGATCTTGCCGTCACGGACGGCTTCCGCGATCGCATCGCCAAACCCCGCCGCAAGCCTGCACAGCGACTTCGTCTTTCCGAAGGTCGTCACGCGGAACCGCTCGCCGCCCGCTTCGATCGAGAACGCGACGACCACAGGTCGATCAAACTTCGCCGCGTAATCCCGCAACGCCGCGATCTCCGGGTCAGGATTCCAAGCCACCACTACACCTCCCTACGACATTCAGCTCTCAGGGCCTGCGCCCAACGGCGATGCCGCACGAACCGCACCTTCGGCCACCGCCAGCCTTCTCGCTTCTCAACCATCACCCCAAACGGCATCGGGTGCACGGCGAACACTCCGATGCGGCCCCACTGCACAAACAGACCGCACCCCCAAGCCTGTGACATCACGATGTTTCGCTTCACTTGAATCAGCACCACACACAGCCCTTCCATGTTCAGCGTCGCTCGCTTGCTGTAAAACCCGCACGGGGGAATCGCACCCCCGGGCGAGTGAACCTACGGGGACGGCGACCCGCCGCCCCGCTCCGAACCGCCCCGCCCCAGAGAGGCCGCGTCGGCGTCTGCACGCTCGCGTTCCCTCGCCTCGGCCTCATCCAGCATCGCCTGCGCCTGGCGGAGCAACGCACGCTCGTCATGGTCGAGGGCCTGCCTCGTGCGCTGCCGCGTCGCATCGCGGCTCAGGTACCGAAGCCCACACCCGCGAAGATCTCCCGCCCGCAGGGCCGACGCCCCGCCGCCGCCCCAGCCCAGGTTGATCCCCGCGGCCTCGAACGGCGCCGCCGCCTCGTACGCCCCGTCGAACATGCTGTCGATCGACACCCGCGCGTGGGGCCGGCCGACCATCGCCGATGACGGGTACACCCGCGGGAGCGATTCATCGGCCGGCATCTCGTGCGCTGGACGCAGCATCAAGAGCGTCGGGGGAACGCCGCTCCGGCCCTCGTACTTGGCGTGGGCCCGGTCGCTCGGGTCCACCGTGATCTCGCACCCGGCGATGTACACCAGCCACGGCCGATCGTTGCGGAGCTTCTTCGATGGCCTGCGGATGGACGCCCCGCACAGCACGCGGACCGCGTTCGCGGCCGCCTGCGCGTTCGGCCGCGCCGGGGTCCCCCCGTCCCCGCCCTTCGTGGGCGCCCAGCCATCGAGATCAACCGTGCGCGTCACTGCGCCCCCTCTCCGCGGCCCACGCCGCTCACCTGCGACCACGAACCCCCGTGCCCTCAACGCTGATCCCAACGCCGTTCAACTCATCCCACGCGTCGAACGGCGAAACAACCTCCGCGTCCGGGTCACACCATGGGCCGACCCGAGGCACCGTTCCAATGCGGCCCACGGCGTTGTCCGCCATCGTGCTCGGCCCGATGCCGAACCCATCCGCTTTCGGGCTGTTGGCGATGGTGGTGAACCAGTCCCCGCCAGCGACGGGGTACAGGTTCTCATCGAGCTCCAGGTCAAGACTGGTGTTCGGCGTGCCGTAGATCGCCTCGAATGCCGCGAGCGAGGTCGAGGTGTAATCCTCGGGGTGCCGCCAGGACTGCGAGCCCGCCCCGGCGCCGGTGAACCAGAGGTTGGCCCCCACGCCCGCCTTGTCGCCGTTGAAGTCGGTGATCGTGAAGTCGCCGATGTTGGCCGAGTTGAAGAACAGGTTGAGCGTCCCGCTCTCGCTGGCGTTGTGCATCACGACATTCCGCACCCAGATATGCGGCGACGCCGCGGCGATCGATTGCTCGGGGCGGATGAGGTTCTGGAACGCGTCGCCGACAAAGCACACATTGTCCAGCACGAGGTCGCGGAAGCTCGGGCCGGCGGTGATGTACCGGAAGAACGCGTTGGCGCTCTCTCCCTGCACATCGATGATGCAGTTGCGGAACAGCATCGCGCCGGGGTTCTGCGCCCAGCGGAGCCCTCGCCCACGGATGATCGACGCCTCGAAGCCGTAGAGGTTGGGGTGCAGGCTCGGGAACGAGCAGCGGCGGATGACCGAGGCGAAGACGCGCCCGGGCCAGTTGTTGATATCCAGCACCCCGCGCTCCTCGGGGTCGAGCGTGTCCGTGCCGGCGTTCATCTGCGTCGCGCCGCCGGAGCTGGCAAGCTCGTTGATCCAGCGGGCCCCGACCACCTCGAACCGCTTGCCGCCGATATGCGGGGCCGCGAAGGACGAATCGGCGAAGTAGGTGCCCCCGGTGTCGGTGCCGTCCAACTCGTGCAGCTCGGGCACGAGGATCTTGGCCTCGATGCGCGTGAGCCCCACCGCCCCCCCGCCGTTGACGCCGGCACTGAC
Source organism: uncultured Phycisphaeraceae bacterium (assembly GCA_964615815.1). Classification (GTDB taxonomy): domain Bacteria; phylum Planctomycetota; class Phycisphaerae; order Phycisphaerales; family UBA1924; genus DAIQNV01. The sequence continues at coordinate 10,405 of CAZTQV010000026.1, read as the reverse complement.
GACGGCCCCGCCCTCGTCCCCGGGCCGGATGATCTCGACGGTATCGGCGACCGTGAGCCCCACATCACCAGACGCCGCTTGGGTGATGCAGGCGATGGTGTCGTTGGTCGCGCAGCGGACGAACCGGGAGAGCGCGACATGCAGGTGGGCGCTCTCGGCCAGCGTGCAGGACAACGCCCGGTTGTCGCCGCCGTTGCCCAACTCGCTGAACACGAAGCCCGCGACGAGCAGGCGGGCGACGCCAGAGAGGTCGAGCAGGTTGTCACCCTCGGACTGGGAACGCCCGTGCCCGAGGACGGCGGTGAGCCCCAGGACACCGGCGGTCGAGGGGTCGATGCCCCCGGGGAGCCGCACATAGATCGTGTACCCGGTGATGGTCGAGCCCGAGAGCGTTCGCACCGCGAAGCACCCGTAGCCCTCGCCCGAGAGCGTGGTGATGGCGGCGGCGACCGAGCCCGAGGCCACGAGCCCGTCGCCGTCGGCGGCGGAGCTGAGGGGGATGATGTCGCGGGTCGCGGCCCGCTTTCCGATGCCCGAGCCGATCGAGCCGGGGGCGAACCCGAGCTGGCAGCAGGTCAGCGTCACATCGGAGCTCGCGCCGCTGGCGTTGATGGCCTGCGCGTCGGCGGTGACGGACTGCGAGTAGACGCCCGACCCCGCGCTCGACCACGACCCATCGAGCTTGATCGACCCCCGCACCCAGGGCGCTGGCTGAGTCGGCTCGACCAGGCCCCGCCCGATCATCGCGGCCCGCTCGATGCCGGACGCGGGCGCGGCCCCGATGCCCTGTCCGTACGCCAGCTCCGCCCCGATCTCGCCCCGGTAAATCGCGGCGACACCCTCCTCCAGCTCGTAGTCCCGCCCGTACGGTGAGGCGGCTGTCCCCGAGCCGGTAGAGACGAGGGCCAAATCGACATGCACGCGAGAAAGCGTCAGGGCCTCGGCCAGTGTCAGTGCGTCTTTGATCGTCGCCATCGTTCACGCCTCCCGAGGCGGGCCCATGCCGCGCCCATATCCGCCATACTCCGCCCACGACTCAAACAGCCCGCACTCCCCATCCCACGACAGCGGGACCGACCCCGTCGGGCCGTTGCGTTGCTTCGCCACGATCAGCTCGGCCTTGTTGAGCCGGAGCTGGTTCTCACGCCGCCACTCGACATCCGCCGGGCTATCCGAGCGGTGGTAGTACTCCTCGCGGAACAGGAGGAGGATGCCGTCGGCGTCCTGCTCGATCGAGCCCGACTCACGCAGGTCGCTCATCCGCGGCCGGCGATCGTCACGCCCCTCCACCTGCCGGTTGAGCTGCGCGACGCACAGCACGCACACGCCGAGCTCGCGGGCGAGCGCCTTCAGCCCGCGGGAGATCGCCGACACCTCGACCTGCCGGTTCTCGCGCGACGCGGGCGCCTCGCAGAGCTGCAGGTAGTCGACGATCACGACGGCCAGGCCGCCGGGCTCGCCCGCCGGGCCCATGCGCCGCGACTCACGCCGCGTCCGCGCCCGGATCCGCCCCACGGTCGGGCCGGCGCCGTCGTCGATCACGATCGGCAGGTCCGCGACCTCGCGGGCCGCGCGGGACAGCCTCGCCATCTCGTCGGCGTCGAGCCCGCCGCCGCGGACCTTGAGCAGGTCCACCCGGGCCCGCATCGACAGGTGCCGGTCGGCCACCGACTCCCGGCCCATCTCCGCCGAGAACACCAGGACGCCCCGGGCACCATCGGGGTCGTCCCGGTGCGGCGCACCGCGCGCCACCCGGTCCGCGATGTTCATCGCGAGCGAACTCTTGCCCATGCTCGGCCGAGCCGCGAGCACGGTGAACTCACCGGCCCGCAGCCTCACGCCGATCCGATCGAGGTCGGGATAGCCGGTCGAGATCCCATCGTCGGACAGCGCCGACCCATCACCGAGCCGCTTGAGCCGCGCCCGCGCGATGGTCCCGATGGGCTCGATGGTCGACGCCTCGCCCAGGGCCTCGCCCGCCGCGAGCATCCGTGTCTCGGCCCGGTCGATGACCTCCGACGCCGGCTCGCTCGAGGTGAACGCGTCGTGGATCGTCTCGGCGCCCGCTTCGATCAGCCGACGCAGCCGCGCCTTCTCCGACACGATCTTCGCGTAGTGGCCCGCGTGCTTCGCGCTCGGCACGCTCTCCGCGAGCTCGACCAGGTACTCGGGGCCCCCCGCGGCCTCCAGGCTCTCGAGATCCCGCAGGCGCTCGGCGACGAGCAGGGCGTCCAGGTCGCCCTTCGCGTGCAGGACATCCACCACCGCCTGCCAGATCATGGCGTGCGGCGATGAGTAGAAATCATCCTGGACGGTCGGCAGGTCCGCGAGTACTTCCGGCGAAAGAAGCACCGAACCGATGAGCGACCGCTCCGCCTCGAGGGAGTGCGGCGGCAGCCGATCGAAGAGCTGGGCGACACCGTCGATCACGCGGACGCCCCTTCCCCGCCGGTGACCGCGGACGCCTCGGCCTCGTCGAGCATCTCGACCGCCGCGTTCGTGATCGCGATCAGCGTGGCCCAGCACAGCCGCTGCGGCGCCCGCGGGTCATGCGCATCAACGACGACGATGTCATCGCCGCGAAACGCGCACTTCACGACCTCGGCGCTGAGCGGGTCGAGGTCCTGGCCCGCGAAACGCGAGGCCGCGCGGGCCATCGCCTCCGCGACCGCCGGGCGACGCATCCGGTGCACGATCGCGAGCATGGCCTGGTGCTTCCGCTCGCGCTCGGTGATCCGCTCAAGCTCCGCCGCCGGGATCTCGTAGCCGTCCGCCAACGCTGCGCACGCCCAGCCGACCGTGCGGCTGCCCGCGTGCACGAGCCCGACCACCCAGGCGACGCGTTCGATCGTCGCCCCGTCGCGTTCGGCGATGCGTCCGGCCCGTTCAACGCCGACGATGCCGAGCAGCCGCGTCACGCGGAGCACGCGGTAGCGGTGCACCGACCCGACGAGCTCGCGGCCGTTGACTGCCGCTTGTCCAACTTCGCCGTTTCCAACCGCAGCGCTGTTCACTGGGTTGGTTAAATGGGTTGGTTCTGGCAGCGCCCGGAGACCCCCTCCCCCAGCGCCCGGAGACCCCCCCCCCAGCGCCCCGGCGCTCCCCCCCCAGCGCCCCGAATCCCCCTCAGTACCGGGGGAGGGGGCATCCGGAATACCCCCCACAGGTTCCGAAACGCTGGCGGCTTGCGGGAGCAGGGACTGGACGCGAGCCACCAGGGCCCGGGCATCGTCCGGCGGGATGCACCGTGCGATGCCCTCAGGGTCAAAGCGGTACGCGTTGCTTCGCTGCACGCCGTCGCCGAAGCGCGGGCGTCTGGTCACCCACCCGATCTCCTCCATCCGCCGGACGACCGCACGGGCGCCGTGGCGGCTGCTGAAGCACGCCCGGTGCGCGACGACCCCGAGGGAGGGAAAGACCGCGTCGGCGGACGAGGCGCAGCCGTGCAGCGTGTAGGCGACCAGCTTGACCGACCGCGACTCCGCGTCCGTCAGGCCAGCGAGCTGCGGCCGGGCGTGCTCGATCAGGAACCGGACCTCGGCCCAGGTGACGGTGCTCATGCCGCCACCCCCAACCGCCCCAATCCAACCGCCCCGAATCCAACCCCACGCAATGAAACCAAGCTGCCAACAACAAACTCACGACAAAACCGCGAAACAAACAACCCTGCGGAAAACCCACCTAACCAGAACCTACCCCCACCCCCCCGGCCCCCCCACCCGGCGGGGGTAGCCGAGGCACAGACTACCCCCGAAACACGCGAAATTGGGCGAAATTGGGGGTAGGATGACGGCTGACCGACCACGCCAAGCCGCCGCAAGCTCGCACGGAAGACCATTCTGCAAAGAAACTTACAGAAAGCCACCTGCCGGACTCGAACCGGCGACCTGCGGTTTACAAAACCGCTGCTCTACCAACTGAGCTAAGGTGGCAACCGCCGGATGATATCGCCGCCGGGGGCCTCACGCCGCCAGGCGCACGGTCGCCTCGGCCTGCATCGACCGGAGCCGCGCGAGCACCTCGGCCACCGCCCCGTCGTGGCCCTCGGTCGCGAGCCGCATCAGGTCGGCCCCGACCTCGGTGAACTCCGGCAGCCCGAGCATCCCGCCCGAGCCCTTGATCGCGTGGCCGACCCGGCCGACCGTCTCGGCGTCACCGGCGACCAGGGCCTCCTCCGCGAGCCGGAGCTTCGCGTCGAGGTCGCCGAGCCACTGGCGGGCCAGGTCGATGATCTCGGGGTCGAACGCCTCGTCCTCGGTCGGGTTCACCAGCTTCGGGCCGGCGGGCCGCGCGGTCGCGACGACGCGGCTCTCGCGGAGCCACCTCGCCACGGTCTGGATCAGGAGGTCGGGCTCGAAGGGCTTGGCCAGGAAGTCGTCCATCCCCGCGTCCAGGCACTCGCCGCGGTCCGTGCCCGAGCTGAAGGCGGTCAACGCGAGGATGGGCATGCGCCCGCCCGCCTCGCGGATCGCCCGGGCCGCGTCGAGCCCGCTCATCCGCGGCATCTGGATGTCCATGAGGATCAGGTCGAAGGTCGTTTCTCGTGTCCGCTCGACGGCCTCGCGCCCGTCCTCGGCCAGCACGACCTCGGCGCCCGCACGCCGCAGGAAGATCGACGCGACCTGTCGGTTCGCCTCGATGTCGTCGGCCACCAGGATCCGCCGCCCGCGGAGGCCGGTGTCGTGGGACGCAACGGGCGCGGGCGTCGGCATGATCGCCGCACGCGGCAGGGCGTCGCCCGGCCGGAGCGGCTGGGCGACGATCTCCATCGTGAAGACCGTCCCGACGCCCGGGGCGCTCGCGACGGTGATGTCGCCGCCCATCCGGCGGGCGAGCCCGCGCGAGATGCTGAGCCCGAGCCCGGTGCCGCCGAACTTCTCGGCGATGTGCTGGTCGGCCTGCTGGAAGGGGGTGAAGAGCTTGCCGAGCTGCTCGGGCGTCATGCCGATGCCGGTGTCGCGGACCTCGACGCGGAGCACGGGACCCTCGGGCGACTCGCCGGCCGACGCGGTGACCGTCACGCCGCCCCGCTCGGTGAACTTCACCGCGTTGGACACGAGGTTCATCACGATCTGGCGGAGGCGCGTCGAATCGAGCCGCGCGGTGTCGGGCACGCTCGGCGCGAACGCCACCTCGAGGTCGAGGCCCTTCTCCTCCGCCCGGGACTGCAGCAGCAGCACCGCGCCGGAGATGACCTCGCACGGGCTGCACGGCGCGGGCACGATCGTCGCGGCGTCGGCGTCCATCTTCGAGAGATCGAGCACATCGTTCAGAAGGCTGAGCAGGTGCTGCCCGGACCCGTGGATGATGCCGATCCACTCGGCCATCTGCTCGGGATCGCCCTCGTGGGCGTTCTTCCCGAGCAGGTCGGCGAACCCGATGATCCCGTTCAAGGGCGTGCGGATCTCGTGGCTCATCGCCGAGAGGAAGCGGCTCTTCGCGGCGTTGGCGGCCTCGGCATCGGTCTTGGCCTGCATCAGCTCGGCCTCGAACCGCTTGCGCTCGGTCAGGTCCGCCTCGATCGCGACGAACGAGGTGATCTCGCCGCGTTCGTTCTTGACGGGGATCACCTCGAGCTCGAGCCAGTAGTCCCGCCCGTCCTTCGACCGGTTCAGGATCTCGCCCTTGAAGGGCCGGCCCGCCGCGAGCGCCGCCCGGATCTCCTCGCGCACGCCGGGGTCGGTCTGATCGCACTGCAGGAGCCGGCCGGGCACCTTCCCCTTCGCGTCCTCGAAGCTGTACCCCGAGATCCGGACGAACCCGTCGTTCACCCACTCGATCCGCTGCTGGGCATCGGTGATGACGACCGCGTTGCCGGTCTTCTCGGCGACCATCGACAGGCGACGCAGGTCCTCGGTCATCCGCAGCGCAAGGGCCTGCGCGCGACGCTGCGCGTCGCCCATCCCGTAGATCAGCCACGCCATCAGCGTGGTGAACGCCGCGCCAACAAGCGCCACGAGCGGCGGCGTCGCTCGATCGATCGACGACAGAAAGGCCGGCGTCGGCGTCAGTTCCAGCGTCAGGTACGCGCCGCCCACCTCCAAGGGGAACGCGCGGGTGTCCGCCGGACGCCGCGCGTCGGCGAACCACCCCGCCGTCACCAGCGGCCCGCTCGCGGCCGTGTGCTCGCCCGGCATCCCGTCGAGCACGCGCCCCACCGCGAGCTGCCCGAGAGCCGAGTCCAGCCGCGTGCCCAGGACTGCCGGGTTCATGACCGCCACCAGCACGCATTCGAGCGCTGCTTGCCGCTCGGCCGCGGTGCCCGCGGCGTGCCCGTTCTTGTACACCGGGACGAACCAGAAAACCCGGTCCACGGGGGCCGCGCCCTCGCCGAACCCGGGCAGCAGCACGCCGGCGCTCATCGCCGCATCGCCCGTAGTGACCGCCCGCTCGATCGCCGTGTACGCCGCCGGCATCGACGAGAGGTCGAGCCCGTTCAGGTTTCGCCGGGGTTCCTGCGGCTCGACATTCGCCAGTATCCACCGCGACGACCCATCCCCCGATGCACGCGGCCGCGCCAGCCCCATCACCTCGACCCCGGGAAACTCGCGCGGCAGGTCACGGCTCGCGACATACGCCGCGAACTCCTCGTCGGTCACCTCGTCGCTGCCCGCGAACATCCCGCGAGCACCCTTCATCCCGTAGACGGGCCGGAAGGTCCAATCGACGAGCTCGCGGCTCGCCAAGTGCGCGATCGCGTCGAACCGCGACTGCGTGCTCCGATCGATCTCCCGCCCGACCAGGTACGACACCCCGAGCGACGCCGGCACGCCCACCGCCACAACACCCGCTGCCAGCCAACTCCCCCACGCCCGGCCCACTGAAGCCACCGCGTCCGCTCTCCCGTTCCGCTCACGCTCAAGCGAGCGATGCGCCCGCAGCGCCCGCCAGAACACGATCGGCATCGCGACCAGCCCGAGAACCAGCGCGTCGAAGATCGCCCCGTGCGCCGACGACAGCCCCGGCGCGACCTCCGGCAGCAGGAACATCAGCCCCACCTCGACCGCCACGAAGATGGCGAGCGTCTCGAACAGCAGCCGGGCTATCGGGCGTGACAACGACATCGCGGTCCCTCTGGAATCCGCGACCGCTATCGCCCAACGCGCCCCCAGCCTTCACCCTTGGGCCCAACGCCCGCCGCCTCAACCGGGCAGTCACCCCGCACAGCCGCGACGAACACCCACCACCCGCTCGCATGCGGGGGGGCGGAAGCACCCGGAGCCGCGTTTCCCGGACGACAACCACCGCGCCCCGAGCGAGAAGCCCAGGGTCCGGAGAACACCTATGCAAAGGGGAAATGGGCGATACAGGACTCGAACCTGTGACCCCCAGTGTGTCATACTGGTGCGCTAGCCAACTGCGCCAATCGCCCGAAATGTCAGCCCGCGAACGCCGCCAAAGCAGCCCCGCGGGCCCGGAGTATACGCCACCCACCCCGCCGGGAAAGCCCCCCAGCCGGCCAACCGCCCGGGCAGTCGGTCACCCCCCCGCCATCGTGTCCGGCAGGATCACGATCTCCACCCGCCGGCTCTGGGCCTTGTCCGCCCGCGGCCGCGCCGGGCCCATCGCCGCCGAGTAGATCTGCGACGCGTTGACCCCCTTCGAGACGAGGTACTCCTCGACCACCAGGGCCCGCTCCGCGCTCAGCCGCTCGTTCGTCTTCCAGCCGCTCTTGCGGATCGGGTCCGTATCCGTGTGCCCCTCCACCCGGATCATCTGCCGCGGGAACCGCTGCTGGATCACCCCCGCGATCCGGTCCAGCTCCTGCCGCCCCTCCCGCCGAATGGTCGCCTTCCCGCTCTCAAAGAGCAGGTCCCCCGCCACCGTCGCGACCCGGTTATCCCCCCGCTGCTCGAAGCCATCGGGATCCCGCCGGTTCGCCTGCGCCCGGGCGTCCACGATCTCCCCCCGCAGCCGCGCCAGCTCGTTCTCGATGTCCGTCCGCCGGGCCTGCAGCACCTGCTTGTCCGTCTCGGCCCGCTGCAAACTGTCCTGCAGGGCGCTGATGCGGTCGCGGAGCTGCGTGTTCTCCTGCACCGCCAGGTCATACTCCGACTGGCTGACCCCCTGGCAACCCCCAACCAGTGCCAGGAGAGCCGCCACCCCGCCGGTCGCGGTGAGCTTGATCGTGCGCGTGCGATGCTGCGTGCGGAACATGCCGATTCCCTTCGTGTTCCTCTGTCGGGCGAGTCGCGAGCGGGTGTGCGGTCCGCCCCAACCCTCGCCACGGGTGTTCTCGGGCCAACAGTCTACGGCAAGTCGATCGGCGACGCCGACCCCAGCACCACAGTCAGCCCAAGCTCGACCCAAGGCTTGCACACGATCACCAGCAGCGTCCCCGCCGCCAGGAAAGGCCCGTACGGCATCGCCCGCGGCAGCTTCCCCCCGCTCACCGCCCCCGCGATCGCCCACGCCAGCCCCACGAACGCAGCCGCAAAGAACCCAAGCGTCGCGTCGATCCACCCCACGCACGCCCCCACCGCCGCGAGCCGGTGCACATCCCCGAGCCCCATCGCCTCCGTCCCGAAGCCCCGCGGCCCCAGGATCCGCACCCCCCACACCACCCCACCCCCCACGAGATACCCCCAGAGCACCCCCGACAGCACGCAAAGCCAGAGCGGCGCCACCACACCCGGCACAAGGAACCCCTCGGGATCCACCACCGGCTCCGCCGCCCCGTACGCCCACCGCCCCGCCAGCCAAGCCCCCACGATCGCCAGCGCCACCGGCGCAAACAGGAACGCAGCCTCCTTCACCATCTCGCGCCGAGCATGCGGGTACTGCACCCACAGATCCGCCGGCACATCCGCCCGCGCCGGCCCGGCCCCCTCGTCCGTCTCCCCGGCCTCCACCGCCTTCGCCCGCGTCGCCTCCGCCTCCGCGATCGCCCCCGCCTCCCACGCGTCGTAGTCCGCGAAGCTCCGCCGGATCAGCCCGAGCTTCATCAAGCCAAGCGACACCGCGATCCCCACGATCCCGCCGATCGAACCCCCGATCCACCCCCAGTCCCGCATCCCGGGCGTTGGAAGCGACCAAAGCCACCCCCGCGCCGCCTCCCACCGCACCCCGTCCTCCGCAAGCCACAACCCCGGCCGAGCCGCGCTCGCGTACACCCGCCCGTGCACCGCCTCGAACCACCCCGCGTGCGCCGGCAGCACCACCACCGCCACCACCGTCGGCACCCACGCCAAGACCAGCGGGATCGTGAAGGTCTTCGCATCCACCAGCGTCATCGCCACCAGCGACGCGACCAGCAGCAGCACCGTCGCAAAGATCGGCCAGGTCGCCGCGAGCCCGTTCCCCGCCCACTCCGGGCTCCACGCCCCGGCCCGGAAGCCGAGCTCCCGCGCGCCATCAATCCCGAACCACGCGACGAACAACCCCGCGAAGAGCACCCCCACCAACGCCTCCACCAGCGGGTACTCCGGGCTGATCTTGCTCTTGCAGAACCGGCACTTCCCCCCCAGCAGCAGCCACCCGAAAATCGGCACATTCTCCCGCCAGGTCAGCCGCGTCCCGCACGCCGGGCAACGCGACGGAGGCGTGATCACGCTCTGCCCCAACGGCACCCGGTACGCGATCACATTGATCAGCGACCCAAGCGACGCCCCCACCGCCCCGAAGAACAGCGCGAAGAACACCAACGGCGTCCACGACAGGAGCGACTGCACTCAGCCGCCCTCGCCGGTCGTCGGATCCGGCCCCAGCACCCGCGCCTCGAGCTGCTCGATCCGCTGCTCGCTCTGCCCCAGGATCGCCCGGCACCGCTTCAACAGCGCCGCCCCCTCCTCGTACTTCGCGATCGAGGCCTCCAGCCCGATCTCCCCCGACTCGATCGCCTCGATAATCCCCTCCAGCCGCTCCACCGCCGCCTCGTACCCCAGGCCCTCGACCTCCTTGGGGTCAAAGGCAGACTCGTCAGCGTTCGGGGGCGTCTTGGGCGTAGGGCTCATCGCGACAACCTAGCCCCCCGCCCCGAAGAGGTCCATCTGGTTCGCGTCCGGCCCCTTCGATCCCCCCCGCCGACTCCGCCGCCGAGGTGTGGGGGGCGGGCCGGGCGTGGGCGACTCAGCCGGCTTCGCGGCGCTCGCCCGCTCCCCATCCCCCACCTCCCCCACTTCCCCCACCACCGACTCAAACGCCCCATCCGCCACCCGCGTCCGCACCCGCTCTCCGGCCCCCACATCACCCACCGACCGCACCGCCCGCCCGTCCGGCCCCGTGGTCACGCTGAACCCCCGGGCCAGCACCGCCTGCGGCCCGACCGCCCGCAGCTCCCGCTCCAGCCCCGCCAGCCGCTCGTCCTCGAGGGCGATCAGCCGCCGCCCGCTCGCCGCAAGGTCGCGGGCCATCTCGGGCAGCTCCCGCGTCCGCCCCGCCACCGCCCGCCGCCCGACCCGGCGCA
>CAZTQV010000025.1:0-59119 GCA_964615815.1 uncultured Phycisphaeraceae bacterium | reverse complement strand
TTCGGTGGGGGCGGCGGTGGCGGTCGCGGCGGCTACGGCGGCGGCGGCGGCGGTCGCGGCGGCGGTGGTGGTGGCTACGGCGGCGGCCGCGGTGGCGGCGGCGGTGGCTACGGCGGCGGCGGCAACTGGTAATCCGCCCCGGCCCGCCCTGGCCGAATGAGAACACACCCGAGGCCCGCGTCCGGCTGGACGCGGGCCTTTCGCGTTTTGGGCGCACACGGTGCGCGCGCCCAGCGCTCGCTCACCCCCGTCCGGCGTAGGAACGCCGCCCGAATCGCCCCGGAAACCGAGCATGCCTGTTGCGGTACGGTCTATGTGTGGTATGGTGACGCCGAGCCGGGTGGGTTGTTCGCCGGCGGGACAGGGGGGCCGATGACCGCCGCGGACCTGCGCAAGGCGATGAAGTTCTATCTCCGGGCGTTCCAGATCGGTAGCGAGCCGATCACCGACGCGACGGTGCACAAGAGCGTCCTGACCGACGACGGGTACGGCTCCGCGACGCCCAAGCGTCTCTACAAGGGGTCGGTGAACTTCACCATCGACACCGCCGGCCTCGAGGTGCCCCGCTGGCCCGCGAACTGGATGGAACTGACCGTCCGCGACCTCTCCGAGAAGCTCATCCCGCCCGCCGAGCCGGAGGGCGACGCGTGAAGCCCGTTCTGTTCGCCCTCGTCGCGGTCGCCCTCGTAACGCGTCTGCTCTTTGCCCAGCAGCCGGACACGCCGCCCGACTCCGATCCACCGCCCGACCAACGCGAAGCCCTCGAGGACCTCGGTGTGCGCCTCTTCCTCGGCGCTGTCGGCGGGAGCGACGACGCCGGCGGCATGGGCGTCCTGCTCGAGGTCGGCCGTTTCATCGACGGCGCGATCGCCGACGGCTACTTCCGCTCGGGCGTGAACGAGGCCCGCAGGACGGGCTACTTCCTCGACATCGCCCCCGATATCGAGATCCGTACCGGCGACGAGTCGAGCTTCAACGCCGTCATCGCCAAGGCGAGCGCAAACCTCGTCTTCTTCAACACCCGCGACCTGAACGAAGGCCAGGACCCGCCCATCGTCGTCGTGGACTGGGAACGCTGGACGCATGTCGTGCCGATCGCCTTCGGCATCGAAGCCGACGACCGTTTCACCTTCGTGAACACGATCGCCGAGGTCGGCTACACACCGTTCCTGCTGAATAACGCCCTGGGCGACGACTACAAGCTCGGGCTCAACCCCCGCGCTGGCGTCTTCCTGCAGGCCGGCGGCAAGTGGGACACCGGCGGCGACGCCCGCACCGGCAACGCCGCCGACGAATCCGAGGAGGACACCGACGGCGCGATCCTGCGGCTCAAGGCCGATGCCCGCGTCGAGATTCCGCTGGTCCGCGACGCGCTGCGCCGGCAGATCAATGCCCGCCTCGGCGCCACCGGGTGGTACGACATCGCCCACGGCGCGTGGTACGACCACTACGAGGCGGCCCTGCTCGTCGAGCTGCGCGAGCACATCGAGCTCGAACTGAAGTTTGAAGATGGCTCCGGCGCACCCAACTTCAACGAGGGCGAGCAATTCGGCATCGGCCTCGCGATCTCGTTCTGAGCCTCGGAAAGTCTCAGAAATCCGCTTCGACCACCACGCGGTACCGCGGGCTGCCATCGCGCAGCCGGTCGATCGCTGCGTTCAGGTCGCTCATCTTGTAGCGCTCGCACACCGGCGCGATCCCGTGCCGCCCGCAGAACTCGAGCATCGTGCGCATCGTCGCGGGCGCGCCGAGGGGCGTCCCGCTGATCGACTTCTGCCCGCCGATCAGGGCGAATGGCATGACGGCCTGCGGCTCCAGGACGGCCCCGACATGGTGCAGCCGGCCCTTCGGGGCGAGCGCGTTCATGTACGCGTCCCAGTTCAAGGGCACATTCACCGTCGACAGGATGAAGTCGTACCGGCCCGCTTCCTTCTCGAGGGCGCTGTCGTCGCGGCTGTTGACGCAGCGGTGGGCCCCGAGGTCCTTGGCCTCTTCCATCTTCGGGCCCGAGCTCGTGAAGGCCGTCACCTCGCAGCCCCACTTGCTCAGGAACTGCACCGCCAGGTGGCCGAGCCCACCGATGCCGATGACGCCCACGCGGTCGGTCGGCTTCACGCCGCACTGCACGATGGGGTTGAAGACGGTGATGCCGCCGCAGAAGAGGGGCCCCGCGGTGATCGGGTCGATCCCGTCCGGCACGGGGATGGTCCAGAGCCCCTGGGCCCGCACGCGCTCGGCGAAGCCGCCCGGCCCCTTGACGATCATGTCCCGCCGGTCGGCGCAGAGATTGTGATCTCCGCCCAGGCAGTGCCCGCACCCGCCGCAGCTCGCGTTGAACCAGCCCACGCCGACGCGCTGGCCGACCTTGAGGTGCTTGACCTCGTCGCCCTTGGCGGCGACGGTGCCGATGACCTCGTGCCCGCCGACGAAGGGGTAGCTCGTCTGCCCCCAGTCGTTGTCGAGCATCGACAGGTCGGAGTGGCAAAGTCCGCAGGCGTCGACCTTCACCTCCACCTCGTCGGCGCCGAGGGGGGCGGGCTCGAACTCGTAGGGCTCGAAGGGTCCCTTCGGCTTGTGGGCGGCGTACGCGCGGATGGCCATGGTCGGTTCCTCCTTGGAAGGTCCCTTGAGCGTAGCCGAGCGTCGTCGTTCAGGCGGTGGCGTAGTCGCCCAGCGCCTCGATCAGCGGGCCGAGGTGCTTCTCGTACTTCTTCCACCGGGGCTCGGGGTTGTGCTTGATGCCCGCCCGCACCTGCTCCGTGCTGGCGGTGCCGACGGAGCGCGAACTCTTATGGAAGTCTAAACACTTCGGGTCATACTCGAGCCCGAGGTGCCGGCACAGCTCCCGCGTCCGCGGCTCGGGGTCGGCGGTCAGCTCCTCCAGCACCGAGGTGTGGATCGGCAGGTCGAGCACTTCGTGCCAGTGCGCCATCAGCTCGGCGTGGAAGCGGTAGCGGGCGGCGCAGGTTTGGAGCCGGCGCGTCCACGGGTGGTTGAGGCCGAAGTTCTGGAAGAAGTTCGAGAGACAGGTGTCGATCGGGTCGCGCTTGCAGCAGATCACGCGGGCCTCGGGCATCGAGAGCGCGATGACGCCAAGGAACTTGTAGTTGTCGGGCATCTTGTTGATCACGCCGTCGGGACGCGGCGGGGCTTTCTTCTTCTTGCCCTTGCCGCCGCCCTTTACAGCATTCGGCGTCGGCAGGATGTGCTCGAGGTACTGCGCCCCGATCTGCGCGATCGATCGGGGTGTCAACGCCGCGGGATTGGCGGCGCTGGTCAGGTACCCGAGCATCGCGTTCTCGCCGACCGTCCGCAGCTTCGGGTGCGAGGCGAGGATCTGCTCGGTCAGCGTGGTGCCCGATCGGGGCATGCCGACGATAAAGATCGCCTCGCGTCCGCCCTTCGCGGGCTTGGGGAAGGCCGCGAGCGCCTCGGCGGTCCACGCCCCGGTGTAGTCCGACGCTTTCTCGCTCTCGACCTCCGGTAGCATCGTGTTCGCCCGGCTGTAGTGCTCGAACGCGCCGTCGTAATCGCCCTCCGCGTCGAGCAGGCGGGCGATGTTGAACAGCAGGTCGCGCCGGATGTCGGGGACGAGCCCGGGGTCGTCGAGGCGGGCGCGGCAGCGGTCGATCGCCTGGCCCACGCGGCCGAGGGCCTTCGCGGTCGCGGCGAGCGCGAGGACGACATGGGGGTCCTCTGGCAGGCGCTCAAGCCCCGCTTCGATGAGGGCGCCGGCCTCGTCGAGCCGGTTCTGCTCGCGCAGGATCATGACCTTCTCGAGCAGCCCCGGACCGAAGGTCGGGTGCGCCGTCATCAGCCGGTCGAGCACCGCGTGGGCGCTCGCGTAGTCGGTCATGAAGTGGTGCATCCGCGCGATGAGCAGCAGCACCGTCGCCTGCCCTGGCAGCAGCTTGTCGGACTGCATGTACCGCCGCAGTGCCTCGCGGTGGTTGCCCACACGCTCGGCCGCCTGCCCGATGATGAACTGGATCTCGGCGTCCCGCGGGTGCTTGGCGGCGAGCGGGAGCACCATGGCCCGGGCACCGGCGAAGTCGCCGGCGGCGATGAGCATGTGGGCGCGCCGCTTGAGATCTTCGACCGCCGTCGGGCCGGTGAGGGCCGCGCCGCCGGAGGGCGTGAGGTCATTCATGCCCGACTTTAGCGGGCGTCCGGGCGGAGGGGGACCGGATCAGGGCCCGGTGACGGCGAACGCGCGGACGGTCTCGTCGAAATCGACGGTGCCGATCGCGGTGTCCGCGTTGAGGGTCACATAGCGGCGGCCCTCGACGACCTTGGTCCGCTGGAAGCGGGCGGGCCACCACGGGTAGCCCACGAGCTGGCGGTGCACATAGTCGGGGGCGCGGACGATCAGCGAGCCGCGGAAGTAGCGGACGCTGGCGGCCTCGCCGCCGTTGTCGAGCCACTGCTCGGGCTCCACGACCGTCACGATGAGGTCGATGACCTCCTGGGCCTTCTCTTCCATCGTCTCGCGGTCGACATCCTGCTGGCCGCCGCCGAAGGGGCTGGCCCCGCCGCCGCCGCCGCCGGTCTGCCCGCCCTGCTGGAAGATGGTGTTGAGGTCGAAGTCGGGCGCGTTGTCGTAGTTGGGCACCTCGGTCAGCATGTCGGTGATGTCGTAGATCACCAGGTGCGTCCGCTTGTTGAGCCGCTCCTTGGGCCCGAACTCGAACGCGCCGGTCTTCGTGAACTGCCAGGTCGAGCCGTCGAACCCGGTGGCCGCGTCGGCCTTCTCGAGGACGCGCTCGAGGAGGGTCAGGGCCGTGACTTCCTTCACGCTGACCGTGATCAGGGCGTCCGGGTCGAGCCCGATGCCGCTGCGGTCGTCGAGCCACAGGGGCTCGAGGTCGGTCTGCGTCACCGTCTCGATGAACTGCACGACATCCTCGAGCCGCTGCTCCTGCAGGTCGACGGTGACCCGCTGCATGAGACGGGCGAGCGTCTGCCGCTTCAGCACCGTCGCGGCCGGGTCTTCGTCAAAGGCCTGGGCCGACGCGGAGGTGGTCGCAAAGCCCATCGCCGTCGCGCCCACCGCGAGCGGCAGGGCCGCGGCCCCCGCGGCGAGCGTCATCGCCAGGGCGGCCCGCAGGCGGATGGAGAGGGTGCCGGTGAAGGTGGAAGTCTGGTTGCGGGGCATGGGCCGCCTCCTCGTCAATCGCGCCCCCGGGTTGCCCGGGGTACGGGGTCGTTCCGCGCGTCTCAGGGGTCGGGCCCGACCGGGCCCGCCTCGGATTCGCCGTCCCGTGAACTGGTGAACCCTAGTCCCCGGTCCGGTCTTCCATGTGTACCCGCGCCCGGCGCATCGGGTTGCAAGGCCCGGCGATCCAGTGGGATATACGGGGACAGCGGCCGGGGTCCCCCGACCCGGTTCGATCCCGAACGCCTGTTGACCCGTGGGGAATGGAGCGGAGGAGATTCGAACTCCCGACCTCATCATTGCGAACGATGCGCTCTACCAACTGAGCTACCGCCCCGTGGGACGGGGACTGTAGATCGTTCCGGGTCCGCCGACAAGACGGCCGGGCTGGGCGGGGGCGCGAACCTTGGCTACACTTCCTGCGAATGGATTCGCAACAAGGCCCGCCGAACCGGCGCGGCCGTTCTGGGGGATCCTCGGTGCGCCGATTCCTGAGTTCGCTCGTGCTCCTCATGCTGCCCGCGCTCGCCGCCTGCGGCCGCCCCGCGCCGGAACCCGCGCCCGGTGCGATGCCGACGCGGATCGTGGTGACGATCGCGCCCTTGGCGGGGCTCGTGCAAGAGCTGGCCGGGCCGGAGGTTGAGGTCACCACCCTGCTCCCGGCGGGCGCGAGCCCGCACGGGTTTGAGCTGTCGCCTGACGATGTGCGGGAGCTGGCGCAGGCGGATCTGATCGTGGCGGTGGGGGTGGGGCTGGAGCCCTGGCTGGAGAGGCGTTTGCGCTCGGCGCCGCAGCTTGCGGGGCGTGCCGTGGCGTTCGCGGATCTCGTGGGGATCGAGTTCGATCGTGCGCACGACCACGGCGAGCATGCGCACGATCATGGGGATCATGCGCACGGACCGGTGGATGCGCACCTGTGGCTGGACCCGGTTCTGGTGGCCCAGTTTGTGCGCGCGTTGGGGCCGCGCGTGACCGATGGCGCGGAGCGGGTGGAGGCGCTTGCGGAGCGGGTGGGGCAGGTGGATGCCGAGTATCGGCATCGGCTGGAGCCGTTCCGTGGGCGGGCGATCGTGACGCATCACGCGGCGTTCACGCGGGTGGCGGAGCGGTACGGGCTGGAGATCGCGGAGGTCCTGCGGCGGGTGGATTCGGCGGAGCCGACGCCGGCGGAGATCGCGGCGGCGCGGCGGGCGATCGACGAGCGCGGGGCGCGGGCGATTTTCGTGGAGCCGCAGTTCAACTCGACGGCGGCGGAGCGGATCGCGGAGTCGGCGGGGGTGGCGCTCGGGCGGCTGGATCCTCTCGGGACGGGGGACTGGTTTACGATGATGCGGTCGAACCTCGATGAACTGGTGCGCGTGCTCGGGTCGGGCGCGGCGCAGGAGCGGCCGTGAGTGATTCCGTGGAGAGCGCGATCGACGGGGTGAGCGAGAGCGCGATCGAGGTTCGGGGGGTTCGTTTCGCCTACCCGGGCGTGGGGTCGGTGCTGGACGGGGTGAGCCTGGATGTGCGGGCCGGGGAGCGGCTCGGGGTGCTGGGGCCGAACGGGGGCGGGAAGAGCACGCTTCTGAAGGTGATTCTGGGGCTGGTGAAGCCGGCGGCGGGGTCGGTGCGGGTGCTGGGGGAGGAGCCGGTGCACGCGCGGCGGGCGGGGCTGGTGGGGTACCTGGCGCAGAAGGTGGCGGCGGACCTGCACTTCCCGCTGTCGGTGCGGCAGGTGGTGGCGATGCCGGCGTCGCTCGAGACGGCGTGGTGGCGCGGGGAGACGCGGGCGGCGCGGGAGGCGGCGATGGGGGCGCTCGCGCTCGTGGGGAGCGAGGCGCTCGCGGAGCGGCCCATCAAGGCGCTGTCGGGCGGGCAGCTGCAGCGGGTGATGATCGCGCGGGCGGTGGTGAACCGGCCCAAGGTGCTGCTGCTCGACGAGCCGACGGTGGGGATCGATGTGGAGGGGCAGCGGCGGTTCGGGGAGCTGGTGGAGCACCTGCGGGGGGAGCTGGGGCTCACGGTGGTGACGGTGAGCCATGATCTGCGGACGGTCGCGACGACGAGCGACCGGGTGGCGTGCCTGCGGCGGACGCTGCACTACCACGATGCGCCGGCGGGGCTGACGCCGGCGGTGCTGCGGGAGGTGTTCAGTCACGATGTGGAGGCGGTCTTCGGGACGGACGGGGTGCATGTGAACCACCATCCCGGCGAGGGGCATCCGCATGAGGGGCATCCGCATGAGGGGCATCCGCACGAGGGCCACTCGCACGCGCACGGGGAGGGGCATGTTCACAAGCACTAATACCTACCAGTACCTGACGGATCCGACGCTGGCGCCGCTGTACCTGCCGGGGCTGGTGACGGCGCTGGCGGTGGCGCTGCTGTGTGCGCCGCTCAGCGTGCTCGTCGTGCTCAAGCGGCTGGCGTTCATCGGGCAGGGCGTGAGCCACGCGGCGTTCGGGGGCGTCGGCATCGCGGTGGTGCTCTCGGCGACGGTGGGGGTGTCGGTGTTCGGCTTTCTGGGGCAGGCGATCGTGGGGGCGTCGTGCGTCGCGGCGGCGATGGCGATCTGGTGGCTCTCGGCCCGGCCCGGGCGGCACGCGGACACGGCGATCGGCCTGGTGCTCGCGGCGAGCATGGCGATCGGGCTGGCGCTGCACCGGTGGGCGGCGGAGCTGGCGGCGAGCGCGGGGCGGGCGGCGCCGCCGAGTTTGGAGAGCGTGTTGTTCGGCGCGGTGTGGGACGCGGGGTGGGCGTCGGCGTGGTGGGCGGTGGGGCTGTTCGTCTTGGTGACGCTCGGGCTGGCGTGGGTGCGGCGGCCGATGGTGTTCTGGGCGTTCGACGAGCAGGCGAGCGAGGCGGCGGGCGTCCGGACGCGGCGGATGCGGTTTGTTCTGCTGGTGCTCTTGGCGCTCGCGACGATGGCGGCGGTGCGTCTGGCGGGGGTGGTGCTGGCGACGGCGCTCCTGATCCTGCCCGGGGTGACGGCGCTGGAGCTGAGCAAGCGGCTTTGGACCGTCATGGTGTGGAGCGTGGTGGCGGCGGTGGTGGGGGTGCTGGCGGGGCTGGTGGTGAGCTTTGAGACGGGGCTGGCGACGGGGCCGAGCGTGGTGTTTGCGATGGTCGGGCTTTACGCCGCTGCGCGGGGGGTCGGGATGCTCGGGAGCGCGGGCCGCGCGGGTAGCATGCAGACGACGACGAACTGACACAGTGAGCGATCGAGCGCGGAGGGCATGCGATGAAGAAGATCAAGGCTGAGGTGTTGCTGAGCGAGTTGAACCGGCTCCGGAAGGACCTGGACGAGGACAAGAGCGATGTGGAGTGGCTGACGCTGCACCACGCGTTCTGCTTCATCAGCTACAAGATGGGGGAGTTTCAGGAGTACCTGAATGAGCAGGGGGAGAAGGGGGCGTTTGAGGAGTTTGAGGATTAGGGGAAGGCACGGAGGCATGGAGGCACGAAGGCACGAAGGCGCGGAGACACAGAGGGGGAGACGGAGAGACGGGGTGGGGGGCTTGGGGTGTGGAATCGTGTGGGGGGGAAGCCCTTGATGTGCAACCGGTCGGGAGATTGGGCGAAGAATGTGTTGCACGGATTGGCCGATGGGCCGATACTGGTGCATTCCTGCTGCGGCGGGCCGACGGGCGAGCCGGTGAGAACCACTGGCGAGCGGGTCTGCGGGCGGGACGACCGGAGCGGCCTTTCGTGGCTTGCCACGGGGGGCTTCGTCCGGGCGGTGAGCCCCGGGTGACGGCCTGGGGATAAGAAGCTGGCGGCGGGCGGTACTTCCCGCGACGGCTGGCTGGGGTCCCGTGATGAAGGAGGTGATCCAGTGATTGATTGTGACTGTACCAAGGGGCTGCGCTGCTAGGCGTGGGCTCGACGGGGCTCGCGCGACGCGCAGCCCGGCACGGCCCGTGGCGATACCGACTTGTCGGTCACGCGGGCTCGCTGTTGGACAAGCACGCTTGTTCCAGCGCATAAGCTCCTACGGCTGCCGGCCAGACTTGGCCGGCAGTCTTTTTTTTGGATAGGGGTTAGGGGCGAAGGGGCAGAGGGGCGGAGGGGGTGGCGTAAGAATTGGTCGGCGGGCGTGGGACTGGCTCGGAAGGAGTCATGGATGACGAGTGCGGCCGGCAAGGCGGGTGGCGGGACGACGCGGTGGGGGGCGGAGGGGGCGGCTCCGGTGATGGAGCTGGCGGGAAGTGTGTCGGGCGATGACATCCGGGCGGCGGCGGGGGTGATCCGGGACGCGGTGATCCGGACGGCGGTGATCGAGAGCCCGTGGGTCGGGGATCGCGTGGGGGCGCGGGTGCTGCTGAAGTGCGAGTGCTTCCAGCGGGTAGGGGCGTTCAAGTTTCGCGGGGCGTATCACGCGATGAGCGTGCTGACCGACGAGCAGCGGGCGGCGGGGGTGTTGACTTACTCGTCGGGGAACCATGCGCAGGCGGTGGCGCTCTCGGCGCAGATGCTGGGGATCCGGGCGGTCGTGGTGATGCCGAAGAACGCGCCCAAGATCAAGCTGGAATCGACGCGGGGGTACCTGGAGAAGGCGCCGGCGGGAAGCCGGGTGGTGGAGTACGACCCGCGGACGGACATTCGCGAGGAGATCGGGGCGGAGATCGCGGCCGAAGAAGGGCTGACGATCGTGCCTCCGTATGACGACCCGCGGGTGATCGCGGGGCAGGGGACGGCGGCGCTGGAGCTCTTTGAGGATTTCGGGCCGGTGGACAGCCTGTTTGTGTGCGTGGGGGGCGGGGGGCTGCTGAGCGGGTGCGCGGTGATCGCGAAGGAGATGTGCCCGGGGGTGAAGGTGTACGGGGCGGAGCCGGAGCTGGCGGATGACGGGGCGAGGAGCTTCCGGGATCGGTCGCTGCATGTGGTGAAGCACAGCGAGACGATGGCGGACGGGGCGCGGACGCCGTTTCTCGGGCGGCACACTTTCCCGTTGATTTTGGAGCATGTGGACGGGTTCGTGACGGTGAGCGAGGCGGAGATCAGCCGGGCGCTGCGGCTGGCGCTGCGGCGGCTGAAGATCGTGGCCGAGCCGAGCGGGGTGCTGGGGCTGGCGGCGCTCTTGCAGGCGGGTGAGCGGGGGTTGATCGAGCCGGGGAGCACGGTGGGGGTGATCGTGAGCGGGGGGAACCTGGATCTGGAGGCGCTGCCGGGGCTTTTGGCGGTGGGGGCGGGATTGGAATAGGTTGAGGGGGGTGGGGGGTTGGCCCCGCCAGCGAACGAAGGAGGCGGCGATGCGCGCACAGCGGTGGATTTTGGTGGCTGGGATGGCGGTGGGTGTTGGGCTGGTTGGGTGCGGTGAGAGTGGGGACGGGGAGGATGCCGGGGGGGATGTTGGGGAGGTGGGGACGGCGGCGCCGGCTTCGGAGCCGACGGCGCAGGCGCCCGCGCCGGTGACGCCCGAGACGAACGAGGCTCCCGCGGCGAATGAGGGGGCGAGCGCGATGGAGCGGATGCGTCGGGCGGGGGAGGGGGCTTTGGAGAGGGGGAGGGAGGTGGCTCAGGAGACGGGGTCCGCGCTCGAGGCGGAACTGGCGTCGCGGCGGGCGGCCTCGGCGGAGGCGGTGCCGGCGGACGCGAAGGCGGTGATGAACCAGGCGACGGAGGATCTTGCGAAGAGCGGGATCGTGGAGCAGGCGAAGAATGTGGGCGACGAGGCGCCGATGTTCGAGCTGCCGAACGCGGTGGGGGAGACGGTGACGCTGCCGGGGCTGCTCAAGCAGGGGCCGGTCGTTCTGGTGTGGTACCGGGGCGGGTGGTGCCCGTATTGCAACCTGACGCTGCGGGCGTACCAGGAGCGGCTGGACGAGATCCGCGATGCCGGGGCGACTCTCGTAGCGATCAGCCCGGAGATGCCGGACAAGAGCCTGAGCACGAAGGACAAGAACGAGCTGGCGTTCCAGGTGTTGAGCGACGAGGGCAACCGCGTGGCGAACCGGTACGGCGTGGTGTTCACGCTCGACCCGGCGCTTCGTGATGTGTACCGCAATTTCGGGATCAATCTGCCCGAGGCCAATGGCGATGAGTCGTGGACGCTTCCCTTGGCGGCGACCTATGTCATCGGGACCGATGGCGAGATCAAGTGGGCGTTCGTCGATGCGGACTACACGAAACGTGCGGAGCCGAGCGCGGTGATCGCGGCGCTTCGGGAGATTGACGGCTGAGCCGCGTCGAATGATCGTCGAGCCAATAGAAAAGGCCCGGGGATGCGTCCCCGGGCCTTGTTTGTTGTCGTGGTTGTCGGAAGGGTCTTAGCTGAGGCCGATGAGGGCGCCAATCATCGGGCCGTAGGCGACGACGAGGCCGGCGAAGACGACCGAGACGATCGAGATGAGCTTGATGAGGATGTTGAGGCTGGGGCCCGAGGTGTCCTTGAAGGGGTCGCCCACGGTGTCGCCGACGACGGTTGCCTTGTGGTCGTCGGAGCCCTTGCCGTAGACGATCTTGGCACCGTTGCCGTTGGCCCGGTAGTCCTGGGCGCGGGCGGCGATGGCCTCGCGGATGTTGACGGGGATCTGGTCGCGGATGGCCTGGTTGTCCAGGAAGTCATCGGCGGTGATGCGTCCGTAGGACTCGAGGAGCTTCTTCGCGTTGTCCCAGGCGCCGCCGGCGTTGGCCATGAAGACGGCGACCGCGAAGCCCGAGGTGAGGCCGCCGGCGAGGAGGCCCATGACGCCCGGCACGGAGAGGACGAGGCCGACGGCGATCGGGATGAGGATGGCGAGGGCGGCCGGGACGACCATTTCCTTCTGGGCGCCCTTGGTCGAGATGGAGACGCAGTTGGCGTAGTCGGGGTAGTGGTGGCCGTCGAGGTCGACGCCCTCCTTGGGCCAGTTGTCGGGGTTGGAGACCTGGTCCTCTGGCATGCCGCCCTTGCGGAGGGCTTCACGGATCTTGGCGAACTGGCGGCGGCACTCGTCGATCATGGCGTAGGCGGCGCGGCCCACGGCGTTCATCGTGAGGGCACAGAAGAGGAAGGCGAGCATGACGCCGATGAAGATGCCGCCGAGGAGGCGGGGGTTGGCGAGGGAGACATCGTAGAAGTCGAGCACATCGGCGATGGACCCGTGGGTCGCCGAGGCGAGGGTCATCGTGTAGATGTCCTGGTGGTCGCCGTGGTCGAAAGTGAAGTTGGCGACATAGCGGTCACGGCTGGTGACGCGGAGGTCGGTGAGGACGGTGCCCTTCTCGAGGCGACCGCGGATGGAGCCGTGCTGGCCGACGGCGTCGGTGCGGAGGAGCATGCCGCCGTCGATGAAGGGCTCGGCGTCCTGGCCCATGCCGGGGGTGACGACGAGGAACTTGCCGTAGCCCTCGTAGACGGCGTAGGCGTCGTCATTGGCGGGGGCGGTGAAGGGGGCGTTGGCGTAGTAGGTCTCGGACTGCGTGACGATCTGGGTCTGGACGACCTGGATGTAGGCGGCGAAGAGGGCGAGGGCGGTGAGGGCGGCCGAGCCGATGGCGAAGCCCTTGCCCGTCGCGGCGGTGGTGTTGCCGAGCGAGTCGAGCATGTCGGTGCGCTCGCGGACATGCGGGGGCTGGCCGGTCATTTCGGCGTTGCCGCCGGCGTTGTCGGCGATGGGTCCGTAGGCGTCGGTGGCGAGGGTGATGCCGAGTGTGGAGAGCATGCCGACGGCGGCGATGCCGACGCCGTAGAGGCCCATGAGGAAGTTCTCGTTGCCTCCGGCGAAGACGAAGGCGGCGAGGATGGCGGCGACGACGGTGAGGAGGCTGGCCCAGGTGGACTTCATGCCCTCGGCGATGCCGGAGATGATGACGGTGGCGGGGCCGGTGAGGGCCTGCTCGGCGATGCGCTTGGTGGGCTTGTGCTCGTAGGAGGTGTAGTACTCGGTGGCGTAGGCGATGATGTTGCCGGCGATGAGGCCGGAGACGATGGCGAGGGCGAGGCCCCACCAGGTGGTGATGCCCTCGATTTCGCCGCGGCGGCCGCCGCCGAAGAGGGTGAAGAGCAGGACGACGGCGGCGACGATGATCAGGCCCGAGGCGATGTAGACGCCCTTGTGCAGGCCCTTGAGCAGCTCGGAGAAGTTGGCGTTCTCCTTGGCCCGGACGGTGAAGACGCCGGCGATGGAGCAGAGGATGCCGAGGCCCGCGATGCCGAGGGGTGCGGCGGCGAGGGCGAAGGCAAGGGGGGTGGCGCTGCCGGCTCCGGCGATGGAAACGGCGGCGGCGACGCCGAGGGCCATGGTGGCGAGGATGGAGCCGTAGTAGGACTCGTAGAGGTCGGCGCCCATGCCGGCGACATCGCCGACATTGTCACCGACATTGTCGGCGATGGTGGCGGGGTTGCGGGGGTCGTCCTCGGGGATGCCGGCCTCGACCTTGCCGACGAGGTCGGCGCCGACATCGGCGGCCTTGGTGTAGATGCCGCCGCCGACGCGGGCGAAGAGGGCCTGGGTGGAGGCGCCCATGCCGAAGCTGAGCATGACGGTGGTGATGACCGGGAGCCCGCCCTCGAGACCGATGAGGTTGAAGACGAGGAACCAGACCGAGATGTCGAGGATGGCGAAGCCGACCACCACGAGGCCCATGACGGCGCCGGAGCGGAAGGCGACGGTGAGGCCCTCGTTGAGCGAGCTCTTGGCGGCGAAGGCGGTTCGGGCGGAGGCGTGGGTCGCCATCTTCATGCCGAACCAGCCGCAGAGGCCCGAGAGCAGGCCGGCGACGGGCACGCCGATCATGCTGACCGGGCTCTGGAGCTTGAGCAGGCTCATGACGCCCAGGAAGGCGACGAGCAGGACGAAGACACCCGCGACGACCTTGTACTGGCGGGTGAGGTAGGCCATCGCGCCGTCGCGGACGGCCTGCGCGATGCGGACCATCTCGTCGTCGCCCTCGGACTTCTTCATCACGGAGACCGCGAAGAAGCGGGCCATGATCAGGGCCGCGATCCCGCCGGCGGGGGCGAGGTAGTACGCCCAGGGGAGATCCGCTATGGCGGCCAGGCTGGGCGAGACGGGGAGCACGCTCTCGATCATCGCAGGTTCTTCCTCTGTATGAACGAAGGGGTGTGCGGAGCCGGTGGACCCGGGCGAACTCTGTGCCGCCCAAGACTCCGCGGGGCGGGAATATAGCACGCTTCACGCCTCGGAATCGACCCTGCGCGGGGTGCGATCGTGCGCACGGGGTGTGCGCGCAACAACGCCCGCGCGCGGCGCGGGCGTCGTGGGTTGATCGGTCGTGGGCCGGGCGGGTCAGCGGGCCGGGGGCGCGTCGACCTTGAAGCGGCGGTTGGTCGCCTTGCGGGCGGCGCGACGGCGGCGCTCGGAGGGCTTCTCGTAGAATTCCTTGCGCTTGATGTCCTTGGTGAGCCCTTCCTTCTCGCAGAGCTTCTTGAAGCGGCGCATCATCTGCTCGACGCTCTCGCCACCACGGGACTTGATCCGGATCGCCATCCGCACTCCAAAGTCCGCCGATCGTCGCCGGTGTTGCACGGACCGTCGGCGGTCGGGTCCGTGCGCACGCATTCGGGAAGCCGGCGCACCGCTGCGCCGGGCCTCAAGTATGGACCTCCCACCGCGGCGATTCAAGTGGGTAGGGTTGGGGCGTGTGACGGTGACCCGGAGCGGGGTGCGGCTTGCTGCTGATCGACGCGTACAATGTTTTGCATGTGTCCGGTATATTGCCCCCGGAATTGGCGGGTCCGGATGTCGCCGGGCTGGTGCGGCTGATCGCACGGTCGCGGTACGCGGATCGGGAACTGACGGTGGTGTGCGACGGGGTGGGCTCGAAGTCCCACGGCGTGAGCCTGGGGGCGGCGCGGGTGCTGTTCTCGGGGACCGAGCGGGAGGCGGATGACCTGATCGAGGTGTTGATCACCCGGTTCGGGCGTGGGCGGACCCTGGAGGTGGTGAGCTCGGACCGGCGGCTGCACCGGGCGGCGCGGCGGGGCAAGGCGGGGGTGATCTCGGCGGAGGCGTTCTTGCGGCACCTCGCCGAGGACCATCGGCGGGTGGTGCCGCGGGATCGGACGGGGGGGTGGGCGCCGCGGGCGCAGGTGCCTTTGGACCGGTACTCGGTCGAGGCATGGATGACGGAGTTTGGGGTGGAGGGGGAGGCGGCGAGTGGGCCTGCGGCACCCGAGGCAGCCCCCGAGACGGCCCCCGAGACAGCTTTTGAGCCTGAGGTGGAGCCGGTCGTTGAGCCGGGGCGGAAGCGGTGGGGGCGGGTGAAGCTGCGTCGGCGGGACGCGACGGCGGGGGGGCTGGGGGAGCGGTTGGCGGTGCCGGGGGTGCCGGAGCGAGCACCTGAGCCGGAGCCTGAGGCCGTTGCGGAGCCGGAACCTGCGCCGGTGGAGGTGAATTCGGGGGCGGTGGAGGTGGGGGAGTTGGACCCGGTGCTGCGCGCGGCCCTCGAAGAGTGGCGGGAAGTGCTCTCGGCGGACGATCTCGATATGAGCCGATGGATCGACGGAGTCGAACCACTCTGATGCTGGTGTGCCTGTTCGCGGGGGTCGCGGGTGGGCTGGGTGGGTGTGCGCCCGGGTGGCAGGGGCGGACGCCGATCCGGGCGTCGAATTTGGGGCCGGGGCTGACGAGTGCGCTTCCCGCGGAGACGCCGGTGCCGGCGGTGGTGGCGGCGGCGCGGGATGTCCTGAGCGAGCGGGGGTTGGTGGTAACGGAGGCGTCGGCGACCCTTGATCAGGGGCGTGTGTTGGCTCGGCCGGGGTACGAGGGGATGTGGCGGGAGATGACGGTGACGGTCCGGCGGGACTGGAAGACCGTGAGCGTGCACATCGCGGGGGGTGTGGAGTCGTACCGGTCGGGGATCCCGATGCAGCGGGATGTGCTGGAACGGATCCTGACGCGGCTCGGGCTCTGAAACCGGCTCAGCCGGTGCGGGTGGCCCAGGCGATGGAGCGGACGCGGCGGGGCTTGTCGAAGTAGCCGAGGGTCGGGATGACGGCGTCCCAGGCGCGTTTCACATCGGGCCAGGTGTGGACATCGTGGGCGGCGAGGATGCCGCCGGGGCGCACGAGGGGTGCCCAGAGCTCGAAGTCGCGCTTCGCGCCGGCCTCCGAGTGGTCGCCGTCGATCCAGAGGAGGTCGATGGGCTGGTCGCTCGGCCAGCGTTCGCGGGCCTCGGCGGAGCCGGTGACCCAGTGGTCGACGCGGTCGGCGACGCCGTGTCGGGTGAGGGCGTCGCGGAGGATTTGCTCGTCCTCGGGGTTGAAGACGATGCCGGCGCCGTCGTCGTAGGTGAGGTGGGGGTCGATGGCGGTGACGCGGCCGGCGACGGCGGCGGAGCCGAGGGCGAGGATGGTGCCGCTCTTGCCGCGGTAGCTGCCGATCTCGACGATGGTCTTGCGGTTTTTGGCGGCGTTGTAGAGGAAGGCGGACTCCTCGATGCTCAAGAGGCCCTCGAGGTCATCGTGGAGCGCGAGGATGGCGTCGCCCTCCGGCGAGCGCCGGACGGCGTTTCGACGCATCGATCTGCGGAGTGCGCCGAGGCCCATGGGTCGGTGGGCCGATCAGCGCTTGTCGATGGGGGTGTAGGGGGCGGCGTGGGGGCCGACATACTTGGCGGTCGGGCGGAAGAGGCGGTTGTCGTCGAGCTGCTCGATGACATGGCCCGACCAGCCGCCGATGCGGGAGAGGGCGAACATGGGGGTGAAGAGGTCGAGCTTCAGGCCGATGCAGTGGTAGGTGGTGGCGGAGTAGAAGTCGACATTGGGGTAGATGCCCTTGGACGCGACCTCGCGCTCCATGACCTCTTCGATCTTGCGGGACTTCTCGAAGAGGGCGGTGTTGCCCGTGTCCTTGGCGAGCTGCTCGGCGAGTTCCTGGAGTTCGTTGGCGCGGGGGTCCTTGGCCTTATAGACCCGGTGGCCGAAGCCCATGATCTTTTCCTTGCGGGAGAGCTTGCCCATGACATACTCCTCGACGGCGTCGAGGGAGGGGATCTCGTTGAGCATGTGCATGACGCCCTCGTTGGCGCCGCCGTGGAGGGGCCCGCGGAGGGAGCCGATGGCGCCGGTGATGGCGGAGTAGACATCGGAGAGGGTGGAGATGATGACGCGGGCGGTGAAGGTGGAGTTGTTGAGCCCGTGGTCGGCGTGGGTGATCATGCAGATGTCGAAGGCGCGGGTCATGGCGTCGGTGGGCTTCTCGCCGTTGAGCATGTAGAGGAAGTTGGCGCTGAAGCTGAGCGACTTGTCGGGGTGGACGAGGGGCAGGCCCCGGCGGTAGCGGTCGAAGTAGGCGACGATGGTGGGGGCGTGGCCCATGATGTTCAGGGCCTTGCGGCGGGCACGCTCGGGCTCGATCTCGTTGGGCTCGTCGTCGTGCATGGCCAGGGCGCTGACCATGGTGCGGAGGACATGCATGGGCTGGGCGTTGGTGGGCAGCGAACAGATGCGCTGCTCCATGCCGGCGGGGAGCTCGTAGCGGTCGCGGAGGCCGTGCTCGAACTGGGTGAGCTCGGCCTTGGTGGGCAGGCGCTGGTTCCAGAGGAGGAAGACGGTCTCCTCGAAGGTGGAGTGGGTGGCGAGCTCGCCGATGGGGATGCCGACATACTCGAGGACGCCGTTCTGGCCGTCGATGTAGCTGATGGTGGTCTCGGCTGCGGTGATTCCTTCGAGGCCCTTGGCGAAGTCCGTCATCTCGGCGTCCTGTTCTGAAATGCGCCCTTGGCGGTGGCCAATGCGGGCTGTCCTAGTGGGTCCAGCCGGTTCGGGGTGCGGGGCGGATCGGATGCTCGCACGATCGCCCGGCGCGGGTCGACCGGGAGAGGAGTCTAGGGAGCCGGGGGGCTTCGGGTCCCGCGGGCGGGTGGGGGGTTGGTCCGGATCGGCGCAGCGGCCCGTCTACCATGGCCCGTGCTCATTCCCCTTGGGACGGACCGCGGCCTCCGGCGTGCTTCACGCGTCGTCCCGGCGATCATCGCCGTGAATGTGGCGGTGTACGCGTGGCAGGTGTTCGGCGGGTTCAACGCGCAGCCCGGGGGGCCTCCTGGGCCCCTGGAGAGCCTGGTTTTGGTGCCCGGGGAGTCGGGGGTGTGGACCTGGCTGAGCTACGCGTTCCTGCACGACCCCACGAGCGTCTGGCACATCCTGTTCAACATGTTGTTCCTGTGGGTCTTCGGGCCCGTGGTGGAGGACCGGCTGAGCCGGGTGGGGTTTCTCGCGTTCTATCTCGGCGGGGCGGTGGTGGCGGGGCTGGCGCACGCGGCTTCGGGCGGGGGGCCGGTGATCGGGGCGTCGGGGGCGGTTTCGGGCGTGACGGGTGCCGCGCTGGCGCTCTTCCCGCGGGCGCGGATCAAGACGATCGTCTTCTTCTTCATCATCGGGGCGTACATGATCCCGGCGTGGTTCTTCATCGGGCTGAGCATGGCCCGTGACATTCTGCCGTTGCTGCTGGGGCGGTCGAGCAACATCGCGTACACGGCGCACCTGGGCGGGTACGGGTACGGGCTGG
The DNA here is from genome assembly GCA_964615815.1 of uncultured Phycisphaeraceae bacterium. GTDB lineage: Bacteria > Planctomycetota > Phycisphaerae > Phycisphaerales > UBA1924 > DAIQNV01. Next base: position 40,528 of record CAZTQV010000025.1, on the reverse strand, counting down.
CGGTGTGCCTGACGCTGCTGGCGACGGGCGTCCTGAAGCGTGAGCCGTACGACCTCTTCAGCATCGCGAAGCAGGCGAAGCGGCGGCGCGAGCTGAAGGCGGCGGTGGGGGCGGCGGAGCGGGAGCGGACGCGGAAGATCGAGATACAGGATCGCGAGCGGGCGAAGAAGGAGTCGCCCGCCGAGAAGAAGCGGGTGGAGGCGCTCGCGGCGGCGCGGTCGGCGGTGTCGCTTGCCCTGGCCGAGGGGCGGATGGAAGACGCGGCCGAGGCGTACGCGACGCTCGTGAACGACCACGCGCGGGCGATGGCGTACGCGACGCTCGCGCAGCGGACGCAGTACACGCTGGCGACGCACCTGTACCGGGCGGGGCGGCTGGAGCTGGCGGCGGACGCGTTCGGGCGGTATCTCGCGGCGTTCCCGAATGACCCGGAAGCGCCGCAGATCCGGCTGCTGCTGGGGCGGGTGCAGCGGATGCTCGGGAACGAGGAGGAGGCGCGGCCTTTGCTCGAGAAGGCGGCGCTTGAGCTGAACGACGAGCGGCTGGCGGCGATGGCGCGGGAGGAGCTGACGCTCATCGCGCCCGGGGGGAGTGCGTAGCGATGCGGACGCGTGTGAAGATCTGCGGCGTGAAGGATGTGGAGACGGCCTGGGCGGCGGCGGACGCGGGGGCGGACGCGGTGGGGCTGGTCTTCGCGGCGGGTTCGCCCCGGCGTGTGGACCCGGACGCGGCGCGGGAGATCATGTTCAACCTGCCGCCGATGGTGACGAGCGTGGGAGTGATCCGCGACCTGTCGGTGGACGCGTTTTGCGAGCTGGAGCAGGCGTGCCCTTGCGAGCTGTGGCAGCTGCACGGGCGCGAGGACGAGAAGACGGCGCAGGCGTGCGGGCCGGGGGTCGTGAAGGCGATCGCGTTTGACGCGGGGACGATCGCGTCGGAACTGAAGCGGTGGGACGCGGTGGACGATGTGGCGGCGCTGCTGATCGACAGCCCGGAGGCGGGGTCGGGGGAGTCGATCGACTGGGCCGCGCTGCGGTCGGCGATGGAGGCGGCGGAGGTTGCGAAGCCCGTGATCCTGGCGGGGGGGCTGAACCCGGAGAATGTGGGCGAGGCGGTGCGGGTGGTGCAGCCCTGGGGCGTCGATGTGTCGAGCGGGGTGGAGCGGGAGCGGGGCGTGAAGGATGCGGAGTTGATCGAGGCGTTCTGCCTCGCGGTGATGCGGGCGGACAGCGAGAGCTAAGGCGTGCAGAGGGCGGCGACCTTGGTTGCGAGGGCGTCCTCGTCCCATTCGTCGGCGTCGATGACGGTCGAGGCGAGCCGCTCGTAGAGCGGGTGACGCTCGGCGTAGATGCGGGCCATCTCGTCGGCGGGGTTTTCGCCTGTGAGCGAAGGGCGCGTGGCGGTGCCGATGGCGCGGAGGCGGGCGGCGAGGGTCTCGGGGCGGGCGTGGAGGTACACGAGCATGACACCGGCGTCGTCGCGGGCGGCGGAGAGGACTTCGGCGGCGCCGGGAGCGGTGGGGGTGCCGCCGCCGAGGGAGAGAACGATTCCGTGCTCGCCCAGGGCGGCGATGAGGCAGCCGGCCTCGAGCTCGCGGAAGGCTTCGAGCCCGCGGGTGTTGATGAGGTCGGCGGCATGGCTGACGCCCGCGGCTTCGGCGACGCGGTCGTCGAGATCGACGAACGGCCTGCCGAGGTCCTTGGCGACGCGCTTGCCGAGGGTGGTCTTGCCGCTGACGCGCAGGCCCATGAGGACGAGGATGGGCGGGGGCATGAAGGAAGGCTCGGTCATCCCTCGGTGTCCTGTGTGGAGCCGCCCTCGGGCGGGACGGTGGGGCGTGCGTCTGTGGTGGCGGGCTCGGCGTCCTGCTCCCTTTCCTTGTCCTTGCCGCCACCGAGGGCGGAGACCGAAACCTTCGGATCGGAGAGCGTGCCCCGGACGCGGTAGGTGACGAGCTCGGGGGTCAGCGCGTTGAAGATGTTGCTGAGAGTCTCGCCGAAGAGCTGCTGGGCGCGGCGGAAGGGGCCGGCGTTGACCTTGAGGTCGAGGGTCTGGTCGTAATAGATGGGCCCGCGGATCTCGGCGGCGTAGGCGGTGGTGACGAGCCGGGTGTCGGAGAGGACGACGCGGTCGGGCTTGATGGCGTAAGTGCCGTTGGCGCGGTGGTTGAGCGTGGTGGCGCTCTCAAGCGCGTCAAACACCGCGAGTATGTTGGCGAGCTGGCTCACGATGGGCAAAGCGACGAGCCGGCCCTTGCTGAGCTCGAAGGTGCCCTCCCCCGAGAGCGATTCCTGCGGGTTCTCGCCCGAGACGCTGACGCGGCCCTCGGTCGCGAACAGGCCGGCGATCTTGGGCGGGCCGGAGCCGGGGTCGGAAGCGAGGAACTGCTGCAGGTCGAAGCCCGTCGCGGTCCAGCGGACCTCGCCCGCGCCGACGCCGTCGAGGGGGTAGCTGCCGGTGGCGTCGAGCCGGCCGTCGACGGCCTCGAGCTCGAAGGTATCGAGCCGGGCGAGGGCGCCCTGGAGGGTGGCGTCAACGACCATGCGCGTGAGGGGGAAGCGGTACTCGCCGACGGAGACGTTCACGCCCGAGGCGTTGATCTTCGCGGTGGCGTTGCTGTTGGCGAGGGTGAGCGGGTCGATGAGCCCGTTGATGTTCGCGGTGACCTCGCCCCGGACCTTGTACTGCTCCATCAGGTTGCGGACGCGGCCGGGGAGCGAGCCGAGGGTGTTCTCGTCAACGGTGATGCTGGCGGTGGTGCCGTCGAGCCAGGCGGCGTAGGTGTTGATGTTCACGCGGCCCACGACATCGAGGACGAAGCCGGGCTTGCGGCCGACCTCGAAGTCGAGGTCGTACCACGCCTCGCCGGTGGGGGCGCCGGAGGAGATCATGCGGCGCGGGCCCGCCTCGTCGCCGGCTTCGACGGGGTCGCCCTCTTCCGCCTGGTTGGAGGTGCCGGCGGGCTTGATGTCCATGACGAGCTCGAAGCCCGGGAGCTCCATCGGTCCGGCCTCGTTGCCGTCGTCGTAGACGAGGTCGATGCCGGTGATCTCGATGCGGCGGAGGTTCAGGATGTCGGTGATCTGGACCTTCTCACCCTCGGCTTCGTCTTCTTCCGGCTCGGTCGAATCCTTCACGAAGGGGGTCAGGCCGACATAGCCGCCTTGGCCGTCGGAGATGATCCGCACGGTGCCGTTGCTGAGCGTGACGCGTTCGATCGCGATGGGCTCGCCGACGGAGGGCAACTCCGCGAGAACGATCTCGGCGGTCGCGACGCGGACAACATCGGTCCCGTCTGGTGCGACGAGGCTGACATCGTTGAGCCGGAGCGTGCCGGGTCGTTCGAACTCGGCCTTGTCCCAGTCGAGCTGCGGGACGAGGGGATCGTTGACGGCTTCAAGGATCTGCTTGGAGACATAGTCCCGCAGGTCCTGTCCGAGCATGGTGCCGCTGGTGATGAGCCAAAATCCGCCGACGCCGACGAGGGCGAGCACCACGACGGCGATCACGACATTCCGGAGAGCCTTCATGTTGGGACCGTACGCCGACGGCGTGATGTGGCCACGCGATCCCGCGTGATTCTGCGTTCACCGATCCGTCAGTCGCCCTTCACGCGGGACATGTAGCTGCCGTCCTCGGTGGAGACCTTGACGCGCTCGCCGACCTCGATAAACGGAGGCACGCGTGTCTTAAGGCCCGTGTCGCAGGTGGCTTCCTTGAGCTGGTTGGTCGCGGTCGCGCCCTTCACCTGCGGGGTGGTGTCGGTGATCGTGACCTCGACCGAGGCGGGCAGGTCGAGGGTGATCGGCTTCTCGTCGTGGAAGAGCATGGTGCAGGTGGAGTTGGGCGAGAGATAGAGCAGGGCGTCACCCAACAGGTCGGCCCCGACCTCGACCTGGTCGAAGTCGGCGGTGTCCATGAAGGTCCCGCCGCCATTGCCGTCGGCGTACAGGAACTCCATCTCGCGCCGGTCGAGGTTGACGCCGTCGACGGTGTCGCCGGAGTTGAAGCGCTTCTCGCTCATGCCCGAGCCGTCGACGGCCCGCATCTTGGCCTGGATGTACGCGGGGCCCTTGCCGGGCTTGACATGATCGAGCTTGGCGATCACATACAGCTTGCCGTTGAGGTTGATGGCCATGCCGGCCTTGAGCTCGTTCGTCTTCATCGCGTCTCCAGCACGCTCGGTGGTGGTTTCGATTCGTGATCGCTCGTCAGCCGCTCGATCGCGAGAGGTAGGAGCCGTCGGCGGTCGAGATGCGGATTTCCTCGCCGATCTCGATGAACGGGGGCACCTTGGTCTGCAGGCCGGTCTCGCAGGTCGCGGGCTTGAGCTGGTTGGTTGCCGTCGCGCCCTTGATGCCGGGGGAAGTGTCGGTGACGGAGAGCACCACCGCGCCGGGCAGCTCGACGGCGGCCGGGATCCCGTCGATCGACAGGATGCTCGCGGTGGTATTGGGGCGGAGATAGAGCAGCGCCTCGCCCATCACATCCTCGGGGACCGTGATCTGGTCGTAGGTCTGGTTGTTCATGAAGACCGCGCCGTCGGCGTCGGAGTACAGGTACTCCATGTCCGTCCGGTCGAGGCCGACGATCTCCAGGTCTTCGGCGGGGTTGTACCGCTTCTCGAAGTACTTGCCCGTGGAGAGCTCGCGGAGCTTCATCTGGACGAAGGCCCGCAGGTTGCCCGGCGTGCGGTGCTCGATGGTCGAGACCACGCACACCTTGCCGTCCATGCGAACACCCATACCCGGTCTGCAGTCGCCCGCCTTCATGGCCCCTGGCTCCGATCCCGCCGGCCCTCAAGGAGCCCGCGGCGAACCCCCGCCCGGGCCCCGCGACCGCCGGGCCTCGATGATAGGTCGGCCGAACGGGCGGGCCGGAGGGCCCGGAAGTGGGGGTGTCGCGGCCGCTCGAGCGCAGAAAGGTCAGTTTTCCGATCCCCGTCGGGAAGATATCTGTTGCAACAGATATTATCGAGGCATGGAAGCCCGCTTTCCAATCCAGACCCCGTCTCCCGCGACGGCCCCGGTCGACGGGCTGGCCGCGGAGATCCGCAAGACCAGCCCCTTCCGCGTGCCGGAGGAGGAGGTCTATCTCAACACGCTCAAGACCCTCGCCCACCTGAGTGAGCGCGTGCACGCCCTGTTCCGAGAGAACGGGGTGTCCGAGCCTCTCTACAACATCCTGCGGATCCTCGCAGGCAACGCCGCGGAGCGTGAGGCCGCCGGGCGTCCCGACGAGGGGCTGGCGGTCACCGAGATCGCGGACCGCATGCTTACCCGCGAGCCCGACATGACGCGGCTCGTCGATCGGCTGGAGCACCTCGGGCATGTCCGCCGAGAGCGGTCGCACGCGGACCGCCGACGGGTGCAGGTCGTCGCGACCTTCACCGGGCGGGCGCTCGCCAACGGGCTGCGTCCGCGGCTCGAGGCCCTGCACGCCGAGCAACTCGGGCACATGAGCCGCGAGGAGCTGACCCAACTGAACACGCTGCTGCGGAAGGCCCGCAGCCGACCGAGCGATTCCAGTCACGGCTGACGCGCTGCGTCCGGCCCCAAGGAGCCCACCGATGGCCCATGTCCGCGAGCTTGTCGACGACCTGGTCAAGCATGTGCAGTCCGGCAAGATCATCGAGGCGATGCACGCCTTCTACGCCCCCGACACCGCGATGCAGGAGAACCGCAAGGAGCCTGTCCGCGGGCTCGACGCAAACATCGAGCGCGAGAAGCAGTTCCTGGCGCAGGTCAAGGAGTTCCACGCCTTCCAGCCGACGGGCGTCGGGATCGAGGGCGGCGAGAACGGCACCGGGACGGCGCTGGTCGAGTCCTATATGGAGTTCACCAACACCGAGGGCCAGAAGGTCCGGCTTGAGCAGGTGTCCGTGCAGAAGTGGGAGAACGGGAAGATCGTGCACGAGCGGTTCTACTACGACAGCGCGGGCTGAACAAGAGCGAATCCGACCAAGCGGCGCGGGCGATGGTGCTCGCGCCGTTATGCTGCGCGGCGAGGACATCCTTCCTGTCAAGGAGTTTCGCCGTGAACATGCTCGCCGATATGACCGTGAACCGCCGGGCCTTCCTCGCCGCCTCGCTCGCCGGGGCGGCCGCACTGACGCTGCCGTGGAGCGCGTTCGCGTTCTCGCGTCGGGCGAGCGGGCTGCCCTGGCAGGAGATCGCGCCCGACACGCGGGTGCTGGTCGACGAGCGGATCGGCGGGAATGTGCTGCTCTTCCGCTCGGGGGCGCACGCCCTCGTGGCGGACACGCAGTTCCCCTCGACGGCCGGTGCCATCCGGGCCGACGCGGAGGAGGTTGCCCGCAGCATCACCGTCGTGAACACGCACCACCACGCCGACCACACCGGCGGCAACATGGCCTTCCGCCCCGACATCCCGGTCTATGCGCACACCGCCTGCGCCCCGCGGGTCGAGGCGCAGGTCGACCGCTACCGAGCGGCGGCCGAGGGCGCCGTGCGACAGGCGGCGGACCTCGACTTCGGCACCGAGGTCTTCAACGCCGCGGGCCGTCTGCAGGCGCAGGCGGAGGAGATCACCGCTGACCGCGTGGTGCCCAACATGCTCGTGGGCTCGCCGGAGAACGCGGTGGCGGTGGGGGAGGTCGAGGTCGAGCTCCACCACTTCGGCCCGGGCCACACCGACAACGACCTCGTCGTCCGCCTGCCGGGGCAGAACCTCGTGCACTCGGGCGACCTCATCTTCAACAACCGCCACCCGTTCATCGATCGCGGCGCGGGGGCGACGATCTGGGGCTGGCTCGGCAGCCTGTGGCGCATCCACGCCCTGTGCGACGCCCGTACAACGGTCATCCCTGGCCACGGGCCTGTCGGCGACCGCTCGATCGTGCGCGGGATGATCGACTACCTCGAGCAGCTGCACGACGCCGTCGCCGCCGATATCGAGGTGGGCGTGACGCGCGACGAGGCGATCGAGAAGACTTACCCCTTCATGCAGGGCGTCGAGTTCGAGAGGCTCCGCGCCCGGGCGATCGGCTCGGCGTACGACGAGGTCAGCGAGCGCCGGTAGTAGCTCACCCCCGCGCGGCTTCGGCCGCGAGCGCGTACGCCTCGGCCGCGTCCTGCGCGACGCGGATCGCCGGGTCGATCTCGTCGCCATAGCCACCGAGCGTGATCACCGGTCTCCCGAGCCGCAGGGCAAACGCCACCTCGCTCAGCGTGCCCGGGCTCTTGCCGATCGCGACGACCGCGTCGGCGGTCTGCACCAGGATCGCGTTGCGTCCTTGGCCGTTGCCGCAGGCGATCGCGACGGTGACGAACCGGTTGCACGCCTCGGGGTCATCCCCGGGCAGCACGCCGATGGTGACGCCCCGGGCTTCCCTTGCCCCGCGCAGCGCCGCCTCCATCACGCCCTCGAGCCCGCCCGTGGCGACTGCCAGCCCCGCCTGGGCGAGCCCACGCCCAACTTCCGCTGCGGCCGAGAGTTCCGCTTCGCTCGCGGCGCTCGGCCCGCAGATTGCCACCACCGGTTGCCGCATGCGAGACATGCCCTTCAGCCTACCTCGCGGCCGTCCGATACGCTGGGTGAAGCGGACCAGTTTGCCGACCACAGGCCCCCGAGGCCGCCCTCATACCCGGAGCACAGCCGTGAAGGACTACCTGCTGAACACCTACGCCATGACCCACGGCCTCGCGCGGAACCTCGTCGCCGATGTGCCCTGCGAGCGTTTCGCGGAGGTGCCCTACGCCGGTGCGAAGCACCCCGCGTGGGTTCTGGGCCACCTCACCATCGCGGGCGCCATGGGCGTCGCCTACCTCAAGGACCCGACGAACCCGACACCCCCGATCGAGGGCGTTCCGCAGGAGTGGATGCCCCTGTTCATGGGCCCGCCCGAGCCCAACCGCGCCGTCTACCCCACGAAGGACGAGTTGCTCGCCGCGTTCGACCAGGCCCACGCCGGGTTCTCCGCCGCCGTGCAGCAGGCGCCCGAGGCCGCCTTCGGCATGGAGTTCCCCAACGAGCAGTACCGCGCGTTCTTCCCGACGCTGGGCGCCGCGGGCTTCTACCTCATGGCCCACCACGAGGGCTACCACCTCGGCCAACTCAGCCAGTGGCGCCGCGCGGCCAACCTGGAGCCCGCCGCCGAGATGGCCTGACACAGCCCGTTACCGCGTGAGCAGCACCGCGAGATACCCGGCGTAGCCGACCAGAAGCACCGCGCCCGTCACGCGCCCGAGCCGCCCCGCCGCCAGGCACACGAACGCGAGGATCGCGGTCACCACCACCGTCATCGGCACATCAAGCGCCAGCGTCGAGATGCCCACCCCCTGCGGCCGCACCAGCGCGGTGATGCCCAGGATCGCGAAGGCGTTGAAGACATTCGATCCGAGGATGTTGCCCACCGCCAGCTCGGGCCGCTTCTTGATTGCCGCCATCACGCTCGTCACCAGCTCCGGCAGGCTCGTCCCCGCGGCGACGATGGTCAGCCCGATGACGCGCTCACTCAGCCCGCGCGAGCGGGCGATCTCGACCGCCCCATCCACCAGCCAGTTCGAACCGAGCACGAGCGCCACGAGCCCGACGACCACGAACGCCACGCTCGCCCAAAGACCGCCCGCGCCCTCCTTCTTCGTGCTCTCCCCCGTGCCGAGCGTCGCCATCTCCTCCACCATCGCCGCTTCGGCCCCCGCACGCCGCCCCGCGATGAACGCTCGGACGAGGTAGCCCGCCATCGCCACGACGAGGACCGCTCCCGACACCCGCCCGATCGTCGCCTCGCCGTCGACGCCGATCAACGCGATCAACGGCACCAGCGCCGCCGCCCCGGTCCAAAGCAGCTCGGTCCGCACCGCACCGCGATCGACCGCGATCGGCGCAACCGCCGCCGTGAGCCCCAGGATCACCGCGATGTTGAAGATGTTCGAGCCGACAACATTGCCCACGGCGATATCGCCGACGCCGGTGAGGGCCGCGTGAATGCTCGCCGCGAGTTCCGGCGACGATGTCCCGAAGCCGACAACGGTCAGGCCGATCACGAACGGGCTGATGCCAACGCGTGACGCGAGGGTCGAGGCCCCGCGGACCAAAGCCTCGCCGCCGATGGTCAGCAGCACGAGCCCGAGAACGATCAGAAGGATGGGTCCCACGGGGTCGATCGTAGCGACCCCTCGCCAAGATCAAGGCCAATCCGTCACTTGCTGACGGTGACCTCCACCTTGGTTTCCCGGGCAGCCTGCTGGTGCAGCTTCCGGGCCCGGTGCTTGCTCCAGTCGGTCACCACGAGATCCGGGCTGTCCTGCCCGTCGTTCACCTTCACCAGGTCGTAGGTGTTGTCCCGCTGCGCCGGCAGGAAGCCCGCCGTGCGGATCAGCCGGTTCAGCACCGGCTCGTCCAGGCAGTAGGTCGTGCCGGCCGCGGAGACGACATTCTCCTCCATCATCACGCTGCCCATGTCGTTCGCGCCGTAGTGCAGCGCCAGCTGGCCGATGTGCGGGCCCATCGTCACCCACGAGCTGCCGATGCTGTAGATGTTGTCCAGGAACAGCCGGCTCACCGCCTGCGTCCGCAGGTACTCCGTCGCCCCCGCCAGCCGCACGCGCCGCCCGAACTCGGGGTGCTCGGCCTTGGTCCCGCTGCCGTCCAGCTTCGCGACGATATCGCCCGGGAAGTCGCCGGTGTCCGTCTCCAGCGCCCCCCAGTCCTTCACACGACCGAGCGGCGTGTTCTCACGCTGGAAGGGCCACGAAATGAACGACACATAGTGCCCGAAGCCCGTGTCCTCGCTCTTCAGCCGCGTCGGGTACCGCCGGCTCAGGTCGTCGTCGCCCTCCGACAGTTCGACGGCCCCCGGTGCCCCGAACTCCCGCAGCGCCCGATCCTGCCACTCCCGCACCAGCCGCATGTGGTGCACGCGGTCCGCGTACCCCTCGATGTGCCCGAACATCATCGTCGCGCTCGTGAACATGCCGAGCGAGTGCGCGACATACATCGTCGTCAGCCACGCCTCCGCGTCGCACTTGCCCAGGCCGATCTTCCGCCGCACCGCCGGCGCGAAGATCTCGCCCCCGCCACCCGGCAGGCTGTCCAGCCCCGCCTCCTTCAGCCGCACCATCACCCAGCGGATCTTGTCCTCGAGCGTCGCGCCGGGCGGGTTGAAGAAGTGCACGAACTCGATGAACTCCGGCGGGCTGAACCCGTGCACATGCACCCCCGGGAACCGCTCCTTGATCCCGTGCAGCAGCTCGATGTACCAGTCCAGCGGCAGCGCCGGGTTCATCCCGCCCTGCATCAGCACCTGCGTGCCGCCGATCTCGACCAGCTCCGCGATCTTCTCGTACAGCTGCTCGTACTCCAGCGTGTACGAGTCGTGATCCTCCGCATCCCGCCGGAAGGCGCAGAAGGTGCACTTCGCGCTGCACACATTCGTGTAGTTGATGTTCCGGTCGATCACATAGGTACGGATCCGGTCCCCGTGGATCGACCGGCACCGCGCGTCCGCCCAGCGTCCCAAGGCGTGGAAGTCCATCCCCCTCAGCAGGTCCAGCCCCTGCTCCGGCGTCAGCCGCGCCTCCCCGCGCACCACCGCCGCCAGCAGACCGGCATCGTGGGCGTCGAGGTGGGCGTGCTCGGGGCGGGGCTGGTAGATCGTGCGGCTCATGCCGTGCCTTTCGTCGCGGAGGGCACAATGCTTTCAGTACCGATTGAAAATATACGCGTCTCGGGCCCGGAAATCCCCTCGCCGGACCGCTCAGCCCATGAATCGGACGCGGTTCTCCGCTGAAACGCCGTCCTGTTCGTACGCCGTGAGGTTCCCCAGCGTCGTGTCCATGATGTTGCCCAGAGCCTCCGCGGTGAAGAACGCCTGGTGGCTCGTGACGACGACATTCGGAAAGGTCAGCAGCCGGGCCAGCACATCGTCCTGCAGCACCGCGTCCGACAGGTCATTGAAGAAGACCCCCTCCTCCTCCTCGTACACATCGAGGGCGAGGTACCCCAGCTTCCCACTCTTGAGCGCCCCGATCGCGGCTTTCGTGTCGATCAGCGCCCCGCGCCCCGTGTTCACAAGCATCACGCCCGTCTTCATTCGCGCGAACGCATCCTGATCGATCAGGTGCCGCGTCTCCGGCGTCAGCGGGCAGTGCAGGCTCACGATGTCGCTCGCCCCGAGCAACTCATCGAGCCCCACGAACTCCGCCCCCGCCTCCCGCGCCTCCTCATTCGGATAGGGATCGTGCGCCAGCACCCGACACCCGAACCCCCGCATGATCCGCACGAAGCACACGCCGATCTTCCCCGTCCCGACAACGCCCACCGTCTTCCCGTAAAGATCGAAACCGAGCAACCCGTTCAGGCTGAAATTGTGCTCCCGCACCCGCGCCACCGCCCGGTGCAGCTTCCGGTTCGCCGCCAGGATCAGCGCCGCCGTGTGCTCCGCCACCGCGTGCGGCGAGTACGCCGGCACCCGCGCGACCGTGATCCCGAGCCGCTCGGCCGCTTCAAGATCAACATGGTTGTACCCCGCGCTGCGAAGCGCCAGCACCTCCACCCCCCGCGCCGCCAACTTCTCGAGCGTCTCCGCATCCGGCCGATCGTTCACGAACACGCATGCCCCCCGGCACCCGTCCACCAGCTCCGCCGTGCGCGCATCCAGCGCATGCTCCAGCATCACCAGCTCGTGCGGCGACGACTGCCGCCGATTCGCCTCCTCGAGCGGTCCTCTCTCGAACGGCTTCACACTGAACACCGCGACCCGCATCCATCCACCTCCTTCGGCGTACCCAACGCTACCCTCCGTCTCGCCCGCCGTCCTACTCGCCCCCCGGAGCCCCGAATGCGCATCGCCCTCGCCCGCTGCAAAGTCCTCCCCGAGCACGACATGGACGAGGCCCCGACCCTCGCCGCCCTCCGCGACGCCGGCCACCACGCCGAGACCATCAACTGGGACGACGACCACGACCCCGCTGGCTACGACGCCGTCGTCATCCGCGCCACCTGGAACTACATCAACGACCTGCCCGGCTACCTCGACTGGGTCGACGCCACCGCCCACGCCACCCGCCTTTTCAACGCCCCCGCCGACATCCGCTGGAACACGCACAAGCGCTACCTCATCCAGCTCGAGAAGGCCGGCGTCCCGATCGTTCCCACGCGCGTTGTCCGCATGGGCCGGACCCTCGAAATCGCCGAGACCGCTCTCGCCGAGAGCTGGCCCCGCGTCGTCGTCAAGCCCGCCGTCGGCGCCGGCAGCTTCCTCACCAAGGTCTTCGACGCCGAGGACCCCGCCGCCCAGGCCTTCCTCGACCGCTACACCCCGACGCAGGACATGCTCGTCCAACGCTACATGCCAAGCGTCGAGTCCGGCGGCGAACGAGCCCTCGTCGTCATCGACAAAGAGCTCACCCACGCCGTCGAGAAAGCCCCACGCTTCGACGACGACGAAGAATCGGTCCACGCGGCCCCCGTCACCGAGGCCGATCGCGCCTTCGTCCGCAAGGTCCTCGCCTCCGAGGACTTCGGCGACCTCCTCTACGCCCGCGTCGATGTCATGCGAAACGACGACGGCGGCCTCCTGCTCAGCGAGCTCGAGCTCATCGAGCCCTCCCTCTTCTTCCCTCACGGCGAGCACGCCCTCGACCGCTTCGTCAAGGCCCTCGAGCGCCGCCTCGCCGAGTGATCTTCCGCTAGTCTCCCACGCATGACGCGCACCTTCATCACCGCCGTCCTCTTCATCGTTTCTTTGCACTTGCCCGCCTGCTCCGCGCCGCCGCGCGACGAGTGGTCAGGCCTCCGCATGAACGAGATCCAGGTCATCGGCACCCACAACAGTTACAAGCTCGCCATCCAGCCCGAGCTCATGGACGCGATGGCCAGCGTCAACCGCAACGCACGCTCCCTCGACTACCAGCACCTCTCCCTTACCGACCAACTCAACCTCGGCGTCCGCAACCTCGAGCTCGATGTCTACTGGGACCCCGAGGGCGGTCGATACGCCGACCCCCTCGGCAACCGCATGCTCCGCGCCATGGGCGTCGAGCCCTGGGCCATCGACCCCGCCCACGCCAACGCCCTCGCCGAGCCCGGCTTCAAGGTCATCCACGACGCCGACTTCGACTTTCGCACCCACCACATCCGCCTCGAAGACGCCCTCGCCGAACTCGCCCACTGGACGGACCAGAACCCAACGCACCTCCCCGTCGTCGTCACCATGAACATGAAGCAGGGCAAAGCGAGCGTCCCCGGCGCGGTCGACCCCGCCCCCTTCGACGAACCCGCCTTCCGCGAAATCAACGCGGTCCTCACCAACACCCTCGCCCACCACCTCCTCCGCCCCGACGATGTCCGCCGGCATCACCCCACCCTCCGAGCCGCCCTCGAAGCCGACGGCTGGCCCGAGCTCGACGCCGTCCGCGGCACCTACCTCTTCATCCTCGACCACGGCGGCGACACCATGGCCACCTACCTCGCCGCGTTCCCGAACCTCGAACGCGCCGCCTTCTTCACCATGAGCGACCCCGGGGAACCCACCAGCGCCGTCCTCGTCATCAACAACCCCGTCCGCGACGAGGCCCACATCCGCGAGCTCGTCCAACGCGGCTACCTCGTCCGCACCCGCGCCGACGCCGGCACCACCGAAGCCCGCGAGCACGACCTCGCCCGCTTCGAAGCCGCGAAGCGCAGCGGCGCGCAGGTCATCACCACCGACTACCCGATACCCGACCGACGCCTGAATGATCGCTACTTCATCCGCTTCGATGGCAACGCTTTCGCGCGTCCCAACCCCGTCACTGCCTCACCCCGCGACTGATCACTACGCAGAATCGCCCCGCTTGTTCAGGCGGGCACATCGACGCGGCGACGAGGGTTCTCATCGGTCACAACCCGTGCCACGGCCGCGCCGCGCGACTATGAGCACCGATTCACCGGGTCTTCACCGGGGCGCACCGGTTGACCGGCATCCTCTCACCAACAGCGGCGCGGAACCACGCGACCGCTTCTGGAACGAGAGTGAGCGGCCCGGGCACGCGTCCGCAAGCGCCTCACCGCGAATGAGAAGGAAGACCATGACCAAGCTCCCAACCATCGCCATTGCCCTCGCCGCAGGTACTTCGTTCGCCCTCGCCGGCGACGCAACACCCAACGGCACCCAGAACGGCGGCATCAACTCGATGCCCACCTCGGCGAACACCAGCATCATCACCCACCTCGCCCTCGACGGCCGCATCCACCAGGGCCTCGGCGGCGAGTTCCGCCTCGCCGTGCCCAACCCCGGCCTCGACGCGGCCGCGGGCTACACGGGCCGCACCGTCCTCGACAAGAACAATTTCGCCTCCCAGACCGCAGGCGCCGATTTCCACAGCTTCTGCCTCGAAATCGACGAGCGCACCCGCCCCAACACCGACTACTACGCCCAGGTCAACACCGACGCCCTGAGCGGCGGAGCCGCCAACAACGGCCCCAGCATCAACGGCGGCGACACCCTCAGCAACGCCACCAAGTGGCTCTTCTTCAACTTCTCCAACGGCGGCCTCAACAGCACCGACGCAGGCGACCTCTACAACTACGACCTGAACGGCTCCGAAACCCTCGCCAACGGCCAGTCCTACTCACGCTCCGACGCCGCCCAGGCCATGCAGGTCGCCATCTGGCTCCTCGAAGACGAGGCCATCGAGAGCAACGGTGATGTCCTCCGCGGCGACAACGGCGAGAGCCTCAACGCCTCCGCCGGCGTCCTCGACCTCGCCTTCCTGCTCCGCGACTCCGCCAACAACCTCGGCGGCAACGGCTTCGACGGCATGGAGCGCGTCGTCGCCCTGAACATGCGCCGTGGCGGGCCCAACGGCGCCGACAGCCAGGACATGCTCGGCGTCATCCTCATCCCGCTGCCCCACGCCTCGGGCCTCGCGATGGCCGGCCTCGGCCTCATCGCCGTCCGCCGCCGCCGCTAACACGGTACAACTCCCTCCACGGTTGAGTCTGCATACCGCGGGCTCAACCGCTTTTCACGCGCGGCCCTCGCCGCTCCGCTTTGCCTCCAAACCCCTCCGCTCACCGCGCGAAACCCCTTTCGAACACTGAGTCCCGATTCACCGCATGTTCACCGCAAAGTGAGCCCGCGCGTCCATCCTTGAGTCATGCACATTCCCTACGCCCTGAACTTACACCGCCCCGCCGCGGCCGCCGCATGCGCGATCGCCATTACCGCCGCCGCAGCACCGGCTGAAGGCGCACCATTTCCGGCGGACGAGCGCCTCGTCGCCTTCTGCCAGGATCTCGGCGCGGCCGCCGCCACGCCAAGCCTCCTGTGGCAGAGCTCGCACGAGACCGGCACCTCCGCCGCCGACTGGCTCTTGAACGCCTATGACACCGGCGGACTCAACGCCGTCGATGGCTTCGGCGACCTCTTCACCTACAGCACCGACTCCGCCGAAACCCTCGCGACCGGCGAGCTCTACTCCCGCTCCACCGCCCAGCACGCCCTCGCCCTCGCGATCTGGTCGCTCGAGAACGACCCCGCTCTCCTCGACGCCGACCGCATCGCCGATGGCTCGATCGCAGCAGGCCGCGGCGTCGTCCAGCTCGCCGTCCTGCTCCGTGACAGCGCACTGACCGCCACCGGTGTAACTCCCAATCCGCCGCGCTCCGGCACCGTGACCTTCTCGGGGAACGGCTCCACCACCGGCATGACCCACACCCCCACAGGCGAGATCATCGCCATCCCGCTCCCCCACGCCGCGGGCCTGTCACTCGCGGGTCTTTCTGCCGGCATGCTCCGCCGCCGCCGCTGATCACGCGGTCGGCCCGGCTCACGCCCGGGGATGACACCGCCGGTGCGTCGCCTTCAGCCCCGACTTGTCCACATGCGTGTAGATCTGCGTCGTCGCGATATCCGCGTGTCCCAGCAGCTCCTGCACGAGCCGCAGATCGGCTCCGCCCGCAAGTAGATGCGTCGCGAACGAGTGCCGCAGCACATGCGGGTGCACATGCCCCAGCCCAGCCGTCGCCGCCCACTTCTTCACGACCTGCCACACACGCACCCGCTCGATCGGCCGCCCCGCCTTCGTCAGGAACACCCGCCCCTCGTCCCGGCGCTCACCCTTCGCCAGCCCCACCTCGACCAGCAGCGGCCGGCACTCCTCCATGTACGCCCCGAGCGCCGCCTGCGCCGGCTCCCCCATCGGCACGATCCGCTGCTTGTCCCCCTTGCCGATCAGCCGCAACGCCCCGATCGTCTCGATCACCCCCGTCGTCTCCAGCCGCCCGACCTCCGACGCCCGAAGCCCCGAGCTGTACATCAGCTCCAGGATCGCTCGATCCCGAAGCCACAGCGGCAGCGGTGGGGGCCCCGACCGCGCCTCGCCCGGCCCCGGCGCCGCCAGCAGTCGCTTCATCTGGTTCGGGCTCAGCACCCCGGGCAGCTTCTTCCACCGGCTCGGCGTCTCAAGGAGCGTCGTCGGGTTCTCCGCGATCCGCCCCGTCGCCTGAAGCCACCGCCCGAAGACCCGTATCGTCGCCAGGTGCCGCGCCACCGTCGACCCCGAAAGCCCCCGGTCCGCCGACAGGTTCGCCGCGTGGTCGGACAGATGCCGAGGCGTAATCCCCCCGGGACCTTCGACGCCCATGTCGGAAAGGTCCGAGCACAGATCGCGCAAGTCCCGCGCGTACGCCTCCACCGACGCCGGAAGCAGCCCCACCTCCACCCGCAGGTAGCCAAGGAACGCCCGCGCCACCGCCTCCCAGGGCGGCCCCGGCAGCAGATCAACCTTGGACACACCTCGCCGCATCGCAGGGCGCATCGGTTGCGCACCGCCGCCCGGTGCAAAAAGAAAAGACGCCCCGGGGGTCAGCCCGGGGCGTCAGGGGATGCTCTCAAGTCAGACCCGGATTACCCGAGGAGGCTCAGCACCGACTGCGGGCTCTGGTTCGCCAGGGCCAGCGTGTTCGTCGAGGCCTGCACCAGGATCTGGCTCCGTGTCAGGGCAGCCGTCTCCGAGGCAAAGTCCGTATCGCGGATCACACTGTTCGCGGCCGAGGTGTTCTCGACGGCCACATTCAGGTTCCGGATCGTCGCACCGACCACATTCTTCTGGAACGCACCCAGTCGGCCTCGGGTCGTCGCGATCTTGTCGATCGCCTCGGACACGATCTTCTGGGCCGTGTTGAAGTCCGTCCCGTCGCGGGTCACATCGAAGGTCTTGCCCGAGCCCAGCTCGTCCAGGAACCCGATGTCCGACCGGCCCAGCTTGCGGGTCGCGATGTCCTGGATACCGGTCGACACCTTGCCGCCGATGTCCACATTACCCGCGAGCTGGAAGTCCGCACCGCCGCCCGTGATGCTCAGGGCCTGCAGCGTGCCGAGCTTCGTCGCCGCCGCCGTCTGCCCCGTGTTGGTGCCGAGCGTCAGCGAGATGTCGAGGAAGTCGGTGTTGACATTCATCACCTTGCCGCGACCCGTCGCCACCACACCGTTGATGGTGCCGCCGATGTCCTGGCCGAAGTCGCGGACCGGCTGCGACGCGTTGGCGAAGGTCGTGATGCTCGTCGCATCGATGCCCGCGGTCGAGGCGTCGTTCGCATCGAACCCGAACACACCCACGCCGGTGCCCTGGACCGCCGCCGCATTGGTGACCTTCACCGACACGAACTCGGTCGAGCCGTAGTCGCTCGAACGCAGCACGATGCCGCCCACGCCGGAGCCCGAGTTCACCGTCGCCTCGACACCCGTCACATCCGTGAAGGTGTTGATCGCGTTGGCGATCTGGTTCAGCGTCTGGCCCGAGCTGAAGCTCAGCTCGCGGCTGCCAAGAGAGCCGACGATCTCGATCGAGAAGGTCGAGTTGCCCGTGGTGCCGGTGCCGCCCAGGTCGAGGGCGTTGCCAGCGGCGCCGGCCGTGCCCAGCGAGAGGTACAGGCCGCCCTGCTGGGCAGACTGCGTCACCGTGATGTTCACATCCAGGCTCGAGGCGTCGAACTTCGCACCGTTCACCTGGAAGTCGGTGATGCCGGTCGCGATGCCCGTCGTCTCGTAGTCATAGTTACCGTTCAGGAGCTTCGTGCCCTGGAAGGTCGTCGCACCGGAGATCCGGTCGATCGTCTGCAGGATCGAGTCGATCTGCAGCTGGTTCGCTTCCTTCTCAGACTGCGACAGACCGGCGGTGTTCGCCGAGGTCGTCAGCAGGCCCTGCAGCTCGTTCAGCAGGCCGCTGACCTCCTGCAGACCACCCTCAGCGATGTTCACCACCTGGTCAGCACGCTCGGCGTTGCCGATCGCGCTGTTCAGCGAGGTGATCTCGCTCTTGAGGTTCTCACTGGCGATCAGGCCAGCCGGGTCGTCCTTACCGCGGTTCACGCGGAGACCCGTGGACAGACGCTCGAGCGAAGTGTTCAGGCTGAAGTTGTTCTGCCCGAGCACGCGCTGAGCAATCAGCGACTGCACGTTGGTGTTAATCCGACTCATTGGAGCGCATCCTCCGTGAACTCAACCGGACGCTCATGCGAGCCCGGCCCACTTTGCTCGGCCCCACGTTCCGTCGCTCGGGCCCGCGTACCCAACATCCGAAGTTGGGCTCGCATGACGGATCGGCCCCCGCAAGGGCCGGGTTGAGTCACTCACCGAGGATTCCGCACAGAATGCGACGCGCAACACGCCGCCCACCACCCCACCGGCGCACGAAAAGGCCCCCGCGGTCGCCCGCGAGGGCCGTTATCGGTCCCGAAATGCCCCGCTCACCCCCCGAGACGGCCCCGAAAGACTCGAAAGTCCCGAAAGACCGCCCGAAGGCCCGGCCCGAGAGCCACCGAAGGTCCCGAATCGGTTACCCGATCCGATCCCCCCGGCCCAGCCCCGGGATTACCCGAGAAGCTGCAGCACCGACTGCGCCCGCTGGTTCGCGATGCCCAGCACCGTCGTGCCAGAAGACTGCAGGATCTGCGCCCGGCTCAGCTGCGAGGTCTCCGTCGCGAAGTCCGCGTCCATGATCACCGACCGCGACGCCGCCAGGTTCTCGAACGAGCTCTGCAGGCTCCGCCGGTTCGTATCGAGCACATTCCGCTCGAACGCACCCAGCCGCCCCCGCAAGACCGTCACCTCGTCGATCGCCGCCTCGATGATGTCCGACGCCGTCGAGAAGTCGTTGCTCAGGACATTGGCCTCGATCGAGTTCACCCCGCCCTTCACCAGGCTCGAGAGGAACTGCAACCCGCCGTTCACGAGCGTCCCGCCCAGCTTCGTCGCCGCCATCGACGGAACACCGATGTTCGTCTGCTGCAGCGCCGTCACCTCCGGCCCGAGCTGGAAGAGAGACCCGCCGCCCACGATGTCAAAGGTCGTCGGCGTCAGCGTCGGATCGATCGCGAAGGTCGAATCGAGCTGCAGCTGCACCGACAACGCCGTCGAGTTCAGCGAGATCTCCAGCCCGTCGCCGTTCGCCAGCGACCCGTTCACCAGGGCCGTCACATCGCGACCGATGTCCCGGCTCGCCGTCACCAGCGACCCGCCCGCGATCAGCCCGGCCCACCCGAAGCCCGCCGAGTCGTCCGGGTAGTTGATGTTGTCCGTGAACTTGTAAGTCGTCAGCCCGTTCGAGGCGACGCCCGTCGACACCCGCTCCACCGACACGAAGTTCGAGGTGCCGAAGAACTCGGTGTTGAACACCAGACCCATCGCCGAGTCCGTCGGGTCGAGAAGCTCAGCCCGCACACCCGTCAGCGAGGTCCGCGAGTTCACCGCCGTCACGATGTCCGACAGCGGAGTCCCCGACGGGAAGCTGAACTCCTGCACGCCACGGTTGCCCGTGATCTGGATCGTCTGGGCCGACACGAGCGATCCGCCCGTCGCCTGCGTCCCATCGCTCCCGTTCAGGAAGATCCCGCCGCGCTGCGCCGACGCCAGGACATCCACCTCCACCTGGAGCTGGTTCGTCCCGATGAAGCTCGCACCAAAAACCTGCGCCTTCGTGATCGTCGACGCCGCGACGCCAGAGGTCACATAGTCCAGCGAGCCGTCCAGCAGCCGAAGCCCGCCGAAGCTCGCCGTGTTGCTGATACGCGTGATCGACTGGATCGCCGAGTCGATCGCGAGCTGGTTCGCCTCCCGCTCCTCCTTCGAGTTGCCGCCCGTGTTGGCCGATTCGACCAACAGAGCCTTGATGGAGTTCAGGAGGTCCGTCACCTCGCCAAGCGCAGCTTCCGTCGTCGCGATGACGCTCGACGCTCGCTCGCCGTTCTTGATCGCCTGTTCAACACCGGCAAGATCCGTACCGATCCGTTCGGAAACGATCAGACCCGCAGGATCATCGGCGCCGCGGTTGATCCGAAGACCCGTCGCCAGCCTCGTCAGCCGGACATCGAGATCCCCGTTCGTACGCGACAGGTTGAACTGAGCGACGAGGCTCGGGACATTCGTGTTGATCCTCGCCATGACAATCCTCCGTGATTGCGGCTCGTCGAGGCCTGCCCCCGGAGCGGTTCCGTCCTGGGGGGCGTCTGGGCTACTGGTTCACTAAGGGCCCCCGTCTCCCGACCGGGGCCACGCCGCCGGGGCACTCCGGCCCCGACGCTTCCAAACTTCAGAACTCAGGCCGTCTCGCGCCTGAGCCCGTCCTGGGGCCCCTGGGCGATCACGCCCGCGGGGCCGGTGAGGTTCGATTTCGCCAGGGGTGCCGGGCTCACCAGCGCCGCCGCCCGCTGAGCGGTTCGACGAGGGCCGGGCTGCACCGTCTGGGCCAACGCTTCAAGGTCCGAGCCGGTCAGCACGACGCCGCCAACTCTCGCCGCCTGTTCATTTTCTCTGGAGATCGCGTCGTACACCTCCTTGCGGTGTACGGCGATCCTGGTGGGAGCGGAAATGCCGAGACGAACCTTGTCGCCCCGGATATCAACGACCGTGATCTCGATCTCGTCGCCGATCATGATCGTCTCATCCCGCTGCCTGGAGAGCACCAGCATGGGTTTGCTCCTTCGCAAGGCTTCCGTGCCATGTCCCGGGGACATCCAGTCCCGGGACCGGTGGGGTCCGTAACGCCCGTGTGTGCGCGGGCACGAGAGGTCGAAACAAGCCAATCTCAGGCTGTCGCGGCTCTCGTAGACGAACCCACCCGGAGCAGCGGGTGACGAGTGGTCCAACGCTTCTCGGCAAGCACCATCTGCTCGCCAGTACGCTCGATCGTGTTGATGATCAGCGGGCCCTGCATGTTGCCCGTCAGCTCATCACCGACCTTGTTCACGATGACGAACACCTGGGCGTCCTCGAGCCGCGAAAGGCCCAAAGACTCCATCTGCTCGCTCCGGATCGGCACCGCGTAGTCCGGAACGAACAGCGTCGGGTCCGTCACCACGAACGCGAGCTCCGGCTCGTCGACGCTCTGAAGCCAGAAGAAACAGGCGTCGTCCCCGGGCTGCAAGAGGCAGTACCTCGTGTTGCTCGGGAAACCCAGAAGCCCGCGAGGGAAGGTGATCACGCGGTCCTCCGCGATATCGATCACCCCGAAGCGGCTCGTCCGCACTTCCATGGTGCGCTCCGATCCATCCGGCCGACTCATTCCAGGCTCCCGCACTCCGGCGGGGGGACCTCCGGTCCCGGGCGGCGCGGCCGTGACGCCGACCCGGCTTGTTCCAATCCCGCCCATCCGCTCTCGCGAACGGGCGAACCCGTCTACTCCACCGGTCACCCGATGAAGTTCAGAAGCGTCAGCTGGCCGCTCAGACCCGCAACCCGAAGACCAGCCTCCAGCTGCGTCTGAAGCTGCGCAAACCGAGACGCCGCCTCGGCAAAGTCCGCATCCGCCAGCCCGCTCCTCACCTGCGTATCCACCGCGGTCCGTTCCTCTTCACGATTCCGCTCCCCGACCACCCGCTGCGCGAACCCGCCCACAAGGGCGCGGCTCTGGGTCAGCCGATCGGCGGCGTCGTTCACTCCCTCTGCCGCAAGCTGCATGCCAAATGTGTCGTTCCCCGTCAGGCCGTTCCGCAGGTCCAAGAGATGGGTGAACATGCTCTCCACCCGCACCGTCGCCCGGTCCTCGGAAACGAACCGGCTGCTCCCCGCGTCCCACCGCCCGTCCAGGAGACCCAGCTGGATCGCCGCCGGGCTGTTGTTCCGCTGGTCGATCGTCACCGCACCCCCGATTGCGGGGTCCTGCAGCACCGTCAGCCCATTCGGCCCATCCACGAGCCCCACCTCGGCCTGTGTCGTCGGCCGACCCGCCGCCGTCAGCGCCGCATTGATCTGCGAGTTGATCGAGTCGATCACCGACCCCACCGTCGTCAGGTCCGAGGGCGACAGGTCGATCGGGATCTCGAACCCGTCCCCCAGCACGATCTCGAAGTCGACATCCAGCTCCGGCGTCGCGTTGTTGCTCAGGACCTCAACGCCCTTCCCGAAGTTGAAGTCCGCGATCGCCGTCTCCCGGCTCAGGGACCGAATCCCCAGCGCCGTCGCCGTCAGCGTCCCGTCCCCACCTTCCGAGATCGACAGCGCCCGGTCCGACGGGGTCGAAAGCTCCGAGACGATGTTCATCGCCGTCCCGTCCTCCGACACCGCCACCCGCACCCCCATATTCAGGCTCTCGATCGCCGACTTGATGTCCCCGACCGTCTCCGCCCCCGAGAGGTCCACCGTCCGGGTCAGCCCGTTGTTCGAGATCGTGATCGTCCCGAGCGTCCCCGTCAGCGACTGCAGCGCATTCACCGGCGTCCGCAGCGTCACCTTGGGCTGGAGGTCCACCCCGATCACGCTCGCCGGCTCGAAGGGCGTCGCCGGGTCCGTCACCAGCCCCAGGTCCCGCCCCGTCGTCCCCCCCTGCACATCCGCGAACTCCAGCGGCACGACCGCATCAACCGTGATCGCCTCGCCCAGGATCCCCACGCCCCCCGGCCCCAGGATCGTCACCGAGTTCAGGCTCTCGTACTCCCGGATCGCCGCCTCGATCCGGTCCGTCACATCCCCGATCGTCTCCGCGTCCGACAGGTCCACGCTCAGGCTCTCCCCGTTCCCGAGGTCCACCTCCACCGAACCCTCCGAGATCCCCACATTCCGGGCACCCCGAAGATCCGAAAGCCGCGTGTCCTCCGTCAACGCCGGGTTCAGGTCCACCGCACCCTTCACCCGCCCCGAGATCGCACCCACCGCGTTCGCCGCCCCCAGCGTCACCGGGATCGACCGCCCCGCCGCCAGGTCCGGCGTCAGCCCCTGCCCGATCCCACCCGTGAACCGGAACGCCCCGTTGAACTCCTCGATCGGCGCCTTCCCCGGCTCCGTACCCCCGAAGATGTACCCCACCAGGCTCTCCCGGTTGGCAATCCGCAGCAGGCTCTCGATCATCGAGTCCACCACCGTCGCCTGCGCCGCCCGCTCGGCAGGATCCGCGCCCGCCGAAAGCTGCGCGAGCGCCAGCGACCGAGCCTCCTGCGCCAGCGTCGTGGCCTCTCCGAGCGCCGAATCGAGCACATTCAGCGCCCCCTCCGACACCTCCAGGTTGCGCAACCGTTGCGCCGACCGCGACAGGCTGTCATCTAGTCCCGCGATCGCCGCCGCCCGCACCGCGTCCTGGCTGGGCCGGCTGAACGCCCGCCCCGTCGCCAGCTGGTCCTGAACCCCAAAGAGCTCCGAGTTCACCCGCGTGATCGAGTTCAAGCTCGACCGCCGAATGATCATGTCAGGCACACGCGAAAGACCAGGAATGAAGCTCGACATGGTCCAGTCCCTCAGATCACGCTCAAAAGCGTCTGCAACAGCTCGTCCGCGACGCTGATCAGCCGCGCCGCCCCCTGGTACTGCCGCTGATAGGTGATCAGGTTGATCGATTCCTCGTCTGTCGAAACCCCCGACACCCCCGCCCGCTGCGCCTCGAGGTTCTCACGCACGAGCGCGTCCGAAGCCGCCTGCGTCTCCGCAGAAGACGCCTTCACCGCCACCGCGTACGACGCATCCCGCCAGCTGTCGTTGAACGACCGCCCCTGCAGCGCCGTCAGCCCCGTCTCCTGCAGCTCCACCAGTGCGAGCGCCGTCCCGTTCTCGACAAACGCCCCGTTCTCGTACCGCCCCACCGAAAGCCGCGTCGGGTCGTCGATCAGGTCCCCCAGGACCGCCATATCCGACGACCCCGTCCCCGTAAAGAACGCGTTGACGCCCATCACCGCCAACGCCCCCGCGCTGTCCTGCTCAAAGTTGAAGCTGAACCCCGGGTCCGCCGTGATCCGAAGCCGCCCCTCCGAGTCGAACGAAGCGCTCACCCCCGGGATCGCGTCCAGCTGGTTCACGATGTCCTGCGCCGAGGTGTCATCCCCGAACCCCGCCGTCCCCGCGTTCGTCAGCCCGTCCAGGTCGACATCGATCCGCCGCTGCGTGCTCGCCCCCGTCGCGCTGTTCGTCACATTGACGAGGAACCCGCCGTTCTTCACCTCAAATGGCAGCGACGCAAAGGTCGCGTTCAAAGGATCATTCAGCGACCGCGTCCGATCCTCGAGCGGGATGCTCAGGGTCGACCGGTCCACCGTCCGCCCCCCCTGGTTCGCCCCCGTCGAGTGCAGCCGGTTCACCTGGAAGATCAGCTGCACCGCCAGGTCATCCAGCCGATCGATCGAGTCATCGATCGTCCCGTCCCGGCTCGAAAGCAGCCCGCCGATCTGCCCACCGGTGATATCCAGCTGCGACCCGTCCGCCCCCACGCGCACCCGCGCCGTCAGCCGGTTCCCCTCCGCCACCCGCTCGATCGTCAACCCCCGGTTGTTCCCCCCGAGCACCACCGGGATCGACCCGACCAGGACATCCGCCGCCCCCGCCCCGCTCTCCACGAGCGACACATCCATCAGCGTGCTCAGCTCGTTCATCAGCTCGTCGCGCCGGTCCCGCATGTCGTTGGCCCCAGCCCCCGACAGCTCGATCGAAGCGATCGACCGGTTCAGGGTCGCCACTTCGTCCAGCAGGTCGTTCGCCCGCGACACCCGAGCGTCGATCTGGTTCTCCACCTGCTCGCGAAGCCGCGCCAGCTCCGTCCGAAGCGACCGCACGAACTGGGCGATCTTGTCGCCCTGCTCCACGATCACCCCCTCGGCCTGCAACAGGTTCGTCGCGTCCGACCAGGTGTTGAAGAACTTCCCAAGCTCCGTCGACAGGTCGAACCCCGTCAGCTCGCCCATCACCGTCTCGAGCTGCGTCAGCACCGAGTACGCCTGCTGCGCACCCGCCTGGTCCGCGATGCTCGACCGAAGCCGCTCCTGCAGCGCCTCGTCCACCTGCCGCCGCACACCCGCGATATCCACCCCGCGACCCAGGACATACCGCCCCAGGTTCTGCCCCTGCGAAGGGTTCAGCAGCAGGCTCTGCCGCGAGTACCCCGGCGTCGCCGCGTTCGCGAGGTTGTTGCCCGTGAGCTGGATGCCCACCTGGCTCGCGATCAACGCCGAGCGACCGATCTGCATCGTCGTCGTCAGACTCATCGCAAGCCTCCCATTACCGCCGAATGTCCAGGCCCGAGACCACGCAGGGCCCCGCCTCCACCCGACCCGCCGCCCCGTAGGTCCCCGCGTGGCTCAATCGGCTCGCCAGGTGCGCCATCAGCCCCCGCATGTGCCCGAGCACGCTCGCGCTCGCCTCGCGCACGATCGACTGCTCCCGCCGCACCTTCTCGATCAGTGCCTTTAGCTTCCCCGCCCGCTCAAGCAGGGCATCGCGCTCCCCCGCCCCCCGCGTCCGCGCCAGCTCCGTGATCGTCGGCCCCTGGCCCGTCTTCACCGACGCCGGAATCCCGAGCAGCGCCCGCCGCTCGTTCTCCAGCGTCTGCACCAGCTCCGCGAACCCCCGCTCCCGCTCCACCGCGGCGCCGATCGCCCGCGTGTCCGCATGCCCGATCGCCGCCTTGTGATCCGCCAGCGCCGCCAGCCACCCCTCGTGCGCCGCGATCAGCCGGTCCAGCAGCCCGGGCAGCTCCGCCCACAGGTCCGCGCCCGTCGCCCTGTTCTGCGTCATCTCAGAGGTGCGCATCCAGCGGTCCCTTCCCTCGCACGACGGGTTCCACCGCCGGCGTCATCGCGTCCCGGGCCTCCAGGGCCCGCGTCTGCTGCAGCAGATCCCGTGCCAATCGATCCACGATCCCGAACCGCCCCGAACGCACGAGCTGCCGGGCCCGGTCCGCGTCGATGAGCGACCCGAACCGCTCCTCAGCCTCCGTCGGTGCGAACGGCTCCGCCGCGTTGCTCGACTCCCGCGCCGCCGCCAGCAGCGGCTGCACCAGCGCGATCGCCACCAGCCCCTCCGCCGCCTCCCGGGCCTCCTGCTCGGGCGTCAGCTTCGCCGCGTCCACCCGCCGCTGCTCCGTCCCAAGCACCGTCGCGAAGTCCCGCTGCCGGCTGGTTAACGCCGCCCCGGTCACCCGGAACCCGTCGCCCGAGCCGAACCGCCCGAACGCCGACCCCGAAGCCAGCTCCGAAGCGGTCACCGAAGAAGTGGGGGAGAGGGTCGTCATCGCCTTACCCCTCCGCCCCGTCGATCACGAGCTTCCCGTGCAACTTCCCCGCATCCCGCAGCATCTTCAGGATCTGGATCTGGTCCGTCGCCTGCACATCCAGCCGCTTCAGCGCCGCCAAGAGATCCTCCACACGCGTCGTCGCCGGCAGATTCGTCCCCGTCCCCACAGCCGCCCACCGCGACCGCTCGATGAGCGGCGCCTCCGGCAACGGCACCGGCGGCGGGATCGTCGTCGTGATCACCAGGTCCTTGTGCGTGATCACCGCCGGGCTGATCTCCACCTCGCCGTGCACCACGATCGCGCCCGTCCGCGTGTTCGCCACCACCTGCGCCGGCACCCCGAGCCGCGCCGGGATCACATCCGTCGACAGCACATCCCCCACGAACGCCGCCGGCAACGCCTGCTCCACCTGGGGAACCCGCACCCTGACCGTCCGCGGCCCCACCGCCCGAGCGATCGGGTCGGCCAGGGGGTCCGTCGTCAGGAAGTACGCGTCGTTGATCTGCGACGCGATGTGCGCCGAGGCCGTCCACCCCGCGTACGGCGTATCGATGATCAGGTCGAACCCGGCCGCGATCGGGGGCGTCGTCTGGATGTCCCGCACGATCCGCGCCCCGCCCGGGATCTTCGCCGTCGTCGGGTTCTCCGTGTCCTCGACGACCAGGCTCCCTTGGGCAAACGCGTACAGCTCGCCACCCGGCACCGCGGCGGTCAAGGGCGCCACATACAGCTCCCCGCCCGCCAGGCTCGACGCCGCGTTGATCACCGACACCCGCACATCAAAGGCGTCGTCCACCCGAGCCCCCGTCCGGGGGATCGTGCAGGTGACCATCACGAGCGCCGCCGCCCGCGTGTTCCCGAGTTCTTCAAGACTCGCGACCGGGTTCCCGTTCCGCCGCAGAAGCTCGGCCAAGGGCCGCGCCAGCGTCAGCTCCCCGCCCCCGTCCCCCGTCCCGTTCAGGCCGAGCACCAGCCCCAGCCCCTGCAGAACGGATTCCCCCTCCCCCTGCAGCCGCGCCACATCCCGCACCGTACTCGCGGGCGCAAAACGCGCCGCCGCCATCACCGCCACCACCGCCACGACCGCAAACAGGGCTCGCTTCATACAAGCCCGAATCGCAACCCCCGTGCCAACACCCCGCCCCAAAAACAAACACAGGGCCCCAACTGGAGCCCCGAGCGTGAGCGAGCAAGATCCGTCGCTTGAATCAGAGCCGCGATCGTGAGATCGCGGTTCCCCGGGTGCCACTGGCGGTTCGTTCACCAGTGCCGACCATCCCCAACCTTCGGACTTGTCAGAAGTTAAACAAGAACTCGATCGCCTTCGTGATGATCCCCTTCTTCGCCGCCTTGCGAACCTCCCCGTCGTTCTCCACCGCCACCACCAGGTCCGCGAGCTGGCTCGACAGCACCGTGTTCTCGTCCGTCACATCCTCGGTCCGGGCCGTCCCCGTCAGCGTGATCGTCCGCGTCTCCTCGTCCGTCCCCACCGTCTTCCGGGCCCGCAGGATCAAGGTCCCGTTCGGCTTCACATCCACGATCTCCGCCGCGATCCGGGCCGACAGCCGGTCCTGCCGGTCGTAGTCGCCCTCGCCCGTGAACTCGTTCGTCGCCTCGAGGTCCGCGATCGTCAGGTCCTGCGTATCCGCGGACTGCAGACGCAGCTGCAGCAGCATCAACGGGTCCACGATGGAGTTGAGCCGGTTCTCCAGCGTCGTCTCCTTCGCGGTCTCCAGGCTCTGCGAGCTCGTCGCGCTGCTCGTCTCGTTGATGATCACATGCACGATGTCATGGGCCGCGAACTTCCGCGGCTGCGGCGGCTGCACGAAGAACATGCTGTTGTACGCCAGCCCCGGCGGCACATCGGGCGGCGCGTCGCCCACGAACTCGGGCTGCTGCAGGAACAGGCTCTGGCCCAGCGCCGGCGCACAGATGGCCACCCCGGCCGCGATCGCGATGACCGACTTCATCGGGAGTTCCCCTTGCTCTCGTTGTGCGCACGCCCGTCAGATCCGTGCGCGCGCCCCGCGCCCCCGTGCGCACGCATGCTCGGCTCGTGCGCACGGCTCACGCCGTCGTGCGCACGGGGAGGCCCCGCCGGGTCCACCGCTTCGGGGGACGCCGCCTCCACCACCAGGACCGCCCGACCGGGCCCGTCCATCCGGGCCGTGACCACTTCCCGCGACCCGATCAGCTCCACCTGCACCGTCTCGCCCACCCGAGCGTCCGCCTTCACCCGCCCCGGCATCCGCACTACCACCCCCCGCCCCACCGCGTGCACCATGATCCGGTCCCCACGCTTCGCGGCGTTCGGGCTCTCAAGGTCGTCGATCTCGACGGGGCGGCCCGGGACCAGGACCGAGCGGGCGACGGCACCGAGGGCCTCGGCCGGGGGGACGGGCCGCGCATCGGGTGGCAGCCAAAGGGTTTGCGCGGTGGTGTTGGTGCCCGAAATCGCCTCGCCGCGCGTGACGCTGGCGGAGGTCACCAGCACCTCGCGCTTGACGCGGACCCGGGCGGTGACGGTCCCGGAGGCAACCACGCGGTCGCGCTCGTAGACGGTCACGGCCAGCGGCATCCGTTCCGAAAGGCCCGCGGGGCGGATCTCGACGGTGCGGCCCGCGACGGGGGTCTTCAGCAGCTCGCGGTCCCGCGGGTCGAACCAGACCCGCATGTCGTCGCGGCCGACGGCCAGGACCGACCGCAGCCTCGCGAGGAGGTGGGCCTCGACGGTGCCGCCGAGGGGGGCCGAGGGGGTGGCGGCCTCGTCGTCCGCGGCGCTGTCGCGGCGGGGGGCGAGGCCGGCGTGGAGGTGGGTCTGCGCGCCGTGGAGGGCGACGCGGCCCAGGTTCAGCGATTCGTTGGTTTCGAGGGCGGCCCGGACGGCGGCGGCCTCGAGGGTGCGCCAGCCGCCGGGGCGGGTGGGCAGGCTGTCGAGGGAGGGGGCGAGCTCGATCTCGGCGAGGGTCTCGGCGAGGGGGCCTTCGATCTCGGCGCAGTCGGCGAGGCGCAGGGGCGTCGGTGCTTCGGTGAAGCGGACGGCGCGGCGGAGGGTGATGGTGGTCAAGCCGCTCGCTGTTTGCGACGCGGTGGCCGGCGCTGTAGTCGAGGGCGCGTCGGGCGTGATGAACGCGGGGCGCTCGGGGGCCGTGGCGAGTGCGAGTGAGATGATGAGGGCGGCGATCATGCCGGGGCCTTTCGTCGGGTCGCGTTAGCGGCGGAGCTGGCCGATCTGCTGCAGGGCCTCGTCGGCGGCGCGGATGGTCTGGGAGTTCATCTCGAAGGCGCGCTGGGTGCGGATGAGCTCGATGAGCTCCTTGGTCGGGTCGACATTGGCGCCCTCGAGCTGGCCCTGGCGGATGCGGCCGCGGGCGTCGGTGCCGGGCTCGCCCAGGAGCGCGGCTCCCGAGGCGGGGCTCTCGACGAAGAGGTTCTCGCCGATCTGTCGGAGGCCGGCGGGGTTCATGAAGGTGGCGATCTGGAGCTGTCCGACCTCTTCGAGCTCGGTCTGGCCCGGCTTGAGGACGAAGACGCGTCCGTTCTGGTCGATCTCGATGTTGATGACATCCTCGTCGACGGCGATGACGGGGGAGAGGCGGCGGCCCTGGTCGTTGGCGAGGACGATCTCGCCCTCGGAGTTCAGGGTGAAGTTGCCGGCGCGGGTGTAGGCGGTGCCGTCGCCGACGGCGTCGTCGACATTGACCTGGAAGAAGCCGGGCCCGTCGATGAGGAGGTCGAGCTCGTTCTCGGTGGTGAGGGGCGCGCCCTGGCGGAAGCTGAGCTGGGTGCCGGAGACGCGGACACCCAGGCCGACATAGGTGCCGGTGGGGCGCTGGTCGCCGTTGGCGTTTTCGACGCCCGGGAGTGAGCGTTCGATGTAGACGAGGTCCTGGAAGTTGGCTCGGCTTGCCTTGTAGCCGACGGTGTTGGAGTTGGCGATGTTGTTGGCGATGACATCGAGGCGCGTGTTGAGGGCGTTGAGTCCCGAGGCGGCGCTTTCGAGGGCGATGCTGGCCATTCAGGCGTCTCCTGTGGAGGGTTTAGGCGGTGCGTCCGAGGGTGTTGATGGCCCGTTCCATCATGCGGTCCTGCATGTCGATGAGGCGGGTCGCCGAGCCGACGGACTTGGCGGCGCTGGTAGCCTGCATCATGGCGCTGATGGGGTTGACGGCGGAGCCCTCGAGCATGCCCTGCTGGACGCGTCCCTCGGCGGGTCGGCGTGCGGCGTAGGCGGCGGCGGAGGGCAGGAACATCGAATCGTGCTGCTTCTCGAGCTGCGTGCGGTCGGTGACATCGATGACCTGCAGGCGTGCGACGAGGTCGCCGTTCTGGCGGATGACGCCGTCGGTGGCGACCTCCACGGGGCGGCGGGGGTCGAGGACGATGGGCAGGTTGGTGATGTCGAGGACGGGCAGGCCGGTGGAGGCGTTGACGAGGCGGCCCGTGGAGTCGAGCTCCATCCGGCCGTCGCGTGTGAGCATGACCTTGTCGGTGGCGGAGTCGGCGGCGGCCCGCACGACGAAGAAGCCGTCGCCCTGGAGGGCGAAGTCGAGGGTGTTTCCGGTGTTCTCGAGCTCGCCCTGGCCGAAGTCGACGCGGTTGGGGGCGATCTGGATGCCGGCGCCGAGCTGTTCGAGGAGTCGGTTGCTCGGGAGGTGGAGGACGGAGTCCTCGATGCGGGCGGGGTCGCGCTGCTGGGTGAAGACCATGTCGGGCTTGAAGCCGGTGGTGTTGATGTTGGCGAGGTTGTTGGCGAGGGCGTCGGTTCTATAGAGGTTGGTGAAGAGGGCGGACGCGGAGATGGCGATGCCGTAGTTCATGACGCTGCTCCCGCCTCTTGGATCGCCCGGTTTGGGTGGTTCCGCCGGCCCGCTCCGCAGGCCGAGGCAAGGGGAGCACACCAAACGGCGTGCCAATGGGATTCGCGGCGGGGCGCGCGTGTGGGTCTAGCGCATCGAGCAGGGGCCGGCAGGGTTGCCGCAGGGGCAACCGGAAGTGGGGAGGGGGACGGAGCGTTCCGTGTCGGCGGAGCGGGCGGCGAAGGCGGAGAGTTTGCGCGTGAAAGAGCGGCCCTGATTTCGGGGGTCCTCGACGGGGGCGTCGGCGTCGGCCATGGGTCGGCGGAGCTCGATCACCTCGCCGTCCTGCTCGCAGACATACTCATAGAGAGGCATGGTCGTCTCCTGCGTGTGGGGACGGGTGGAGTTTATGGCTGATCGGAGGGTTCGATGGATCGCTTCAGCGGGCGGACGGTGGTGGTGACCGGGGGGACGGGGGCGCTGGGGACGGCGGTGGTTCGGCGGTTGTTGCGCGAGGGGGCGCAGGTTGCGGTGCCGGAGTTCCGGGACTCGGAGCCGGAGGGGTGGTTGGACGAGGGGCAGGGGAAGGTGATGGTGCGGACGGGGATCGATCTGTCCGAGGCGAAGGCGACCGAGAAGTTCTTCGCCGAGGCGGCGGAGTGGGGGGGCGGGCTTTGGGGGAGCGTGCATGTCGCGGGTGGGTTCGCGATGGGGGCAATCGATGAGAGCGACGCGGGGGTGATCGCGAAGATGCTGTCGATGAACGCGCAGAGCACCTACCTGTGCTGCCGGGAGGCGGTGCGGGCGATGAAGAAGACGGGGAAGGGGGGGCGGATCGTGAATGTGGCGGCGCGGCCGGCGCTCGAGCAGGAGCAGGGGGGTGGGATGGTGGCGTACGCGGCGAGCAAGGCGGCGGTGGCGGCGATGAGCGTGGGGCTTGGGAAGGAGGTGGCGGGGGACGGGATCCTGGTGAACGCGATCGCGCCGTCGATCATCGACACGGCGGCGAATCGGAAGGCGATGCCGGACGCGGACCATGAGAAGTGGCCGAAGATCGAAGAGTTGGCGGAGGTGATGTGCTTTCTGCTGAGCCCGGAGAATCGGGTGGTGCGGAGTGGGGTGGTGCCGGTGTATGGGGGGAGTTGAGAGAGCGGGGATTGGTATTGATCAGTCCGAGTCTTCGCTTTTGCTCAGACTCGGCGTTCGGGGGAATGGCGAGACACGCCCGCGCTGCGCGTGGGCGTGCCACCCCTGCGCGCGTGAGTGGCGCTAGAGGGGTTGGCGGCTGGGGAGGGTGACTTCGGCGATGAGGAGGCCGGCGACGATGCTGGCGGCGACGAGGATCATGCTGAAGGCGGTGGCGACGCCGCCGGCGGTGTCCTGTTCGAGGAGGGCTGTGAGTGATCGGAAGCCGACGGCGCCGGGGACGAGGACCATGAGGCCCGGGATGGTGGGGATGGCGGCGGGGCGGCGGGCGAGGCGGGCCCAGCCGTTGGCGAGGATGCCGAGTGAGAAGGCGCCGACGGAGGCGCCGAGTTCTGGTCCGAGGAGTGCGGCGCCGGCGCGGGCGCCGAGGAAGGCGGTTGCCGA
This sequence comes from uncultured Phycisphaeraceae bacterium, assembly GCA_964615815.1. Classification (GTDB taxonomy): domain Bacteria; phylum Planctomycetota; class Phycisphaerae; order Phycisphaerales; family UBA1924; genus DAIQNV01. Next base: position 7,704 of record CAZTQV010000025.1, on the reverse strand, counting down.
GGCGAGGGTGATGAGCCAGGCGTCGCGGGGGTGGGCGCGGAAGAGGACGACGAGGCTTTGCGGGATGAGCAGGAGGGCGATCCAGACGAGCCAGTCGGGGGCGGGGCGGGTGACGGTGGGGGTGTTGGCGGATGGGAGGAGCTGGTCGAACTGGAGGCCGACGGCGGCGCCGAAGAGGATGGCGACGAGGATCATGAGGGCGTAGCTGAAGCGGGCGGTGCCGGAGACGAGGTGTCGCGTGGCGAGCTCGTTGACGGCGAGGGTGAGGGTGAGGCCCGGGACGAAGACGATGAGGCCGGAGATCATGACCGTCTTGCTGGTGACGCCCGGGATGACGGCGGCGAGGGCGAGGGCGGCGGCGGCGGCGACGAGGCCTGCTGCGAACTCCATGAGTCGGGCGAGGCCTCGGTTCTTGGTGGCAATGAGGGCGAAGATGCCGACGAGGAGGCCGACGATGGCGGCGGCGAGTATGTCGGCGTAGGCGCCCTTGAAGAAGATGGAGATGGCGGCGGAGGCGAGGGAGAAGGCGATGGGCTCGAGGAAGCCGGGGTAGCGGCGCTTGGCGGCGGTGATCTCGCGGAGGCGGGCGCGGGCGTCGGCGATGCCGGTGTCGCCGCGGGCGACTTCGCCGGCGAGGCGGTCGAGTGCGTCGAGGCGTTCGAGGTTGGGCTCGCCCGGTTGGACGCGGACGAGGACGACGCGTTGGTCTTCGAGTTCGCCGAAGCCGGCGGTGATGCTGGTGGGTGTGCCGAAGATCTGGGCCTTGATGCCGAGCTGTGCGGCGATGGAGATGAGCATGTCCTCGAGGCGGTGGGCGGGGGTGCCCGCGGCGTGGAGGGCGGCGCCGAGCTCGGTGACGAAGGCCTCGCGTGAGGCGATGACGGCGGGCGGCGGCGGGGGTGGGCCGACGGTGCTGGAGTGCTGGGTGTCGGGCGGGCGCTTGGTCATCGCGTGGGGACGGTAGACGGGGGGCGAGGGGGCTCGCGGTGTGGGAGCGGTTTCGGGGGGTGCATGTGCGTCAGAAAACAAGGCCGATCGCGCCCGCGAGGGCGAGGTGGAGGACGAAGACGACGACATAAGTGGAGATGGTGATGGACCACTGGCGGCGCCGGGGGAGGGCGAACCAGCGGCGGTGGTAGCGGAAGAGGGTGTAGATGCCGCCGGCGCAGGTGAGGGCACCGGTGAAGAGCAGGCCCATGGGGAAGAAGAAGAACCAGGCCTGACCCGAGAAGATCGCGGGGATGGTCATGAGGGTCATGGCGACGAGGTCGAAGCCGATGCCCATGGCGAGGGCGATGGTGATGAAGGTCCATGGGCCGAGGGGGCGCGGAGGCTGGATGACGCCGAGGGCGAGCTCGGTGCCACACTCGGGGCAGTTGGGGGAGGTGGAGCCTTGGAGCTGGTAGTGGCAGGCGGGGCAGTGGGCCTGATTGTGGGCGAGGAAGTCTGGGAGGGTGGGTGGTGCGGGTGGGGGCATGAGGGGTTCTTCGGGGCGGGGCGGTGGCGGTGATACGGGCGGATGGGGCTGGCGTTCGGGGGGCGTGGCTTGTGAATCGACGGGTCGGGGGTGCTGGAGTGATAACTCGCTGCGGATCAGGTTTTCGGGAGGGCTTCTGATTCGCCTGTGTGTGTTTCTAGAAACATATCTTGAAACGCCGTTGCAGCGGCGGTACGGTGGGGGGATGAGTGCTGCCTCCACCATTCGGGATGCCCCGCGGTCCTTTGAGGACGATGTGCGGGCTGCTGTTGGAGGCCTGCGGCGGTGTTTGCTGGAGATGTTCCGGGCGGCGGGTGTGGAGCCCACGAACACGGCGGAGGTGCACCGGTCCTTCGGGGTGGATCGGAAGCTCGGGTGGCAGGTGGCGCGGGTGGCGCACGACCAGAACCTGTTTGACGCGTGCCGTCACTTTCCGGGCGATGCGGCGATGGCGCGGTTCCTCGTGGCCGCGGGGGAGCGGGGTGTGGAGGCGGGGCTCATCGAGCGGGCGGGGGAGGCGGCGCGGGACCTGAGCGCGGTGATCGAGCGGCACTCGGGGAGCCGGGTGGCGTTCGATCAGATGCTGGCGGGGCTGAGCGCGGGGGCTTCAGATCAGGAAGAACTCGCGCAGCGGCGTGCGGCGTACTCGGCGAATGGGTATCTCTACGGCGTGCGGGCGCGGGTGCAGCTGACGACGCACATCTTGTTTCCGAGCGCGACGGCGGGGCTGGTGGATGTGGCGGTGGTGCGCGGGTTTGTTGACCTGTGGCGTGTGCGGTCGTGGCGGCCCTGGCCCGTGATGTGGCGTCGGTGGTCGCGGGAGGACGGGTCGCTGAGCGAGGGGGTGCGGTTCGAGCCGATCGATCCGGCGCTGCGGGGTGTGGAGGCGGCGCCGTTGCTGCCGGCGTTCTGCTCGACGGACGCGACGGAGGTGATCGCGTCGGAGCTGGATGACGGGATCGTGGAGTACGCGCTGGCGGGGTCGGAGATCGGGAAGCTCGGGCGGACGACCTGCGTGCTGGGCGAGGTGGCGCGGGGGGCGGGGCCTGCGGTGCGGACGGCGTCGGATGCGCACGCGGAGTTGACGGCGCAGGTGCGGACGCCCGTGGAATCGCTCCTCTTTGACAACCTCGTACACCGGGACCTCGCCAAGCTCGGCGTGCCGGAGCTTGGGTACGCGTCGGATGTGCTTCGGGTGGGGCGGCCCTCGGAGCGGCCGCCGGAGCAGGATGCGTTGAGTCCGCTGGCGACGCTGGAGTCGCTCGGTGATCGGCCGGCGGGGCGTGAGCTTGCGGATGTTCCGTTCTATGCGGATTTGCTGGAGAGCGTCCTCAAGATGCTCGGGCAGCCTTCGGATGGGTTTTCGTTGTACCGGGCGAGGTTGCCTCACCCGGCGTTGGTTTCGACGGCGCACATGCGGTATGCGTTGCCGTCGTCGTGAGTGGAGCGCAGGGCGCGCGCGGGGCGGAGGGCCCCGACTAAGGAGAGTGGATTATGAAGACCGGAGCGATGGTGGGCTGCGTCCTTGGCGCGGCGGGGCTGACGGCGGTCGCGGGTGCGGCGCCGACTTTCTATGTGTCGTCGGGTGCGTCGGGGACGCCGCTGTTGTACGAGATCGACGGGGCGACTGGTCAGACGCTTTCGACGGTCGCGACGAGCGGTGTGGGCGGGTTCATCAACCGGCCGTTGATTGGGATGGAGTTTGCGCCGGACGGCACGCTGTACGGCTTCACTCAGCTGACGGATAACCGGCTGTACCGCGTCGATCCGACGACGGGCGTCGGGACGGCTGTGGGGCCGAGCTTCGGGGCGAATGTGTTCGAGGGCGGGCTGGCGATCGTGGACAACACCTTCGCGTACGGCACGACGCTGGGGACGGCGAGCGCTCCCCGGCTTTTCGGCGTGAACCTGCAGACGGGTGCGTTCTCGGAGGTCGCGAGCCTGAGCCGCTCGGCGGACATCTCGGGGCTCGTGTACCGCAGCGACGGCATGCTCGTTGGGCTCGATGCCCGCGGCATCGAGGAGCCGGAGCAACTCGTGACGATCGACCCGGCGACGGGCGAGATTACAACGCTTGCGATCCTGGACACGGGCCGCAACGGCGTGGCCGCGGGGCTGACGGTCGTGGGCGGCGTCGGGTACTACGCGTACGGCGGGTTCAGCCCGAGCTTCCAGTCTGAGCTGTGGTCGTTCGACTTGTTCACGGGCGAGCAGACCTTCGTGACGAACATCGCGAGCAACATCGACATCCAGAGCCTGGCGGGTATTCCGACGCCTTCGACGGCGCTGGTGGCGTTCGGTGCGATGAGCTTGGCGACGCGTCGTCGTCGGTGAGTTGGTCGCGGCGAAGTTGAGCTCTCCCCCGGGGCTCCGGCGTTGTTGTCGGGGTTCCCGGGGGTGTTTTGTTTGAGGTGCTCGCGATCGCGCTCGATCAGATGCGGCTTGCTGTGTCGGTCAGGGCGCCGTCGACCTTCTCCAGCCACTCCGCGTACCCCTGCCTGCCCATCAGGCCGAAGGTGGCCTTCTTGCCGGTTTCGACGGCGGGTTGGTCGTAGGCGTCGATGTTGAGCATGAGGCCGGCGTAGGCGGTGGCAACTTGCCAGAGCATGATGAACTGGCCGACATGCTCGGCGTCGATCCTGGGGAACTTGATGGTGTAGTGGGGGCGTTTGGACTCGACGAGGGCGTACTCGGTGGCTCGCTTCTCGGCGTTGAGGAGCTTGCTCATGGGCTGGCCCTCGAGGTAGCTGAGGGCTTCGACTCCCAGGCCTGCGGGGATGGTGAGGTCGCGGTCGAAGGACTCGACTTCGAGGAAGCCGATGACCTTGTCGTTGGGGCCCTCGCGGTAGAGCTGGACCTGGGAGTGCTGGTCGGTGGTGCCGAGGGCCTTGATGGGGGTGAAGCCGGCGAAGACCTCGTCGCCCTGGGTGTCGTGGGCCTTGCCGAGGGATTCGGCCCAGAGCTGGCGGAACCAGTCGGCGAGGAGGTAGAGGCTGTTGGCGTAGGGCATGAGGACATGGTTGGGCTTGGGTTCACCGTCGCTCTCGCGGTAGCAGCCGGTGCCGAGGTGGACGAGCAGGGTGGCGAGCATGGCCGCGGGGTTGTCGTGGAGGTCCGCGTTTCGGCAGCGGGTCTCCATCTCGTGGGCGCCGGCGAGGAGGGCGTCGATGTCGATGCCGGCCATGGCGGCGCTGAAGAGGCCGACGGGGGAGAGGACCGAGAATCGCCCGCCGACGCCCTCGGGGACGGGGAGGGTGGCGTAGCCCTCGGCGTCGCAGATGCTGCGCATCGTGCCCTTCTCGGCGTCGGTGATGGCGACGACATGGTCGCGGGCCTTGTCGCCGACGGCCTTCTGCAGGAGGTCGCGGACGATCATGAACTGGGCGGCGGTCTCGGCGGTCTCCCCGGATTTGGAGATGACATTGAAGAGGGTGGTCTCGGGGTCGCAGAGGTCGAGGACGCTGGCGAGGTTGGTGGGGTCGACATTGTCGACGACGAAGACGCGGGGGGCGTTGTTGCGGCCGTCCTTATTGAGGAGGTTCCAGGTGGGGGGGTTGAGGGCGGACTGGAGGGCGATGTTGCCGAGGGCGGAGCCGCCGATGCCGAGGACGAGCATGGTCTCCCAGCGTCCGGCGTGGTCCGCCGCGACCTTCTTGACCGCCTGGGCGTGGGCGTCGCGGAGGCCCTCTTTGCCGGGCTGGGCGAGGAGTCGCCAGCGTTCCCAGCCGGTGCCGCGGGTCTGGTCGAGCTTGGCGGTGAGTTCTCGGGCGCGGGCGGCGGTGGGGCCGTCCGGGGTGAGGTGCTTCGGGTCGATTCCGTGGTCGGATCCGATGCGATCGGCGAGGCAGCCGGCGTAGTCGAGGGTCAGCATGCGGTGAGGCTAGCGAGGTGGGGGGCTGTGCGTGTGGGGAGGTCCCGAGGGTGGTCGGCGTGCGCATGGGCTTGATGGGTCAAAACGCCGTAAACAGATCAATTCATGCACAGGTCGCCATTTGCCGGGTCCGAGAGAGGGGGGTGAAGACCCCATGTGTGGGTCCGGGTGCTTGTGGGAGGCGATCATGCGTATCGGACAGAAGCTCGGCGTGGGGTTTGGGGCGCTGATGGCGATGACGGCGGGGCTTGCGGCCGTGGTGCTGCTGCAGGCGCGGCAGGTGGACGGGCACACACACGAAGCGCTCGACGAGCAGGTGCCTGTGGTGGAGTTGTGCCAGCAGCTCGAGACGCAGATCAATCGGGCGCTCAGTTCGCACCGGGGGTACATGATCCTCGGTCTGGAGTCGGTGGCGCGGGACCGGGTGGACGCGTGGGTCGAGATCGATGGGTTCATGGAAGAGTTGGAGGGGTTCAGCGGGGATTGGGACGCGGCGACCCGGGCGACCTGGGCGGAGTTGAAAGGGGTGATGGGCGCGTTCCGCGTGGCGCAGCAGCAGATCGCGGATGTGAGCCATACGCCCGGGGATAAGCCCGCGGCGACGCGGTATTACGCCGAGGTGCTGCCGATCGGGCAGGAGATGATGCAGCACATCGGGGCGATGCTGGCGGCGGAGATGAGCGTGCAGGGGGCGGGCAGCCGCAAGGAGCTGGTGTGGCGGGTGGCTGAGGCAAAGATGCACCTGCTGCTGGTGCGGGAGGCGATGGCGGCGTACCTCGATTCTGGGACGCGGGAATCGCTTGATGAGCTCGAGGATCGGATGGCGGGGTGCGAGGCGTCGGTGGCGCGTCTGAAGGCGATGGGGGGTTCGTTCACGGGCGAGCAGGCCCGGGAGTTCGAGGCGTACCTGGAGTCGCGGGGGCGTTTCCTGGCGGGCCTGATCCGTGTCGCGGAGGAGCGGGCGGGGCCGGGGTACTGCGTGTCGGAGACCATCTGCCTGAACGAGGTGACGCCGCTGGCGGCGAAGGCCCGTGAGCTGATGGGGACGATCTCGGCGACGCAGGTGGCGGCGCGGGACGAGGCGGCGGCGAGCGCGGAGGGGGCGCTCGCGTCGATGGTGACGATCGGGTTGGTGACGGCGCTGGCGGTGATCGGTGCGGGCATCGCGATCGCGTTCGTGCTGACTCGGCAGATCACCGGCGGGCTGAACCGTGTGGTGGGGTTCATGGAGCGGCTCGCGAGCCGTGACCTGCGGGAGGCTTCGGTCGAGGTGCAGAGCAAGGACGAGATCGGGGTGCTGGCGCAGGCGGCATCGCGGATGGCGGGTTCGCTGCGCGAGGTGATCGCGGATGTGTCGGCGAGCTCGGACGATGTGGCGGCGGCGGCGGCTGAGATCGCGTCGAGCAGCGAGGAGATGTCTCGGACGGTGTCGGAGCAGTCGCGCGAGGTGGAGCAGGTGTCTGGGGCGGTTTCGGAGATGAGCGCGTCGATCACGGAGGTGGCGTCGCGGTCGGAGAACGCGGTGAGCTCGGCGCAGCAGTCGGGCGAGGCCGCGGAGGTGGGCGGGGAGACCGTGGAGCGGACGATCGAGGCGATGAACTCGATCAACGGCGCGGTGCGTGACGGGGCGGCGAGCGTGGAGGAGCTCGGGAAGCGCGGGGAGCAGATCGGGACGATCATCGACACGATCAACGAGATCGCGGAACAGACGAACCTGCTGGCATTGAACGCGGCGATCGAGGCGGCGCGGGCCGGGGAGCACGGGCGCGGGTTCGCTGTGGTGGCCGACGAGGTTCGCCGGCTGGCGGAGCGGACGACGAACGCGACGCAGGAGGTGACCGAGTCTGTTCGGGCGATCCAGGAGGAGACGACGCGTGCGGTGCAGCGGATGAGCCTGGGCACCGGGAATGTGACCGAGGGCGTGCGGCTGGCGAGCGAGGCGGGGGAGAGCCTGCGGGGGATCGTCCGGTCGGCGGCGTCGGTTCGGGAGGTGATCCAGTCGATCGCGGCGGCGGCGGAGCAGCAGAGCATCGCGGCGAACGAGATCGCCCGGCGGATCGAGACCGTCAACGCGAGCAGCGGGCAGACGGCGCAGGGGACCGAGCAGGCGGTGGCGGCGGCGTCGCAGCTGGCGAGCCGGGCGGAGCAGCTGCGGGGGCTGGTGGGCCGGTTCAGCCTGTAGCGGTTCGGGGAACGAGCAGCCTTGGGGCCCCGCCGCCATGGGGCCCCTATCCCGGGTCCCCGCCGGCCCAGCGGTCGGCGGGGGCGTTTGGTTTTTCGGGTTGGCGGGCGGGGCGGGGGCGGGGCGGCGGTGAGCCGACCTATCCTCGGCGCATGATCCACCCCTGGCACGATG
>CAZTQV010000024.1:0-59714 GCA_964615815.1 uncultured Phycisphaeraceae bacterium | reverse complement strand
GCGCCTGCGCCTTGGGCAGCTCGATGTAGTACCCGAAGACCTTGTTGAAGCCGACTTTGAGCCCGGGCAACTCGTGCTCGGTGTTGAGCCGCGCCTGGTACTGCGCCATCCACTCGCCCGCGTCCCGCTGCAGCGCCCGCGCCTCGTCGAGGTCCGCATCCACGCCGTCCCGCACCAGCCCGCCCACGCGCAGGTGCGCCGGCGGCTCATCGACGCAGGTCGAGAGGAGCGTCTCGCCCACCGCGGCGACCCGCTCGCACAGCCCCGTGAGCACGCCGTGCACGCGCCCGAGACTCCCCGTGCCCCCCGTCAGCTCCGTCAGGTCGCGCACCCGCGCCAGCCCAACGCCGAGCGCGATCAGATCCCGCGGGCTGGGCCGCCCGAGCGCGATCCGGGCCCCGATCCGCTCCAGGTCCTGCACGCCCGCGAGCGCCTCGCCCAATTCCCCCGCCAGCCGCCGGTCCTCCACGAGCGCCGCCACACCCGCCTGCCGCTCGCCGATCTCCCCCGCCCGGCACAACGGCTCGCACAGCCACGCCCGCAGCCGCCGCCGCCCCATCGCCGTCCGCACGAGCCCACCGCGCGTGAACACGCCGAGCAGCGACCCCTCGCCCCCGTCCCGCCCCTCGCCGCGCGAGCCGTCCTCACCCCTGATCGTCCGCACGATCTCGAGCGAGCGCAGACTCACCGCGTCCAAGACGCACACCCCGTCCGGCGCACACCGCCTGGGCGGGCACAAATGCGTCAGCGTGCTCCGCAGTTGCGGCGTGTCCAAGGTCCCCGCCGCCGCGTCCGCCCCCACGGCCTGCGTCTCGCCCAGGTACCCGAGCGCGACGCCCACGGCGATCAGCGCCGGATCATCGTCGGTAAACCCGAACCCCTCCGCGTTCGCCACGCCGTACTGCTGGCGCACGCGGTCGAGCGCCTCGTCCGCCCGGAACCACCACCCGGGCCGGGGCGTCGCCGGCACCCGCACCAAAGCGATCACCCGGCGCACCGCCGCGGGCGTCTGCCCCCGCTCGTCCTCCGCGTGCAGGATCTCCCGCACCCCCGCCCGCTCGAACGCGTCCGCGAGCGTCGCCGCGTCGCCCTCGACGATCTCGAACACACCCGTCGACGCGTCCACCACCGCCGCATGCAACTGTTCCCCGACCGCGTGCACCGCCGCCAGCGCGCACACCGCGTCCTCGCCCCGATCGCCCAGCAGGCTCTCGTCCGCGATCGTCCCGGGCGTCACCACCCGCGTCACCGCCCGCTCGACGATCCCTTTGGCCTCCTTCGGGTCCTGCGTCTGGTCCGCGATCGCCACCCGGTACCCCGCCGCGATCGCCCGCCGCAGGTACCGGTCCTTCTGGTGGTAAGGCACGCCTGCCAGCTTGATCCCGTTCTGCCGCTCGGTCAGCGTCAGCCCCAGCGCCCGGCTCATCTCGACGGCGTCGTCCCCGAAGAGCTCGTAGAAATCCCCCATCCGGAAGAACAGGACGCACCCCGGGTGCTGCTCCTTGAACCGCACGAACTGCCGCATCGCGGGCGTGTCGTACGGGTCCTTCGCCCCGTTCGCTTTCGTTGGTGTCGCTGCCTTGCCGCGGGCCATAGCCACCAGCGTAGCCACCCACCAAAACGACCCGCCGACCCATCGCCCGCCGCCCCAAAACGAGCCGCGACCGTGAGGGAGCGGGGCCCAGCCCCGCCCGCCCTCACGGTCGCGTCCCTCTCCTCATCCATCCGCCGGGGCCACCCCCCGGCTACGCGGCCTCATCACCCGGCGAGAAGCCACACCGCGTTCCGCGGGTTCTCGTTCGTGAGCTTCAGCGCCGCCCCGCTCGACGCCCCGAGGACGCTCGCCCGGGCGAACCGCGCGCTCTCGGCCGCGAAGTCGGTGTCGCGGATGATCGAGTTCGCCGCGCTGATGTTCTCGAACTCCACCGCCTTGCTCGCCCGCTGGCTCCCGATCACATTCGCCTGGAACGCCCCGAGCCGGCCCCGAAGGGTGTTCACCCGGTCCGCCGCGATCTGCACCGCCGCCGACGCCTCGTCCGGGTTCGCAAAGTTCACATCGCTCAGCCCAAGCGTGATCGCGCTCGTCGGTTCGATCGTCATCCGCTCACCTCCCGCGCTCAGCGTCACCCCGCCGTCGAACAGCTTCACGCCGTTGAACTCCGCCCCACGCAGCTGCCGGTCCACCGACTGCTGGATCGACGCCATCTCCATCTCGTTCGCGGCGATCTCCGCGTCGCTCATCCCCCCCGTGTTCGCATTCGCGACCGCGAGCGCCCGGGCCTCGGCCATCTGCCCCGACACCTCGCTCAGCGCCGCGTCTGCGGTCGCCGCCACCGCGTCCGCCCGCTCCATCGCCCGCGTCTCGGCCTCCAGCGTCGCGAGCTGGGCCTTCAACTGCTCGGAACTGATCAGCCCCGCCGGGTCGTCCGCCCCCCGGTTGATCCGGAACCCCGTCGACTGCCGCTCGAGCGAGCCCGCGATGAGCCCGTTCGCCCGACCGAGCGCGTTCTGAGCCCCGATCGAGGGCGCCGGATTGTTCGGCGTGATGCCACCAGATGAGAGCATGCCCGTCCTCCGTGACCCCGCCGGCCCAAACGCCGACGACCGAACACGGTCACAAACGCTCCGCGCCCCGGCCACCGATTTCCCGGGGCCCCCTTCCGGCGGGGACCTTCCCACCCGCGCCGCCCCCCCAACCCGCACCCCTTCACGCCCCACGGCCAAGCAATCCACATCCGCCCGTGGCACCCCCGGCCCCCGTATCGCACGCTCCCTGCCGAGGGCCCTCTATCCAAGGCCCGCAGGGGAAATCCATGCTCACGATCCGCACCGCCGCCGCTGGCTCGCTCGCCGCACTCGCCGCCCCCGCCCTTGCCGGGCCCGTCCTCACGCCGCTCGATTCCGGCCCCGCCGCCCCCGCCCGCGGCACCGTCTCCATCACCGAGTCCGCCGACCGCCTCGCCTCCTCCGCCCTCGGCTTCGAGAACTACACCGTCGGCGCCAAGGTCACCGCCCTCGACTTCGGCGACATCGCCGCCACCGTCACCCACGCCGGCAAGCACAACAAGATCCACCGCAACCACGACGGTCACGGCGCCGTCGCCGCCGAGGGCCAGAACTTCTGGAAGGTCATCGGCGGCTCCATGACCCTCGACTTCGGCACCGAACGCCTCTCTGGCATCTCCTTCTGGTACTCCGACCTCGAGTGGGCCACCCTCAACATTCGCTTCGACGACGACGCCTTCGCCCTCCGCGACTCCAACTCCCGCAATCCCCGCTTCTTCAGCTACACCGCCGCCGACGGCGCCGACTTCTCCCGCGTCAGCTTCGAATGGGTCGGCCACAACAACGACGGCATCGGCTTCGACGGCTTCTCCGTCAACCGCGCCACCATCCCCACCCCCGCCGGCGCCCTCGCCCTCACAGCCCTCGCCGCCTACACCACCCGCCGCCGCCGCGACTGACCTCGAACGCGACGGCGCCCAGGCCGAACGACCGAGCGTCCGATGCGCCGCGGACACGCCATTCGAACACGACGCCGGCAACACCCGCCTACCGCGGCGGCCCCACCATGATCTCGCTCGACAGCTCCGTCACCACGGCCGAAGAGGTCTGGTGCTGCATGGTCTCGTGTAGCGAGCCGCGGTACCGCTTGCGCTGCGCCTCGACCGCGGGGTCCCGGAAGCTCTTCGCCGCGGTGAATTCGCCCTGGTGCGGGTGCTGGCCCAGCACCGCCGCGAGATTCGTCGCCGCGGACTGCAAGCCCTCGATGATGTAGCCCGAATCGACGAGGCCCTTGGCCTCTCGCAGCTGCGCCAGCCCGGCGAGCGACCGCATGGCCGACTTCAGCCGCCGGTCGTGCTCCATCAGCTTGGGCTGCAGGCGCAGGTTGTCCGACGCGCGGATGCCCAGGTTGACGAACATCTCCTCGGTGAACGCCGGCAAGGGGTCGTGCTTGCTCGCGACGGCCAGCAGCGCGACCAGCTCGTCGAGGTGGAACTCCCGCCGACCGCCCTGCCACACCCAGAAGGCATGGTCGACATCGTGCAGCGTCTGCCACGCGAGCCGTTGGACGGCCTCGTTGTGCTTCTTCCGCTCGATCAGCCAGTCGATGATCGCGACCGTGAGCGCGAGGCCGAAGATCTCCGCCCCGAGGTTGCCCAGGACGCCGACCAGCCCCGCGGCCTTGTCCTCATCCAGCACGACGCCCAGCGCGATCATCACGACCGCCGCCGCCGCGCACGCCCCGCCCAGCACCCAGCGCATCTGCATACCAGCAACCCTCCAGTCGCCGGCGATCGTACCACGACCCGCGGAGGACACAAGAAAAGAGGGGCCCGGCCAACGCCGAGCCCCCCGATAAGTGTCCACTAGGTGGTTTGCTGACGGACGGAACGCTTACGGGAAGATGCCACGCAGCTGGTACACCTTGCCGATGTGCTCGAGGGCGGCCACGAACGCCGCCGTCCGCAGGTCGCACCCGTACCGCTCGCGGGCGGCCATGGTCCGCCGGGCGGCGACGCACATGTGCCGGTTGAGCTCGCGGTCCACCTGGTTCGCGTCCCAAGTCACGCTGCTCTTGTTCTGCAGCCACTCGAAGTACGACACCGTCACGCCGCCCGCGTTCGCCAGGATCGCCGGGATGACCTCGATCCCGCGCTCCATCAGCGTGCGGTCGCCCGCGGGGTCGCAGGGCGCGTTGGCCGCCTCGGCGAGCACCTTGCAGTTCAGGAGCTTGGCCTGCGCCGGCTTGATCATCTGCTCGAGCGCACCCGGGATGAACACATCGCACGGGGTGGAGTAGAACTCCTCCTCGCTGATGGCCTCGGCCCCGTGGCTCGCGTGCGTCCCGCTGCCGGTCCGCGTCGGCTCGTTCTCGTATCCGCGGATGCCCTTGTTCCGCTCGGCGTACTCGGCGAGCGAGTGGCAGTCGAGCCCGTCGTCGTTGCGCAGCGCACCCGTGTGGTCCATGACCGACACGATCCGCGCTCCCATGTCCTGGAGGATCCGCCCGCCCCACGAGTTCACATTACCGAACCCGAGCAGCGACACCGTCATGCCCTGGATCGGGATGCCGATCCCGGGCAGCATCTCCGCGAGCACATCGGCCACGCCCTGGCCCGTCGCCTTCTCGCGCCCGGCCGACCCGCCGAACTCAACGGGCTTGCCCGTCACGATCCGCAGGCCGTCCTGAGCGTTCGCGTCGGCGCCCATCATGTAGGTGTCGGCCATCCAAGCCATGATCTGCGCGTTGGTTCCCACATCCGGCGCGGGGATGTCGTAGTCCGGCCCGATCATGTGCGCGATCGCGCTCGTGAACCGCCGCGACACCCGCTCCAGCTCGCCGATGCTCAGCTCACGCGGGTTCACCTTCACGCCGCCCTTGCCGCCGCCGAAGGGCACGCGCACGAGCGCCGTCTTCATCGTCATCAGGAACGACAACGCCTTCACATCGTCGAGGTGCACATCCTCGTGGAACCGGATGCCGCCCTTGTACGGGCCGAGCGCGTTGTTGTGCTGCACCCGGTAGCCCTTGAACAGCCGGTGGTGCCCGTCGTCCATACGGACCGGGAAGTGCACCATCGCCTCGTTCTTCGGCTGGGCCAGGATGATCTTGACCCGGTGCTTCAGGTCGATCAGCTCCGCCGCCTTCAGCATCTGCGCCACCGTCTGGAGGTACAGATTGTCGGGATCCGTCGGGAACCCGAGCTCGTCAAAGATCGGGTCCCGGGCGTCGCCCACCCCCGTCACCACCGAATCGGGCAGCTTCTCCGTCTGGCTCGTCGAAGGAACGGTCGTCATGGTCGTCAGGCCTTCTGTTGGCCGGGCGATCTCTCGCCCACGCGGCTCCGGGCGTCGCGCGACGCCCGATCTGGAATACTCGACACAACGGGCACGCGGGTCCACCCGCAGCCCCGCTCCGCCGCCGGCCCGGGCACCCGCACGGGTCAGCGGGGGCGGAAAGGCCCATCCCGAGGCCTCTCCTGAACCGTACACCGGGCTCCTGTTCTCTGTTCAGCCCAGCGGAAGAACGATCCTAGCCCACCATCGGAAACGCTTACAACGCTCGCCAGCCCTTCCACTACGAATTGACCCGATTCGGGGGTCGGTGGCCGGCATAACTTCTCGGAAAAGCCCCGGCGCGTAACACTTCGGTAAGACTCTGTAGGGACACTAGTGGTTGCTGGATAGATGCTAAACAAGTCCTGATCGACCGCCGCAGTGTCCCCGACAGCCCAAGCATAAAGTTTCCCCCGATCTCGGGCTCCCCGACACCCGCAACCGGGACAGCGTGCGGGCGTAAGCCAAACCGGGCACACCGCGCCGGCCCGAGGAGAGAACCGCCCATGTCCGGGGAACATGATCGCATCTACAAGCTCGGCGAGCTCGTCCTCGATGCCGAGGCCTACGCCGTCGAAACCAAGGACGGCCGCCGCCGCCTCACCCGCGCCGAGTTCGAGGTCCTGCAACTGCTCATCCGCCGCCCCGACCGCGTCTACACCTACGCCGAAATCGCCGACGCCTACGCCGGTGACGGGCAGATCGTCGCCGAGTCCGCCGTCCGCGTCATGATCCACCGCGTCCGCCGCAAACTCGGCACCGACGGCCCCAGGATCCGGGCCCTCCGCGGCGTTGGCTTCTTCATCACCGACGAGACCGAAGACAAGCCCGAACGCACCAACGGCAAGCCGGTCCCCGCCGGAGACAACTGAGCCGCGAGCCTCCGCTCTCCGTGCCCCTCACCGCTGCCGCCGCGTCGCCCAAACCATCGCCAGACCCGCCGCCGCGACGCCGCTCGGCGTCGGAATCGATAGCCACGCCTGCGCCAGCCGGTTTCCCGCCACGATCGTGGTCTCGCCCGCGAAGTGCACCGGGTCCCGCAGCGGGTAGTCGTCGATGTTCACCATCCATGCGTTGCCGTCCGCGTCGACGAACGCCTGCTTCTGCGCCCGGATCTCGTCCACCGCCGGCCGGCCCGAGTCCGCGTGCTCCTGCGTCAGCAGTACAGCCAGGTCCCCCAGACCGAGGTCCGACCGCACCGCGCCCACCAGCGCCGCCAGGTTCGCCGCGTAGTTCACTGCCAAATCCGCGTACGCATCCCCCGAACCCTGCACCCACACGAGCCCACGCACCCGCACCTCGTGCCCATCGGCCTCGAGCGTCGCGATCTGACGCCGCGCGAAGTCGATGAAGTCCGGGTACAGGTCGTTGTCGTCCGGCCCCCACCGGTTCGCCAGCGATGACCCGTTCACCGCGAACTTCGCCAGCGCGAACCGTCGGTCCGGCATCGCGTCCGCCAGCGTGTGCCCAAAGCCAAGCTCCGGCCCGTAGCTCGCCCCGACCCCGGTGCCATGCAGGTGCCGCAGCGCCCCGAACCCGTCGCTCTCGTTCGTCCCCGCCCCCGTCCCCAGGCGGTAGCTGTACAGCACATCCTCACGGGGCGGCGCATACCGCGGGTCCAGGTCCCCGATCGGCGCCCCGCCCACCATGTTCGACTGCCCCGCCAGCAGGAACAGGTCCACCGGCGCAGCAACCGCCGATCCCGTCCCAAGCCCAGCCAGCCCAGCACCCAGCCCAACACCCAGCACCATTGACCAAGCCGTTCGCATGTCCGTGTCCTCTCTCCGGTGCCCCGACCGGGGCCCTCCCGACTCTCGTCAAAAGAGAGAACACCATGCGAACGCAATCCAATCGCTACATCCGAACTACATGCAAACGACAATTCCATAACCCGAACGACACCGAAGCGCAACATCCTCGCCTCGCCGACCCCGTTCCGGCCCCCATCCCGACCCCGCCCAGCCCCACCTTCACCGCAAACTCGCCCGCTCCGCCCCCGCGAACCCACGCGCCGAGACGGCTAGAGTTCAGGCCCCACGCCGGGAACCGCGAAGGGCGTGTGCACGCCCCGCGGAGACCCGAACCCACACCCGCCCCTCGGGGGCGACCGGACCGGCCACGCGGCAAGGGGAACCGCGGCCGACCGGAGCGCACGGCGCACCCATCGCCACCCCGGCGGGCGAAGGGCAAAGCCGCACGCAACGCGGACGCGCTCGCGTCCCGCGGAAAGGTTCTGACCGCATGATCGACGAAACCCTGATCGCCTCACTGGGCGTGGACGACGCCGAAGCGCAGAAGCTTCTCGACGAAATGTTCGGCGGCGACACCGACGCCGGCATGGAGCAGCTCGTCGGAGACCGCGTCGCCGACCTCGCCCCGGGCAAGCTCATCAAGGGCCGCATCATCGGCTTCTCCGGCGACGATGTCGTCGTGGAAGTTGGGCTCAAGAGCGAGGGGCTGATCCCCAAGGAAGAGTTCGGAGACGAGCTCGCAGGCCTGCGCATCAACGACCAGATCGATGTCCTCCTCGAGAACATGGAGGGCGAGGGCGGCCTCATCCAGCTCTCCAAGCGCAAGGCCGACCGCCAGATCGCCTGGCAGCGCATCATCGACACCACCAAGGAAGGCGACGCCGTCGAAGGCACCTGCATGCGGAAGATCAAGGGCGGCCTGCTCGTCGATATCGGCGTGCCCGTCTTCCTCCCCGCTTCCCAGGTCGACATCCGCCGTCCCCACGACATCGGCGACTTCATCGGCCGCTCCGTCCGCGCCGAGATCCTCAAGATCGACATCGAGCGCCGCAACATCGTCATCTCCCGCCGCAAGCTCATCGAGCACGAGCGCGACACCGCCAAGAAGCGCCTCCTCGAGAACCTCGAAGAGGGCCAGCTCGTCACCGGCACCGTCAAGAACATCGCCGACTTCGGCGCCTTCGTCGACCTCGGCGGCATCGACGGCCTCCTCCACATCACCGACATGTCCTGGGGCAGGGTCAACCACCCCTCAGAGGTCGTCCGCATCGATCAGAAGATCGAGGTCAAGGTCCTCAACATCGACCGGGACAAGGAGAAGATCGCCCTCGGCCTCAAGCAGAAGGAGGCCAGCCCCTGGGAGGAGATCGAGGCCAAGTACCCCGTCGGCTCCCGCATCACGGGCGAAGTGGTCAACATCATGTCCTACGGCGCCTTCGTCCGCATCGAGGACGGCATCGAGGGCCTCGTCCACATCTCCGAGATGTCCTGGACACGCCGCGTCAACCATCCGTCCGAGATGGTCAATGTCGGCGAGTCGATCGATGTCGTCGTCCTCGACATCGACAAGAACAAGCAGGAAATCAGCCTCGGCATGAAGCAGACCGAGGTCAACCCCTGGGAGCTCGTCTCCGAGAAGTACCCCGGCGGCACCGTCATCAAGGGCGTCGTCCGCAACCTCGCCAACTACGGCGCCTTCATCGAGATCGAGCCCGGCATCGACGGCCTGCTCCACATCTCCGACATGTCCTGGACCAAGAAGGTCACGCACCCCAACGAGCTCTACAAGAAGGGCGACGAGGTCGAGTGCGTCGTCCTCGATGTCGACCAGGAGAAGCAGCGCGTCTCCCTCGGCGTCAAGCAGCTCACCGAGGATCCCTGGCTCGAGGCCATCCCCGGCGCCTACCAGCCCGGCATGGTCGTCCGCGGCAAGGTCACGAAGATCACCAACTTCGGCGTCTTCGTCGAGCTCGAGGACGACCTCGAGGGCCTGCTGCACATCTCGGAGCTCGCCGACCACAAGGTCGAGAACCCCCAGGATGTCGTCAAGGCCGACGAGGAGATCGATGTCAAGATCCTCCGCGTCGACATCCACGACCGCAAGATCGGCCTCTCCCTCAAGCGCGCCCAGTGGGGCGACAGCTCGGGCGGCGGGGACTCCGGCGGCGGCCAGGGCGGCGGCGGATACGACTTCGGCGGCGGACGCGGCGACATGCCCGCCCGCGGCGGCATGGACGAGCACGGCTCCATGGGCACCGACAAGATCAGCTTCTGATCGCCCGAAGCTCGTCGCCGAGACACGCATGACCGCGTAAACAACAGCGCCCCGGGTCACCAAGACCCGGGGCACTTTCATTGGTACACAGGGTGCATCGCCCGATCAGAGCCGCGATCGTGAGATCGCGGAGATCAACCAAGAACGCCCAACCCGAAAATGGAGCCCCGAGCGTGAGCGAGCGGGCTGGAGCTGCCCTTCGCCCGGGGTATCAAGACGCCGGGTGCCGTGGCCTCGCGAGCCAACGGCGAGCGAGGCCACGAACGCCAAGCGCCGCCTCAGCACAAAACCAAGTAGCTCAGGATCGTGAGCACAAACACTCGCTTGTGGACTTCCGTGATCGCGAACATGGTCTTGGCTTTCATGGGCTCACCTCTCTGGTTGTGCCAGACCGAGGTTCAAAGCCCGTGCCCGCCCGTGCCAACCCCCTTCCCGGCCTCCAAACGCCGGTCCACACCCCGATCCGCACCGGTTCTCGGCCGTACCGTTGCCCAGGAGCAACACCACACGATGTTCAACCGCACCATCGCAGCCCTCACCGCGATCACCCTCGCCCTCACCCCGGCCGCCCGCGCCACCCCCGATAACGCGCCGGCAACCGCGCGCGACAACGCCCTCCCGGCCCCCGCCGCCGCCATCGACGCCTTCAACGCCGTCCAGACCTACATCCGAAACCGGCTCCCCTCCGCCCCCGTCCCCGCGGGCCTTCCCCCCGTCGACGCCGCCGGCATCATCGTCGCCCTCGACGGCCGCCTCATCGCCGACGCCTTCGCCGCCGCCGCCACCCCCGCCGAACGCGAGACCACCCTCGCCCGCGCCGCCGCCGAGGCCGCCCGCAAAACCGACGACGCCCTCACCGCCAACCCCTCCGCCCGCGTCGCCGACCTCACCATCTCCCTCGAGCTCTCGGGCCCCGCCCGCTCACTGCTCGGAGACGACCTCTTCGCCCCCGATGCCGACTGGCAGCTCGGCGCCCCCGGCCCCGCCCTCCGCCCGGGCCTCGACGGCCTCATCCTCCGCACGACCGACCCCGCCGCCCCCCGCGCCGCCGCACGCACACCCGCCTGGATGCTCCGCCGCGGCATCGGCCCCAACGCCGCCGTCGCCGCCGTGCTCGGGGACCTCTCCGACGACACCGACCTCACCGGCCTCGCCGCCATCAAGCTCCCCGAGCACGGCTTCTCCTTCGCCACCTTCGAGGTCGTCCACCTCGCCCAGCTCGAGCCCGGCGGCGCCCCCGTCTTCCTCCACCGAGGAGGCCGCATCGTCGAACCCGGAGAGGTCACCGCCGCAGCTCTCCCCGGGCTCGGCGCCACCATCGCCGCCCACCTCCAGACCCGCCTCTGGCCCGGCGTCGAGCCCCTCGGCATGGTCGGCGCCCTCGACCCCCTCCGAGGTCGCTACGACCCGCCCATCGCGGGCACCGCCGACCAGGCCCTCGCCGCCGCCGCGATGCTCGCGTGGGCCAACGCGGAGTCCGCACCGCCCAAGAGCCGCGACCAGGCCCGCGCCTTCGCCCGCCAGGTCCTCGCCGACCTCGCGCAGCGGACCGACAACGAGCCCGACCCCGCCGCCTCACCCACCGACGCCGCGCTCGTCTACATCGCCCTCACCACGCCAGACGCCCCCGCCCTGCCCACGCTCGCCACCAGCGCCATCGACACCCTCCGCCCCCTCTTCCCGAGCGCCGGCGCCTCGGCCGACCTCCCGTCCCCCCTCCGCGGACTCGTCGCCCTTGCCGCCGTCCGCGCCGCCGAGCGCCGTGCGATCACCACCGACGCCGCCGCCGAGTCCGTCGCAGCCGCCTTCGCCGTCGTGCCGACCGAGCAGCTCGTCGCCCTCATGCCCTTCCTCGGCTTCGCCGCCATCGAGCTCGCCGAGCTTGAGTCCGCTCCCGTCCGCGCCGCCCCCGCCCTCCGCGAGATGCGCGACCTCACCGACGCCTTCCGCATCACCGCCGCCGACGCAGACGCCGACGCCCGCGACCTCGTCGGGGGCGTCGTCTTCACCGTCGGCCCCACGGCGCTGCCCACCTGGCACACCCTCCGCCCCGCCGCCATCGAGGCCGCCATGCTCGCCCGCCCCGAGCTCACCCCCGGTACCGCCACCACCGGCGAAGTCCCCGCCCGCCTCACCACCCACGCCAGCACCCTCCGCTTCCTCGCCCAGCTCACCGCCGCCCGCGAAGAAGCCCACGCCTACCGCAACCCCGCCTTCGCCCTGGGCGGCGTGAGGCGTGCCGTCTGGGACCACGACATGCCCATCGAAGCCAGCGCCCTCGCCCTCTGGACCATCGCCGAAACCCTCAATTCCCTCGACGAACTCCGCGCGAGGGGATCGCCCGATTCCGCATTGACTGAGTGACCGCGGTTTGGCATTCTGTCGGTATGAATGCCAACCTCCGAAGGGTCGCGTGGATCGCCGCCGTGCTCTTTTGCACCATGGGACCCGCCGGTGTACTCGCCGTTGAACCCAGCATCAATGAGCCGCGCACCGCGGAAGAGGTCCTCAAAAGTCTTCGAAGCCTCACCGAGCCCGTCATGCCGTCCGCAAACCCCGGCGAGGCCGAACTTGAGCGCTACAAAGCCGAGTTCACCGCCTACCACCGCCGCGTCGCGAGCCTGACCTCCAAGCTAGACGCTTACGCCGGCGAGGTGTCCGACCTTCCAAATTGGATGGAACGCCGCGTCCGTTCCCTCAGGGCCCTCGCCACGGCAACCGAGGACCCCGCGGCCGAGTGGGAAAACGAGCTGCGCCTGACCATCGCGCGACACCCCGGCACCCGCGCCGCCGCCCAGGCGGAACTCGCGCTCATGGAGCGAGTCGTCGTAGACCTCAGCCTGGCAGGGCTGTCCCTATCAGACCAAAGCCTCACCCGATTGGCCGAGGTGGAGAAGCAAGCGGTCGACCCGGCCGATCCCTTCATGGCCGGCGGTCTTCTCGAGTACGCCGCCGACCAGCGCGGCCCCAACACCCTTGCCCACTGGCAAGACTGGATGATCAACAACCTGCCCCCCGGGTCGTACGCCCGCGGAGCCGCCGTCAGCGCCAACATGTTCGGCAAGCCGCTCCGTCTAGCCGGCGAGGGCATCGATGGCATAACGATCGACACCGCCGACTGGGCCGGTGATGTCATCCTCGTCGACTTCTGGGGCACCTGGTGCGGCCCCTGCATCGCCGGCATGCCCGAGGTCGCCCGCCTCCGCGACGAATTCGCAAGCCAGGGCTTCCGTGTCCTCGGCGTCGCCTTCGACTCCCCCGAACGCGTCCGCGACTTCCTCGCAGACCGCGCCGAGTTCACCTGGCCCCACATCGCCGGCGTCGACAGGCCGGGCCGACCTGTCCCGTACGACAACCCGATCGTCACGGAGTACGGCGTTTCCAGTTTCCCCACCTACTGGCTCATCGACCGAAACGGCCTCGTCCACAAGGCCCCGCACCCCCGCTCCGGCCTCCGCGATCGCGTCGCAGAACTGCTCGCCGACCCACGCCCTTAGACCGCTCCCGGGGCGGAAATCCAAGCCCCGAACCCCTACTATCAGAAGCCCCCAAAGGCACCCCCCTGGAGCCCTGAATGAGCGAGCAAAATCCCGGCCCGATGCCGGGCGACAATGACGGCGTCCCCCCGCCTCCCGCAGGCCCCCTCACCGACTCCGACACCCCACTCGGCGGCGGACGCATCATCGATCTCAAGATCGAGACCGAGCTCCAGGATTCCTACCTCACCTACGCCATGAGCACCATCATGGACCGGGCCCTGCCCGATGTCCGCGACGGGCTCAAGCCCTCCCAGCGACGCATCCTCGTCGCCATGAACGACCTCAACCTCCGCCCCGGCAAGAAGCACATCAAGTGCGCCAAGATCGCCGGCGACACCTCCGGCAACTACCACCCCCACGGCGAAGGCGTCATCTACCCCACCCTCGTCGGCATGGCCCAGAAGTGGAAGATGCGGGTCCCCCTCATCGACCCGCAGGGCAACTTCGGCTCCATCGACGGCGACCCGCCCGCCGCCATGCGATACACCGAGGCCCGCATGCACCACGCCGCCGTGGACATGCTCGCAGACCTCAAGCTCGACACCGTCGACTACCAGCCCAACTACGACGACCGCCTCATGGAGCCCCTCGTCCTCCCGGGCAAGTTCCCCAACCTCCTCATCAACGGCGGCATGGGCATCGCCGTCGGCATGGCCACCAGCCTCCCGCCCCACAACCCCGCCGAGATCCTCGACGCCATCGTCCGCTGCGTCCGCAACCCCGAGCTCAATGCCCTCGAGCTCATGGCCGACGAAACCGACGACGAAGGCCAGGTCACCCGCCAGGGCGTCAAGGGCCCCGACTTCCCCACCGGCGGCATCATCCTCGGTCGCCGAGGAATCATCGACGCCTACACCGCGGGCCGAGGCAAGGTCACCGTCCGCGGCGAGTGCCATGTCGAGGACCTCGGCAAGCAAGGCCGCCAGCAGCTCGTCATCGACTCCATCCCCTACGCCCTCGTCCAGGAAACCCTCGTCACCCGTATCGTCGACGCCGTCAAGGACGAGCGCATCAAGGACATCTCCGATGTCCGCAACGAGTCCGGCCGAAGCGCCCAGACCCGCATCGTCGTCGAGCTCAAGAAGGGCGCCGACCCCGCCGTCGTCGAGAACCAGCTCTACCAGAACACCCCACTCCAGCAGACCTTCAGCATCATCAACATCGCCCTCGTCAACCGCCAGCCCCGCACACTCGGCCTCCGCGAACTCATCCAGTGCTACATCGACCACAGAGCCGAGGTCATCCGCCGCCGCACCATGCACCTCCTCAGGGAGGCCAAGAAGCGAGCCCATGTCCTCGAGGGCATGATCTACGCCATCACCGACATCGACGAGGTCGTCAGGCTCATCCGCTCCAGCCGCACACGCGAAGAAGCCATCCAGAAGCTCATGGAGCGCCGCTACCGCATCCCCACCTCGCACCCCGCCCACGCCAGCCTCCCCCAGCGCCTCAAGGACAAGCTCCAGATCGCAGAAGCCGCCGGCGGCATCGCCCTCACACGCGTCCAGGCCGAAACCATCGGCTCCATGCGACTCATCCAGCTCGTCGGCCTCGAGATCGAGCGACTCATCAAGGACTACACCGAGGTCGTCGCCCAGATCGAAGACTACGAAGACATCCTCGCCACACCCGCCCGCGTCCACGACATGATCGTCGAAGACTGCGAGGAAATGAAGTCCCGCTACGGCGCCGGCGAACGCGGCAAGCGCCTCACCCGAATCGAGGACGCCGCCGGCGACATCGACATCGAGGCCCTCATTCAGCAGGAGGACATGGTCGTCACCATCACCCGTGGCGGCTATGTCAAGCGCGTCCCCGCCCACACCTACGCCGCGCAGGGCCGGGGCGGAAAGGGCATCCGCGCCGCCGACTCCAAGGACGGCGACGACTTCGTCTCACACCTCTTCGTCGCCAGCACGCACGACGACCTCCTCGCCTTCACAGACCTGGGCCGCGTCTTCAAGCTCAAGGTCTACGAACTCCCCGAAGCCTCCCGCACCAGCCGCGGCCGCGCCATCCAGAACTACATCCAGCTCAAGGAGGGCGAGCGCACCTGCGCCTACCGCACCGTCCAGAACTTCGAGGCAGGCTCCGAGCACCTCCTCTTCGTCTCCCGAAACGGCATCGTCAAGCGCACCCCCCTCAAGGCCTACGCCAATGTCAACAAGTCCGGCCTCATCGCCGTCGGCCTGAGAGAGGGCGACGCCCTCTTCGATGTCCTCCTCACCTCCGGAAACGACGATGTCATGCTCGTCACCTCCGCAGGCATGGCCATCCGCTTCAACGAGCACGAAGACCGAGGCGGCCTCCGAGACATGGGCCGCTCCGCAGCAGGCGTCAAGGGCATCGACCTCGCCGACGACATCCAGATCGTCGGCGCCGCCGCCATCCCCATGACCCCGCCCACCGACGACGGCGCCCAGATCACCCACCAGGACGCCCTCGACGCCAACCTCTGCCTCCTCACCGTCACCGACAAGGGCTACGGCAAGCGCACCCTCGTCGACGAGTACCGCGTCACCTCCGAAGACGGCTCCCAGCGCTCACAGTCCAGGGGCGGCAAGGGCCGCATGGACATCCGACTCAGCGCCAAAAACGGCCGACCCGTCGCCGCCTTCGCCGTCGCCGAGACCGACGATGTCGTCTTCATCACCCGACACGGCCAACTCGTCCGCACCGCCGCCAGCGGCATCAGCCAGTACGGCCGCGGCACCCAGGGCGTCCGCGTCGTCGGCCTGAGGGACGGAGACGCCCTCATCGCCGCCGCCCGCGTCGCCGAGTCGGAGGAAGACGACACCGAAATCCCCTCGGAAACCCCCTCCGAGACCCCACCCGAAACGCCCACAGAGACGCAGGAATAACCCGAAGCCCGCCCCCAGCGGGCCGCAAAACCCCTCAAACGAGCCGCGACATGCCTTGAACGAGCCGCGACCGTAAGGGAGCGGTCCCCGACCCTCCCCACCCAACCACCACCGACCCACTTTCCGTTACCATCCCGCCATGGCCATCGACTGGTCCGATTCCATCGTCCTCGCCCAGCTCTCCGACGAGCCGAGTCTCTCCGAGGAACTCTCCGCGCTCACCGACCGCATCGGCGACCCCGCCGACCGCGACGAGACCGCCGGCCCCGTCCCCCATGTCGTCCTCGACTTCTCCGAAGTCACCTACATCAACAGCTCCAACATCGCCCAGCTCCTCCGCATCTCGAAGCGCCTCGAAGCCATGAACCGCCAGATGCGCCTCTGCGGCATGGGCGACGAAGTCTGGTCCGTCATGCTCGTCACCGGCCTCGACAAAGTCTTCAAAGTCGCCCCCGACACCATGACCGCCCTCGCCGGCCTCCAGATCGACGACGCCACCCCCGACCACGAGTAGTCTCCCCGCCACCCGCGCAGCATCACAGGGCGACGCTCCCCGTCGCCCCGTGCCGCTTCATTCCTACCGGGTCGAACAGGCCCCTCGGCCGTCACCAGTCACTGCCGCGGTGCGAACTTCGCGATCGTGCCGTCGGTGCCGATGGCGTAGAGGTCGGCCTCGTCGAGGGTGCTGGCCTCGAGCGCCTGGACGCCCTTGAGAGGCGTCTGCGTGATGACATCGCCCGTGTCCGCGTCGAGGAGCATGAGCTCGCGGCCGTTCCACGCGACGAGGTCCCCCGCGCGGGTGGCGATGATCTTGCCGTGGGCGTCCTTGTTGACCCAGAGCTTCTGGCCCGTGGGGCCGAAGAACGCGGTCAGGCCCTCGCCCGGGATGTCGACGATGAGCACCGAATCGGCCGGATCGCCCGAGGGCAGCCACACCGTGGGCTGGGCCCGGAGGCGGTTGGCCGTGGGATACCGCCACACCAGCGAGCCGTCACGCGCAAAGGCGTAGACGGACTGATCGAGCGAGGCCGCGAAGAGCCGCTCGCCGTCGGTCACGGGGTCGTTATCGAGGCCTTCCCAGATGTTCCCGCGGCCGAGGCCGGCGCCGGTGAAGGGGTCGACGAAGAAGACCGTGCCGGCCTGCGAGACCACGCCGATGAGGTTCCCCACCATCACCGGGTCCGCGTTGATCGCGCCCGGGATCATGTACCCCCACGCGCGGTTGCCGGCGTTCATGGGCGGCGGGCGGAGCTTGCCCGAGGGCGAGGCGAACTCATGCGCATACACCTCGCCCGTGGGCGTACCAAACACAAGCGTCCCGTTGTAGATCACCGGCTTCGTCGAGACCACGACATCCATCGGCTGCCGGGCCAGGAGGTTGCCCGAGTTCGCGTCGAGCACGAACAGCGTCGGACGCGAGTAGCTCAGGATCTGATCCCCGACCCGCCCGGTGCCTAGGAACCGCGTCAGCGTGTCCGCGACCCCCACCGACCACCGCAGCTTCCCCGTCGGCGCCTCAAGTGCCGACAGCACGCCCAGCGAGTCCTGCGTCACGACCAGGTCGCCGTGTACATCCAGCCGCGACAGGTTCGCCCCGTCCGAGATCTCAGGGCGGGCCGACCAGTCCCACCGATAGCCAAGCTCACGCCACGCGTCGTGGTCGATCGTGATCGATCCCGCCCGCGTCACCAGCCGCCCCGTCGTGTCGAGCGGCTTCACCGCGGGCGAAGAGGTCCGCGAAGCCGAGTCCGTATCCGAAGCGGCGCAGCCAACGATCGAAAGAGCACCGAGGGCGGCGAGCGTGAGGGCTGTGGTGCGGGTGGGCTTCAAGTCTGGACTCCGGTGTGGCGTGCGTCGGTCGGGCGGCCAGCGGCTCTCGGGCCGGCGAGGTCGGTGCGTGTTGGGCATCGAGCCGAGAACAGGGTAGGGGACGGCCAGTATCGTTGCGGCCGCAGTGGGGGTCAAGTGCGCCACCCAAGCCACGGTCCCCCGACAGGCCCCGGCCCACCGCCGGAATACCATCCCCCGTGTTTACAGGCATCATCGATCACTTCGGCCGCGTGCTGTCCGCGGAGGCCTCACCCGCGGGCCGCCGGCTCGTCATCACGCCCGCCGAGGGTTTCTGCGGGGGAACCGGTCTCGCCCAGGGCGAGTCCATCGCCGTCAACGGCTGCTGCCTCACCGCCGTCGCCGACGCCCGCCCGGGCGACCCCGTCGCCTTCGATGTCATCCCCGAGACCCTCGCCAAGACCACCGTCGGACGCCTCCAGCCCGACCACCGCGTCCACCTCGAACGCTCCGCCACCGCCGCCACACTCCTCGGCGGCCATGTCGTCCAGGGCCATGTCGAGGCCGTCGGCGAGGTCCTCAAGATCCTCCGGCCCGACGACCCGGGCAGCGCCGGCGAGTGGCGGCTCCGCGTCGCCCTGCCCGCCGACCTCATGCCCTGCGTCGTCCCAAAGGGCTCCGTCGCCATCGAGGGCGTGAGCCTCACCGTCGCCGCCGTCGACCCCGGCAACGACGCCGCCGGGTGGTTCGAGGTCGCCCTCATCCCGACGACCCTCGCCAAGACCGTCCTGGGCGAGCTCGCCCCGGGCGACGGGGTCAATATCGAGACCGATGTCCTCGCCCGCACCGTCGTCAACGCCCTCCGCCACTACGGAGAACGGTTCGGGATCGGGTCCGGGCCCGGGTTCGGGGTAAACCCCCCGAGCGGCCGATAGTCTGGGCTATGGCCGATAGCGATCGGATCCTCGGCATCGACCCCGGCCTCCGCGTCACCGGCTACGGCTGCGTCTGCGGCACCGTCGGACGCCCCGAGCTCGTCGAGGCCGGCGTCATCCGCCTCGTCGGCTCAGGCCCGGCCCGCCCCGTCGCCGAGCGCCTCGAAGAGCTCGAGCGCGACCTCGTCGAGCTCCTCGAGCGAACCCGGCCCGGAGCCGTCGTCGTCGAGGCCCTCTTCAGCCACGCACGCTTCCCGGGCTCCGCCCTCACCATGGCCCACGCCCGCGGCGTCGTCCTCCTCTGCGTCCGACGCATCGGCGTCGACCTCGTCGAGATCCCCCCCGCGAGCGTCAAGCGGGCCATGACCGGCAGCGGGCGGGCCAGCAAGGCCCAGATGCAGGAAACAGTCCGGGACCTCTTCGGCCTCGCCGAGATCCCAAAGCCCGCCGATGTCGCCGACGCGCTCGCGATCGCCGTGGCGGGCGCGGTGCGGCTCTCGGGCCGTACGATCGGGGGCCATGAGTGACGCGGTCGAAAACAGTGGTGGGGTGCAGGTCCTTATCGTCGAGGACGAGCTCGAGCACGCCGATGTGATGGCCGAGGCACTCCGCCGACGCAAGCATGTCTGCACCATCGTCGGCGGCGTCGCCGACGCCCTCGAAGAACTCCGCGGCGGCGCCTTCGATGTCATCGTCACCGACCTCCGCATGCCCGCCTCGGGCGGGCTCGACGGGGTCGCCGGCGACGGCGCCGACGCGGGCCTCGCCGTCCTCCGCGCCGCCCGCGAACTGCAGCCCAGCGCCGAGACGATCATGGTCACCGCCCACGGCGATGTCGCCACCGCCCGCGCCGCCTTCAAGGAGGGCGCGTTCGACTTCATCGAGAAGCCGCTGGACCTCGAGCTGTTCCGCGGGCTGGTCGACCGGGCCGCCGAGCAGGCCGTGGTCCGCGCAGAATCCGGCGAGCTCTCGGGCCTCGTGGGCAACGAGGCATTCGCCGGCATCGTCGCCGGGTCCGAGGCGATGCGCCGCATCCTCCGGACCGTCAAGACCGTGTCGCAGAGCACCATCCCGGTCCTCGTGACCGGCGAGAGCGGCACCGGCAAGGAACTCATCGCCCGCGCCGTCCACGACACCAGCCCGCGCAAGGACCGCAGGTTCGTCACCTTCAACGCCGCCGGGCAGTCCGAGAGCCTGCTCGAGGACCAGCTCTTCGGCCATGTCCGCGGCGCCTTCACCGGGGCCGACAAGGACCGCGAGGGCGTCTTCGAGTACGCCGACAAGGGAACCGTGTTCCTCGACGAAATCGGGGACATGCCGCTCACGATGCAGGCAAAGCTCCTCCGAGTCCTCGAGAACCGCGAGGTCGTCCGGCTCGGCAGCAACGAGGCACGCACCGTCGATGTCCGCTTCGTCAGCGCCACCAACCGCGACCTCAAGCAGATGGTCGCCGAAGGAAGCTTCCGCGAGGACCTCTTCTTCCGCATCAACGCGGCCCATGTCCACCTCCCCCCCCTCCGCGAGCGACGCGAGGACATCCCCCGCATCGTCCAGCACGCCGTGGCACGATTCGCAGGCGAGTTCGCCGCCGGCCAGCCCGTCCCCGCCATCACCGACGCCGCGATGATGCGCCTCACGAGCTACGCCTGGCCCGGCAATGTCCGCCAGCTCCTCAATGTCCTCCAGAACATGACGGTTATGAGCATCGGCGAGGCCGAGCCCGGGCAGACCGTCACGCTCGATGTACGCCACATCCCCGACGAGGTCCGCGCGGCCGAGGGCGAAGACACCGCCGCCGGCGACGGCCCCGGCGCCCTCGCCGGAACCAGCCTCCAGCAGATCGAGAAGCGAGCCATCCGCGAAACCCTCAAGCTGACCGCGGGAAACCGCGAGCAGGCGGCGAAGCTGCTGGGAATCGGCGAGCGCACGCTGTATCGGAAGCTCAAGGAATACGGGCTCAGGTAACGGCCCACGCACAGACCTCATCCTCTAAAGTGCCGTCCCATTGCCCAAGCCACGCCGAGCCCGGTGCCCCGAACCGCCGCGCAGCGGCGCTTCGGGCCAACTAATCAACACGGACTCGCGCGCCCTCGGAAGCCTGATCCTCGCGCCCGCGAAGATCAGCGTTAGCTTTGCCCTACGCCGCCTTCACCCCCGTCAACACCAACGCCGTCACATCATCCGGCTGGTGCAGCGACCCCGCCCGCTCATCCAGCGACCCCACGCCCCTACACCACCTCTCGAAGGGACGCCGAAGCTGAGCGTCAGCGAAGCTTCGGGTTCATCCACCCCAAACGCCCACGCCGCGATCACCGCCCTCTACACTGCTTCGCCCGTCACATCGTCCCTCTGCCCCTTACCCCTTACCCCCCTCCCTCACCATGACCAACACCCCCATCCGCACCGCCCTCCTCTCCGTCTCCGACAAGTCCGGCCTCGCCGACTTCGCCAAAGCCCTGCACGACATGGGCGTCACGCTCATCTCCACCGGCGGCACCGCACGCACCCTCCGCGACGCGGGCCTCCCCGTCCGCGATGTCGCCGAAATCACCAACTTCCCCGAGATGCTCGACGGACGCGTCAAGACCCTCCACCCCGCCGTCCACGGCGGACTCCTCGCCCGCCGCGACTCCGCCGAGCACATGCAAACAATCGAAGAACATAATATTACACCGATCGACCTCGTCGTCGTGAACCTCTACCCCTTCGAAGAGACCATCGCCAAGCCCGGCGTCACCGACGAGGACGCCATCGAGAACATCGACATCGGCGGCCCCTCCATGCTCCGCTCCGCCGCCAAGAACCACGCCGCCGTCACCGTCGCCTGCGACCCGGCCCAGTACAACGACATCCTCGCCGACCTCCGCGCGAACAACGGCGCCACCTCCTACGACCTCCGCCGCCGACTCGCACAAGCCGTCTATGCGCGCACGGCCGCGTACGACAAAGCCATCGCCGACTACATGGCGAGCGAGCACACTTCCCCCACGGCACCCACGGATTCTCGCGACCCCGTGCGCACAGCCGCGCTCGGCGCGCGCATGGATCTGACCTGCGTGCGCACAGCCGAGCTCCGCTATGGAGAGAACCCGCACCAGGCCGCAAGCGTCTACAAGAACGAGACTTACCGCGGCCCAAGCGTCGTCACCGCCCAGCAGCTCCACGGCAAACCCCTCAGCTACAACAACCTCCTCGACGCCTCCGCCGCCCTCGAGCTCGTCCTCGCGCTCCGCCGCGCAAACCCTGACGGCGCAAACGCTTGCGTCGTCAAGCACACCAACCCCTGCGGAGCCGCCCACGGCGCCACCCCCGCCGCGGCCACCCAGGCCGCCATCGCCGGCGATCCTCTCGCTGCTTTCGGGGGCATCTTGGCGCTCGACACCGATGTAAACCTTGGGGCCGCCGAGCTCATCTGCGGGCCCGATCGGTTCTTCGAAGTCGTTGTGGCACCAAGCTTTACGACCGACGCCCTCGCCCGGCTCCAGGCCCGCTGGGCTAATGTCCGCCTGCTCGCCGTGGGCGATCCGGACGCGACGCCGGAGCCGATCGAGCACCGCTCCATCCCGGGCGGGCTGCTGGCCCAGGAGCGTGACCTAAAGGCTCCAGACACAACGACTTGGACCCACGCCGCCGGCCCGGCCCCGTCCGCCGACACGCTCCGCGCCGGGGCCATGCTCGAGGCCGTGGTGCGGGCCCTGACCAGCAACGCCGTCTGCATCGGCGGCGTAGATGCTGATGCCACAAGGCTTTACGGCGCGGGCGCCGGCCAGATGGACCGCGTCGCCTCCTGCCGCCTCGCCATCGAGAAGGCCGGCGACAAGGCCCGGGGCGCGATCGCCCTCAGTGACGCCTTCTTCCCGTTCCCCGACGGCCCGCAACTGCTGATCAATGCAGGGGTTACGACGATCGCCCATCCCGGCGGCTCCAAGCGGGACCAGGAAACTTTCGACCTCTGCAATACCCACGGCGTCACCTGCCTCACCACCGGCGTCCGCCGCTTCCGCCACTAAATACCGGGGTCTCCCCGAGCAGAACCCCCGGATATTGCGCAAAGACTCGACGAATCCCCGCCGTGACGCCACCCAACCAGCCACAAAACCATTGATCAAACCGCCCCGGCGTGGTAGAACCCTCCGCATGCGGAACCGTTCCGGGCGGTCCTCGGCCAGGGTCAAATCGCCGCGATCAGCAGGTGTCGGTGTCACGCCGCCCGACGAATCGAACCCACTCGGGGGCGTGTCGTCGGGCGATGGGGCGTCGCCCCGGGTTGCTCATGGCTCGCCCCCCGCTGCGTTCCATCATGATGTCGATGACGATGACGCGGCGGTGGCGCCGGGCCTGGCGGCGCTCGCGGGGGTGAGTGGCGGGCTTGACGCCAAGGTTCTGGTGCTGAACAAGCTGTATGTCGCAGTGCGGGTGGTGAGCGCGAAGCGGGCTTTCAGCCTCTTGGTGCGGGACGCGGCCGAGATCATCGATGTCGAGGACGGGCGGTACATCAACTACGACTTCGAGTCGTGGATGGAAGTGAGCGAGCTGGCGCGGCAGTTCGAGCCCGAGCGGCACGACTGGGTGAAGACGGTGCGGTTCGACCTGGCGGTGCCGCGGATCATCCGGCTGCTCGGGTACGACCGCCTGCCGGCGCAGCAGGTGAAGCTGAACCGGCGGAATCTCTTTGCGCGGGACCGCAACCAGTGCCAGTACTGCGGGCGGCACTTCCCGACGAGCGAGCTGTCGATCGACCATGTGCAGCCGCGGAGCCAGGGGGGGCCGGACACCTGGGAGAACCTGGTGTGCTCGTGCGTGAAGTGCAACGCGAAGAAGGGCGGGCGTACGCCGGGGCAGGCGCGGATGAAGTTGATCCGTCAGCCGAAGCGGCCGCGTCGGAACCCCTTGATCTCGATCAAGCTTGGGCACGACAAGTACGCGAGCTGGAAGGCGTTTTTGGATGAGGCGTACTGGTCGGTGGAGCTCAAGTAGGGTCCGGTAACGCGGTCTGTGGCCTTGGGGCACCGATCGCTTGGGCCCGCGTTCTGGTCATTCGGGGTTCGCCGCGCAGGTCACGCCCCGATCTGTGCGATCATCGCCGGAAGCGCTTCCGTGCCGGCATCCGGTCGGCTAGCGTGGCACGCCGGTCGATTGTCGCGGCCAAGTTGGATGGGAGTTTTTTGCTATGAAGATCTTCGCCGTGTGTGTTGCCGCGATGACGCTGGCTGTGCTGAGCGTGCCGAGTGTTGCCCAGGATGCCGAGACGCGCTTCCGCATGGAGACGGGGTACAACGGCCCGTATGTCATCGTGAAGCCGGACGGTGTGCCGACGCCGCCGTTCGCGTTCGACGCGGCCGACGACGCCTTGCTCGAGGAGATCACCGAGGCGACCTTCCGGTACTTCTGGGACAGCCCGAATGTGACGGAGACGGGGTTCGTGACTGACCGGGGTGGCAGCGCCATCAGCGTCGCCGGCGTGGGGTTCCAGTTCGGCGCGATCGTCATCGGGGTCGAGCGGGGGTACATCACGCGGTCGCAGGGCGAGCGTCGTGTGCGGCGGATGCTGGGTGCGCTTCTTGAGTCGGATCAGATCCGCAAGGAGGGGATGTTCTTCCACTTCATCCAGGGCCAGCCGCTGCGGCGTTCGGGGAGCTCGGAGATCAGCACGATCGACACGCCCCTGATGTACGCGGGGGCGATGGTTGCCGGTGGGTACTTCGGCGGCGAGATCGAGCAGATGGTGTCCGAGATGATCGCGGGTACGGACTGGAACTTCTTCACGCAGCCGGCGTCGCGGCCGGATTACGAGGAGGGCCTGGTCTCGCTCTCGTGGCTCCCCGTTTCTGCTGCCGATCCGCTCGGCGCGGGCACGCTCGGCACGGCCACCTGGCAGTACAACTCGGGCGAGGAGCTGTGCATCTACTTCGTGGGCGCCGCCGGGCCCGATCCGGCGCTCCGGCTCGACCCGTCGCTGTATTACCGCGTGAAGCGGCCCCTGGGCTCCTGGAAGGACCTCGGGCCGATGGTTCGCAAGCCCAGCTCCGGCGGGACCTTCCTGTACACCTTCGGCCAGGTGTGGATCGACTACGCGGGCATCGCGGAGGCGATGGGGGCCGATCGTCCGTTCGAGCAGGGTTTCGGGTATCGCGCACCGACGGACTTTTGGGAGAACAGCCGGCGGCACGCGCTCTTGCACAGGGACAAGGCGATCAACGAGGCGCCGGGTTTGGGGTACACGACGCTCGGGCCCAACGCGTGGGGTCTCTCGGCATCTGATGGACCGACCGGGTACAGCGTTCCGGGGCTGGTGCCGACGCCTTTGACGATCCCCGGAGCGCAGGTGAACGATGATGTTCCGCCGGGATACGGCGGGGATTCGTGGCGGAACGGGACGCTCGCGATTTACGGCGCGGGCCAGATGATCATGTTCACGCCCGACGAATCGGTCGCGGCGCTTCGGCACTACCGGCAGTTGACGGACGGGGTGGGGCAGCCGCTGTTGTGGGACGACGACCTTGGTTTCGTGGACGCGTACAACCTGCATGTGTCGCCGCCGTGGGTCGCGAGCACGCGTCTGGCGATCGATCAGGGCCCGATGCTGCTGGCGATCGAGAACGCGCGGACTGGGCTGATCTGGGATTCGTTCCACAAGCACCCGTACGCGCGGGCCGCGATGGAGCGGCTTGGCCTGGTGCGGGCGGGCGATGGGGGCGAGTCGCCCGCGGGCAGCGGCTGCGGCGATGCTGTGCTGCACGACCTCGGTGTGGGCGGGGGCGTTGCCGGATTCACGGGCGGGTATGCGCTCGGCCTGAACGAGGCGGGCGCGGTGACGGGGGTGCTGCGCCGGCTGGGGGATGCCGCGGCGTTTCGTTGGACGCCGGACGGGGGCATAGAGGTGCTGCCGCGGCTACCCGGCGCGGGCCCGGCACGGGGCATCGCGATCAACGAGAGCGGCGTGGTTGTGGGTTCGGCGATCGCGAGCGCGTCGGCCGACGGGCCGGTGGCGGCGTTGTGGGATGAGGACGGGTCGATCGAGCTGCTTGGATCGCCGGCCGGGACAGACGGGGCCGTGGCGACGGGCGTTGACGACGCGGGTCGTGTCGCGGGGCTGTCCTTCGGGCCGAACGGGATTCGGGGCGAGCGGGGGTTCCGGTACGAGGCGGGGACCTTCGTGTCGTTCGGGACGAATCCCGGGGAGGCGACGGGGCTCGCGGGCAACGGCTTCACGGCGGGCAACCAGCGTGCGGCGGGCGGGATCCGGGGGTACATCTACAACTTCGGGCCTTCGGTGCGGGAGCCCTTGCCCGGTGACTCGTGGTCGGAGGTGTACGCCGTGAACACGGCGGGGGTGGCGGTCGGCGTGTCGGGCGATGCGTTGGCGCGGCGTGCGGTCCGGTGGCTGGCCGACGGGACGCCTGTGGAGATCCCGTCGTTGCCGGGTGCGACCGGGGCCGTGGCGTTTGATGTGAACGAGCAGGGCGATGTCGTGGGGTATTGCGCGACGCCTTCGGGTCAGCGGGCGTTTCTGTGGACGGCGGCGTCGGGGACGGTGGATCTGAACGATCAGCTCGCGTCCGGTGATGCGGGGCGGTGGCGGATCACGCAGGCGCGGGGGATCAACGATGCCCGGCAGGTCGCGGGGGTGGCGTACGACCGCGATGCGGAGGCCTATCGCCCGATCCGGCTCGACATTGCTTCGGTGGTCGCCGGGGCGTGCGGCCCGGACCTCAACGGCGACTGCGCGACGGACTTCTTCGATGTGCTCGAGCAGCTGCGGCGTATGGCCGACGCCGCCGACCTTCGCGGCCCTACCGACAACCGCGTGGTGAACGGGAGCTTCGAGATTGCGGACCCGTCCGATCCGTCGCGGCCGTCGGGGTGGGCGAAGACCAACAACGAGGGCGGGACCTACGACATCGGCAACACCGGGGCCGCGCCGCCGGCGCGTACCGGCTCGCGGCTCGTCTCGATCGGCGGGGCGAACGGCGGGGGCTTCAACTCCTGGAACACGGACCCGGCGGCGGCGGCGGCGCATGCCCCGATCCGCGACGACATGGACCTGACGCTCGAGCTGTACTACGGCATCATCGCGGGGGCGGGGTTTGACACCGACCTCTTCGGGGTGAGGCTGGACTACTTTGCCGGCGATGGCGCGGGCGGGCTTGGTGCCTCGCTGGGGGGGAGCGGCGACCTCGAGATCACGCCGGATCTCGGCTCGACGCCGGACTGGCTGCGGTTCCGGAGGACGATTCCGGCGGCGGAGATCCCGGCGGGAGCGCGGTTCGCCCGGGTATCTGTGTTCACCTTTGATGCTGCGGGCGCGCCGAGCGGGCGGGTGTATGTCGATGATGTGGCGATCTACCAGACCGATCCCGGGTATGCGGGAGCCGACTACAACGGCGACGGTGTGGTGGATGACCTTGACCTGCTCGAGTTGCTCTCGGCGATCGATGCGTGCGAGTGATCGCGCGAATTAGATGAAGTTGTCGGCCTTCTTGGCGAGGTCGAAGTCTTTGTCGGTGATGCCGCCGGCGTCGTGGGTGCTGACGGTGAGGGTGACCTTGTTGTAGCGGATGAGGATGTCGGGGTGGTGCTGCGCGGATTCGGCGGCGTCGGCGATCTTGTTGACGAAGGCCATGGAGGCGGCGAAGTCGCTGAACTGGTAGGTGCGTTGGATCTCGCCGTTGAGCTCGCTCCAGTCGGGAACGGCCTTGAGGGCGTCCTTGATCTCGGCCTCTGACATCTTCGCCGGCATCGTGTGCTCCGTGGACACCCCTTGGGCCCGCCCAGAACGACCGGCGGGCGGCGGGGGCCGCGATAGTTCTCCTCGGCCGGGCGGGTGTGTGGGCCCGCGGGTTCCGGCTTCGCTCCGGCGCGAGTGTACCGTGCTCGGATGGACGGCGAAGGTGCGGCTGGGACCGGAGTTGGGGGTGTGACGCGGCTGGCGCCGTCGCCGACGGGGGCGCTGCACCTTGGGAATGTGCGGACTTTCATGGTGAATTGGGCGATGGCTCGGCGGATGGGGTGGCGGGTGGTGCTTCGGATCGAGGATCTGGACACGCCGCGGGTGAAGGCGGGGGCGGTTGAAGAGACGGTGGAGATCCTGCGGTGGCTTGGGATGGACTGGGACGAGGGGCCGAGCGTGCAGTCGGATGATCTGGGGCCGTATCGGGCGGCGATGGGCGTGCTGGCGCGGGCGGGGCTGGTGTATCCGTGTGAGCTGACGCGGGGGGAGATCGAGGCGGCGATGAGTGCGCCGCATCGGGGGGAGGGGGAGAGTGTGTTTCCGGCGGAGCTGAGGCCGGAGGTGGGGCCGACAGAGTTTGATCGTGAGGATGTGAACTGGCGGTTTGTGGTGGGGGCTGGTGGGGCGGGTGAGGTGGCGTTTGAGGATGGCGTGCTCGGCGAGCGGCGGGTGGATGTGGCGGGGGGTGTGGGGGATTTCGTGGTCTGGACGAAGCGGGGTCAGCCGGCATATCAGCTCGCGGTCGTCGTCGATGATGCGCGGGCGGGTGTGGACCGGGTGGTGCGGGGGGATGACCTGGTGGAGTCGACGGGGCGGCAGCTGTTGTTGTATCGGGCGCTTCGGCTTGGGCCGGAGCCGGCCTACTGGCATGTGCCGTTGGTGGTGGGGGAGGATGGGCGACGGCTGGCGAAGCGGCACGGGGATACGCGGGTGTCGAGCTATCGGGCGGCGGGGGTGCGTGCGGAGCGTGTGGTGGGGCTGATGGCGTATTGGTGCGGGGTGCTCGGTGAGCGTGGGGAGATGTCGGCGGGGGAGTTTCGCGAGAGGTTTGAGGTGGGCGGGCTGCCGCGGGGCGATATGGTGTGCACGGAGGCGGATGATTTATGGCTGCGATCGAGCTGAGTCGGATGGCGGTGATGGCGTGGGCGGTCCTGTGCGGGCTCGGGCTTGGGTTGCCCGGGTGCGGGGAGACGGCGGTTCCGCCGGGGCATGAGCGGGTGCGGATCGAGGGGCGGGCGTTCGATCTCGAGATCGCGGCGGATGATGCGAAGCGGACCCAGGGTTTGAGCGGGCGTGAGAGTGTTCCCGAGAACGGGGGGATGCTCTTCATCTTTCCGCGGTCGGACCGGCGGTACTTCGTGATGCGGGACTGTTTGGTGCCGATCGACATCCTGTTTCTGGATGGCTCGGGGCGGGTGGTGGCTTCGCACGCGATGGAGGTGGAGGAGCCGCAGGGGCCGGAAGAGTCGGACATGGCGTACGAGCTTCGTCTGAAGCGGTATGGGAGCCGGTACGGGGCCCAATTTGCGATCGAGTTGCGTGGGGGGATGATCGCCGAGTTGGGGGTGGAGGAGGGCGACCAGATCGCGCTGGACCTGGAACGGCTCAAGGCGATGGCTCGATAGGACGATTTCCCCATGGCGATCGGCGGCTGATCCGTGGCGGGGTCTGTGCGCTGGTTGCGTGCGGGAGCGCGTCGTGAGCGAGCGTCGATCGACAGTCGAGCCTGGCGGAGCGGCGGGCGACGCGACGGGTGGCGGGCGTCGGCTTGTTTTCGTGCGGACGGGTGGGGCGGAGACGGGCGACGCTGCGGTGTGGTCGGAGCTGTTCGAGCGGGCGTGCGCGGAGGTGATGGGGGCGGCCGGGGGGCGGGTGGAGCGGATGTCGGCCGAGGTGTTGTGCTCGGCGCTGAGCGGGGGGCGTGGGGTCGACGGGGTGTTGTGCTCGGCGCTGAGCGGGGGGCGTGGGGTCGACGGGGTGCTGGTGTGCGCGGCGGAGGGGGCGGAGGGGGTGGTGCGGCTGGCGCATCAGCTTGATGAGGCGCGGGTGGCGGCGGTGTTCGTGACCGAGCACGAGGGTGTGGCGGAGCGGCTGGAGCGGGAGGCGGAGCTTTCGGATCGTGGGTTTGCGATCGTGGCGGGGCATGACCCGACGCGGGTGGCGGCGACCTTGCTCGGGGCGATGGGGCGGCAGCCTCTGATCGAGCGGCTTGTGACGGAGGCGGGGCAGGGGCAGCGGGCGCAGGGGCGGGTGCAGGCGGAGCTGGATGCGCTGGAGACCGAGCTACGGGAGGCGGCGCGGGTGCAGCAGAACTTCGCGCATCGGCCGGTGCCGGAGATCGCGGGTCTCGAAGTCGGGGTGGTGTATCGGCCGGCGGGGTATGTGAGCGGCGATGTCTTTGATGTCGAGGAGCTCGATGGGGACCGCGTGGGGATCTTCCTGGCGGATGCGGCGGGGCATGGCGTGCCGGCGGCGATGCTGACCTTGTTCATCAGCCGGGCGCTGCCGAAGGTGGAGCGGATCGGGTCGCGGCTTCGGGTAATTCCGCCCGGGGAGGCGCTCGCTCGGTTGAACCATGACATGGCGACGCGGCCCGGGGCGAGCGATCGGTTCGCGACGGCGGTGTACGCGGTGTATGACCGGCGTGACCGGACGGTGACGATCGCGGGTGCGGGGCATCCGCCGCCGATTCTCGCGGGCGAGACGGGTGAGGCGGAGCGGATCGAGACGGACGGGCCGCTGCTCGGGGTGTTCCCGGATGCTCACTTCGGTGAGGTGGGGATCAAGCTGGAGGCGGGGCGGTCGCTGGTGCTGTTCAGCGATGGGTGGGAGGTGGCGTATCCGAAGAAGGACGCGGATGCGCACGGGCTTCGCGTGCCGACGCGGACCTACCTGGATCGTCTGACGAGCCTGGCGCGTGCGTGCGTGCGGGAGGGGTCGGGGCGAGCGGTGGAGGCGATCGTGCGGTCGCTGGATGAGCAGGCGGGGTCGCTGCACCAGCCGGATGATGTGACGGCGTTGGTGTTGACGGGGGTGAAGGCGGCGGGGGCGAAGGCGGCGTAGGGGTGGGGTGGGCCCTGATCTTCGCGGGCGCGAAGATCAGGCTTCTGGCGGAGCGCGACTCGTTGTCGATGGGTCGGCCCGAAGCGCCGCTGCGCGGCGGTTCGGGGCACCGGTGGTGCAGGAATTGCACTACGCGACGCGGGGCGTCGCATAGTGGCACCGGGGCTCACGCTCAAGTGATATCGATCGCGACATCGAGCTCGAAGGTTTGCGGCTCGAGGCATTCGGTGTTGGTGCAGGCCTGGAGGGTGATGCCGAGGATGGGGTTGCCGGGGGTGGGGCCGACGCCTTCTGCGTGTTCGAGGGCGACGCGGAGTTCGAGGGTGTCGGTGTGGACGCGGAGGTCGTCTTCGCCGATGAGTTCCTTGCCGTAGGGCTGGCCCTCGGGGTAGTCGGCGTAGACGGCGACGCCCTGGCCCGAGACGAGGCCGACGCGGAGGGGGATGAGGTTCTTGACGGCGTCGAGCGGCTTGGCTTTGTCGAGGGCGGGCTCGGCGGCGAAGATGTGGTAGCCCTTCGCGATGCGGATGACGAGGTTGAGCTCGGCGGGCTGGTCCTTGGTGATGGTGACGCGTTCGGCGTCGGCGTAGACCTCGACGGGCTGGGACATTTCGCGCTTGGCGGGGGCGGCTTCGGGCTGGCGGGCGTTTTCGGCGAGCTTTGCTTGGATCTTGGGGTCGATCTGGAGGAGGCGGAGGAGGGCGCGGGTGGCGTTGATGGCGCTGACTGGTTGGTCGGCGATGGGGGCGGAGAGGGCGCGGGTGAGGGCGATGGCGCGGTCGAGCCAGGGGCCATCGGGTTCGGCGCGGGCGAAGGAGACGAGGGCGTTGAGCATGGTGCTCGCGCCGGAGGGGGTGGCGCCGTCGTAGAAGGTGCGGGGGCGGACGAAGCTGTCGGCAGCGGACTCGGTGGTGTCGTGGTAGTCGCCCTCGGCGTCTGCGAAGTGCTGGTGGGTCACCTCGGCGAGGTCGCGGGCGGCGGCTTTGTACTTGCCTTCGCCGAGGCCCGCGGTGTGCAGGGCGAGGAGGGCGCGGAGGGTGCAGGCGTGGTCTTCGAGGACGCCGGGGCCCGAGGTCTTGCCGTCGCGCCAGGCACGGGCGAGGAGGCCTTCGTTTGTGCGCATGTGGTCGAGGATGAAGTCGGCGGCTTTCTGGGCTGCCTTGGCGTAGCGGTCGTCGCCCAGCAGCGCGTAGCCGTCGAGGAGGGCGACGATCATCATCGCGGTCCAGGCGGCGAGGGTCTTGTCGTCGGTGTGGGGCTGGACGCGGTCCTTGCGTGCGGCGAGGAGGGCGTCGTTGATGGCGCCGAGGCGGGTGACGAACTCGGCCTCGGAGAGGTTGTGCTTCTGGGCGAGCTTGTC
This sequence comes from uncultured Phycisphaeraceae bacterium, assembly GCA_964615815.1. Taxonomy (GTDB): domain Bacteria; phylum Planctomycetota; class Phycisphaerae; order Phycisphaerales; family UBA1924; genus DAIQNV01. Next base: position 27,570 of record CAZTQV010000024.1, on the reverse strand, counting down.
GGGGCGATCGGGCAGGCGGAGGACGGTCTTGGGGGCGTCCTCGGGGTGGTGGGGGTCCTGGAAGTTGGGGTGGTCGAGGTCGTAGAGGTCCTTTGCGAGGGCGTAGAGCTCGTCGTCGAGGAGGGAGTCGGCCTCGGTCCTGGTCCAGAGGTAGTTGAGGCCCTCGTGGCCGGCGACCTCGGCGTCCTGGGCGCTGAAGAAGCGGCCCGTGTCGTCGGTCATTTCCCGCAGGGCGTAGTCGAGCGTTCGGCGGGCGATGCGGGCGTAGAAGGGGTCGTTGTAGACGGCGGCGGCGCGGCAGTAGACGCTGGCGAGCTGGGCGTTGTCGTAGAGCATCTTCTCGAAGTGGGGGACGGTCCAGGTCTTGTCGACGCAGTAGCGGTGGAAGCCGCCGCCGGCCTGATCGAAGAGGCCGCCGATGGCCATGCGGTCGAGCGTGCGGGTGAGGGCGGTGTCGATGGCGTTGCGGGTGGATTCGTCGGCGGCGTCGGAGACCTCGAGGAGGAAGTCGAGGTAGACGGGCTGGGGGAACTTGGGTGCCCCGCCGAAGCCGCCGTCGGTGGTGTCGTGGATCTGGAGGAGTCCGGCGACGGCCTGGCCGATCTGCTGCTCGCCGACGGCGACGGGCTCGCGCTGGGCGGCGAGGTAGTTGGAGACCTCGGCGGCGAGCTTGTCGGCCTGTTGGAGGACCTCGTCCTTGCGGTCGTTCCAGGCTCCGGAGAGGCCCTGGAGGACCTGCGGGAAACTGGGGATGCCGTGGCGGGGCTCGGGGGGGAAGTAGGTGCCGGTGTAGAAGGGCTTGAGGGTGGTGGGCTCGAGGAAGACGGACATGGGCCAGCCGCCGCGGCCGGTCATGATCTGGGTGGCGGCCATGTAGATGTCGTCGATGTCGGGGCGTTCTTCGCGGTCGACCTTGATGGGAATGAAGCGGTCGTTGATGAGGCGCGCGATGTCCTCGGACTCGAAGGACTCGCGTTCCATGACATGGCACCAGTAGCAGGTGGAGTAGCCGATGGAGAGGAAGATGGGGAGGTTGCGTTCGCGGGCGGCGGCGAAGGCTTCGGGTCCCCATTCGCGCCAGTCGACGGGGTTGTGCGCGTGCTGGAGGAGGTAGGGGGAGGTGGCGTTGGCGAGGGCGTTGGTGTGGGTGGGAAGGGTCATGAGGGAGGGTAGGGGTGGGGAGAAGTGGCGAAGTGGCGAAGTGGCGAAGTGGCGGGGTGGTGGGGTGGTGGGGTGGTGGGGTGGTGAGGATTGGTTAGCTGCGGCCCAGGACTTTGATGATGAGGGCGGTGCAGGGGGGGGCGGGGATGGTCGGGGTGTCGGGCATCGTGGCTCGTGCGTTGGGGCTGGTGAGCATGGTGGCGGCGGAGACGGAGCTTGTGAAGACGGCGTCGGGCGGGAGGTCGACGACGGAGAGGGCGATCGCGCCCTCGACGGGGCGGACCTCGTCGAGATCGTCGCGGGGGCCGGGCGGGGCGAGGAGGTCCTCGCGTTCGGCGGCGAAGGCGTCGGCGTAGGTGGTGGCGGCGTCGGTGAGGTCGGCGGTGACGGTCTCGTTGGCGGCGAGGTCGGCGAGGGTCTCGCGGAGGGGGACGAGGGCGTCGTCGAGCAGGGCGCGGGCGAGGAGGAGACGGTCGGCGGAGGCCTGTACGAGGGCAGGGAGGACGACGGAGGCTCGGCGGCGGGCGAGGCGGGCCTCGGCCTTCTGGACGACGGAGGTGGGGGCGGCGCGGGCGACCATGAGGGCGTGGCGGGCGGCGAAGGCGTCGAGCCCGGCGGCGAGGGGGATGGAGAGGGCGGGGTCGGGGCCGCCCTTCAAGACATCGCGGGCGACGGCGGCGAGGTAGGTGCGGTCGTCGTCGAAGAGCTCTGGGCGGACGAGGGGGCGGAGGCCGGCGAGCCAGGGCTCGTCCTCGATGCGGTCGCAGGCGTGGCGGGCGTCGTCGGCGGCGTCTTCGCCGGCGAAGGCGGAGCCGAGGACGCCCTCGCGGAAGAGGGGGGTGGACCAGGCCCAGGAGTCCATGAGTTCGGCGTAGCGGGGGGCCTCGACGGCGGCGGCGGTGGTGCGGTCGGCGTCGATGTGCGCGCCGGCGCGGCCGTGCATGGGGGCGGGGAGAAGCGTGACGACGAAGTCGGCGAGCTGGAGGGCGGCGAGGGCGGGGGCCTCGCGGCTGGTGAGGTGGTAGGGGCTGACGACGGCTCCGAAGAGCCGGGCGGAGGACTGGTCGGATGGCTGGATGGTCACTGCGCGGCCTCGGCGTTGCGCTCGGCGTTGTTGTCGACGGTGTCGAGCCAGTCGACGAGGCGCGGGGTCCACATCCAGAGGCCGAGGAAGAGGGCGCCGTGGTCGAGGGGTGTGAGCCAACGCTCGGGACGGCCGAGAGCTTCCCAGAGCCGGTCGCCCTGGTCGGAGGGGACGGCGCGGTCGTTGGTGCCCTGGAGCATGAGCAGTGGGCGGTCCTTGAGGGGGGCGGTGAGGTTGAGTGGGTCGAGGGTGGAGGCCTTGAGGTAGTGCTCGGACGAGGCGTCGAGGGATTCTGCGAGGGGGCGGCCCGAGCCGTTGTCGTCGAAGAAGCCCCAGTCGAGCTTCACGGCGTCGACCATGGGGGTGTAGGAGCTGTTGGCGGTGATCTTGAGGATGTCTCCGCCGCCGGCGATCATGGCGACGGGGCCGTAGAGGTCGGGTGCGCGGGCGACGATTGCGGGGGCGGACATGGCGCCGGCGCTCATGGCGATGAGCGCGGCGGGTGCCTCGGCGAGGATTGGGTAGCGGTCTCGGGCCCACTGGACGAGGGCTTCGGTGGCGTAGGCGTACTCGGCGATGCGGGTGTCGGAGATCTCGGCGAAGGCGGCGGCGGGCGTGTCGAGCACGACCTCGTACTCGCTGTCGGAGCCCTCGACGCGGCGGAGGTCGAACATGGAGAGGGTGGTGCGCTCGGTGAAGCCGGAGGGGGGGGAGAGGACGCGGAGGACGGACCAGCCGGCGTTTCGGAAGGCCTGGACGACGGAGCCGATGACGGGCTCGGGGACGCCGAAGAGGCCGGGGGCGATGACGACGAGGCCGCGGGTGTCGTCGCCCTCGGTGGCGTGGTGGTAGAGGGTGGCCCAGGTGCGCTGGATGCGGACGCGTTCTTCGGGTTCGCCCGGTGTGGACTCGGGGGCCTCGGCGACGGTGCCCGAGATGAAGACGGCGGCGTGCTCGTCGCGTGCGGCGTCGCCAGCCTTGGCGGGGTCGGGGACGAAGATGTAGCCGCCTGGGCCTTCCATGCGGAAGCGGTAGCCGCCCGGGCCGACGCGGTTGTCGGCGAGGCGGGCGAGGACCTGCCGGTCGACATCGTCGGGGCGGAGGTCGTGGAAGCGACCGAGGCGGACGCCTCTCCAGGTGTCGTGGGTGCCCGGGAGTTCGACGACGACGCCCTTTGGGTTGTCGTCGTCGCCCCAGCGGGCGGGCCAGATGGCGTCGTGACCGTCCGCCGGGCTGTCGGGCTGGTGCTGGGGGGCGTCGTCGGCGGCGCTGGTGAGGGATGAGCGTGGGGCGTCGAGGCCGGCGGGCTGGATGGTGAGGCAGGCCGGGAGTGACAGCGCGGCGGCCGCGAGTGCGGCGAGGGTGGCCAGTCGTGACGCGTGGGCGCGCGTCAGTCGGCGTTTCCGGCGGGGTAGCCGTCGGGATGGGCCTGGTACCAGTTCCATGCGGACTCGATGATTTCCCCGAGGTCTGTGATCTTGGCCTTCCATCCGAGGTCGGCCTGGATGCGGCTGGGATCCGCGAACAGCTTGGGGGGATCCCCGGGGCGTCGTTCGCCCCTGGTGATCGGGATGTCGCGGCCGGTGACAGCCCGTGCCGCGTCGATGACTTCCTTGACAGAGTAGCCGCGCCCGATGCCGAGGTTGTAGAAGCGTTCGTCTCCGGGTTGGAGGTGTTCGAGGACGAGTGCGTGCGCGGCGACGAGGTCCTCAACATGGACATAGTCGCGGATGCAGGTGCCGTCGGGGGTGTCGTAGTCCTCTCCGAAGACGGTGATGGAGTCTCGTTTGCCCATGGCGGCGAAGAGGACGAGGGGGATGAGGTGTGTCTCGGGCTGGTGCCACTCTCCGAGGAGGCCGGTGCGGTCGGCGCCGGCGACATTGAAGTAGCGGAGGGCGGCGTAAGCGAAGGGCTTGCCGTTGACGCGGCAGGCGTTGGCGTAGTCCTTGAGGACATGCTCGACATGGAGCTTGGACCATCCGTAGGGGTTGATGGGCCGCTGCTTCTCGGTTTCCTTGATGGGGACCTCGTCGGGCTCTCCGTAGGTGGCGCAGGTGGAGCTGAAGACGAACTTCTGGACGCCGACCTCGTCCATGGCGCGGAGGAGGGCGATGGCGGCGGAGGTGTTGTTGTGGTGGTAGATGAGCGGCTCGGTGACGCTCTCGCCGACATAGGCGAGCGCGGCGAAGTGCATGACGGCCTCGATGCCGTGGCCGGCGAGGGCGGAGACCATCTGGTCCTTGTCGGTGGTGTCGGCCTCGACGAAGTGCACGCGGCGGGTCTGGCCCTCGGGGAGGGCGGCCTTGAGGCGGTCGATGGCCTGTCGGTGCCCGCGCTTGAGGTTGTCGACGACGATGACCTTGTGGCCGGCGTTGAGGAGGAACTGGACGGCGTGTGAGCCGATGTAGCCGGCGCCGCCGGTGACGAGGATGTTCATGCGAGGCTCCTGCCGGTTCGAGAAGGGATCTACCCTGCGGGCTCGATGATAGTGGTCGGCCGGGTCGGGCCGCGGGATCAGGCGTGATCAGGATTGATCGAGGGGGCAGGCGATGGCGAGCGAGCGAGGGGCGGGACCGGCGGGGGAATCGGTACAAACCGATGCGGATGGGCGTGAATTGGGGAAAGGCCCCGTGCCGGAGCCGGTCCGGGCGGCGGTGCTGGCCCGGTGCGCGGTGGGCGGGGGTCTGATGGGGCTGGCGAACCTCGTCCCGGGGATCTCGGGCGGGACGATGCTGGTGGCGGCGGGGGTGTACGAGCGGTTCATCGACGCGATCGGCGATGTGACGCGGCTTCGGCTGAAGGTGGGCTCGCTGTTGGTGTTGGGCGTGGTGGTGGTCGCGGCGGTGATCGCGATCGGGGGGCTGGCGGGGGCGGTGAGCCTGGGTCTGGCCGAGGCTCGGTGGGCGATGTACAGCCTGTTCATCGGGTTGACGCTGGGGGGCGTGCCGATCATGCTGGGGCTGGTGCGCCCGATGACGGGCGGGGCGTGGGGCGGGCTGGTGGTGGGGCTGGTCGTGATGCTCGGGCTGGTGGTGCTGCAGGCGTCGCAGCCGACGGGCGGGGCGGCGGGATCGAGCAATGTGGTGATGCTGTTCCTGGGCGGGGTCGCGGGGGCGAGCGCGATGATCCTGCCCGGGGTGAGCGGGGCGTACCTTCTGCTGCTGCTCGGTCAGTACGAGACGATCATCGCGGCGATCAAGGATTTCGTCTCGGCGGCGAAGGACGCGGATGTGTCGGCGGCGCTGTCGACGCTCGGCGTGGTGGTGCCGGTGGGGATCGGCGTAGTCGTCGGCGTGGTCGTGGTGAGCAACATCCTGAAGTTTGTGCTGCACCGGTACGAGAAGGCGACGCTCGGCGTGCTGCTGGGCCTGCTGATCGCGGCGCCGGCGGGGCTGTACCCCTTCAAGCGCGGCGTCGAGCCGGCGGTGGGGGACACGGTGGGCGGCGTCGTCGTGACGGAGGAGAACCTGGCTGATTTCGAGGACCCGAAGGACTGGGAGGAGCGGGTGTTCACGCCCGGGCCTGTCGAGATCGGGGGCTCGCTGGGGCTGATCGCGCTCGGGTTCGTCGCGACCTGGGGGCTGGGGTTCGTGAGCCGGGAGCGGGGCGAGAAGGGGGCGGCGGCTTAGGCCGTTTCGCGCTTCGTGCCCCAGCCGCCGAGGCGGTCGCGCTTGGATCGCGTCGCGTAGACGAGGACGGCCGCGCCGAGGACGATCATCAGGGCGCTCAGCCATTGGCCGCGGCTGAGGCCCAGGGGGCGGGCGCTCGCGAGCAGGCTGCCGCCGGTGAAGTGGGCGTCGGGGAGTCGGTAGAACTCGGTCGCGATGCGGAGGACGCCGTAGGTCATGAGGAACCAGGCGCTGACGACGCCGGGCTTGCGCGGCCTGCGGAAGACGGCCCAGACGACGGCGCCGACGATGAGCCCCTCGGCGACGGCCTGGTAGAGCTGGCTCGGGTGGCGGGCGCTCAGGAGGGGCTCGAGGCGGGCGATGGTGTCCTGGTCGCCGGCCCACAGGCGCTCCATGACGCGGTGGTAGCCCTCGGCGAAGCTCTGGGCGGTGGGGGCGGTCTCGGCGACGAGGCGGTCGAGGGCGAGCTCCTGCTCGGGCGAGAGCTTCGGGGCGTGGGCGGCGTCGAGGACTTCCTGCGGGTAGCGGACGGCCCAGGCGGGGGCGGGCTGGCCCGGGGCGGCGACGATCTTGCCGAGCAGTTCGCCGTTGATGAAGTTGGCGAGCCGCCCGAAGAAGATGCCGATGGGGGCGACGAGGGCGAGGGCGTCCATGACATGGAGCGTGGGGCAGCGGCCGATGCGTTCGGTGGTGTTGGCGTCGTCGGGCTTGAAGCCGCGGCTGACCCACCAGGCGGCGGCGACGACGCCGATCATGCCGCCGTGGGAGGCCATGCCGCCCTCGTGGATCTTGAGGACGCCCCAAAAGGGGAATGCGCCGTCGAAGTCGAGGAAGAGGCCCGGGCGATAGAAGAGGCAGTAGCCGAGGCGTCCGCCGATGAGGACGCCCATGATGACGGTGATGATGGCTTCGCCGACGCGCTCGGGCGGGATGAGGATGAGGCGGCGCTTGGCGAGGAGCTTGAGCACCCACCAGCCGAGGACGAAGCCGAGGATGTAGCTGAGCCCGTACCACCGGACGCCGAAGTCGCCCGAGATGCGCAGGGCGAACGGGGAGAGCGTGTGCAGCCACCCGCCGAGATCGGTCGCGGCGGCCTGGGCGAGGGTGGCGTTCACTTCTTGGCCTCGCGTGTCTTCGTTTCCTTGATGGGCCCGACTTCGGCGAAGCCGGGGCCCTCGGGGATGTCGATGCCGAAGAAGCGGCGGGTGTTGTCGTTGATCTGGGCCTCGAAGTCGCGCGGGCTCACGCCCCTGATCTCGGCGAGGCGGCGGGCGGTGTGGGCGGCGTAGGCGGGCTGGCAGGGGCGCTTGCCGCGGACGGGCTCGGGCGAAAGGAAGGGGGCGTCGGTCTCGACCATGATGCGGTCCGCGGGCACGAGCTTGGCGGCGTCGGCGACTTCGCGGGCGTTCTTGTAGGTGACGACGCCGGTGAAGCTGATGGAGGCGCCGAAGTCGAGGACGCGCTTGGCGTCGTCGGGCGTCTCGGTGAAGCAGTGGAAGACGAAGCGGTCGGCCGGGAGCGTGCTGGCGCGGAGGATGGGGAGCAGGTCGGCGACGGCCTTGCGGCAGTGGACGACGATGGGTTTCGCGAGGCTCTCGGCGCTCCAGCTCTCGATGTGGGCGAGCTGCTCGGCGAGGACGGTGCGCTGGGTGTCCTTCGCCGGCTCGTCGTAGTGGTTGTCGAGGCCCAGCTCGCCCCAGGCGACGCAGCGGGGGCTCTCGGCGACGCGGCGGAGGTTGGCCCAGTCGTGCGGGCCCTCGTGGCTGTGCAGGGGGTGGATGCCGGCGGTGCACCAGACATTGGGGTGGGCCTCGGCGACGGCGAGGGCGTCGAGGCAGTCGGCGGTGGTGGTGGAGATGGAGATCGCGCCGACGACGCCGGCGGCGCGGGCACGCTCGAGGACGCCCGGGACATCCCCCGCGAAGTCGCGGAAAGTGAGGTGGCAGTGGGTGTCGATCACGGGGGGACTGTACCCGGCTCCGGGGGTCTTGGGCCGCCCGTACACTGGGTCTATGACGACCCTCCGTGCCCGTGTCGCGCCGCTTTCGTTCGTTGTGCTGCTGCTGAGCCTCGTGTCGCCGGTGCTGGCGATGGGGGGTGTCGCGGGGGTGACGCCGCTGGAGCGGTGGTACACGCTCGAGATGATGGGCCAGCCGGCGGGGTGGATGCACTCGACGCGGGCGGTGGACGAGGGCGTTGTGACGACGACGAGCGAGATGGAGCTGCGGGTGCGCCGGGGGGAGCTTGAGCTGAGCTTCCGCATCGACACCCGCTTCGAGGAGACGCTCGACGGGGAGCCGATCGAGATGGCCGCGACGACGACGCTTGGCGGGGCCCCGAGCACGCAGACCTACCGGTTCACCGAGGAGGGCGTGGTGCAGACCGTGGGCAGCGCGGGCATGGAGCGGACCTCGACGCTCGAGCGGCCCGAGGGAACCTGGCTGACGCCCGCGGCGGCGTCGCGGTTCCTCGCGACGCGGCTGAACGCGGGGGCGGAGGAGATCACGGTCCGCACGATCGACCCCTTGAGCGGGCTTCGGGTGACGAGCGCGGTGCGTTCGGAGATCCAGAAGACGGTGCTCGAGATCGCTGGTCGCGAGGTGGAGGCGTACCGGTGTACCTCGATTGCCGACTCGCAGCCGGGGATCACGACGATCGAGTGGCTCGACGCGAAGGGCGATCCACTGAAGATGGAGACGGCCTTCGGCGGGTTTGCGCTGACGGTGACGGCGTCCGACCGCGAGACGGCGACGGGGACGCCGGCCGCGGCAGCACCGGAGATGATGGCGAGCCTGTTCATCACGCCCTCGCGGCCGATCCGGAATGCTCATCGGACGCGGTTTGCGGAGTTTGTCGTGCGATCGACCGAGGGCGACCTGCCCGACCTGCCCTCCACCGGCTACCAGCGGGCCGAGCGGCTGGACGCGGGGTCGGCCCGGGTGACGATCGATATGACGAGCGCTCCGGAGGCGGTGGGGGACGAGACCGATGTCGCGTTCTACACGGCGTCGACGGCGTACCTCGCGCATGACGATCCCGCCGTCGCGGCCCTTGCGCGGCGGGCGGTGGGGGATCACGCGACGCTGCCCCCGGACCGGATCGCCGAGGAGCTGCGGCGGTTCGTGCACGAGCACATCGTGAGCAAGGACCTGACGGTCGGCTTCGCGACGGCGAGCGAGACGGCCCGCTCGGGCGAGGGCGACTGCACCGAGCACGCGGTGTTGCTCGCGGCTTTGCTGCGGGCCCGGGGCATCCCGAGCCGCGTGGTGAGCGGGCTGATCTACGCCGACGCCTTCGCGGGCGGGCGGAACATCTTCGGCTACCACATGTGGACGCAGGCGATGCTCCGCGACGAGAACGGCGAGCCCCGCTGGTACGACCTCGACGCGACGCTCCCGGGCCCGCGTGGGTACAACGCGGCGCACATCGCCCTCGCCGTCAGCGCCCTCGAGGACGCGGGGCCGGTGGGGGGGCTGGCCGAGTTGGCACCCCTGCTCGGGCGGCTCGCGATCGAGGTCGAGGAGACGCGGTGATGGAAGGCGGGGCGGGGCCGCTGCCGAAGCTCCCCGCGCGCGACGCGGCAGGGCACAAGGGCACCTTCGGGACTGTTCTCGTCATCGGCGGTTGCGCGACGCCCGCCCGGCGGATGCTCGGTGCGCCCACGCTTACGGCCCGTGCAGCGCTGCGTACGGGCGTCGGCCTCGCGCAGGTGCTCGCGCCGCGCCCGATCGTCGACGCGATCCTGACGCTGTGCCCCTCCGCCACCGGCCTCTGCCTGCCCGTCGAGCCCGACGGCTCGCTCGTCCGCCACGAGGCCGCCGCCGCCTTCGACTCAGCCGCCGAGAAGGCGACCGTCATCGCCCTCGGCCCCGGGCTGGGCGACGCGGAGGGCGTGGGCGATCTCGTCCTCCGCGTCCTCGGGCAGACCGAAACGCCCGTGATCGCCGACGCCGATGCCCTGAACGCCCTCGCGACGATCCCCGACTTCGCGCCCGATGTCCGCGCCCCGCTCATCGTCACGCCGCACCCGGGCGAATTCCGCCGCCTCGCCGCCCCGCTCGGCATCAAGGCCGACCCGACGAACGACGCCCAGCGAGCCACCGCCGCCGAGCAGCTCGCCCAGCGTCTCGGGTGTGTCGTCGTTCTGAAGGGCCGGGGCACCGTCGTCAGCGACGGGCACCGCACCTGGACCTGCGAGCGCGGGCACGCCTGCCTCGCGACCGCCGGCACGGGCGATGTCCTCACCGGCGTCCTCGCCGGGCTCGTCGCGCAGTTCGTCCCGAAGGGCCCCGCCGCGATCGGCAGCTTCACCATGCCCCGCCCGCCGCACCGCCCGCTCGATCTCTTCGACGCCGCCCGCGTCGGTGTCGAGCTGCACGCCCGCGCCGGCGAGCGTTGGGCCGCGGAACACGAGGCCTCCGCCGGCCTGCTGGCCGAAGAGCTCGCGGACCTCATTTCCGTTGAAGTCGAATCCGTGCGTGCCTAACTGAGCACCACCCCGTGCCGCGCGAGCGCCGCCCGCATCTGCGCCGCGGTGTCGCCCTCGTGGTCGATCAGCTCCGCCCGCCACCCGCACGCCCGGGCCGCCTCGATGTTCTCCTCGAGATCATCGAAGAACAAGAGCTCCCCCTCCCGACCGGTCATGCCGTACAACTCCGCCGCCGCCCGATAGATGCCCGCGTCCGGCTTGGCGATTCCCAGCTCGTGGCTCATCGCGCGGAACCGCAGCTTGCCCGGCGTCGGGAACTCGAGTGATCCGTCGCCATTCATGGTCGTCTGCCTGATCGCGTGGCTCTGGTTGGTGTTGCTCAGGAGCGCCGTCGCGAGCCCCGCGGCGTGCAGATCGTCAACCAAGTCCCCCACGCCCTCGTACTCCCCGATCAGCCATGCGTCGTGGATCCTCCGGATCTCCGCTTCGCTGTACGCCCCGTTCGTCCGCTCCGCCGCCGCCCGGAAGTAGTCGTCGCACGCCATCAGCCCGAGCTGGTATTGCCCGCTCAGCTCCTTGCGGCTCACGCGCAGCTCCGGGTGCGCCGCGACCTCGCGGTACGCGATGCCCAGCCGCCCGCACGCCTCTTCCAGGCTCCGGCAGATCCGGATCAGCACGCCGCCCCAGTCGAACACGACCACCGACACCCGCTCAGCCACGCCCGCCCTCCTCGCGTTCGTCCCCGTCGCCCGCGTCCCGCGTCATCGCCGCACGGATCTCTTCGATTCCCGGCTTCATCACCTCGCCCATCACCGTCGTCGCGAACGCGCCGCGGGGCAGATCGAACGCGCAGCGCACATAGCTCCCGTGCTCGTCCACACCCCCCTCCACCTCAACATTCCGCACCGCGACGCGCAGGGGCCGCCGCGTCCCCCCCAGCATGCTGTCCGCCTCGTTCTCCCATCGGCGCAGGTCCTCGGGCCGCACGCCGAAGGAGCGCAGCGCCCGCACCTCCGCGTCGTCGGTCGCCCCCTTGGCCCGCTTCATCCGCGATCCCCACATCGGACCCGACGCGGAGATCTCCAGGTTCGCGAGGTCCCGCATCACATCCGGATCCGCGAGCACCGCCTCGTCCACCTCGCGCCCGCCCCGCCCGCGCTCGCTCACGATCACATCGCCCGCGCGAAGCTCGCCCAGCAGCCCCTCGCCCACACGCTCGTCGAGCACCGCGTTGAACACCGCCGACTGGAACGCGGAGTGGTAGTACTGCAGCACATCCTCGGGGATCGCCCCCGCCGCCTGCTCCCAGCCCTCCCCGTTCGCGAGCGCCCCCAGCACCGCCCGCTCCGTGCGGAAGCGCCTCGGGAAGGCCTTGCGCGCCGCCGCATACTCACCTTTCTCGAAGAGCTCCCGCGCCTCACGCTGCGCATCCGGCGCCGACCCGTGCGGCCCCAGGAGCGCCCGCACCGCCGCCTCGAAGTCCGCCAGGAATAGCCCACGCCCCACGAGGTGGTTATTGAGCAGATACCCGAACCGCTGCTCGCCGAAGCGGTCCGGCACGCCCACGCGTTCCAGCTCGCCCATCACCTGCTTCGCCTGCACAACCGCCGTCGCCACGACGCCCCGCACGCGGATGCTGAACCGGTTGCCCGCGAGATGCCCGCGCCGGAGCTTGTTGTCGTGGTAGTCCGCCCACAAGACGCTGACGCTCGGGTGCTGGAGCTGCGGGAAGTCCTCGATCCGCTTCCCCGGCGCGTGCACCGACACCACCTGCCGCGTGATCGCCACCCGGTCCTTCAGCCCCGCGTAGCCCAGCGCCCGCATCCCCACGCCGAAGTGCCGGGCCACGACGCCCAGCATCTCCATCGCGGTCATCCCGCGTTTCTCGACCAGCAGGTAGATGTGCTCGCCCGACCCGCTCGGGTCGTACAGAGGCAATTCCTCGACCACGAAGTCCTCGGCGCGTTCCTTGAGCCGGCCGCCGATCCCGGGCGTCCCCGCCGTCAGGTACACCTCCGGCACCACCCGCGGGCTCAGCTCCCTTCCCTCCTCCATCGGTGGCCCGGCGGTCAAAACGGCGGCTCCGGCTCTTCCGTCGCCGCGGAGAGCACATGGTCCTCCACGAAGATCGGCACGCCGCCCGCGATCCCGAGGGCGATCGCGTCGCTCGGGCGGCTGTCGATCTCGACGAGTTCCCCGCCCTCCTTCCGCACGCGCAGCACCGCGTAGAAGGTGTGCTCCGAGAGGTCGTTGATGCAGATCGATTCCAGCGTCCCGCCGAGTTGCTCGATCACATTGCCAAGGAGGTCGTGCGTCTGCGGCCTCTTGATCGTGATGCCCTTCAGCCGGCGCTCGATCGCCTGCGCCTCGGGCAGGCCGATGACGATCGGGAAGCGTCGCGCCGTATCGTCGAACGGCGTCGAGGCCTCCTCGTCCTGCTCCTCTTCGCCCTCGATGACCTCGCGCAGCTCGATGATCTGGTGATCCACCAGCTCGCGAATCAGGATCCGGCTCAGCTCCATCCGCACCTGCATCGCGACCTCCTCACGAGACACACTCTACGACCGGCTCGCCGCCCGGCCCGATCCTTCCGGCGGGTCCATCGGCGCCGGCTCATCGTCCCCCGGCTCGCGACCGAAGCGGTCGGGCCAGTCCGGCTCCATCGCCTCTCCGAACCGCTCCAGGAGCACGCGCGGGGCGCCGATCGACCCGACAACGACCTCCCCGAGCCACGGCTGCGCCTTCAGCTCCAGGAACCCCCGCTTGAGCCCCGCGAAGGTCACCGTCAGGTCGGCCCGCACGCACGCTTCGAAGGGCTCGCCCGTGTCCGCCTGCAGCCCGCTCGGGATGTCCGCCGCGATCACACTCACGCCGCCCGCCCCGAGCCCGTTGATCCGCTCGATCAGCTCCCGCGCGAGCCCCTCCGGCGCCCGGCTCAGCCCGGTGCCGAAGAGCGCATCGATCAGCACACCCGGCCCGTCGACGCCCTCTTCGCTCTCGAGTTCGTCCTCATCGACGCCGAGCACCGCGGCGTCCAGCTCGCCCTCGGTCATCCCCTCGGTCACCTCGACGACGCTGAGCCCCGCCTTCAGGCACGCGTTGAGCTGCACCGCGGTGTCGCCCCCGATCGAGCCCGCGGGGCCCATCACCACGACATGCACATCGCACCCGATCGCGTCCAGGTGCCGCGCCGCCGCCAGCCCGTCGCCCCCGTTGCTCCCAGGCCCGCACACCACCACCACGCGGCTCTGCTCGAAGATGCTCAGCACCCGCGCCGCGGCCTCGGAGAGCTGCGTCGCCGCGTGCTCCATCAGCACGAGCGAAGGCAGACCGAACTCCTCCGTCGCCAGCCGGTCGATCTCCCGCAGCTCCTTGGTCGCGAAGACGCGCACCCCGAGCTCCAGCCCGAAGCCGCCGCCCTCGCCCCCGTCGAAACCGGGAATCTCACCGGCGTCCCCGCCGATCGCGCCGCCCGAATGTCCTGAACCCGTGGGTGTCATGCCGCGAGTCTACCCTCTCCAAGCACGCTCCCCGGGAGATTGAACAGACCACATGCTTGTCCTCTGGATCATCTTCCACACCGTCCTCGTCACCCTCGCCGTCGGTGGCGGCGTCTACTGGGGCTTCGCTCTCGCCATCATCCGCACAAACATCCGCTCCCTGCCCCGGGGCGGCGACGGGGTCCGCATCGCCGACGCCCGGGGCACGCCCGAGGGCCGCGTCTGCGTCGTCATCCCCGCCCACGACGAGCGCGAGGTGATCGCCGACCTCGTCCGCTCCCTCCGGGCCCAGGACCACCCCGACTTCACCGCCGTCCTCGCCCTCGACCGCTGCACCGACGACACCCGGGCCGTCGCCGAGGCCGCCATCGCGGGCGACCCCCGCTTCGACATCGTCGAGATCCGCGAGTGCCCCCGGGACTGGGCCGGCAAGGTCCACGCCGTCCACGCCGGCGTCTCCCGCTCCCCCCTCGCCCGCGACGCCAAGTACCTCCTCTTCACCGACGCCGACTGCGATCTGAACCCCGCCTGCCTCCGCGCCACCACCGCCCTGCTCGAGGACCGGGGGCTCGACCTCCTGAGCCTGCACTCCGACCAGGCCCACCGCGCCTGGTACGAGTTCAGCGCCCAGCCCGCCGCCTGCCTCGAGCTCCTCCGCATGTACCCGCTCCTGCGGGCCAACCGCCACGACGACAAGGCCCGCCCCTTCGCCAACGGCCAGTTCATGCTCTTCCGCGCCAGCGCCTACCACGCCATCGGCGGCCACGAAGCCGTCAAGGACGAGCTGCTCGAGGACATCGCGTTCGCCCGCCTCACCTTCGCCGAGGGCTACAAGCCGGGCCTCCTCGCTTCGGGAGGTGCCATGTCCTGCCGCATGTACGACAACTGGGGCCAGTTCACCCGCGGCTGGAAACGCATCTTCACCGAGTCCGCCAACCGCCGCTCCGACCGCCTCCGCCGCGCCGCCTTCCGCCTCCGCCTGACCACGACGGTCATGCCCCTCGCCTCGCTCCTCGCGATCCTCACCTGGTACCCCACCTGGCACAACGACCACCCCGTCCTCGCGGGCGGCATCCTCGCCTTCTCCGGCGTCGGCTTCATGTTCTGGCTCGCCTTCGCGGTCCTCTTCGCCCGCGAGGGCAACATCCCCTACCGCACCATCCCCCTCTGGCCTTGGGGCGCCTGGCTCGTCGCCCGCATCCTCGACCACGCCGCCGACGACCTCCGCAAGGGCACCCCGACGCAGTGGGGGGGCCGCACCTACGACCGCCCCGACCGCGACCCCCGCCGCGCCGCCGCCGCTGCCCCCCAGCCCGAGCCGGAGCCCGTCCGATGAGTTCCGCCTCCCGCACCCGCCTGCCCCGCCGCAGCCCCGACCTCCGCCTCGACCTCACCCCCCTCATCGATGTCGTCTTCCTGCTCCTCACCTTCTTCGTCTTCTCGATCGTGCTGATGGTCCGGGCCGACGCCCTCGATGTCCGCCTCCCCGAGCTCGTCGAGGGCGAGAACGCCCCCACGGGCCGCGCCATCACCGTCACCGTCACCGAGGCCGGCGACATCCGCGTCGACACCGAGCCCGCCAACATCGAAGACCTCGCCGAGCTCACCCAGGCCCGCCTCGACGCCGCCGGCACCGACCGACTCCTCCTCGCCGTCGACGAGAACGCCCCCTCCGGCACCCTCATCCGCGTCGCCGGCGAACTCGCCCGAAACGGCCTGGGCGACTTCAGCGTCATCGGCCGCCCCGCCGAAACCAGCCCTACCCCCACCGAATCCCAGCCCGCCCCCGCAGGAACCCCGCCCCCCGACGCCCCGTAGCCTTCCCCATGCGGCGAACCCGCGACACCCATCGCCCGGCCCCCCTCACGACCGCCCTCGCCGTCTCGGTCGCCCTCCACGCCCTCGCGGGCCTCGCCGTCGTCGCCGCCCCCTCCGGATCCTCCACGCCCGACCTCGACCCCCCCCGCCCCGACGAACAACCCAAGGCCGACCCCCTCGAACTGGGCATCCTCGAGTCCAACGCCGTCACCATCGACTGGCTCGGCATGGCCGACCCCACCCCCCACGCCGCCGAGCTGTCCACCACCAACCAGGCCCAGCTCTCCCCAAACCCCGCTCCCGAAACCCAACCCCAAACCGCCGCCCCGCCCCCAACACCAGAGCCCACCCCACCAACGCCACCCACCGACCCCACGCCCCCGACCGAGCAGCAACCCGAAGCCACCCCCGAGCCCGATCCCACGCCCCCCCTCCCCGCCCCCGAGGCCCCCGACGCCCCCAGCCAACCCGCCGAACCAAAGCCCACTTCCCAACGCACACCCCCGGTCCCCCCAACCCCCCCTTCGCCAACGCCCGACTCCCCATCCGAGGCCGACGCCCCCGCCCCCTCCCCCGACGGCGCCCCGGGCCTCCAGGACCCCCGCGAGGCCGACGCCGCCAGCAAGGAGCCCCCGCCCGAGGTCCGCTCCAACGGCGCCCCCATCGCCCGCGAGGGCATCCTCATCCAGACCGCCCGCCCGCGCTGGTCCGTCTCCACACGCATCCTCGCCGCCGTCCGCAACCCCACCGTCGAGGTCACCTTCGGCCCCGACGGCCGCGTACGCCGCGTCGACTTCGCCAAGGACGACGAGGGCCGTGCCCTCACCGCCGGCGACAGCCGCGTCAGCCAGCCCCTGCTCGACGCGATCTACCGCTGGCGCGCCGAGGGCCCCAAAATCAACGCCCTCACCCCCGGCACCGACACCACCCCAGAGACCACCCACACCATCACCCTCACCATCATCCTCCGCGACTGATGCACTACCGCCGTGCCATCCCGCCCCTCGCCCTCGCCTGCCTCGCCGGGCCCACGATCGCGCAGACCTACCTCGGCCCACTACCCGATCCCCTGGGTGGCCCCGTCGGCGGCATCGACGCCCAACCCATCGCCCCCGGCACCGCCGACACAGGCCCCCTCACCCGCTCACCCACGATGGAGCCCATCGACCTCCGCCTCCCCTCCGGCTTCAACCGGGTCTACCTCCTCCAGACCGACGACCCGACCGACAACGACCTCTTCGCCCGCGGCGACGGCGCCGTCACCGCCCTCTTCGATCGCTCCGTCTACGACCGCACCGGCGCCCGCATCCCCCCCGGCACCCAGTTCGTCATCGGCGAGGTCCCCGACTGGCTCGCCCACTCCCTGGGCCTCCGCCGCACCGGCACGCCAACCACAGCCCAGCCCACACTCCTCGACCGCGCCGTCGCCCCCACGCCTCACCGCGCCGCCGCCACCCAACTCACCACCCGCCTCACCCACACACCGGCGACGACCACCCCCCGCCCGACCACCGCGACCAACGCGCGACCGATCGACACGCACCAACCCAACGCCGATACCGACGCGAACGCATCAGCGACCGAAACAACCGACGACCCCTACACCAACCCCCTCACCCGCGCCACCACCCTCCACACCCTCCTCCAAAAAGCCCGCACCGCCGAACGCGAGCGCACCGCGCAAGAAAAGGGCCCGGAGAACTAGTCCCCGGGCCACTCCGTCTCTTCGTCTCTTGATCTCTGCGTCTCTTCCGAGCCCTACGACTGCCCATTCCCCCCCGTGTCCGGCTTCGCGATGCTCGACCGCATCTCCGTGTCCGCCACCACATTCTTCATGCGGTAGTAGTCCATGATCCCCATGTTCCCGCTGCGGAACGCCTCGGCCATCGCCTTCGGCACCTCCGCCTCTGCCAACACCACCAACGCCCGGTTCTTCTGGGCCTCGGCCTTGAACTCCTGCTCCTGCGCGAACGCCAGGGCACGCCGCTTCTCCGCCTCGGCCTGGAACCGCTTCTTGTCCGCTTCGGCCTGGTCCGCCTGCAGGCTCGCGCCGATGTTGTTCCCCACATCCACATCCGCGATGTCGATCGACAGGATCTCGAACGCCGTCCCCGCGTCCAGCCCGCGGGCCATCACCGTCCGCGAGATGTTGTCCGGGTTCTCCAGCACCGCCTTGTGGCTCTCCGCCGAGCCGATCGTCGAAACGATGCCCTCGCCCACGCGGGCCACGATCGTCTCTTCGGTCGCACCACCCACGAGCCGGGCCAGGTTCGTCCGAACCGTCACCCGAGCACGAGCCTTGAGCTGGATGCCGTCCTTCGCCACCGCGTCGATCGTCGGCCGACCCAGGTTCGGGTTCGGGCAGTCGATCACCTTCGGGTTCACGCTCGTGTTCACGGCGTCCAGGATGTCACGCCCCGCCAGGTCGATCGACGCCGCCACATCCCAGTCCAGGTCGATCTTCGCACGCCGGGCCGCGATGAGCGCGCTCACCACATTCGGCACCCGACCGCCCGCGAGGTAGTGCGTCTCGAGCTGGTTCGTCGAGACATCGATGCCCGCCTTCACCGCACGGATCCGGCTGAAGACGATCGTCCGGGCGTCCACCTTGCGCAGCCGCATCCCGATCAGGTCGAAGATCGTGACCCGCGCACCCGAGAGCAACGCCTGGATATAGAGGTTGATGAACTGCCCGATGATCGCGACGCCGATCAACAGGACCAGGACGCCGACGATAATCGCGATGATCCAAAGGGGATTCAAGACATATCTCCACCGTCAGGCCGACCGCGGGCCACGAACGCCGAGCCCCGCACCGATCCCTGCCAAGCGAGTATAGAGCCCCGGTGACCCTTACGAATGGTCCTCGGGCCCCGCCCCGAGCGACCGGCGGCTTCCGCAAAGGGGGCATGTTTCGGTCGCCTCCCCGAGTGCGGCGACGGTCTCGAAGTCGGGACGCACCCGGACCCCGTCCTGCCGGCCCTGTTCCAGCACCATGACGGCCTGAAGAACATCGCCCTGAGCGAGATCGACCCGTGCCGCGGTGTCCCAAGTCAGGGGGATGCCGCCCCGGTGAGCCCGAACGAGGGCCGCGATGACGGCCCGTACGCGCCCGCCCGCGAGGTCGTGCGACGCGAGTTGTTCGAGAGAGATATCCAGCCCGGCCTTTCGCGCCGCGATCAAGCCGAGCACGATGTCACGCACATTCTGATTCCGAAAGCGCATCCTGACCATGTCAAAGAGGCTGACCGGAGCGTGCGCAAGGAATGCCTGGAACCACAACCCGAGAAACTGGGACAACAGCGCGACCGCTGTCAGGCACACAAGCACACCCACGATCCCGGCGATGATCAGGATGTCTTGCACGCCCCACCCTCCATACACGGTCAGAGTCCGAGCGACGCCGCCCTACAGCGTCATCGGTGGCCCGCCGCCTACACCACCCGCACCCGGATCCGCCCCCCGTCCACACTCACGATCCGCACCGTCGCCCCCGCCTCGATCAGCCCCGTCTGGCTCGACGCCTCGAACCGCTTCCCGTCGATCTTAATCTCGCCCACCGGCCGCAGGTCCGTCACCGCCACCGCGTCCCGCCCCTTCAAAGCCGCCCGCTCCGTCTCCGCCTCGTGCTCGGCGAGCTCTTTCTGCTCTATCTCCTCTTCCGTCGGCGTCCCGAGAAGCGCCCTGCCCATCGGCGTCTGTGGCAAGAGGTTCAGGGCCGCGAAGAACGCGATCGGCCCCAGCACCGCCACCATCAAGAGCCCGATCAGCCCCCAGCTCATGCTCACGCGGAACATCAGCACGACGCCCGCCACCGCGCACACACCCGCCACCATCGCGATCACCCCGCCCGACGGGATGAACGCCTCCAGGATCAAAAGCAGGATCGCCACCCCGAGCAGCGCGATCCCCCAGTACAGCATCGCGTCCCCGCTCACGCCATCGCTCCCTCATCACCGCCGGCTAGCCCCGGCACCCCCGGCTCCACCACCCAGCTGAACCCGCGCCGCGCGACGATCGTCACCGCCGCCCCCGACTCGATGTACCCGCTCTCGCTCACCGCGTCCACGACCTCCCCGTCGATCTCGATGGACCCCGAAGGCCGCAGGGGCGACACCGTCGTCGCCACACCTCCCACCCGAGGCCCCGCCGTCGGCAAGGGCCGAGCCGCCGCCAGCTCCGGGTCCACCCGCTCCTCCGCGTCCCGAGCGACGCCCTCACTGAGCACCAGCTTCCCAATAAACGGCAGCGTCCCAAAGTGCTTGCTGATGAAGTAGATCCCCACCCCGCTCGTAAAGGTCGCGAGCACGATCGTCGCCACCCCATACAGCAGGTCACTCCGCCCCGCCGCCGTATCCGGGAACAGCCCGCCCGTCCCGTCCGGAACAAAGGTCCCCACCAGCCCCGCAAACAGCCCGATCAACCCAAGAATCCCGAACACCCCAAACCCCGGCAGCACCAAAATCTCCACCGCGATCAGCACGATCCCAAGCCCGATCGCCGCGATCTCCCACCACCCCGCCATCCCGATCAACGCCGGCGGCGCGATCAGCGCCACCAGCGCCCCGAGCGCCACGGACCCCGGCACCACCAGCCCCGGGCTCGTCATCTCGACGAAGAGCCCGAGCAGGAACGCCACGATCAAAATCCCGCGCACGATCGGGTTCGTCAGGAACGCCACCAGGTGCTCCGACCAACTCTGATCCGTCCGCACCATCGTCTGCGCGCCAAAGAACGCCCGCAGCTCCTCGTCGTTGTTGATCGTCGCCGAGCTCAGCCCGAAACGCTGCATCTGGTCGTTCCGCATCACGATCGGGCCCGACCCGTCCGAGATGTACACCGGCTCGACGAACCGCCCCCGCATCGACTCCGAGATCACCGGCCGCTGGCTCGCCGTCGTCGGGTCCACCGCCGACCCCTGTTCCGCCCGAGCCCGCTCGATGATCTCCTGCAGCTCCGGGTTCGCCGCCCGAAACGCCCGCGCCGGGTCCGCCTCCTCGAAGTCATCCCCAAACGGATTCGTCGGCCTCTCGTCCTCCCCACCCGCAGCTGACTCATCACCCGCGACCGCATCCTCAGCCGCCGGGAGATCCTCGTCGACCGCCTCCCCGTCCTCCATCACCCCCTCAGCATCATCCGCACTCCCCCCCCCGACCGCCCGCGACCGCCCCTCCTCCACCGACACCGACTTCGGCACGCTCGTCAACACCGGCCGCCCCCGCGGCGGATCGCCCTCGAAGAGCATCCGGTACTCGTCCTCATTGATGAACAACCACTGGTTCGTCTCGGTATCCCGCACCGCCCACAGCTCGATCCCATCCGTCACGATCGCCTGCACCAGGTACTCGTCGTACCCCGCACGCCGAGCCGAGTCCGCCACATCCGTCAGCAACGGCGGCAGAATCTTCTCCGCAGGCATCACCTCCGTCGCCCGCTGCGCACCCCCCATCCCCATCACGATCGGCAGCGCATCCCCAAAGCTCGCCGGATCGCTCGTCACGATCTCCCGGCACGCCAGCGCAATGATCGCCCCGCCCGAGTACGCGTCCGGATGAATCCAAGCGACCGTGTTCCGAATGCTCGAGCTCTTGATCGCGTTCGTGATCTCGAGGACCGCCCCGACCTCGCCCCCCGGCGAGTCGATCTCGAAAACCATCGCGTTCGCCCCGGAGTCCTCCGCCTGCTTGATCCGCCGCTTGACGCTCATTTCCGTGATCGCGTCGATCCCCCCCTCGATCGTGATGATCGCCACCCGGTCCGCCTGCCGGCTCGCCGGCACCGCCCCCGACGCCCCCGCGGTCACGGGTGCCACCGGCCCATCGCCAGCCAGTGCGTCGCCCGCCGGTGCGGACTCAGGTGCCTGCACCCACCCCGCAAGCGACCCCGCCACCAGCAGCAACCCCAGCCACACCAAGACTTTCCGCATCAAAGGACGCTCCCTGTCCGCGCGAAAGCCGCGCCAAACCACTCTAGGGCTCTATTCGCCCCCCAACCCCCCAAGTTTCACCCTACACCCCACCCCCCTGATGGCCGATGGCCGATCCCCAGTCCCCTCCCCTAATGCTCACTCTGCTCCACCGTCCACTCCACCCCCCCGCCCCGGCAATCGATGTGCACACTGAAAAACCCCGGCCTCTGACCCTCAGGAGCCTCGTGCGCCCGGATCAAAGGCCAGATCACCCGCCGATCCGTCTCCGGCAAGGGCAGCCCGTCGATGTCCTCGGGCCGGTGCCACTCCAAGAGCCCCTCATTCATCTCCCCATCCCGCACCGCCACCGCCCCCAGCACCCGGTAGTAAAACAACAACCAGTGCCCCGCCCCCTCAAACGCCGTCTCCGCGATCAACCCGCCCAGGTGGAGCCGATCGATCGGCACCTCGATCCCGGCCTCTTCGCGGATCTCCCGGATCGCGCACTGCGCCGGGCTCTCCCCCGTGTGCATGTCCAGCTTCCCGCCGATCGGGCTGCACAACCCCTGGTTCGGAGCCTTCTTCCGCCGAAGCAACAGCACCCGCCCCGCCTCATCCCGAAGATCGCACAGACACGCCAACTTGTACGGCAAAGCCTCACTCATAACCCCAGCCTAGCCCCAGCTGCCCTTGGCCACTCTGCCACTTCGCCACTTCGCCACTTCCTGACTTTGCCCCTCTGCCCCTCTGCCCCTCTGCCCCTTTCCCCCTTTCTGATTCGGCCCTTTGCCCCCGGCCGATACCCTCTCCCATGCGCACGGAAGCGACCACCCCCCAAATCGCCCCCATCCCGATGGCCCTCAAGACCAAATCCCCCTTCCTCATCGGCATCGGCGGCTCCGGCATGTCCGCCCTCGCCCGCCTCCTCCACGCCGACCCCTCCACCCACCCCGCCGGCTCCGACTCCACCGCCACCGACATCACCGCCGACCTCCAAACCTCCGGCATCCCCGTCCACCACGACGCCGACGCCGCGAGCCTCCCCGAGTCGACCGACCTCGTCATCACCTCCGCCGCCATCCGCCCCGACCACCCCCAGCTCCTCGAAGCCCAGCGCCGGGGCATCCCCACCCTCACCTACGCCGAAGCCCTGGGCCGCTGCATGGTCGGCCGCACCGGCGTCTCCATCGCCGGCACCCACGGCAAGAGCACCACCACCGCCATGCTGGGCGTCATCCTCACCGACGCCGGCCTCGACCCAAGCGTCATCGTCGGCGCCACCTGCCCCCAACTCGCCCAGGGCGCCCTGACCACTTCTTCCACTCCGTCTCTCCGTCTCTCCGTCTCTCCGTCTCCCAGCCCAACCGCCTCGCGGTTGGGCGCCCAAACCATCCCCACCGGCCCCCTCGCCGGCAAACCCGGCCTCCTCCTCGCCGAGGCCTGCGAGTTCAACCGCTCCTTCCACCACCACCGACCCACCATCGCCTCCATCGCCAATGTCGAGGCCGACCACCTCGACATCTACGGCTCACTCGACGCCGTCATCCAGGCCTTCGCCGGCTTCGCACAGCTCATCCCGAGTGAAGCCGAGGGCGGCCGCCTCCTCATCGCCCACGACGGGGCCCACCGCCGCGAGATCACCGCCGGCCTCACCTGCCGCGTCGACACCATCGGCTACAACCCCGCCGCCGACTGGCGCATCACCCACGACCAGAACACGCGCACCACCACCGTCACCGGCCCCGACAACCTCCACACCAGCTTCACGCTCAATATGCCGGGCGAGCACAACGCCTCCAACGCCGCCCTCGCCGCCGCCCTCGCCATGGCCCTCGGCGCCGACCCTGACACCGTCGGCAAGTCGCTGTCTCACTTCGCGGGCCTCGACCGCCGCATGAGCTTCCGCGGCGAACGCCCCGTCGCGGGAGGCACCGTCCGCGTCTACGACGACTACGGCCACCACCCCACCGAGATCGACGCCACCCTCCGCGCCCTCCGCCACCACGAGCGCCCCGAGCGCAATGGCGGCCGCCTCGTCGTCGTCTTCCAGCCCCACCAGCACTCCCGCACCCGCTTCCTCCTCGAAGAGTTCGCCACCAGCTTCGAGCAGGCCGACATCGTCATCGTCCCCCAGATCTACTTCGTCCGCGACTCCGAAGCCGAGAAGCAGCGCGTCTCCGCCGCCGACCTCGTCGAACGCCTCCGCGACCGAGGCGTCCGCGCCATGCACCTCCACCCCTTCGGCGCGATCGTCGAATCCCTCGAAGAAGTCTGTCGAGCCGGCGACACCCTCGTCGTCATGGGCGCCGGCCCCGTCTGGACCGTCGCCCGCGACTACCTCAGATCCTCCCCCGTTACCAACGGGGGAGGTGGCACGCCGAAGGCGTGACGGAGGGGGTGCTCCCAAACAATCGCACGCGAACGCACACGCCAACGAGCCCGAAGCGCAAGCGAGGGACTACATCAAGCGAAGCGCCTCCCCTCCTCCCAGCCTCCTCTCTCAACCAACCCCCGAGCAACAACAACCCGACCTGACCATGCCCACCATGTCCCTCCCCATCGAACACAACACCCACATCAATACCTGGTTCCAGGTCGGTGGCCCCGCGCACCAACTCGCCCGCCCCAAAACCATCGATGAACTCCGCCAGGCCCTCGAGCTCGACCCAAACGCCCTCATCCTGGGCGACGGCGCCAACCTCCTCGTCGCCGACGAGGGCGTCACCAACCTCGTCATCGACCTCGGGCACCTCAGCGCCACCGAGCTCAACAACACCACCCTCACCGCCCAGGCCGGCGCCCGCCTCCCCACACTCGTCACCAAAACCTCCAAGAAAGGCCTCGCAGGCCTCCACACCCTCGCCGGCGTCCCCGCCTCCATCGGCGGCGCCGTCATCATGAACGCCGGCGGCGCGCACGGCCAGATCGCCGACACCTGCGTCTTCATCACCGCCCTCACCCGCACCGGCGAACTCATCACCAAAACCCGCGACCAGATCCCCTTCGCCTACCGCCACTCCGGCCTCACCGATCTCATCATCCTCGAAGCCACCTTCGAACTCACCAAGGCCGACCCCCAAGACCTCACCGCCCAAGTCAAGTCCATCATGCAGGCCAAGAAGCAAAGCCAGCCCCTCGCCGACCGCTCCGCCGGCTGCTGCTTCAAGAACCCCACCCTCCCCCACGACATCGACACCATCGGCCAAAAGGGCGACCGCATCTCCGCCGGCCTCCTCATCGACCGCGCCGGCTGCAAATCCCTCCGCCTCCGCACCGCCGAGGTCTCCCCCATCCACGCCAACTTCATCACCGCCGACCGCACCGACGGAAAGGCCAACGACATCATCGAACTCATGCAACAAGTCCAGCACCGAGTCCAAGCCACCTTCGGCGTCCACCTCGAACCCGAAGTCGTCATCTGGCCCCCCATCTCCTCCCCCGTCGCCGACGGGGGAGGTGGCCCGAAGGGCCGGAGGGGGTAAAGAACAGCCCCCTTCCTTTATGTTTGACCCATGCACATGACTTCCCTCCCCTCCATCGCCGTCCTCTCCGCAGGCCCCGACGCCGAACGCCCCGTCTCCATCCGCTCCGCCGCCGCCGTCCACGCCGCCCTCACCCAAGCCGGCTACACCGCTGCCCTCCACGAAATCGACGCCCCCTCCACCGACCAGCTCGCCGCCCTCACCGCACACGCCGACCTCATCTTCCCCGTCCTCCACGGCCCCTGGGGCGAAGGCGGCCCCCTCCAAGACCGCCTCGAGGCCCTCGCAAAGCCCTACATCGGCTGCCGCCCCCAGGCCGCCCGCCTCGCGATGGACAAGCTCGCCACCAAGCTCGCCGCCGCGAGGGCCAAGGTCCCCACCGCCCCCGCCGCGATCCTCAACCCAAACGACCCCACACCCCCCCTCCCCCTCCCCCTCGTCATCAAACCCACCCACGAAGGCTCATCCGTAGGCCTCCACCTCTGCCACACCACCGACGACTACCAAAAAGCCCACACCGCGGCCATCTCACCACCTCCGTGCCTCCGTGCCTCCGTGCCTCCGTGCCTTCCCCCCATCCACCTCATCGAACCCCTCCTCACCGGCCGCGAACTCACCGTCTCCCTCATCCCAGCAGATCCCCCGGCCGACCTCCGCCCACTCCCCATCATCGAGATCACCCCCGCCTCCGGCGTCTACGACTACGCCGCGAAGTACGACCGATCCGATACTCGCTATACACCCAACCCCAGACTCCCCGAAGGAACCGCGCAAACCCTGTCCCAATACGCCCTTACAGCAGCACACGCCATCGGCGTCCGACACCTCGCCCGCGTCGACTTCATCCTCACCCAGGAAGGCCCAAGCCTCCTCGAGATCAACACCATGCCCGGCTTCACCCAGACCAGCCTCCTCCCCATGGCCGCCAAAGCCGCCAACATCGACCTCCCCACCCTCGTCACCCGCCTCGTCCAAGCCGCCCTCGCAGACTGATCCAGACCGACAGAGAGAGCCCGACCATGCCCGCCAAAGCCAAGTCCCCCGCCAAGCCCAAGCCCAAGCCCCGCAAGAAGAAGAACACCAACTCCCCCCTCGCCGCCATCCGCTGGGACATGGTCGCCCGCTCCGCCCGCCCCGCAGGCGTCGGCCTCTCCGTCCTCGCACTCGGCCTCACCCTCACCTTCGGCCTCTCCGCACTCAACGCCCGCGCCGCCGACCAGCTCGGCGCCCGCCTCGCCGCAGACGAACTCCCCGTCGCCATCCAGTGGCCCCGCGTCCCAGGCGGCGCCCCCGAAGAAACCTGGCTCCCCGAGACCGAGCGTGCCCTCCTCCTCCGCAAGGCCCGCGCCGCCATCCGAGAGCCCCAGCCCCTCTCCGTACACCCCCTCGCCGCCATCGCCGACGCCTTCGGCGAATCCGGATGGTTCGACGGCGAACCCTCCGTCCACCGCGACGGCCGAGGACGCATCGTCATCGCCGGAGACTGGCGCGTCCCAGCAGCCGTCGTCCGACACGCCGGATGGGACCACCTCATCTCATGGTCAGGCATGCCCATGCCACGCCGCTACGGCCCCGGCACCAGCAACCAACGCATCATCCTCGGCGCTGCCCTCGGCCCAGGCCCCACCAGCAACCCCGCACTCCGCTACAAAACCCCATGGCCCGGCGAAGATGTCACCGCCGGCCTCAGCCTCCTGAGGCTCCTCGCCGAACGAGCCCTCGTCGACGAAGTCGAAGCCATCGATGTCGCCGCCTACGCACAGGGAAGACTCGAAATCGTCACCATCCACGGCACCAGAATCGAATGGGGCGCCGCTCCCGCCCAATGGCGACCAGGCCAGGCCACCGACGAAGAACGCCTCTCCCGCCTCGAACGCCTCCGAAGCGAATACGGCCGCATCGACGGCGGCGCCCAAAGAGTCCGCATCGCCGGCGCCCATGTCGAACGCATCAACTAACGCCAACCGCCCCCACACCCACCGGTGCGCCATCCCGCCGTGCCACTATCCGCGCAGCGGGTAGTGAACTCCCCTCTCCTCCCCCGTCGCCGACGGGGGAGGTGCCCGCAAAGTGGGCGGAGGGGGTAAAGAAAAGCCAAGCGCAGCGCCTCCTCACAAAAACGACCCCGCCGCCCAATCAAGGCACTCCCCAAACCGAAGCGCCTCCCCCCTCTCCATCGCTCATCCCACCACAACCCCTCCGGCCGCCACGATCCGAGCAGACGGGCACCGCCAGCCGCCACCCACCCAAGAAACACCCTCCAATCAGAGCCGCGATCGTGAGATCGCGGTGCGCCCCGGCCACCCCCGCCCGCTCGCCAGCCAGTGCCGAACCCCTCCAGCGCCGCGCGCCTCATCCTCTCCCCAGTGGGCAGAGGAAGTCGCGAAGCGACCGGAGAGGGGCGACCCAAGCGAAGCGCCTCCCCCCCTCCAACCCTCCTATCTCAATCAACGCTCGATCAACCCCCCATCCCCGAACCGCCAAAGCCGAGCCCCCACGAAGCGCCAGACGGATCAACAGCAACCCCCCGCACCCACCCCTCCCTCACCCCCATCCAAC
>CAZTQV010000023.1:0-61780 GCA_964615815.1 uncultured Phycisphaeraceae bacterium | reverse complement strand
CCAAGGTCGACCGCTCCGCCGCCTACATGGCCCGCTACATCGCGAAGAATGTCGTCGCCGCCGACCTCGCCGACGAGTGCGAGGTCCAGCTCTCCTACGCCATCGGCGTCGCCGAGCCCACCAGCATCTTCGTCGACTGCTTCGGCACCGAGAAGCACGACCCCGCCAAGATCGCCAAGGCCATCCGCGACACCTTCAAGCTCACCCCCCGCGGCATCATCGAGCAGCTCGACCTCCGCAAGCCCATCTACCGCCGCACCGCCCGCCACGGCCACTTCGGCCGCCAGCCCTCCACCGAGGGCAACAAGACCTACTTCCCTTGGGAGCGCACCGACCAGGCCGACAACCTCAAGAAGGCCATCTCGTAAACCACGCGGGACAACCCGAACTCAAGCGAGCCGCGTCGCCCCCGACGCGGCTTCTTTATGCGCCCGATTGTGCGCTCACCGGTACAGCCCGCGGGCCTCTATGTGCGCACGCACGCGCGGATTGAGCGCGCGCATCTCGCCCGCGCGCGCACGCGTCGAGCTCACTTCCAGCATGTCCGTGCGCACAAACCACCCCCCCCACCGCTCGATCTCCCCCTCATCCCAGGCCCCCGTCTCCCGCAGCAAAGCCACCAGCGCCCCCGCATCCCCCACCCCATCACGCGGGATCACCACCGGCTCGGCCAACTCCAGGATCCGCCGGGCGTCACGCCACCTGTGAAACGCCCCCGCCTGGTCCGCACCGATCAGAAAACGCAGCGAACCGCCTTGGCCGCGCACGGCAAGGGCGCGTTCCAGCGTGTCCACCCAGTAGCTCGGCGCACCACCACCGGCCCGATCCAGCTCATCCGTCCAGATCGCCCCCCGCTCCACGCCCTCGGTCGCGAGCCGCAGCATCGCCAGCCGGTCCTCGGCGGACGCCCCGACACTGTCCTTGTGCGGGCTCCGCGCCGCCGGCACCCACACCACCCACGCCCGATCCCCCAACGCCGCGTCCCGAGCCGCGACGGCCAGATCCACATGCCCGAGGTGCGGCGGGTCGAAGCTCCCGCCGAAGAGCAGCGTCGGTGCGTCCGGCGGAGCGGGCCAGGGCGTGATGGAGGGGCGGGCGGGGTCGGCGGGCACGGGCGGTCTCCGTGTCGTCGCGGGGCGTGGGGAGTGGAGCCGTGGCGGGAAGGGCTCTACCATCGACGCGTTCGCGGTCGATAGACCACGAACAGGCGGCCCCATCGTCTAGTCTGGTCCAGGACACCAGGTTTTCATCCTGGGAACAGGGGTTCGAATCCCCTTGGGGTCATTCAGGATGCGCGGAGTCGGGTCGAGTCGTTCTCAAGCGACGGCCCACTCCCGGGCGATAGGCCGCACCCGGATCCAGTGGCGTGCTTGCCCGCATTCTCGCGTGCATGCCCCACCTTGCCCAGCGATCTGTGCCCGGCATCCCCACCACACGAAACCCGCTCGTTACCGCCCGCGGAAGGTGATGCGACCCTTCGTCAGGTCGTAGGGGCTCATCTCGACGGTGACGGTATCTCCCGGCAGGATGCGGATGTAGTGCTTGCGCATCTTGCCGGAGACATAGGCCAGGATCTCAGACTTCTGCTCGTTGGGCAGCTGCACCTTGAACATGGCGTTGGGCAGGGCCTCGAGCACGACGGCCTCGACGGTGAACTTGTCTTCCTGTTTGGGCATGCGGGGTGGGCGATCCTGAAAGCGGGGCCGGGCGGGCGTCGGGCACACGCCGACCCCCGAGACCGGGCATCCTGACGGTGCAAGTGTAGGACGCTGCAAAGAGGGCGGAACTTCGGGTAGTTTTCTAGGGATGCCCGCCCCTGTTGGACGATCTGGACCAAGCGAGGGCAGTCCCGAGGGGTAGACTCCCCACGAACAACAATCATGACCCATCTCCAGACACTCGATGCCGCCAATCACGGAACTGTCCTCGTGGTCGAGGACGACTCCATCCAGCGGAGGCTCATCTGCGAGCTCCTCACGCAGGAGGGTCTTCCGATCGCCGAGGCCGCGAGCGCCGAGGCGGCGGTCCGTGTCGTCCGCGAGCGGGACATCTCGGTGGTCGTGCTCGACCTGCACCTGCCCGACGGGTCGGGGTCGGAGCTGATGGAGCGGATCGTGCGGGCCGACCCGCGGGTGCGGGTGATCATCAACACGGGCCACGCCGACCTCGAGACGGCCAAGGACGCCGTGAACTTCGGCGCGTTCGCCTACTTCGAGAAGGGCTCTGACCCGTCGGAGCTCATCCTCGCGGCGCACCGGGGCGTGCGGGACCACACCGCCGACCGCCTGGCCGCGGCGGAGCGGAAGCTCGAATCGATCATCCGTCACGCTCCGGATTTGATCCTGGAGCTCGACGAATCGGGAACGGTGCTGGCGGCCAACCACCCGCCGCCGAACGCCCCGACGGGCACGCCCGCCGACGGGATCGGGCGGCCCCTGACGGCGTACTTGCCGGCGAACAGCGCGAGCGGCGGGCCGACCGCCCGTGTCATTACCCGGTGCCTGACCCAGCGCAAGGCGATCGATTTCGAGTGCGAGGGGCCGATCAACGGCGAGGAGCCCCGCGTGCTCGCGTGCCGTGTCGGCCCGATCGATGACGGGGCCGGCGAGCGATCGCGGGCGGTGCTGATCGCGCGGGACATCACCGAGGCGCGGGCTGCCGAGCGGCGGCTGCGGGAACGCGAAGAGCAGCTCCGGCACAGCCAGAAGATGGAGGCGGTGGGCCAGCTTGCCGGCGGCGTCGCGCACGATTTCAACAACCTGATCATGGCGATCCACGCGTACGCGGACCTTGCGGCGTCGGCCTTGTCCCCGGGGCAGGAGGCGGGCGAGCACATCGCCCGCGTGCGTGAGGCGGCGGCGCAGGCCGCGGGCATCACGCAGGCGCTGCTGACCTACACGCGTCGGCGGAGCGCGGACAAGACGCCGGTGGAGCTGGCGGACATCGTGACGCGGACGACGGCGCTGCTGCACCGGACGATCCCGGCGAACATCGAGCTGCGCGTCGAGCCGGAGGGCGACGACCCGGTGCGCGTCATCGGCGACGAGACGCAGCTTCAGCAGGTGGTGATGAACCTCGCGATCAACGCGCGGGACGCGATGCCGACCGGGGGTGTCCTGACGATCTCGACGGGTATCGATCCCGAGGACGAGCGCTTCGCGCGGATCGTGGTCACCGACACGGGCGTGGGCATGACCGAGGCCGTCCGGGCCCGGGTGTTCGAGCCGTACTTCACGACGAAGACACGCGAGCAGGGCACGGGGCTGGGGCTCGCGATCATCCACGGGATCGTGGAGGAGCTGGGCGGCTCGGTGAGCGTGCAGAGCGAGCCCGGGCACGGCTCGACCTTCATCGTGCGGCTGCACCGGACCGGCACGGAGCCGACGGCCCAGCCGCGGCAGTCGGCCAAGCGCATCGTGCGTGGTGAGGGCATCGCGGTGCTGGCCGAGGACAACGAGCATGTGCGACGGGTGGTGACGCTGATGCTGAGCTCGATGGGCTATCTCGTCGAGCAGTTCAGCAACGGGGCTGAGGCGCTCGCCCGCCTGCAGGACACGACCAAGGACACGCCGGCGCTCGCGCTGCTCGATGTGGACCTGCCGGGCAAGAACGGGCTGGAGATCGCGGCGGCGGTTGCGCACAACGGGGTGTACCCCGTGGTGATGATGACCGGCGGCTCGAGCGGGACGGACGCGGACGAACTCGACCGCTCGGAGATCGCGATCGCGCTGCGGAAGCCGTTCATGCGGGCGGACTTGGCCACGGCCCTCGCGAAGGCACGCGAAGCCCTCGTCGCGGACCAGCGGGCGGGCGCGGGCGCTCGACCGAGCTGAGTTAGTCGTCGCGTTCCTCGAACATCGCCTCGACGAACCGCTCGGGGTCGAAGGGCTCGAGGTCCTCGGGGGTCTCGCCGACGCCGATGAACTTGACAGGGGTCTTGACCGCCTCGTGCACCGCGACGACGACGCCGCCCTTGGCGGTGCCGTCGAGCTTCGTCAGCACGATGCCGGTGACGCCGGCGGACTCGCCGAAGGCCTCGGCCTGGCGGACGGCGTTCTGGCCGCTGGTGGCGTCGAGGACGAGCAGGGTCTCGTGCGGGGCGCCCTCGATCTGCTTGGCCGCGACGGAGCGGATCTTGGTGAGCTGGCGCATCAGGGGATCCTGCGTCTGCAGGCGGCCCGCGGTGTCGAGGATCAGGACATCGACGCCCCGGGCCTTGGCGGCCTGGCACGCGTCGAAGGCGACGGCCGCGGGGTCGCCGCCCTGCTGGCCCTTCACGACCTCGACGCCGAGGCGCTCGGCCCAGATCTCGAGCTGCCGGACGGCCCCGGCGCGGAAGGTGTCGCACGCGCCGAGCAGCACCTTGCGCGGCGGGCCGTCAGCGGGCTGCTGCAGGGCCCGGACGAGCTTGGCGATGCTGGTCGTTTTGCCGACGCCGTTGACGCCCGTGACGAGGACCACCGTGGGCCCCGTCTCGGCGAACTTCAGCGTGCGGTCCTCCGGGGGCCAAAGGGCCTTGAGCTCGCGCTTCAAGTAGGCGAGCACATCGTCGCCCTTGGTCATCTTGCCGGCGCGGAAGTCGACGCGCACGCCCTCGGCGAGGCGTGTCGCGGTGCGCACGCCGACATCGGCGGCGATGAGCTTTGACTCGAGCTCGTCGATGAGGTCGTCGCTCAGCGTCTTGCCGCGGAGCATCGACCGCAGGCCGGACGCGAAGGCCTCGCGGGTCTTGTCGAGACCCTGGCGGAGCCTTCCCATCACGCTCTTGAACAGCTTCATCCTTCGCCGCCCTCGTCGGCCTCGGTAGCCTCGGTGTCCCCGGCGTCCCCAGCGAGCACGCGCTTGAGCACCTTCCCCAAGACGCCGTTGATGAACGCGGGGCTCTTCTCGGTGCTGAAGGCCTTCGCCAGCTCGACCGCTTCGTTCACCGCGATCTTGGGCGAGACACGGCCGGAGGTCATCTCGTAGTGGGCGAGGCGGAGGATCGCCCGGTCGACCGCGGCCTGGCGGCTCGGGGGCCACTCGGGGGCGAGTTCGGCTGTCTCCTTGTCCGCGGCGGCCCGGTGATCCCAGGCGCCGGAGGCGAGGTCGAACGCCTTGTTCACCTCGTTGTCGGTGAAGGGCTCGGTCTCCTCGTCGAAGATCGCGTGGTCCTCATCGAGCAGGGCGGCGTCGGAGAGGCCGGCCTTGATCGCCTCGGGCTCGCCGCCCTTGGTGGCGTCGAGCTGGAAGAGCGCGATGAGCGCGAGACGCCGGATGTCGGTGAGCGTGGCCGCCATCAGGTGCCGCTCCCGGCTTTGGTGGGCGCCGATCCTTCGAGCCGGAACTCCATCGCGGGCTCGCCGCGGAGGGCGGCGTCGGCCAGGGCTTCCTGGGCGAGCAGCGTGTCGACGAGGGCGGCCATCGCCTCGGCACCCTTGTTGCCTTTCGCGCCCCCCGCCCGGTCGCGGGCCTGCTCGGGCGTATTGGCGGTGATGACCCCGAAGCTCGCGGGGATGCCGGTCGTCGCGGCGATCCCGCCCAGGCCCTGGGCGACGGCCTCGGCGATGTAGCGGTCGTGCTCGGTCTCGCCCTTGATGACGCACCCGAGGCAGCACACGCCGTCGTACAGCCCGCTCTCGGCCGCGGTCGCGGCGAGGACGACCAGCTCGAACGCGCCCGGGGCCTCGACGATGCCCAGGCGCTCGCGGACGCCGCCGCGGGCGATGTAGGTTTCGATGGCCGCGTCGCGGAGGCGGTCGGTCACCTCGGCGTTGTACCGGCTGACGATGACGCAGACGGGGGGGAGGGGATCGCTTTGGGTGTGCTCGGGCATCGTGGCGATGGTACGCCCGGTCTTTTGCGGGTCGACAGCCGCCCACCACCACAGACATCCGAACGCGACCGGCCCGATCGGCTAGCATCGCCCCGTGGCCCGCGCCGGCACGCCCATCACGGGAATCCTTCGTCTCGCCCGGGTGTCCACGGCCTTCGCCGCGGTCGCGAACCTCTGGTTCGTGATCCTGTGGACGCGTGCGAGCGACCCGGAGCGGGGCAATCCGGTCATCCGCGAGGAGCCGCTGTGGCTCGTCCTCACCGGGGCGTTCCTCGCGGGCGTGTGCCTTTATGCCTTCGGGGCCGCCCTGAACGACATCGTCGACGCCACGCGGGACCGGGCCTTGCGTCGCGATCGGCCCATCCCCACCGGTCAGGCGACGGGCGACACGGCCGCCCTGACCGTCGCCGCGACGCTGATCCTTGCGCTGCTCGGGGCGTCGGCCCTGGGGCAGCCGGCCGTGATGGTGACGCTCTTGGTCGCGCTGGGCATCGTCGCGTTCAACTTCGCGGGGAAGTGGGTGCCGGGGTTCGGGATGGTGCTGCTCGGGCTGATCTATGCGGGGCAGATGCTCGCGGCGAACCCGAGCCTGCGGTTCATGTGGCCGGTTTGGCTGGTGATGTCGCACGCGCTGGCGACCGCGGGCGCGACGCACGCCCTGTCGGGCAAGGCGCCGCGGGTGACGCCGCGGGCGGTCGTGTTTGCGTTCGCCGGGTGGCTGCTCGCGAGCGCGATCCTGCTGTGGCTCGGCTCGATACGGGGTGTGCCGGAGGGGTTCCCGGCCGGGCTCAGCTCGCTGCCCGCGGGGCCGCCGACCTCTCCGACATCGCCGACGCCGCTCGTCGAGGATACCGGCTCGTTCTGGCAAACGATGCAGCTCTGGCCCGACTGGGTCCCCCCCACCGCCGCGATCGCGCCGGCGTGTCTCATCGTGGCGTTCATCGCGCTGGTCGCGCGGCGGGTCCGCAAGCTGGGGGTGGGGCCGCGGGCCGCGGAGAAGGTGGGGCGGTACGGGGCCCTCTGGCTCGCGCTCTACGGGTGCGCGTGGCTCTTCGGCGCGGGGCACATCCGGGAGGGTTTGATCATGTCCGCCCTCGCCCTGGGCGGCATCCTGGGGATGACCGCCCTGCGTGAGCTTTACGGCCTGATCGAGCACCCGGTGGGATATCGCCGCTGACGCGGTGGCTTGGGTG
Source organism: uncultured Phycisphaeraceae bacterium (assembly GCA_964615815.1). Classification (GTDB taxonomy): domain Bacteria; phylum Planctomycetota; class Phycisphaerae; order Phycisphaerales; family UBA1924; genus DAIQNV01. The sequence continues at coordinate 54,772 of CAZTQV010000023.1, read as the reverse complement.
CCGCTGGCTGCTTGACAGCCAGTGCTGGACTCATGACCTAATCGAAGAGATCGAGCCGGTTCCGGAACGGGGCAAGCCGGGGGAGCTCCGTGCCGTCGACCTTGATGAATGCCACTTCCGAGCTGATTCCCACGACCTTTGCGATCTCCCGCACTGCGTTGTCCGCCTCGAACCCGTCGGCGAAACAGCCAATGCAGATGTGGTCGAGATCCGTGACCTTGAGGATCCCGAAGAACTCGGAGCGCTCACCCATCGCCACTTCAGCGAGCACGCAGCGAAGGCCCTGCAAACGGATCTTCCGATCGTTCAGCGGCAAACCCGCGATCACATTGCTGAACTTCGCAGTTCCACTCTCGGCAATCAGGCGACGCGAAGCGAGCGGGTACATGCCGGCGAATCCCGCGGCGAACGCGATAAACAGCAAGCCCGCACCGACCAGATCTTCAAAGACGCCTCCGAGAAATGGAACGGCGAACGCCATTCCGGCGACGCCGAGCAGGAGCGGCACCCAGAACCACAGGGCACCGATTGCGCTGAGTCCCCGCTCGACGATAACCACCCGCGAACCCACGCTTGTCACCTTCGCCCGCTCACCCGGCCGGCGCTGATACGCGAGATGCCGCCTCGACTTGATCCGCATGGCTCCGCGTCGCCCCCGCGCCCGCGGACTCAGACCAGCCCCACCGCGAAGAAGATCGCCGTGAAGACCAGGTCGGCGAAGATGATCGCCACCACGCACTCCACCACCGTGCTTGTCGTCGCGTTGCCCACGCCCGCGGCGCCGCCCACGACCTTGAGGCCGTTGTAGCAGGCGATGATGCCGATGAGCGTGCCGAAGATGCCGCCCTTGACGAAGCCCGAGATGAAGTCGGCGAGTTTCGCCTGGTCGAGCAGGTTGGTCATGTACTGCTGGTACGGGATGTCCAGCATCGTCACGCTGATCAGGATGCTGCACGCGATCGAGACCGTGCTCGCGATGACGCCCAGGCAGGTCATGCTCAGGATGCTCGCCAGCAGGCGGGGGACCACGAGGAACCGGACCGGGTTCAGGGCGTGGGCCTCGAGGGCCTCGATCTCCTCGGAGACGACCATCGTGCCGATTTCGGCCGCGATCGCCGCCCCGGCGAAGCCGGTCAGCACGATCGCCCCGATGAGCGGGCCCAGCTCGCGGAGGACGGCGACGCTGATGATGTTCGCCACGAGGTCACGCCGGCCGAAGTCATCCAACGGCGGGCTGAGCTGCAGCGCCAGGATGAGCCCCACCACGCCCGAGACCAGCGACACGATGAAGATCGACCGCACACCGATCCGCACGATCTGCGAGACGAGCGCGACCCGCCCGAGACGCACCTTGCGGTAGAAGAACGCGCGGAAGATCCACTTGATCGCGGAGAACGCCAGCAGCACCACGCCGCCGCACTGATCGAGCAGTTCGAGCGTCCGCCCGCCGATCGCGTCGAGGGGCCGCAGCACGATCGCCCACGCCCCGACCCCGTTGGGGGCGTTCGCGTCGGGCTTCGTGTCGCTGGAGGCTTCGCTCATCGCCGGTAGTCAACCAGCGCCGGGCCCACAAAGCAAGCGGGGGGCGTCCCTCAGCGGGCCCCGGCGTGCTGCACGGCGTCGTCGAGCCGCTCCACGATTGTGAAGAACTGGTGCAGCTGCGCGATCTCGAAGATCGCCCGCACCTTGTCGTTCATCCCGCAGAGGACCATGGCGCCCTGCTGGTTCTTCGCGGTCCGCATCGCCTCGACCAGCGTGGCCAGCCCGGCGGTGTCCATGTACCCCACGCGCTCGAGGTTCACGACCAGGTGGCGAGGCTTGTTCTGCTGCACCTCGCGCAGGGTCGCCCGGAGCATCGGGCTCCTGGACATGTCCACATCCCCGTCCGGCTGGACGACGACGACGCCCGGTTTCACATCATGCAGCACCTGAACCGTGTCATCCGTCGCCATGCGTGCTCCCTCCCGAGCCCCCACCCGATCCATCACCGCAGCACGACGCGGACCGACCCGCCGCCGAACCATTCGCTCCGCCGCAGCACCCGCCGCCGGCCTTCTCAGGCGTCAAGGCGGGCGCGTGCTTGATCATCGTCAGCTTCATCCCGACGGATGACCTGGGCTCCCAGGACACCTCGTCCATCACCTCGCGGATGATGTACACCCCGAGGCCCCCGGGGCGGATGTCCTGCAAATCTCTGCCCTTCATGCTCGCGGGGTCGACCTGTCTGGCCTCGTCCTCGATCACCACCCGCAGCCCGCGCCGCCCGCCGGCCGCCCCCTCTTCGAGTGGCCACAGGCTGATCCAGATCGGCTTGTCGGCGGCCCGGTCGTACCCGTGTCGGATGATGTTGCACAGCGCCTCGTCGACCGCGAGGGCGATCTTCGAGCAGTGCAGATCGTCGAACCCCAGCCGCTTGGCGACCGAGCCGACGAGCTCCCGCGCCCCCGACAGGTAGATCGGGTCGCTCACGAGCTGCACCCGGATGTGGGGGTCGGCGTTCATACGCTCGGGCCCGGCTCCTCGGCTGGCGACTCCCCCGCAAAGCGTGGGGGACGGTCGCGGGGTCACTCGGAATCCGAAACCAGGTGGTTCTCCTGGGCCCAGACCTGCCATCGGTCCACCGCCTCGGCCCTCTGCCAGTCCGGGGCTATCGGATCATACCCAAGCGTTTCTCCTGTCAGGCTTTCCAGCGTCCGGATCGCCAGCAGCCTGGCCGCGGGGTCGGAGCTCTCGAGCTGGACGATGAGCTGGGGGATGGCGCTCGTGTCCTGTTCATCGGCCGCGGCGACGATGGCGTTGAGCCTTCGGGTGGGATCGGGGCTGTTGAAGCCCTCGGGCACCGGCGGCACGCACGCGCTCAGAACGCCCAGGGCGACCGCCCCGAGCGCGAACGCTGCACGCATCGACCGCGCGGGCGGCGACCGGTACACTCGCCCTTCCCCGTTTTTGGAGCCGGGGCCTGCCGGCGTGTCGGCGGGACCGGCGAGGGTGGGGGCAACGGAGGTTGGCTCGGGATGCAGGTTCCGCACGATGAGGTGATCCCGGTTTTGGACTTCGGCTCTCAGACGGCGCAGCTTATCGCCCGGAGAGTGCGCGAGACGGGGGCGTTCAGCGTTCTGATGTCTCCCACGGCATCGGCCGAGGAGATCCGCGCGCTGCAGCCGAAGGGGATCATCCTGTCGGGCGGGCCGGCGAGCGTGTACGCGGAGGGGGCGCCGACCTGCGATCCGGCGATTCTGGATCTTGGGGTGCCGGTGCTTGGGATCTGCTACGGGATGCAGCTGGCGTGTCAGCTGATGGGGGCGCGGATCGACCGGGCGGACCACCGCGAGTTCGGGCGTGCGCAGCTGCACATCGTGGAGGCGGGGTCTCTGCTGCGGGGCGTGCCGGAGCAGACGGCGGTGTGGATGAGCCACGGCGACCAGGTGCGGGAGCTGGACCGGGCGGACCTCGAGGTGATGGGCAGCACGCCGACCTGCGGGCACGCGGTGGTGCGGACGAAGCCGGGGGCGGCGCAGCGGTTCTACGGCGTGCAGTTTCACCCGGAGGTGACGCACACGCCGCACGGGATCGACATGATCCGCAACTTCGTGCACGAGGTGTGCGGGTGTAAGGGCACCTGGCGGATGGCGGACTTTGCCGAGGAGGCGTGTTCGCGCGTGCGGGAGCAAGTGGGCTCGGGGCGGGTGATCTGCGGGCTTTCGGGGGGCGTGGACAGTTCCGTTGCGGCGGCGCTGTTGCACAAGGCGATCGGGGATCAGCTCACCTGCGTTTTCGTGGACAACGGGCTCTTGCGGAAGAGCGAGCGGGAGCTGGTGGAGGCGACCTTCCGCGATTCCTTTGAGATTGATCTGCGGGTGGTTGATGCGGGAGAGCGGTTCCTCGGGGACCTCGAGGGGATCAGCGATCCGCAGGAGAAGCGGCGGCGGATCGGGCACCGGTTTGTCAGCGAGTTCAAGACGATCGCGGACACGATCGAGGATGCGCGGTACCTGGCACAGGGGACGCTGTACCCGGATGTGATCGAGTCGGGGCACGGGCACGCGGGCAACGCGGCGAACATCAAGCTGCACCACAATGTGGGTGGGCTGCCGGAGGAGCTGGGGTTCGAGCTGGTGGAGCCTTTGCGCGATCTCTTCAAGGACGAGGTGCGCAAGCTGGGCGAGGTCTTGGGGGTGCCGGACCAGATCGTGTGGCGGCATCCCTTCCCGGGGCCGGGGCTGGCGGTGCGGGTGCTGGGGGAGATCACGCCGGAGAAGCTGCGGGTGCTGCGTGATTGCGACGAGATCCTGCTGGAGGAGATCATCGCGGCGGAGCTGTATCGGAAGACGAGCCAGGTGTTCGCGGTGCTGCTGCCGGTGCAGTCGGTGGGCGTGATGGGGGACGGGCGGACCTACGAGAGCGTGGTGGCGCTGCGAGCGGTGGAGACGCAGGACTTCATGACGGCGGACTGGGCGAAGATCCCGTTCGAGATTCTGGGTCGGATCAGCAACCGGATCATCAACGAGGTGCGTGGGGTGAACCGGGTGGTGTACGACATTTCGAGCAAGCCGCCGGCGACGATTGAGTGGGAGTAGCACGCTCGATTGTTCGTTTTCTGTTGATTCGTTGATCGCACCGGTTCATACTGGGGCTTATGCGGATACCACGCCTAGTGCTCGCCTTCGTGTGGTGCTGTGCGATCGCTCCCTGCGGCTTTGCTCAGCACGATCAGAGGGGTTTGCCGCAACCGGGGGACCCTTCTCCGCCGCTTGGGATCGACATCGTTCTCAACGCCCCCGAAGGCGCCGAGGCAACGCTGGAGGCGCTCCGCGGTAAGGTGGTCGTGCTTGAGTTCTGGGCGACCTGGTGCGCGCCGTGCATCGGCGAGATCCCGCGTCTAAACGCGCTGCGCGAGGCTTTCCGGGACCGGGCGGTCGTCTTCATCAGCGTGACGCAAGAGTCGGGCGAGATTGTCGAAGACTTTCAACGCAGCGCCGAAACGCCGATTGATGGCTGGATCGGGCTCGACCGCGACGGCTCCCTTCAGGAGGCGTACGGCATCAGGGCGATCCCGAGGACCGTTGTGCTCGACGGATACGGCCGGATCGCCGCGATTACTGTGCCGCATCGTCTGACCGCTGAAACCATGGAGGCGTATCTCTCGGGCCACCGCGACACCATCGTGTCGGGCTTGCGGGCCGATCGCGCGGCTGAGGACCCGCGCAACATGTTCGCCGAGGTCGAGGACGCGCCGGACTTTCACATCGAGATCCGTTCGCGGCCACCCGTGGCTCTGGACGAGGCCCGGATGGAGATGGCGAACAACTACGCGTTCTTTGACGCGTACACGGCGGAGGACATGCTCAGCCGGGCGCTGCGGACCGGCAAGCGGTACCTGGTGTTCGACGGCTATGACCCGCCGGAGCTTCGCTACGACATGACTTTCCGGCGGGCGAAGGGGTTTCGGCCCTCCGACCACGAGCGGCTGGGCGAGGTGATCCTGGACACGCTGGGTGTGGCGGCTCGGGCCGAGGCCCGCGTGTTTGATGGGTTCCGGCTGGTGCAGGCGGACGGCGGGCACACGATGTCGCCCGCGCCCAAGAAGTTCGGCGCGGTGAGGATCGACAAGGTGCTTGAAGCGCCTCGGGGACGGACCGCTTCGATCGCGGGGTGGTGCGATCGCATCGTCGGCCGGCCGGTGGATGACGAGACGGGCCTATCGGATCAGTGGCTCTCGATCAGGATCGGTCCCGTCGAAGACGGGGACCTTGATGGGCTCCGGCGCGCGCTGCGGGAGCAGGCGGGGCTTGAGCTGGTGCCGGCGAAGGTGACGCGGACGGTGATGGTGGTCTCGCCGCGGGAGGACGACATGGTGCTTCGTCGTCGATAGGTTGGGAATCGCGTTCGGGCGGGCGGCTGGGTGAAATTGCGGGTTTGGGGTTGATTGGGGTGCGGGTTTCGGGCATCGTGTGGGGATGAACACGGTGCGCCTGATCGTTTCGGTGGTGGTGTCGTTCGTGGTGGCTTCGCTCGCGGCTGGTCAGGCGGCGGGCGAGAGGGCGGTGCCTCGGGTTGGGGAGTTGTCGCCGGCGCTTGGGATTGAGGAGTTGATGAACGCGCCGGAGGGGGCGGAGGCGACCTTGGGGTCGCTTCGGGGGAAGGTGGTGGTGCTGGAGTTCTGGGCGACCTGGTGCGGGCCGTGTGTCATGTCGATTCCCCATCTGAACGAGTTGCGCGAGGCGTTTCTCGACGAGGACATCGTCTTCATCAGTGTGACGAAAGAGCCGCGGGAGGTGGTTGAGCGGTTCCAGAAGCGGGGGCGGCCGAAGATCGACGGGTGGATCGGGATCGACACGGATGGCTCGCTGAGCAAGGCGTACGGCGTGCGGTACATCCCGCACACGGTCATCCTCGACGGGTACGGGCGGGTGGCGTCGATCACGGATCCGCGGCAGCTTGATGAGGAGCGGATCAGGGGCTTCCTCTCGGGGCATCGGGACATGGGCGCCGAGGACGGGGCGGATGTGGGTGCGGAGCGGCCGGCGCCGGTGGTGTCGAGCATGACGGTGGTGGAGCAGCTTCGGCGGGTGCAGGATGATGTGCTGTTCCACATGTACCTCGGCGTGAACCCGTTGGGTGACGAGGCGATGCAGTCGGGCCAGATCACGCGGGGCTCGCGGTCGTTCACCGGGATGTCGCGGCTGAGCCTGCTCGCGAATCTGCTCGGCACGGACCAGATGCTCATCGAGTTCGATGGTGTCGCGGATGATGAGCGGCGGTATGACCTCGCGTTCGGGCGAGAAGGCGGCATCGAGGATGAGGATCAGGCGACCGTTCGCGCTCGCGTGCTGGAGACCTTGGGGCTCGAGGTGCGCGAGGATGAGCGCGAGTTCGGCGGGTATCGCCTCGTACAGATCGAGTCGGGCCACCGGCTTGAGGAGATCGAAGATACCCCGCAGTCCACGAAGACCGGCCGGAAGCTCGAGGTGACCTCGGGAACGGCGGCACCGATTGTGTACTGGGCGCAGACCGTCGCCGGTGTGCCGGTCGATGACGCGACCAACCTGAACAAGCAGTACACGTACGAGCTTGGCCCGGTGGAGCCTTGGACGCTGGAGGCAATGCGCAAGGTGCTCCGCGATCAGGCCGGGCTGGACCTCGTTCCGGCGAAGGTCACGCGGACGGTGATGGTGGTGAGCCCGCGGTCGAAGGATCGGGCGGCGGCGGATTGAGTGAGATCGAGGGCGTTCGGGTGGGCGCGTTGCGACGGGGGAGACCGCCCCGGGGGCGGGGCGGCTCGCTCCTTTTGAGTTGGGGGTGAGGCTTGGTATCGCGAGGGGTGGGGAGCGGAAAATTGTGGGGCGGTGGGAATGGGCGGGCATCGGTGCGGGTTGTCGACCCGAAATACCTGTTGAAACAGGTATCTGGTCCGGGAATGATCCCGGGCCTTCGGGCTCGGGGCGGACCCCGGGCGGACTGGCAGGGAATTGGCCGGGGCGGGGATGCCCTTTGGCGTTTTGGACCCCAGGAGATACGGACATGAAGCGGACGATTGCGGCGGTGTCGACGGCGGCGGTTCTGGCGGCGGTGGCGGGCGTGGCGGGGCTTGGGATGCCCGAGCGGTCGGCGGTGGCGGAGGCGGTGGCGCTCGACGACCACAGCTACTCGGTGGACCCGGTGCACTCGAGCGTGGTGTTCAGCATCAAGCACGCGGGGATCGCGAACTTCTACGGGCGGTTCAACGAGCTCAAGGGCACCTTCCACATCAACCGGGAGAACCCGAGCGAGAGCACCTTCTCGGCCGAGATCCCGATCGAGAGCGTGGACACGAACAACGAGGGGCGGGACAAGCACCTCAAGGCGGCCGACTTCTTCAACATGCGGCAGTACCCGACGGCGAGCTTTGTCAGCACTGGCCTGAGCGAGACGGACGAGGAAGGCGTGTACGACCTGACGGGCCGGCTGACGCTGCACGGGACGACCAAGGAGGTCACGGCGAAGCTGCACGACTTCGGGACGGGGAACTTCCGCGGGAAGGACATCGCGGCGTTCGAGGCCCGCTTCAGCATCCAGCGGACGGACTTCGGGATGTCGACCTATGTCGCGCCGGACGGGTCGGACTCGGGCGGGCTCGGGAACACGGTGAACATCATCATCTCGGTCGAGGGCGTGAAGAACTGACCTCGGGATAGCCGTTCGTTTCTCCTTTGCCTTTGCCAGGTGGTCCCCGGCCGCGGATGCGCGGGCGGGGGCTTTTAGAGGGGGTGGGCGTTGAAAGGGGTCCGGCGTGGGTGTGCGTGAGATCGTCATCTCGAGTGTTGTGCCTGCGCTGATCGCGGCGGTGGTGCTGGGGTTCGGGTGGGTGGTTTGGCCGCGGATGCGGAAGCGGGAGGGGGAGCTGGGTGGTGGGGTGCTGTGGCTCTTGCCGGTGCTGGTGGGCGGGCTGACGCTCTTCGGGGCGTACGCGTGGCAGACGCGGGTGGAAGTGTGGGCGGACGCGGCGACGCACCGGTTCCCGGCGGTGGGGATTGCGGCGGCGGTCGCGGGGTTGGTTGCTTGGGTGCCATTGGTTCGCAGGCGGTGGTGGGCGCAGGGTGTCGTGGCGGCGTTGGGTGGTGGGTTCGTGGCGTGGGCGTTCCTGTCGACGGTGCACCCGGATTTCCTCAGCGTTTCGGCGCGGTGGGGTTGGGTGGCGGGGCTCGCTGTCGTTGCCGGTGTGCAGGGGGTGGCGCTGGAGGGGGCGGGGCGTGTGCTGTTCAACTGGCGGGGGCCGGCGCTGATGTGGATGCTGGTGGGGACGGTGGGGCTCGGGGCGACGGGTGGGTTCGCGAATGCGCCCTTGATCGTCGGCGGGGCCGCTGGGGCGTTCGGCGTGCTGGCGGTGATCGGGCTGGTGCCGATCAAGAAGCCGGCGGTGACGGTGTCGGGCGGGGGTGGTGTGGCGGCGGCGGTGCTGCTGGTTGGGCTGGCGGCGTTTGCGAACTGGCTTGGGGATGAGGAGCGGTGGTTGATGCTGGGGCTGCTCTTGGCGGCGCCGGTCGGGGCTGGGCTGGTGGTGGTGCTGCGGAAGCCCCTGAAGCTGGACGAGCGGCGGAACCTGGCGCTGGTCGTGGCGGCGGTGCCGGCGCTGGGGCTTGCCGGGGCGCAGGCGGGGATGGCGGTGCCAGCGTTGATCGAGGCGTCGGGCGGAGGTGATCCGTATGGGGATTACAGCTATTGAGGCGCGGCGGTCTGGCGGGCGGATAGGCTCTCGGGATGGTTCGGGAGCTTTCGATCGCGACGCGTGGGAAGGGGCTGCATGAGATCACCGATGAGGTGACCCGTGTGGTCGCGGAGGCAGGCGTAGAGGAGGGGCTGTGCACGGTGTTCATCCGGCACACCTCGGCGAGCTTGACGATCCAGGAGAACGCGGACCCATCGGCGCGGTATGACTTGGAGCGATGGATCGACCGGCTGGTGCCGGAGCACGACCCGGCGTTCACGCACACGAGCGAGGGGCTGGACGACATGCCGAGCCACATTAAGGCGGCGCTGACGGCGACGAGCCTCGGGGTGCCGATCGCGGGTGGGCGGCTGTGCCTCGGGACCTGGCAGGGCATTTATGTGTGGGAGCACCGGCGGAGCGCGCACACGCGGCGCGTGGTGGTGCATGTGGGGGGCTCGGCGTGAGCGTCGAGCTCGAGGTGGGCGAGCGGGTGTGGCTTCGGTTTCCGGAGGAGTCGGACCGGGCGGAGTTCGTGGCGCTGCTGCGGGCGAGCCGGGAGCACCTGGAGCCTTGGTTTCCGTCGCGGCCCGATGTTGGCGACCCTTGGGGGGAGGGGGCGTTCGATCGAGAGTTGAGTGAGCGCACGCACGAGGGCGGGGAGCGGTGGCTGGTGTGCCGGGTGGGGGATGGGGCGATCGTCGGGCGGGTGCAGGTGTCGGCGATCGAGCGTGGGGCGTTTCTGAACGGGCGGCTTGGGTACTGGATCGGCGCGGGGCACCTGCGACGCGGGTACGCGACGGAGGCGATCGGGCTCGCCGTGCGGCGGTGCTTCAAGACGCTGGGCCTGCACCGCGTCGAGGCGAATGTGATGCCACAGAACGAGGGGAGCCGGCGAGCGCTCGAGCGGGCCGGGTTCACGCGTGTCGGGCGGTCGCCACGGTATCTGCAGATCGCGGGGTCGTGGGAGGACCACGAGCACTGGGCGATCACGGCGGATTGACAGCGCTGGCCTCGGTGCCGACGCGTTCGGGCGGATTCTCCGCGGCGCGGCGGATGCCCTTGAGCATGCCGTTGAACACGAAGTGGTGGAAGGGGAGGACGGCGTACCAGTAGGCGAGGCCGAGCAGGCCCTTGGGGATGAAGTGGGCGGTCATCGTCAGGCGTGAGCGATCGTTGTCGAGCTTGTCGACGCGGAAGTCGAGCTCGGCCTTGCCAGGGACCTTCATCTCGGCATGGAGCTTGAGGAGGTTCGGCCGCTGGATGCCGGTGACGCGCCAGAAGTCGAGGGCCTCGCCGTAGGCGATGGTGGCGGGGTCGCGGCGGCCTCTGCGCAGGCCTGGGCCTCCGATGAGCTGGTCCATCCAGCCGCGGATGCGCCAGAGGATGTCGGCGCCGTACCAGCCGTGCCCGCCCCCGACGCGGCAGACGGCTTTGAAGACCTCGTCGGGCGTGGCGTCAATATCCATGGTGCGTTCGTCGGCGAAGGACTTTCCACCGGCCCAGTCGGGGTCACCCGGGATCGGTCCGGCGGAGGACCAGCGGGTCTCGATGTCGTGGGCCTGCTGCTTGCCAAGGGCGTAGCGGATGGCTTCCTCGACGCCGAGGGCTTCGTGCGGCATGAGGCGTTGGGCGGTGTCGTCGGTGACGACGACGCGGTTGCGCAGGCCGTCGGAGAGATGGCGGGCGATGTTGGCGGAGACGGGCGTGACGAGGCCGATCCAGCGGGCGCTGAGGGTGGGCGAGAGGACGGGGACGGGGATGACGAGGCGCTTGCCGACGCCGATGGCCTGGGACATGAGATCGATGAGCTGGCGGTAGGTGACTCTGTCCGGTCCGCCGATTTCGAGCGTCTTGCCGGTGATTTCTGGGGTATCGAGGGCAGCGATGAGCCAGTGGAGGACATCGCGGACGGCGATGGGCTGGCACTCGGTGCGGACCCACTTGGGGGTCGTCATGACGGGGAGGCGCTCGACGAGGTAGCGGAGGATCTCGAACGAGGCGGAGCCGGAGCCGAGGATGATCGCCGCGCGGAGGACGGTGACGGGCACGCCGGCTGAACGCAGTTCCGCCTCGACCTCGCGGCGAGAGCGGAGGTGCTTGCTCAGATTGTCGTTGTCATTGCCGAGGCCGCCGAGGTAGATGATCCGCTCGATGCCCGCGTCTTTGGCGGCCGCGGCGAAGGAGCGGGCGAGCTCGCGATCGCGCTTCGCGTAGTCGTCGGTCGCGATCATGGAGTGGACGAGGTAGTACGCGGTGTGGCAGCCCCGCATGTGCTCGGTGAGGGCGGCGGTGTCGGCGATGTCGCCCTCGACAACGGTGCAGCGTGGCCAGCGGGACCACTCGCGGTCTTCGAGCTTCCGCGGCGAGCGCGCCAGGCAACGGACCGGATGCCCCGCGGCGAGCAGGCGCGGGGCGAGCCTGCCACCGATGTAGCCGGTAGAGCCGGTCAGGAAGACGGGGTCGACGGTCATGAGCGGGGCGTTGTCTTGCTCAACTCGCGAGCGATGGGCCGGCGGGCGACCCGGATGCCGGCGACGCGGACGGTGGCCTTACCCTGCGCTGCGGTGACGCTGATGGCACCGCCGAGGGTGCGGTACTCGACGGGCGTGAGGCGCGAGGCCTGGTCGGCGAGCTTCCGCAGTTCCTGGTTTCGACCGGAGCGGAGCAGCGCCCGCGGGGAGCCGGAGAGGCGCAGCACGCGGTCGTCGCCGCGGATGACCACGGGACGGGAGGAGCCGCGTGCGTGCGCGTGCAGCTCGCCGCGGGTCAGGATTTTGAACCGTTGCCGTTGTCCCTGGTGGTGATGCGCAAGGTGCCGTTGAGGTGCCATTCGGCGTGCTCGGCGTTGGTGCCGGTGCCGCTCGGGACCTTCACCTGCATGTTCTCGAATTGGTACGCGATCTCGGCGTTGCGGCCGGTGAGGCGGTCGTACAGGGCGATGCCGAGGTCGGGCCAGGTCGTGGTGTGTGCAGTGTCGCTCATGCCGGTGCTTTCGCGGGCGGCGTGGGCGCGATTCGGCGTCGGCGTGTTGGGCGACAGAATGAGGAAAGATTTACGCGTAGTCGGGCTCGTTGCCGGGCTTCCACTTGATGCTGCAGCCGATGCTGGGCTTCTGGTCGTCGGGGACGGGCTCGCCCGCGAGGACGGCCTCGATGACGGCGCGGAGGTCCTTGCCGGTGGCCTCGCCCTGATCGGGGCGGGTGTCGTCGAACTGGCCGCGGTAGACGAGCTTGAGCTCCTTATCGAAGACGAAGAAATCGGGCGTGCAGGCGGCGGTGTAGGCCTTGGCGGTCTCTTGGGACTCGTCGTAGAGGTACGGGAAGACATAGCCGCGCTCGCGGGCTTCTTCCTTCATCTTGTCGGGGCCGTCCTGCGGGTGGGTCTCGGCGTTGTTGGCGTTGATGGCAACGAAGCTGATCTCGGGGCCCTGCCTTTCGCGGGCGAGTGAGGCGAGGGCGGGGGCGAGGTGCTTGACGAAGGGGCAGTGGTTGCAGATGAAGGCGACGACGGTGGCCTTGGAGCCGGAGAGCTGCTCGAGCGTCATCTGCTGGCCGCCGACGGAGGTCTGGCCGTAGTCGGGGAGAGCGAAGTCGGGGGCTTTGGTGCCGAGGGGGAGCATGGTGCTCTGGACGGGGGGCATGGGTCGCTCCTTGGCTGGGTGATTCGTCGCAGACTTCCGGACCGGCTTCTCCTGTGGGGTCAACGCCCCCTGTGCGCCGGGGCATGCTATGGGCGGGGTTGGGCGGTGTCAGCCCGGGCGGGCGGGGTGTGCGTAGGCTCCTGTATGTCTACAAGCCGCACGCCGATGCCCGAGAGTCGTCCCGATGGTTCCGTGACCGTGGACACGGTCGCGAAGATGATCGACCACGCGCTGCTGAAGCCGACGATGACGGCCGAAGAGATGGACGCGGGGTGCGCCGTCGCGGTGGAGCACGGGTTCGCGAGCGTGTGCATCCTGCCCTACGCGGTGCGGCGGGCGGCGGCGCTGCTGCACGGGTCGGGCGTGAAGCCGAGCACCGTGATCGGGTTCCCGCACGGGGCGAACGCCCGCGATGTGAAGATCGCGGAGGCTCGGGAGGCGCTGCGTGACGGCGCGGTGGAGCTGGATGTCGTCGCGAACATCTCGGCGGTGAAGAGCGGGCGGTGGGACTATGTGGCCGACGAGCTGACCAGCCTGATCCAGCCGACGCACGAGGCGCTGGCGAAGGTCAAGGTGATCTTCGAGACCTGCTACCTCACGGACGACGAGATCCGGCGGCTGTGCGAGGTGTGCGCCGAGGCTGGGGCGGACTGGGTGAAGACCTCGACGGGCTTTGGCACTGCCGGGGCGACCGAGGAGCATGTGCGGCTGATGCGGGCCTCGAGCCCGGAGACGGTGCAGGTGAAGGCGAGCGGGGGGATCCGCGACCTGGCGGGGTTGCTCCGGTACCGGGAGCTGGGGTGCACGCGGATCGGAACCTCGAACGGGCCCTCGATCCTGGCGGAGCTGCGGGGCCGGGGTGCCGGGGCGACCGAGGCGTACTGATCCCGCGTCGAAGACCCTGATTCGGCCCGGGGTTCACGCCGGGGGAGGGGTCCGGCCGATGGTGCGGGCATGGGCTCGGCTCACCCCGTCCATCTTCTGATCATCAACAACCCCGGGCGGCAGAGCCGGCACTACCTGGCGGGGATCGGTGCGGCCGCGAAGTCGATCGGAGTGCGGGCGAGCGTCCTGGAGCTGGACCAGCTTGTGCGGTGGCTCTTGTCGGGTGGACAGCAGGAGGCGGCGGCGCGGGCGCGGGAGCTGCAGGGACGGTTCCAGCGGGACAAGGTGACGCACATCCTGAGTTACGGGTCGAACGCGGCGGCGGAGTTCGGGGTGGTGGGGCACGGCTCCGAGGCGCGGTCGGCGCTCGGGGAGCTCGGTATCCGGCGGCTGCACCTGTGGACGGACCACCCGAACTGGCTGCAGGACGGCGTGGCGATCCGCGAGCCGGTGCGAGGGTTCCTGGCGCGGTCGGAGGCGGTGCACCTCGTCAAGAGCGAGGTCGCGGCGCGGGAGACCGAGGCGGTGCTGGGGTGGTCGGGGTGTGTCGCGACGATGATGGCCGAGGACCCCGAGGTTGTGCGGCCGGTCGACGGTGACGCCGAACCGGAGTTCGATGTGGTCGCGATCCTGGGCGGGGTGGAGACGGTGCCGGAAGTGCTCACGCCGATGCTCGACGCGGACGACCCGCAGCCGGGCGAGGCAATGCGATCGCTGGCTCCGCTGGTCATCGCGGCGTGGGATCGGGGGGTCGGGGCGGGGGATGTGGGCGATGACGCGGGGATGCGGCGGCTGGGTCGGGCGCTGGTCGAGGCGCGGATCGCGCGACCGATGGATGGGTATCACCGGCTGGCGGGGGCGCTGGGCGAAGAGCACGCGGGGGCGATCGCGTGCTGGCGGCGGGACCCTGTGCGGTACTACGCGGGACTGAAGGCGCTGCACCTGCTGACAGGCTGGCGACGGGCGTTTACGACGGCGTGGCTCGCGCGGCGGTGCTCGGTCGGCGTCTTCGGGTGCGACGCATCGGCGATCGGCGTGGAGCAGACCGACGAGCAGCGGGCGTGGGTTTCGTACGAGGACCAGGCCCGGGTGTATGCGAGGGGCCGGGCGGCGCTGAATGTGAACCAAGGTCACGACGAAGAGGGGCTGACCCACAAGCCGTTCCAGATCGCGGCGGCCGGATCGGTGCTCATCCACAACGCGTGCCGGGGGCTGGAGGAGGCGTTCGAGCCCGGGGCCGAGGCGCTGGCGTTCGACACCCCGCGGGAAGCCTTATCGGCGGTGGAGCGCGTGCGGGACGGGGCGGAGCGGCTGCGGATCGCGGACGCCGGGCGGGCCCGGCTGCTGGATCAGCACACCTGGGGACACCGCCTGCGGGCGTGGCTGGGGGCCTGACGGGGCCGCCCGGCCGTGGTCTGGTCGGGGGTTGTGGGCCGTGGTATCTTCTGCGGCATGGCAACACTCGAGCTCCGTGATGTGTGGAAGACCTACCCCGGCGAGGTGCACGCGGTGCGCGATTTCAACCTCGCGATCGCGGACGGGGAGTTCGTGGTCCTGGTCGGGCCGTCGGGGTGCGGGAAGTCGACGACGCTCCGCATGATCGCGGGGCTGGAGGAGATCAGCCGGGGCGAGATCGCGATCGATGAGCGCGTCGTGAACGATGTGCACCCCAAGGACCGCGACATCGCGATGGTGTTCCAGAACTACGCCCTCTACCCGCACATGACGGTGTACCAGAACATGGCCTTCGCCCTGAAGCTGCGGGGCACGAAGCGGGCCGAAATCGACGCGAAGGTGCAGAAGGCGGCCGAGAGCCTGGGCATCACGCACCTCCTGCACCGCAAGCCCAAGGCGCTCTCCGGCGGCCAGCGGCAGCGCGTGGCCGTGGGCCGGGCGATCGTGCGCGAGCCGAAGGTGTTCCTCTTCGACGAACCCCTGAGCAACCTCGACGCGAAGCTGCGGGTCGAGACGCGTGGCGAGCTCAAGGCCCTGCACCAGCGCCTGCGCACGACGACCGTGTATGTGACGCACGACCAGGAGGAGGCGATGACGCTCGGTGACCGCATCGTCGTCATGGCCGAGGCCGAGGTGCAGCAGGTCGCCACGCCCTTCGAGGCCTTCCAGAAGCCCGTGAACCGCTTCGTCGCAGCGTTCATCGGAACGCCCCCGATGTCGTTCTTCGACGGACGCATCGAGGACGACGGCACCGGCCCCGCCTTCGTCTCCGACGCGCAGGTCAACGGTCGGCCGGCGATGGTGATGCGCGTGCACCCGGAACAGATCGGGGCCGTGGCTGGGCACGCCGGCCCGATCGTTCTCGGCATGCGGCCCACGAGCCTGAGCGAGGCCCGCATCGGCGAAGCCCGCGCCACCGCCGAACGCGAGGGCCGGCTCCTCACCGCGACGGTCCGCGTCGTCGAGCCCCTGGGCGACCGCATGGATGTCCACCTGGACTTCGGCGAAGGCCCGACCTTCCTCGCACGCATCCCGGCCCACGGCACGCTCCCGATCGGCGAGGACGCCACGCTGGCGATCGCGACCGACGAGGTGCATTTCTTCGAGCCGGGCCCGTTCGGCGTGAACCTGACCGCGCAGCCGGAACTGGCGGCGGTGTGATCGCGGGGGACCCCGCATGACCGAGCCCGGGCATACGCCGCTGACGGACGAGGCGTACGCCGAGCTGCGCCGCATCGCGGCCCGATACCTCTCGGCCGAGCGCCCCGACCACACGCTGCAGCCGACAGCCCTCGTCAACGAGGCGTTCGTGCGCCTCGACGCGTCGGACACCGGCTTCGCCGACCGCCGCCACTTCATCGCCGCCGCCGCCCGCGCGATGCGGAACATCCTCGTCGACCACGCCCGCGCCCGCGGCGCCCAGAAGCGCGGCGCCGGCAAGCGCGTCGCCCTCGATGTCGAAGCCGCGGGCGTCGACGACGGACGCGGGGCCGATGTCATCGCCCTCGACGAGGCCCTCGGACGGCTCGAGGCCCTGCACCCACGGCAGGCTCGGATCGTCGAGCTCCGCTTCTTCGGCGGCCTGACCGGCGCGGAGATCGGCGTCCTGCTCGAGGTCTCCGAACGCACGGTCGAACGCGACTGGGTCGTCGCCCGCGCCTGGCTGCGCCGCGAACTCAAGCGGGAGGGCGACGCATGAACGACGACACGCGACGCCACGAGCGGGCCTCGGCGATCCTCCCCGAGGCGCTCGACCGGCCCGAGAGCGAGCGGGCAGCCTTCGTGCGCGAGGCGTGCGCCGGCGACGCGGCCCTCGAGGCCGAGGTGATGAGCCTGCTCGCCGAGACCGGCGGCGCCGACGCGATGCTCGACAACGCGGCCTGGGTCGGACGCAACATCACCGACCTCGCACGCGACGACGCGGCGGGGCTGATCGGGCAGACCGTCGGCGGGTTCGCCGTGCGTGCGGTCCTCGCCCACGGTGGCATGGGCACCGTCTACGACGCCGAGCAGGCCTCGCCCCGCCGCCGCGTCGCGCTCAAGGTGATCCGCCGCGGGCACGCCACCGACGACGCCCTCAAACGCTTCGCCTACGAGAGCGAGATCCTGGGCCGCCTCCGGCACCCGCACATCGCGCAGGTCTACAACGCCGGCGTGCACGGGACCGGGCCCGCCGCCCTCCCCTACTTCGCGATGGAGCTGATCGAGGACGCGGAAACGATCGCCGAGCATGTCGCCCGCAGAAATCTCGGGGCACGGGACATCGTGCGGCTGTACCTCGGCGTGTGCGACGCCGTCCACTTCGGCCACCAGAAGGGCGTCGTGCACCGCGACCTCAAGCCCGGAAACATCCTCGTCGGCCAGGACGGATCGCCCAAGGTCATCGACTACGGCGTCGCGCGGGTCGCACGCGCCGACGCGGACACCGCGACGATGGGCACGATCGCCGGCGGCATGGTCGGCACCGTCCGCTACATGAGCCCCGAGCAGGCCGAGGGCCGGGCCACCGATGTCGACGCACGCAGCGATGTCTACGCCCTCGGCGTCGTGCTCTACGAGCTCTTGACCGGGCGGCTGCCGTACGAGCTGGGCGACGGCGTCGTGTCGGCCGCCCGCGCCATCGCCACCCGCGAGCCCGTCCCGGCGTCACGCTCCGCGCCCGCCTGCCGGGGAGACCTCGACACCGTGCTGCTCAAGGCCCTCGAGAAAGAGCCCGACCGCCGCTACGCCTCGGCGGCGGCGCTCATGGCCGACCTCGAACGCTGGCTCGACGACCGCCCGATCGATGCACGCCCCGCCACCACGGCGTACCAGCTCCGAAAGCTCGCACGCCGGAACCCCGCGGCAACCATCGCCGCGGGCGTCGCCGTGCTCGCGCTCGTCGCAGGGGTGGCGGTCAGCGCGGCCCTCGCGGTTCGGGCAACGCAATCCGCAGAAGCGGCACGCGCCGAGAGCGAGCGGCTCCGCGATCTCAACGCCTACCTCGCGGGCGTCCTGACCTCCGTCACGCCCGAGGAAGCGGGCACCAGCGAGGTCACCGTCCGCGAGATGCTCGCGAGCGCCGCCGCCGGAGTGCAGCGCGACCTCGGCGCGCGTCCCCTGCTCGCGGCCGCCGTGCGGCAGTCGATCGGCGCGGCGCAGCTCTCCGTCGGTGCGCGGGACGAAGCCGAGGCCACGCTCCGAGCAGCCCTCGACACGCGCCGCGACATGCTGGGCGACGACGAGGCCACGCTCGAGACGCTGGTGGCCCTCGGCGAGGTGCTGTTCGAGGACCAGCGCCTCGATGAGGCCGAGGGTGTGTACGAGGACGCGCTCGCCATGGCCGGCCGGCTCGGCATCGAAGACCGCTCCACCGCGGTCATCACCGCGCTCGGTGGCTTGGCGGCGACCGTGGCTCGGGGCGGGGATGTGGAACGCGGGGAAGGGCTGCTCCTGCAGGCGCTGGAGCGGGCAGAGACGGCGGGCCTCGCGGAAGAAGAGCGGCTCGCCCTCGTCAACTCGCTCGGGATGATGCGGGCCGAGCGGGGGCAATTCGCCGAGGCCGTCGAGCTGCTCCGCGCGTGCGCCGAGGGTCGGCGAAAGCTACTCGGCGAGGAGCATCCGCAGACGCTGACGGCGTTGAACAACCTCGCCACGATCCTGACCGAAGCGGGCGACGCACCGGCCGCCGAGGAGGTGCTGCGGCAGGTCCTCGCGATCCGCACGCGCGTGCTCGGCGAGGACCACCCACGCACGATCTCGACGGTCAACAACCTTGCCATCGCGATCGGCCGGCAAGGAAGGCTCGAGGAAGCCGGCGAGATGGCGCGGCGCGTGTACGAGCTGCGGCGCGCCACGCTCGGCGTCGAGCACCCCGAAACGATCACCTCCGCAATGAACCTCGTCACGAACCTGAGCCAGCGCGAGATGGGCGACGAAGCCGACGCCCTGCTCGCCGAGTTCGTGCCGATCGCCGAGCGGGTGCTCGAAGCCCAGCACCCGCTGCGGCTGTTCGTCGTAAGCCGGCACGCGATCGCGGCGCTCCGACGAGGCGAGGCCGAGGACGCCGCCGCAACGGCCGAACGGGCGATCGCGAGCCTGTCCTCGCCCGGGGCCGAGGAAGACTGGAACCTGTGGCGCTTCACGGGGATCCGCGGCCTGGCCCTGGCCGAGCTGGGGCGGGTCGAGGAGGGCCGGGCCGAGCTCCGCGCCGCGGCAGCCGGGCTCGCGGCCACGCGCGGCGAGGCGCACCCCTGGGCCCAGTGGGCCCGCGACCGGCTCGCGGGGCTCGACGACGACCCGGCGCCCTGACCGGGCGCGTTCTGGGACGCAGGGCGCAGTTTTTCGAGATCGCGTGTCGGCCCGACCCCGCCGATCGCGCTGAAGAACCCCGGAAGGCTGCGCCCACACCCAGCCCGGGTGCGGCCCGACGGGAGGACGATCATGATCGAGCGATACCGAGCGCGGCTGCTCCGCGCCTGCACACGCCTGCGTGCGTGGACCGCGGTGCTTGCGTGCCTCGCGGCAACGGCCCTGGCCCCGGCACAGAGCGTGACCGGCGACTTCATCCCCGGGCTCGCCTCCGCATTCGGCGGCGTCGCGACCGAGCCCAACGCCCCGGGCGGCTTCACCATCCTCGTCGACGACGACGGCGACCCCCTCACCCCGCCCGTCGCGTACAACCTCGCCGCACAGACGCCGGCGCTGGTCGCGCAGACCAACTACCTCCTCTCCCCCTCACGCCGCTTCCTCTATGTCCTCGAGGACAACTCGCAGGGCACCACCGCCTCGCGCCTCTGGTTCGCCCGACTCGACGGCATGGGCGGCATCAGCATCGTGCACGGTCCCTACAGCATCAGCGGGCAGATGGGGCCCGGGCGCGTGCTCCAGGGCCCGTTCTACTACGAAAGCTTCGGCGGGCTGAACACCGCCTACCTCCTCCTGGGCCAGCCCAACGGCTCCGAGGTCTGGGCGCAGGTCTTCGACCTGAACACCCCGGGCCTGTCGGGCCAGGCCCGCGTCACGCTCTCCGCCGGCCTCGGCGCAGGCTCCTTCGCACCCTCCGGCACCCACCTCGTCATCAAGAACGGCATCTCCGACATCGACACCCAGAATGTCGACTTCACCCTGATCAATGTCTGCGGCGTCGGCGGAGACTTCGGCCTCGCCAGCGACATCCGCGTGCCCAGCTCCGACATCCCGCCCGACCCGGTCTTCAGCGTCACCGCGATCGGCAGCGGCACGATCGATGTCGTCGGCCAGATCCCGGGCCAACCCAACCCCGTCTTCGCACAGACGCTCCCCGACTGCGTCGACGCCCAGCCCCCCGTCCTCGGCGCGTGCTGCTTCGACTTCGGAGGATCCACCGTCTGCTCCGACGGCGTCACCGCCTTCCAGTGCGGCAACGGAAACTTCTTCCCGAGCATGACCTGCGACCAGGTCTGCCCCCAGCCCGAGGTCGAAATCTTCGGCGGCGCCCCCGCCACGATCGGTGCCGGCAGCCCCCTCACCTACTCCTTCACCGTCCTCAACACCGGCTCTGTCCCCGCGACCAATGTCGTCGTCGGCGCCCGCTCGCCGACGGGCCAGACCATCACCAGCGTCTCCGTCGCCGACCTCATCTTCAACGGGTCCACCTCCGTCCAGTGGACCATCCCCACACTCGCCCCCGGCGCCGACCGCACCTTCACCATGACCGTCACCACGCCCTGCGCCCCGGGCGTCATCGACCTCCCCATGACCGCCTACGAGGCCAGGATCGGCTTCACCGTCTACCGCGGCAACGACCTCTCCACCCAGGTCCTCAGGCAGGGCGGCGGAATGATCACCCTCGCGGTCGCCTCCGCGGCCTCCAATGGCGAACCCGCCATCCAGGGCGACTTCGTCACCCACACCCTCACCATGACCAACTCCGGCTCCACCGCCGCAACCGGACTGCGGCTCCAGTGCATCCGCCTCGGCCCGGGCAACTCCCTCGACGCCGTCCTCGATGACGCCGGCGGCACCGTCACCCCCAACGACTGCGCCCCCGGCTTCCTCACCTGGGAGGGCGACCTGCCACCCATGTCCACCCGCACCCTCGTCCTCCGCACACGCATCGACTGCGTGCAGCAACAGAACCCCGGCGGCCCCTTCGGCGTCTGGCTCAACCAGGGCGCCGAGATCGCCCTCCGCGGCGGCCCGCCCTGCAACGACATCGTCGCACGCGTCACCGCACGCCCCGTGCCCACCCTGCCCCCCATGCGCTCCGCCCTCGCCTACTCCGAGGTCAACCCCGGCACACTCCGCTTCCACCAGAATTCCCTCACCCCCTTCTTCGGCTCCGTCATCGGCCTGGGACGCCTCGGCGAGGATGCCGAGATCCTCATCACCATCGACAACCCCGCGGGCCCCGACCTCACAAACGCCTCCTTCGAATACATCCTCGGCGAAACCTTCGAGGCCGCCGCCACCCCCTTCGTCGGCACACCACCCGCAGGCGTCACCTGGGACCCCACCACCGAGGCCGTCCGCTACACCGGCCCCCTCGCCACCGGCGACTCCATCGAGGTCCGCCTCCGAGCCGTCATGTCCTCCATCCGCCGCCCCGACGACCGCGTCACGCTCTCCTCGGGCTCCGGCTGCTCGCTCCCGATCTTCCCGACGCGCAGCGCCTCCATCTACGCCGTCCCCGAGCCCTCGGGCCTCGCCGAGGTCCACGCCGTCTCCGCCTTCAACCACTACCGCTTCGACGACCCCATCCTCGGCGCCCCAGACGCCGAGCTCCCCGCCTTCTGGATCGAGGGCCTCACCTCCATCGGCGCCGGATCCGACGGCACCCTCTATGTCCGCGAGATCCTCGCTTCCTACCTCATCAACCCCGCCACGCTCAACTTCGCCGTCTTCCCCCAGCCCGCCGTCCCGCAGGACGCAGACCCCGCCTCGGGCGGCGTCCTCCACGCCGACCAGTCATCGCTCTGGCGATACCTCCCCGACGGCAACAGCCAGGAGGTCTACCGCGACACCACCGGCATGGCCGGCCCCGGCCGCGCCTGCGTCACCAACGACGGCCTCATCCACCTCATCGTCAACGACCCGGCCACGAGCGTCCGCAGCGTCATGACGCTCGACCCCGCCGCCGGCCCACTCCCCCTCGACGCACCCGCACTCGCGAGCGCCGTCGCACCCCCGGCCGTCCCGCTGTCGTACGACTCCGCCTTCGGCCCCGTGCTCTCGCGCAACTTCGCCGGCCTCATCGACGACGGCACCGACCTCTACGCCACCGTCACCACCACCTACGACGGCCTCCCCGGAACCCCGGGCGTCACCCAGGTCATCGCCCTCGTGCGAATCGACCCCACCAGCGGCGCCGTCACCGTCCTCGAGCCCGAGCTCTCCATCAGCCGCGCCCTCGACGCACCGCCCCTCCCCATGGACGCCTCCCCCACCTTCGCGACCAATGTCACGGGCCTGCTCCTCTACGACCCCGCCCAGGGACCCGTCTTCGCGCTCGGCTTCAACAGCGGATTCGCCACCATCGACCCGAGCGGCATCCCCACCGCCTATGTCGGACTCGCATCCGGCGACCGCCTCCGCGGGCTCACCTACCTCGGCGTCCGCTGCGGCATCGCCGACCTCAACGCAGACGGCCTGCTCACCTTCACCGACATCACCCTCTTCACCCAAGCCTTCGCCAACGGCGACGCCAGCGTCGACTTCGCCGCCCCCTTCGGCCAGCTCACCTTCGCCGATGTCTCCGCCTTCCTCGCCGCATTCAGCGCCGGGTGCCCGTAAGGACCCGCGTGCAACCCCTCCCCGCCGCCCGGCAAACGCCGGGCGGCGGCTTTCCCCGAAGGCCAACCGCCGCTCGATTCACCGCGCCGACACCGGCCCCTGCTCGCGGAACCCACCCGCCCCGTCGTGCACCAGCCGGTACGCCGCCTGCGGGAAGTAGCTCGGCGCATGCCGCCACAGCGTCGGCTCCGCGATGTCACGGAAGTGCGCGTCCGCCTCCTCGACGCTGAACCCCCGCTCGCCCTCCGCGCTCCGCCCCACGAACCGCTCACGCCGATACTCAAACGGACCGTCCACGAACACCCCGAGGTCGATCAAGTCCCTCAACACCGGGTGCAGCGCGAACAGCCCCTCCACCACCACCACCCGACCCGGCGTCATCGCCCGCTCATCCACCCGCCGATTCTCGAAGAACGACCACACCGGCACCCGCGTCTCCCGCCCCTCCCGCAGCGACGCCAGGTCCGCCGCCAGCCGCTCCAGGTCCGCGTGCCGCGGCTCGTCCCGCTCCATCCGGGGGATCACGGCGTAGTCGGGCAGATACTCGTCCGTGCTCAGGGCCTCGGTGCCGTGAGCGAGCGCGATCTCCCGGGCGAGCGTCGTCTTCCCGCTCGCGACGGGCCCCGCGATCGCCACCAGCGGGCGGACGGGCCCCGGACGCTCCAGCAGGCGGCCGAGATGGTCGTTGAGGAAGCCGGGAATCACGCGGGGAGGTTAGGGGCGACGCCCCTTGCGATCCCGCCGCCCGCACCGATCCGCACCATCACTCCCCCACCCCTCCCCCACCGCTCCCCGCCGCCGCCCCCGTTCCGCTATCTTCGCGCGATGCAGGGCCTCGTCGGCGTTCTCGGAATCCTCGTCATCGCGCTCGCGCTCTCGACCGATCGCCGCGCCATCAGCGTGCGGACCGTGCTCGGGGCCGTCGCCCTGCAGTTCGCGATCGCGCTCGTGGTCTTCAATGTCGCCCCCGCCACCGCCGCCCTCCGCTGGGTCGCCGAGGGCGTCACCCAGCTGCTCCAGATGAGCGAGGCCGGCGCCGTCTTCCTCTTCGGAGACCTCGCCCGCGCCGACGGGCCCGCCGGCTTCGTCTTCGCCTTCCGCGTGCTCCCCATCCTCATCTTCCTCAGCTCCCTCGTCGCCGTCCTCTACCACCTGAGGATCATGCAGGTCATCATCTCCGCGCTCGCCTTCTGCCTCCGCCGCACGCTGGGCGTCACCGGGCTCGAGTCCCTCGCCGTCGCCGCCAACATCTTCCTGGGGCAGACCGAGTCCCCACTGTGCATCAAGCCCTTCCTGCCCACCATGACCCGCTCCCAGCTCGCCGTCGTCATGACCAGCGGCTTCGCCACCATCGCCGGGAGCGTCCTCCTGGGCTACATCGCCATCCTCGGAGGCACCGACCCCGAACGCCAGGCCACCTTCGCGATGCACCTCATCACCGCGAGCCTCATGTCCGCCCCCGGCGCCTTCGCCATCGCCAAGATCGTCGTCCCCGAGACCGAGGACCCGCCCGACGAACGCGCCGCCATCCGCGAGATGGAGCTCCCCGGGGCCAACGCCCTCGACGCCGCCGCCCGCGGCGCCCGCGACGGGCTCTTCCTCGCCCTCAATGTCGGCGCCGTGCTCATCGCCTTCGTCTCGCTCGTCGCGCTCCTCGACTGGCCCCTCGCCGCCCTCGGCACCAGCGTCTCCGAGATCCTGGGCGTCCTCTTCACACCCGCCGCCTGGGCCATCGGCATCCGCTGGGAGGACGCCGGCGCCATCGGCGGCGTCATGGGCCTGCAAATCGTCGCCACCGAGTTCCTCGCCTACGCCGGCCTCGCCGACATCGCCGCAAACCCCGAGAGCACCGTCGACCCGAGGTCCGTCGAGATCGCCACCTACGCCCTCTGCGGCTTCTGCAACTTCGCCTCCATCGGCATCCAGCTCGGCGGCCTGGGCGAGCTCGCCCCCTCCCGCCGCGCCGACTTCGCCCGCCTCGTCGTCCGCGCCATGCTGGGCGGCATGCTCGCCTGCTGGATGACCGCCTCCATCGCCGGGCTCTTCCTCTAAGAGCCCCCCGCGGCCCCGCCCGGGAGCCGGGGAGAGGGCAAGTCCCGGCCCGATAAGTCCAAACAAAAACCTTCTAGAACGACCCAAAACCTCTTGATCGGGCTTTGGGCGGATTATACCCTGACGCCATGCGATCTTCGGGTCTTGTCCTGTCTCCAAAGTCCTCTGTAGCCCAGCTCCGCGAGCAACTCGCACAGCTGGAGCACAGCCCAGAAAGCATTGTAAATAAAGCACTTGAACACGCAGCACCCCTCACGCGGGGCGCGATCCACGAGTGGTTCGGAGGACAAGCGGGTACCAGGGCCGACGGACGGGTCGCCCGGGCGGAACGCCCTGTGTGGCACCCGCCCCTGGCGGTGCTGATCGGGGTCGCCCGCGACGCCATGCGGGACGCCGCCCGCGGCGAGACCGGCCTCGTCGTCTGGGTCGGGCCCGCCTGCTGGCCCTACCCGCACGCGCTGACGCGCCGAGAACAAGGGGGGGGAGCGTGCACAGAGGACGACCTGCGTCGCCGCTCGCTGTTCATCGACGCCCGCCGACCCGCCGAGCGGGTCTGGGCGATCGACCTGGCCCTGCGCAGCCCGGCGGTCTCCGTGGTGGTGGCCGACGGCTCGGGCCTGGCGATGCCCGAATCGCGCCGCCTCCAGCTCGCGGCCGGGGGTGGGACGGGCAACGCTCTGGCCCTGCTCGCCCGGCCCCCATGGGAAGAGCGCGAGTTGTCCGCGGCCAAGACCCGCTGGCGCGTCACGCCGCAACGCACCCAGAGCAACGAACAGGCATGGACGGTCGAGCTTCTGCGCTGCAAGGGACTGCAGCCCGAGGAGGACGCACGGCGATGGACCGTGCGACGGGATCATGCAACGGGCACGATCGGGAAGTGGATCGCAGAACGGGCGAAGGGCGATGTCGGTGTGGCTGCCCCTGGCCCCTATCGACTTCCTCAGGAGGCGCGGACCGCGTGAGACCAACGACACGCGGGCGATCCTGCTGGCGGTGGAGGACCGCCAGCGCCAGATCGTCGCCGCGTGCTGCAAGCGGGCCCTGGCCGCGGGTGTGCGCAAGGGCATGCCCGTCGGCCAGGCCCGCGCCCTTTTTTCCGAGGGCCGCGTGCGGATCGAGGAGCACGACGCCGCCCGCGACCGCGCCGCGCTGCGTTCGCTGGCGGCCTGGGCCCGCCGCTGGTCGCCCCTGGTCGCGCCGGACGGGCCGGACGGGCTGCTGGTGGATGTCAGCGGGTGCGAGCGGGTGTGGGGCGGGGAGGACCGGCTTGTTGACGCGGCGCTGGGGGACTTGCGGCGGCTTGGTTTCCAGGCGCGGGCGGCGATCGCGCCGACCTTTGGGTGCGCCTGGGGGGTCGCGCGGTTCGGTGCCGAGGACCGCTCGATCGTGCGCACGGACGCGGCCGGCGCGCGCGCGGATGGCGCGGCTGTGCGCACGGGTGCTCGCGGCGTGCGCACGGGCGCGGGGTCCGTGCGCACGGCCCTCGCCCCTCTTCCGGTGGCGGCGCTGCGGATCGACGAGGCCTCCACGAGCGCGCTCGCCGAGCTCGGCATCGAGCGCGTGGGCGACCTCCTCGACCTCCCGCGCTCGGCGCTGCCCGCCCGGTTCGGCGACGCGCTCCTGCTCCAGCTCGACCGGGCGCTGGGCCTCGCGATCGAGACGATCGAGCCTGTCCGCCCCGAGCCCCCGCCCCGGCTCGAGCGCGTCTTCGACGGGCCGACCGACCGGACCGAGGCGATCGAGCACACGGTGTGCGAGCTGATCGGCGAGCTTTCGCGAGAGCTGCTCACCCGCGAGTGCGGGGTGCGGGTGCTCGTGATCGATCTCGTGCGTTCGGACCTGCCGCCCGAGCGGCTTTCGATCACGCTGGGGCGGCCGAGCCGGGATGCGAAGCATTTGTGGGGGCTGGTGCGGCCGCGGCTGGAGCGGGCGCACCTGGGTTTCGGGGTCGAGGCGGTGCGTGTGCTGTCGCGGCGCGTGGGGCGGCTGCGGCACGACCAGAAGGAGCACTGGGGTGATGGATCGATCTCCGATGGCGAGCGGGAGCGGGCGGCGGCGGAGTTGATCGACACTTTGAGCAACCGCTTCGGGCGCGGGCGGGTGGTGCGGGCGGAGATGGTCGAGTCTCATCTGCCGGAGCACGCGGTGGCGTGGCGGCCGGCGCTGGATGCGCCTCGGTCGGCTGGGCGGGTGGGGCGTGCAGAACAAGCAGGGTTGACGCCGGGTGATCGGCCGACGGTGGTGTTCGATCGCCCGCTGCCGGCGCGGGTGGTCACGCTGTTGCCGGACGGGCCGGTGCACCGGGTGGCTTGGCGCGGGGGGGAGCACGCGATCGTGTCATGCCGGGGGCCGGAGCGGGTGTCGCCCGAGTGGTGGCGGCCCGGGAGCGACGGGGTGGAGCGGGACTATTTCTGCGTGCAGTCGGAGACGGGGCTGTGGCTTTGGCTGTGCCGTCGGGCGGAGCTGGGGCGGGACGCGTGGGCGGTGGAAGGGGTGTGGGCCTGATGCCGGACAACGAGTTTCCCAAGCTGAAGCCGCACCCGGCGAAGATGGCCGCGAACGGGGCGAAGCCGGGCCGGGCCGAGCGCGTGGCGTCGGGTGTTGCGTACGCCGAGCTGTCGGTGACGAGCAACTACACCTTTCTGACGGGCGGCAGCTTCCCCGAGGAGCTGGTCGAGCGGGCGGGCAAACTCGGGCACGCAGCGGTTGCGATCACGGACACGAACACGCTTGCGGGGATCGTGCGGGCGCATGTGGCGGCGAAGCAGCACGGCGTGCGGCTGGTCGTGGGGTGCCGGGTGGCGCTTGCCGATGGCCCGCCGGTCCTTGTGTACCCGACCGATCGGGCGGCGTATGCGCGGCTGTGCCGGCTGCTGACGCTTGGGAAGCGGCGGGCGCCGAAGGGTGAGTGTCACCTGTGGCTCGATGATCTGCTGGCGCACCAGGAGGGGCTGCTCGGGGTCGTTGAGTTGCCGTCGGATGCGGAGGTTCCCTCGGACGATGTGCTTGGGCGGCTGCGCGATGCGTTTGATGATGATCGTCTGTCGCTCGCGGCGGCGTTCGGGCATGACGGGAACGACGCGGAGCGGATCGATCGGCTCGTGGCCCGATCAAACGCGTTCGGCGTGCCGATCGTGGCGACGAACCGGGTGCTGTATCACGATCCTTCGCGGCGGGCGTTGCAGGATGTGCTGACCTGCATCCGGCATGGGTGCACGATCGAGCAGGCGGGGTTTCGGCTCGCGGCGAACGCGGAGCGGCACCTGAAGCCTCCGGAGGAGATGGCGCGGCTGTTTGCCGCGTTGCCCCGGGCGGTGGCTCGCTCGGCGGCGATCGCGGAGCGGGCGGCGTTCGGTCTCGATGAGCTGCGGTACGAGTATCCGGCGGAGGCGTGCCCGGCGGGGATGTCGGCGACGGCGTATCTCGAGCAGCAGTCGTGGGCGGGGGCGCGGCGGCGGTACGGGGGGGAGCCGCCCGCGAAGACGGCGGCGGCGCTGCGGCACGAGCTGGCGTTGATCGCGGAACTGAAGTACGAGGCGTACTTCCTGACCTGTTTCGACATCGTGAACTTTGCGCGGTCGCGGGGCATCCTGTGCCAGGGGCGCGGGGGGGCGGCGAACTCGGCGGTGTGCTATTGCCTGGGCATCACGGAGGTGGACCCGGCGACGCACAGCCTGCTGTTCGAGCGGTTCATCAGCCGGGAGCGGGGCGAGCCGCCGGATATCGACATCGACTTCGAGCATGAGCGGCGCGAGGAGGTGATCCAGTACCTGTATGGCAAGTACGGGCGGGACCGGGCGGCGCTGACGGCCGAAGTGATCAGCTATCGCGGGCGGAGCGCGGTGCGCGAGGTGGCGAAGGCGATGGGGCTGTCGCGCGACTGCATCGACGCGATGGCGAAGAACCTCGATCGGTGGGGCGAGGCGGCGAGCGATGAGCGGGTGCGGGAGATCGGGCTGAACCCGCGGGACCCGACGATCCGGCGGGTGATCGAGTTGACCGGCCAGCTCATCGGTTTCCCGCGGCATCTGTCGCAGCATGTGGGCGGGTTCGTCATCACGCGGACGGCGCTGAGTGAGCTGGTGCCGGTGGAGAACGCGGCGATGGAGGATCGGACTGTGATTGAGTGGGATAAGGACGACATTGATGCGATGGGGATGTTGAAGGTGGATTGTTTGGGGTTGGGGATGTTGACGGTTTTGAGGAAGGGGCTTGGGTTTATTCTGGGGTATGGGGGAAGGGGGGGTCTCGCAGAGACGGAGAGACGGAGAGACGGAGAGACGGAGTGCGGTGGGACGGGCGTGGTTGGTTGGTTTGGTGTACAAGGAGCATGCGATGGCTGGGGTGAAGAGCTTTCGGGATCTGGTGGCCTGGCAACGGGGGATGGCGCTGGCGCGCGAGATGTACCGGGCGACGGGGGCGATGCCGGATTCGGAACGGTTCGGGCTGACGAACCAGATGCGCCGGGCGGCGGTGTCGGTGCCGTCGAACATCGCGGAGGGATTCGGGCGCGAGAGCCGGGCGGACCTGTTGAAATATCTGCGTATCGCTCGGGGCTCGCTGAACGAGGTCTCGACCCAGTACGAACTGGCGGTGTCGCTGGACATGATCGCCCAGAGCAGCACGCTCACCGATCTCATCGACGAGACCGATCGTGTATTGCAGGCGTTGATCCGCAGCCTGACGACGGAGGCACGCTGACGCCTGACCGCACTTCGTCTCTTCGTCTCTCCGTCTCTGGGTCTCCTGATGTCTATCCCCTTTACGCCTCCGTCGCTCGCTCGCTCACCGATCCTGCTGTGTACGACATGATTTGTGCGGCGGACACTGTTGGTGTGTTTCAGATTGAGAGTCGGGCGCAGATGTCGATGTTGCCTCGGCTGCGGCCTCGGTGTTTTTATGATTTGGTGATCGAGGTGGCGATTGTGCGGCCGGGGCCGATCCAGGGGGGGATGGTGCATCCTTATTTGCGGCGGCGGGAGGGGGTGGAGGCGGTGAGCTATCCGAGTGCGGCGGTGAAGGAGGTGCTGGGGCGGACGCTCGGGGTGCCGTTGTTCCAGGAGCAGGCGATGCAGCTTGCGATCGTGGCGGCGGGGTTTACGGCTGACCAGGCGGACGGGCTGCGGCGGTCGATGGCGGCGTGGAAGCGGAAGGGGGACGCGATCTATCGGTACGGGCAGCAGTTGATCGAGGGGATGATCGCGAACGGGTACCCGCCGGAGTTTGCGGAGCGGTGTTTCGAGCAGATCAAGGGGTTCAGCGAGTACGGGTTTCCGGAGAGTCATGCGGCGAGCTTTGCGATTCTGGTGTATGTGTCGGCGTGGATGAAGCGGCACCATCCGGCGGCGTTTGCGGCGGCGCTGATCAACAGCCAGCCGATGGGGTTTTATGCGCCGGCGCAGATCGTGCGGGATGCGAAGGAGCACGGGGTGGAGGTGCGGGGGGTGGATGTGAATCGGAGTGGGTGGGAGTGTCAGTTGGAAGAGAGAGACGGAGAGACGGAGAGACGGAGAGACGGAGTGGGTGATGGGCTGGAGACATGGGGTGTGCGGGGGCCGGTGCTTCGGCTTGGGATGCGGTTGGTGAAGGGGTTGAGTGAGGTGGATGCGCGGAAGGTTGAGGGGGTGGTGGCGGAGCGGGGGGCTTTTGGGACGATCGAGTCGTTGTGGCGGGCGAGCGGGGTGAGTGTGCGGGCGCTGAAGGCGCTCGCGCGGGCGGATGCGTTTGGGTCGATGGGGCTGGATCGGCAGCGGGCGTCGTGGCAGATCCGGGCGCTTCGGGATACGCCGATGCCTTTGTTTGATGGGGTGGATGGGACGGATGATGCGGGGCTGGACTGTTTGCCGGAGATTCCGGCGCCGCGGCGGGTGCTGCATGATTATGACGCGACGGGGTTGTCTTTGAAGGCGCACCCGGTGTCGTTCTTCCGGGGGGATCTGGAGGCGAAGGGGGTTGTGTCGGCGGGGGAGCTGCGGGATGCGCGGCGGTTTCCGGCGAAGACGCGGGTGCGTGTGGCGGGGGTGGTGTTGTGTCGGCAGCGGCCGGGGACGGCTTCGGGGGTGGTGTTCATCACGCTGGAGGACGAGACGGGGATCGCGAACCTGATCGTGTGGAGCGATACCTTTGAGAAGTATCGGCGGGTGGCGCGGCTGAGCACGGCGATGATCGTGACGGGGACGGTGGAGCGGCAGGGGGAGGTGGTGCATGTGCACGCGGCGGCGCTGGAGTCGGCGGATGGGTATCTGCCGGAGCTTGTGGTGGCGGCGCGGGACTTTCACTGACCGGGTCAGGCGAGCGTTGACTCGATCCAAGTCTTGACCCGGTCGAGGTCGACGGGTTTGGCGAAGCGGGTGGCGGTGGTGAAGGCGTTCGGGAGGTCGTGGGCGTTGTAGCCGGTGAGGAAGGCGAAGGGGACTTTCTCGGTTCGGAGGCGGTCTGCGACGGAGAAGACTTTCTCGCCGCCGAGGTCGACATCGAGGAGGGCGACGGCCGGGGTGGCGGCGTCGAGCAGGGAGAGGGCCTGCTGGACGGTGGCGGCGGGGCCGAGGACATCGAGGTCGAGGCCTTCGAGGAAGTCTCGGACGGTCTGGGCGAGAGTGGCGTTGTCCTCGACGAGGAGGATGCGGGGCTGTCCCTCGGTCGCGGTGGTTTGGGTTCGTCGCGCGGCGAGGGCGGCGGGGCTGAGGCGGTTGGCGGCGCCGCGAGCGGGGAAGGTGATGGTAGTGCGGAAGCCCTCTGGGGCGAAGGTGCGGGTGAGCTCGCCGCCGAGTTCGTAGAGGACCATGCTCTCGATCATGCCGGTGCCGAAGCCCTCGGCGGTGGGCTCTTCGACGGGCGGGCCGTCGCTCTCGGTCCACTGGAGGCGGACGAGGGGCTGTTCACTGGCCTCCTCGAGCGTCCAGCGGACTTCGATGCGTCCTTCGGGGGTGTGGAGGGCGCCGTACTTGGCGGCGTTGGTGGCGAGCTCGTGGACGGCCATGTGGAGGGCGAGGGCCTCCTTTGGCGGGATGGTGATGGCGGGCCCGTCGATCGTGACGCTGGTGTCGGTCGGGGCGCGGTGCTTGAGTTCGGACTTCAGGATGTCTCGGAGTGTGGCGCCGCGCCATTCGGCGCGCGTGAGCAGGCTGTGGGCGACGCCCATGGAGCGGAGGCGTGCGGAGAAGGCGTCTCGGAACTCGGCGAGTGACGAGGAACGCTGGAGCTGGAGGCGGGCGATGGCCTCGATCGACGCGATCGTGTTCTTGACGCGGTGGTTGAGCTCGGCCATGACGGAGCGCAGGTGCTGCTCGTCGCGTTTGCGGTCGGTGATGTCCGTGGAGATGCCGCAGACGGCGTAGAGGTTTCCGAAGCGGTCGTGGAGGGGGAACTTCTGGGAGAGGAAGACCTTTGTCTCGCCGTTGACCTCGAGCGGTTCTTCGCGTGCGATGACTTCGCCCGTCTCCCATACCTCGCGGTCGTTGCCGCGGTAGTCCTCGGCCCTTGGGGCCGCGCCGGCGAAGTCGTCGTCCGTCTTTCCGATGACCATCTCGGGCGTCGTGTTGAGCATGGCCGCGGTGGCGTTGTTGCAGAGCAGGAACTTCCCGTCGCCGTCCTTGGCGTAGATGAGGGCGGGGGCATTGTTGATGATGGCCTGGAGCTTGCGCCGGCTCTCCTCGAGCTCGGCCTCGACTTCGAGGCGGGCGGTGATATCGGTGTTGGTGCCGAACCAGCGGCGGATGCGGCCGTGCTCGTCGTGCATCGGGACGACGCGGGTGAGGAACCAGCGGTAGACGCCGTCGGCGCCTCGTAGTGGGAAGGTGTCCTCGTGCGGCTGGCCGCTTTCGAGAGAACGCCTGAACTTCTCGGCGGCGGAGTCGACATGGTCGGGGTGGTGGAATCTCTTCCAGCCGTCGCCGAGTGATTCGGTGTCGCCGGACCCGGTGTACTCGTACCACCTGCGGTTGTACCAGGTGATCGCGCCGGTGTCGGCGTCGGCGATCCAGGCGAGCTGGGGGATGTTGTCGGAGATCATGCGGAAGCGTTCTTCGCTCGCTCGCAGATCGGTCTCGGCGCTCTGGGCGACGAAGACGCCGCTCAGGACATTGGCGACCTGCTGGACGAAGTCGGCGTCGTGGCGTGAGAAGACATTCGGCTCTCTCGCGTGGGCGGCCAGCACGCCGTAGGGCTGCCCGTCGCGGCCCTGGATGAGGACGCTGACGCCGCTGCTGACGCCGTGATCGATGAGCAGGTCGGGGGCCGCGAATCGTCGCTCGGTGGCCAGGTCCTCGACGAGGACGGTTCCGTTGTGCTGGAGTGTGTAGCCGGCCTGCGAGCCGACATCGCCGGTGACAACGGCGTTGCCGACGAGGCCCTCGCTCCACCCGACGCCGGCGCGGAGCAGGAACTGCTCCTCCTCGGGATCGAACTCGAGCACCTTCGTCAGCGGGCAACCAAGCCCGTCGGCGAGGAGTTGCGTGGCGTAGTCGACGAGGTTGTCGAAGTCGCGCTCGCGGATGGCCCGGAGGCCGAGCTGCGCGACGGAGGCCTGCTGCTCGCGTTTGCGTTCGACGGTGGCCGTGAGCTGCTTGAGCCGGGTGACCTTGGAGAAGGTGACCACGACGCCCGCGATCTGGTCGTCATTGGTGCGGTAGGGGAGGATACGGCGGAGGTGCCAGTCGCCGTGGTCGTCCTGGATCTCCTTCTCGACGGGTGCGAGCCCGTCGATGACGGCCTTGGCGTCCTCGAGCATGCCGTCGCGGACGCAGACGCCGGCGAGATCGGACACGGGGCGGCCGACATCGCTCTCGATGACATTCAGGAGCTTCTTGGCCTCGGGGGTGTAGCGGCGGATGCAGAAGCCGCGGTCGAGGAAAAGGGCGGGTAGGCGCGCGCTGTTCAGGAGGTTGGCGATGTCGGCGTTGGCTTCCTGCAGCTCGTCGACCTTCTCCCGGAGCTGGGCGTTGACGGTGGTGAGCTCTTCGTTGACGCTCCGGAGTTCCTCGGATTGGGTCTCGAGCTCCTCGTTCGAGGACTGGAGCTCCTCGTTCATCGTCATGGCTTCTTCGTTGGCGGTGCGGAGCTCCTCGTTGGCCTGCTCGAGCTCTTCGACGGTGGACCGCAGGTCCTCGCGGAGGGCCTCGACCTCGCGGTCGAGCTCGGCGTTGACCGAGGCCTCGCTGCTCCTGCGCCTGGCGGGCGTATCGCCCGGGTTGCCGATGGCGAAGGTGACCATGAGCAGGTTGTCGCCCAGCTCCTTGGAGGCGCAGGGCGTGACGACCATCTCGTACCGGCGTTCGCGGCCGTCGCGGCCGGTGAGCGCGCCCGTTGTGGTGACGCGCTCGCGTCCGCGCGCGGCGCGGTAGAGGGCGGCGCGGACGCGGGGCTTGGGCTCTTCGCGGACCATGTCGATGAGCGTCATGTCGCCCATGCCGCTCGGCAGGTCGAGGAGCTCGATGAGGTCCCCTCGCATGAAGATGATCTCGTAGGCGCTGTTGACGAGCACGGTGGGCGGGGCGGCGTGCTGGGCGACCAGCTTCAGGGCCGCCATCTCGCCCATGCGGCGATCCTGGCGGCGATGGACCTGCTCGGCCTCGAGGCCTTCGAAGGCCGCCCGCGACCGCCCGAAGGGGTGCGGCGTGCTTCGCTCGCGGCCGCTGCGGACCTCGAGGCGCTGGAAGAGGCGCCACTTCTTGTCGATGACGCGGAACATGCCCGTGCCACCGCCCAGTGCCTCGGACGAGCCGAGGAGCAGGTAGCCGCCCGGCCGGAGGGCGAAGTGGAAGGTGCCGAGGGTGTCCTCCTGGGCCTCGCGCTGCAGGTAGATCAGGAGGTTGCGGCAGCTGATGAGATCGAGGCGGGAGAACGGGGGATCGCCCAGGACATCGTGCGTCGCGAAGGACACGATGTCTCGGACGAACTTCTTGATGCGGTAGCGCCCCGGCACATCCATCGGCTCGAAGCAGCGCTCGCGGAGATCGCGCGGCAGCTCCTGCAGGGCCGACTCGGGGTACTCGCCCTGGCGGGCGATCCTCACGGCTTCGGCGTCGATATCGGTCGCGAACACCTGGAGTGGGACGCTCGCGGATTCTGCGTGCGTGGACTGATAGTCGAGCAGGGAGATGGCGATCGAGTAGGCCTCCTCGCCGGTGGCGCAGCCGGGGACCCATGCGCGGATGGTCGGGTTGTCGTGCTGGCCCTGGCGTGCTCGCTCGAAGAGCTCGGGGATAGCGTGGGTCTTCAGCGCTTCGAATGCCTCGCGGTCGCGGAAGAAGTCGGTGACATTGATGTGGACATCACGGGCGAGGGCCTTGAGCTCCGTGTCGTCCCGGCGGAGGTGGTCGAGGTAGCCCGGGAGGTCGGTCATGTGGTTCAGGCCCATGCGTCGCTCGATGCGGCGGACGAGGGTCGAGGCCTTGTAGAGCGAGAGATCGAGGCCGAGACGGTCGCGCAGGACATCGAGGATCTGCGCGAGCCCGGCCTCGCCGGTGGTGCCGTCCTCGGTTGTGCGCTCGGCAACGCAGCCGCCATCGTCGGCGGTCTCTTCGGCGACCTCGCCCTCGCGGGTGAGGCGGATGATCGAGCCGTCGCCCTCCTGGGCGTAGGGGTGGTCGAGGAAACCGGCGACTGTCGCCGGGATGTCCTCGACGCGGCGGACGAGATCGGCGACGCCCTGCTCGACGGCGTGGCGTGGCATGCCGTCGTAGGCGGCGGTGTCGGGGTCCTGGACGATCGCGAGTCCGCCGGCGGCCTTGATGGCACGGAGGCCCTGGCTGCCGTCGGTGCCGGTGCCGCTGAGGACGACGCCGATCGCCTGGCGGCCGTATTCCTTGGCGAGTGATCGGAAGAGGTGGTCGATGGCCATGCGGCTGCCGCGCGGGGCGGCGGGCTTCTCGAGCCTCAGCGTTCCGCTCTCGACGGACACATAGGTGTTCGGCGGTATGACATAGACGCAGCCGGGCTTGATCTCCTGGTTGGCGACGATCTCGACGACGGACATGCCGGTCGACTTGCTGAGCAACTCGGCCATGAGGCTGTCGTGCGTCGGGTCGAGGTGCTGCACCAGCACCCAGGCCGCGGTCATGTTCTTGGGCACGGCGGTGAGCAACCGCTTGAACGCGTCGAGCCCGCCGGCGGAGGCCCCAACGCCCACGACCGTCGTCGTTTCCCCCGTCATCACGCCTCCGAACCTTCTACGACGACTTGAACTCACCCAGTAGCCGAATGATCTGCGTGTGGCCGTCGAGTTTATCGATCCATTCCACTTCGCGGGCGACGCCGTCGGGGTCCTTCGGGGCCGAGTGGCCCGTGAGCATGGCGCAGCGTGTGCCCTTCGGAACGAGGACTTCGGCGACCTCGAGCCCGGTGCCGTCGTTCAGGGAAACATCGAGAAGGGCGAGGTCCGGCGGGTTGTCCTCGGCGAGGCGCAGCGCGTCGGCGACCGATCGGGCGGGGCCGATGATCTCTGCCCCCGCCTCACGGGCGATCTGGCAGACGAGGCGCGCGAACAGCGCGTCGTCCTCCACCACAAGCACACGAACAGTTTGGCCCTCGACCGAGCCCATGAAACCTCCAATAGATCGGGTTGCCAAGCGAGGCGACGAAGCGCCCGCTGCGGATCTCAGGGCGGATGTTAGAGGACCCACAGACCGAGCATGCGCCCGCGGGAGCCCCGGGTCCGCAGAATGAAGCCCCGTTCACAGCGGCGGGCCGGACGAGCTTCCGGCTGACGGCGGCGTCGTTTTGGGCCGGTCGGACCACCCCCACCCCGCGCACGAAAAACCCCGCTTTCCCTCGGCAAAACGCGGGAAAACGGGGCTCTCAAGCGGAGCGGGAGGGATTCGAACCCTCGGTAGCGGTTTACCCACTACAACGGATTAGCAATCCGTCACACTCCGACGCCAACCCGTTCAATAGCAAGGGCTTAGGCGATCACGCCGAGGCACCCCCGCCAACCGCCCCGCCAACGGGTACCCCGGCACCCACCCACGACCCCGAACTCGCCGCGCTCATCGCCGCGTGGCCCGACCTGCCCCCGGCGATCCGTCGGGCTGTTCGTTCCCTCATCGACTCTGCCACGGAAGGCACCCCATGACCACCACCACCGACCCCACGCACGCACACAACGCCCGCGACACGCGAGGGCGATTCGCACCCGGCAACGCCGGCGGCCCCGGCAATCCCCAAGGGGGCACCGTGGAGCGCCTACGCCACGCCCTGCTCTCGGCTGTGACCGAGGATGACCTGCGGGCGATCGCCGCCACGCTGATCCGCAACGCGAGGGACGGGGACATAACCGCCGTGAAGGAACTGCTGAACCGTGTGCTGGGCCGCCCTACGGACTCGGACACCCTCGCCCGCCTGGAACGCCTGGAAGCCGCCCTCATGCCCTCGAACCCGGAGGACCGCCCGTGACCATCCCCCGACGACTGGACGCCCTGGAAGCCGCCGTGAAGGGCGGAGCCTGCCACGCCTGCGGATACCCGCACCGGGCGATGACCTCGCACGAATCGCCGACCGATCACACCATCGGCGGAATCTGCCCCGAGTGCCGACGCCTGCTCGGGCACGACGGCCGACCCTTCGGGGACTACTGGCATATGGCAACGGGCGACCTGCTCCGCGCAACCGACGCCGGCACCGTGTGGGCGGCCGATGGTGGCCCGATCCGAAAGCCGGATCATGGGGTAAAGGTCATCGACAAGGAAATGGATGACGGGGTGTAGCACGACCCGGCGGAGCCTTGGGCGGTTTACCGATGGGAAGCCCTACTCGGCGGCCGAACTCGTGAATGGTGTTAGTCTCGCCCCCGCTGGGAGGGTTCAACATGCGGGCGATCTTTGCTGTGACCGTGATAGACAGGAGCACGGGGGCTGAGCGCGTTATCCGCGTTGAGGCTGCCAACAAGGAACAAGCGCGGCACCGCGTACTCGCGATGGGCGAGATGGTGGGTGGTGCTGAACTGATCGAAGTGTTGGAGGATTCGCCTGCACCGTCGGCGGGTGCCACCCCAACCTCATCGGCCCCGCCGGGTGCGATCGCGAACACCTGCCCGAAGTGCACCGGCACCGAGTGGACGGGTGGGCGAGGGTGCTTGCTGTGGGGGCTTGTGATTCTGCTGTTCCCGCTCGGGCTGCTGCTGCTGTTCGTGCAACCCACCTGGAAGTGTGCGAGCTGCGGGTACACCTACCGGAGCTATTCAACGCCGGCGGGGTATCAACCCGAGCGATCCGTCGGGTACCAAGTGCTTCGCGGCATCGTCATCGCCATCGCGATCATCGGAATAGGGGTGCTGGCCCTAGCCGTCCTCGCCCAAATTGGTACGCCGTAACTAATGCTACAATCTGAATGATCGGGTAGCCGGCTGTACACCGGCGAGCGGATCGGGCGCGGGCTGTGGGTTCACCTTCCCCCACGGCCCCGCCCGACCGGCCCGTGACTGGAAGGTGACTAATGGCGAGCGATCCCGGCCCGGCCGCGCGAGTGGTGAATCATGGCTCCAACGATCGAATCACCGATCGTGCAAGCCATCCAGTAGACGAGCTTTGTAGGGCTACCGCTGACATTGCCCGACGGGTGCAATTGTTCCAAGCGAGGGGCGAGGCGATTCATGATCGCTACAACCATGAGGACGGGGATGGTGAGGAACGCGAGCGGAATCTGCATGCCCTTCGGGAAGAATGGGCCGAGTGGCAACCCGCCCTCGATCGGTTCGTCCGCGCCGTTGGAGCGTGTGCCCCCTCGCTCGCCCAGTACGCGTTCAATGCGGGCGATGCATTGCGAGCCCTCACCCAGCTAACCGCGATCTTTGCGGAGCCCATGATCTACCGGCCCGGCGAACAACCGGGCGATCATCTACTTCGGGTTGGGCGGCCCCTTCACTCCGACGGGATGCTGCTCGCTTGGCCGGAGGACCTCATAGCGCCGTGCGTGGAATCACTGCGCGACCTCGCGGCAACGCTCTACCCCCTTCGAATTCTCAAGGCGAACGCCAACGGGCCCGCCGTCAAACCTGAACATGCGGTGCTGCCGTACCTCGCGAGCGGGAAGGCGGGGCGACGACAAAAGTATGATCCCGAGGCCGACAAAGAACTGTGCGAGCGATGGGAGCGGCGCAGGGAAAACGGAATCCGCCAGCCCGAGTTTTGTGAGGATGAGGGCATCACGGTGAGAGACCTAAAGCTCGCTCTAACACGCGAACGCGGGCGCAGAAATGAGGCGCAGAAATCGAGCTGAGTTTCTGCGCCTTTGAAATCTGAGAAAATCTGCGGGCCGAAGGCCCATGCGCCGCCACGCCTTAGACCCGCAGGGCGAAGCACCGCGACGCGCAGAAATGCCTGAAACCTGCGCCTTGCCCGCATGTTGTGGGCATGAAAAACACCCCCCCAGACAACGCCGCGTTCCCCGTCCTCATCCGTCCTCGCGAGGCCGCCGACCGACTCGGCATTGGGGCCCGCACCCTTTGGAGCCTCACCCGGCGCGACGCCATCCCATGCGTCCGCATCGGGCGATCGGTGCGGTACGCCCTCGCCGATCTTGAAGCGTGGGTAGCGGCCGGATGCCCCACCGACCCCGGCTCTGCCGCCCGCGTGCGGAAGGGGGCGACACGATGACCGACCGCCACCACGACGGCGCATGGAACGATCCCCCCGCCCACCGAAACGCCCCACCCGGCACAAGCGATGAGGCGGCCCGCATGGCGAAGCCACGGGCGGCCCGCGATCGGGCCCGCATCCTCGCCGCGATCCGCGAAGCCGGCCCCCACGGGCTCACCGACGATGAGGGCGAAGCCCGGCTCGGCATCATCCCCCAGACCTACACCCCCCGCCGTGGCGAGCTGGTGAAGGCTGGGCTGGTGGTGGCATCGGGCAAGCGCCGGAAGACAACCCGAGGATGCCCTGCGGCCGCCTGGATCGCGTCTGAGTACGCCGAGGGGGTGACGCCATGACCATCCCCACCGAAGCCGTGGAGCGGGTTCACACCGCCCTGCGGGCTCACGGGATCACGCCCCGCCGAAGCGGAACGGGGTGGGCCTGCCGATGCCCCGCCCACGACGACCGCAACCCGAGCTTGTCGATCCGTGTGGGCGACGACGGGCGAGCGCTGGTCCGATGCCATGCGACTTGCACCCAAGCCGAAGTAGTGGCCGCGCTCGGGCTCACCATGCGTGACCTCATGCCCGACGCACCCTCGAAGCCCTACGCCGTCGGGCGACTCACCACAAC
The DNA here is from genome assembly GCA_964615815.1 of uncultured Phycisphaeraceae bacterium. Lineage (GTDB taxonomy): Bacteria > Planctomycetota > Phycisphaerae > Phycisphaerales > UBA1924 > DAIQNV01. Next base: position 14,601 of record CAZTQV010000023.1, on the reverse strand, counting down.
GCCCTCACCGCCCCCAGAAGCCCCGAGGGCATTCGCGACCCCCGAGGACGCCATAGCCGACCTCGAACGGCGGAGCGGCCGCGTAGCCGCCACCTGGACCTACACCGACGCCGACGGCAACCCCGTGGGGATGACGCTCCGATGGGATCGCCCCGACGGCAAGCGAACCCTGCCAATCTCGCGGAACGGGGTGGGGTGGGTGGTGAAGGCGATGCCCGACCCCCGCCCCCTCTACAACCTGCCCGACCTCATCGGCTCGCCCGAGGGCGCGCGGGTATTCGTTGTGGAAGGGGAGAAGGCCGCCAAGGCCGCGCTGCGATGCGGGCTCACCGCGACCACAAGCGCCGGCGGAGCGAAGGCCGCGAGCAAATCCGATTGGTCCCCGTTGAAGGGCCGCGCCGTCGTCGTCATGCCCGACCGCGACGACCCCGGCGAGCGGTACGCCGCCGATGTTGTGCGTCACGCCCACGCCCACGGGGCACGATCGGTGCGGGTGGTACGCCTTGCCGACGCGTGGCCCGAACTGCCCGAGGGTGGCGACCTCGCGGACCTCACCGACGCCCCCGACGCCGACCTCGACACCATCCGCGACAAGGTGAACACGCTCGCCGATGAGGCCGCCGAGGAACCGCCACCGGCACCGGGCATCCTCGGGGCCGACGGCACGCCCCTGCTCTCCATCCGCACCCTGGGCGAACTCGGACCCGGCGAGCCTCCCGATTGGCTGTGGCCGAACTACCTGGCCCGTGGGGCGATCACGCTGTTCGTGGGCTTGTGGAAGGCCGGGAAGACCACGCTGCTCGCCCACCTGCTCCGCGACCTGCGGCGCGGGACGGGGCTGGTAGAGAAGCCCATCGACTGCGGGGTGCTGGTGCTGACCGAGGAACCCGATGGGGTATGGGCGAACCGGCGCGACGACCTCGACCTCGACCACGGGGTACGGGTGGCGAAGCCGCACACGCTCGGACGCCCGACGCCCGATCAGTGGGCCCGGATCATCGGGGGCATCGCGGAGCAAGTGAAGGCCGGCGAGTACGGGCTGGTCATCATCGACACGCTCGCGGGGTGGTGGCCCGTCCTCAACGAGAACGACGCCGGCGAAGTGGGGAACGCCATCGCGCCCCTACGGGCGATCAGTGAAGCGGGGGCCGCCGTCATGGTGGTACACCACCCCCGCAAGGGCGACGGGGAGAACGGGACCGCCACGCGGGGCTCGGGTGCCCTGCCCGGATTCGTGGACCTCATCGTGGAGCTGAGGCGGTACGCCGAGGGCACCGTCACCCAACGGGTGATTTCGGCGCTGGGCCGCTTGGACGGCAACCCCGACGACCTCATCATCGACCTGACCGACGACGGGTACGCCATCGTGGGCGGGCGACAGGATGCCAAGGCCGACGACGCCCGCCACACCATCACCGCCCTGCTGCCCACCGGCGGGCTCGGGATGACCGCCGAGGAAGTACATGATGCGTGGCCGAAGGGACGCATCGCCCCGAAGGTGAGCAGGGTGATGGGGTATCTCAACGAGGGGTGCAATCACGGACGCTGGGAACGCTCGGGCCAAGGGGTGAGGGGCAACCCGTGGCGCTTTCGATTCCCTTCCCCCCCTAGGGGTGAGAGTGGAACGGAATCGAATCCACCCCCCGATGACGGCCCCGAGGACCGATCCGATTCCATTCCATCCCGCCCCACTCTTAGGGGCGGAACGGAATCGAATAGCACCACGCCCGAGGGCACACCGTGACCGCACGCCCTCGAATCTCAACGCAAGGGGTGGCGCGCACCCGCACCGAGTGGCATAATCCATGCTGAGGAAGGTGAACATGAAGCCGAAGCGCAACACAAAGGCCAAGCGTGGCAACGGAACAGGGACGCTTTCACGCGACACCGACGGCGGACCGTGGATCGCACGGTACTACCTCGCCGACGGAACGCGCCGCGAGCGATCCACCCGCACCACCAGCAAGGGCGACGCCGAGCGGATGCTGAAGACTTGGACGGAGCATGAGCGGATGGTGGCCGAAGGGCTCCGCGCCCCGGAGGGCGGGACCGAGCTGGACCGCCACCTGTCCGCGACCATCGCGAGCCACCTGGACGCCTTCACGGCCGCCAAGCAAGCCGAGGGACGGACGGCCCAGTACATCGCCGAGACGGTCGCCATCGTCACCGAGACGGCCGCACGCTGCGGGTGGAAGGCGCTCCGCGACCTCGCCGCCGACGACCTCGAACGCTACACGGCCCGCCGACAGTCACCGACGGAGGGCAAGGGCAAGAAGCCCGCGCGGAAGTGGAGCCCGCGAACGGCTCACAAGTGCGTGACGGCTCTACAGACCTTCGCCAAGTGGTGCGTAGCCGACGGCCGCCTCGCCGTGAACCCGATCGCCCGCGTGAAGAAGCCGGCCCCGAATCGCCAGACCGCCCGACGGATGCTGAGCGTGGACGAATGGCGTTGGCTCCGCGCCGTCACCGACGCCGCCGGCGAGCGGTACGGGATGACGGGGCACGCCCGACGCCTGCTCTACCACACCGCGATCCAGACCGGGTTGCGATCGGCGGAGCTGCGGGCGCTCACCCGTTCCTGTCTCGCCCTGGACGCCACGCCGCCGTACATCGTGTTGAGCGGAGCGAACACAAAGAACGGCAAGGCCGCCCGCCAGTTTGTGCAGCGCGACCTCGCCGACGACCTCGCCGCCCACGCCGATCGGCTCATGCCCGGAGCGCGGCTGTTCACGATGCCATCCGCCGGCCGCGTGGCGAAGATGATCCGCGAAGACCTCGCGAACGCTCGGGCCGCGTGGATCGCCGACGCGGGCGACGACCCCGCCGAACACGCCCGCCGGCTCGGGTCGGACTTCCTGACCGCCGAGGACCACGATGGGCGGGTGGTGGACTTCCACGCCCTACGGCACACCTGCGGCGCGTGGGCCGCCATCGGCGGAGCAAGCCCCAAGGCCATCCAGACCCTCATGCGGCATTCCACGATCACGCTGACCCTCGACACCTACGGGCACCTGCTGCCCGATGAGGCCGCCGAGACGGTGGAGCGGATGCCCACGGCGGAGCCCGTCACCCTCCGCCTGACCGGGACCGATAGGGCAGATACACCCCCGCCAACCGCCCCGCCAACGAGGGCGCAAAACCGGGCCGATCGGTGCGACGGAGCGCGACCCGCGACACCCTCGAACTCGCCCACCCCGCGCACGAAAAACCCCGCTTTCCCTCGGCAAAACGCGGGAAAACGGGGCTCTCAAGCGGAGCGGGAGGGATTCGAACCCTCGGTAGCGGTTTACCCACTACAACGGATTAGCAATCCGTCCCCTTCAGCCTCTCGGGCACCGCTCCGGAATGGACGGGAAGCGTAGCCGCTCTGCGAGCCCGGAGCCACGCTACCGACCACCCAACCACATGCCGATCACCGCTCATGGGCACCCGGCCGAGAACGCCGTCAGGAACGCCGCCACATCGGCAAAGGTGAGTGACCCGGCCGGGGCGGCGAAGTCCGCCGCTGGGTCGCCCGCCGCGAAGGCGTCGAGGAACGCCGTGATGTCCGCGAAGGTCAACGAGCCGATCGGTGTCGCCAGGTCGGCGGAGGAGCAGGCGACCGCCGGCCCCATCAGGCGGACATCATCGATCGCGATGAAGTCATCCGCGATCCGGTCGCTCACGCCCTCGCCTTGGAACCCGATGTACAGGTACTGGAAGCCGTCGGGCCCGAGGTCGATCGAACGCTCGACGGGCCCCTCGGCGATCGACCCGGCAAACTGTTCTTCGAACAGCGGCACGATCTCGACAGGCACGGCACCCGCCGGCTCGGGCATCGCCTCGCGGTGCATCGAGCCGTGCTCCCCATTGATGCCGAAGACGCGCACGAACACGCGGTTCACCTCGCTCGGCGACGGGCTCGCGTGCCCCTCACGGCTCTCGATGCGGAAGCTCAGCCGCTGCTCGCCGCGCCGCGCGAAGTCGTCGTAGATCGACTGGCCGATGCTCGAGAAATTGAACTGCCCACGCAGCACCGCACGCCCGTTCTCGATATTCGCCCGCGCATCGGCCCAGCCCATGCTCGCGTGCTGGCTGCCGAGCGCGTAAAGGCCCGTCACGAATGACGAGCCGTCGAAGCCGCCGTTGATCACCGCGTCGCTGTACTCCGTTGGCGCCGGCGTCACGCTCTTCGTGATCGTCGCCCTCACGCCCGCGTGGTCCCAGACGGTCAGTGTGACCTCGGTCGCACGGAACGGTTCGAACCGCGCTGTGATCTCCTCGCCGAAGGCATCGGTCACGCCGTCGCCGTCAAGATCCCATGCGTACGCGAGGATGTAGTTCTCATCCCCCACCACCGCCGCGAGCGGACTGTTCGCGTTCAAGCCGTCGCCCGGCGTATCGAGGTCGAACGACGCCCGCCCGTCGAGCCGCACGACCCCGAGCCCGCCGAGCGAGCTGTACGAGAAGTCGGCCACCGGCGGCTGGTTCCCCGGCACGGGCTCGAAGTCCCCGCCCTCGACCACCAGGAAGTTCGGGAAAGGCTGCGGGTTCGTGAAGCCGTTCTGCCGGCGATAGAACGGCGCGTCGTTGTTCGCGAGCTTCAGGTCGCGGAACACGCTCCGTCGCAGCGGCAGCCCGCGGGCCCCCTCAGACCCCGTGCCCGCGCCGTCGTCATCGCGGTTGATCTGCCCCTCCAGCGGCGTCCGCACGCCGAACCGCCATCCCTCGACGGCGACATCCTCAAGCTCGAGCCGCTTCGCGGGCCCGTTCATCCCGAAGCCGAAGCCACGACCGTCGCCGTTGATCGCGAGGTCCACCCGCGGCTTGTCATCCACGCCCGGCGTCGCAAGGTCGCTCGACGCGACCAGGCCATCGACGAAGCGGATCTGTGAGCTGTACTGCAGGTGCACGCCCTGCCCGTAGATGTTCCAGAACTTGAAGCCGTCCACCAGCGCGTAGTCGCGGTGAATGTTCCCGTCGCACGGGCAGGTGAAGCCGATGTTCTCGCCCTGGTTGCGCATGTGGTTCCAAGTGATCAGCCCGAAGTCGCTGTTGTACACCTCGAACCCACGGAAGGTGTTCATCGGCACGCGGTTCACCGCGATCAGCCCGCTCGAGTCCGTCACGATCGCCTGCCGATGGGCGGGCAGGTGCTGCCTAGGCACGAAGGTCCGGTCGCGGTTGCTGTTCCCGTCCACATCGCTGAAGACATTCGCGCCGCCGCCGGCCGCGGAGACCGCGATGTTGCCGATGAACTCGACCTGGCCGGCACCCTGGATCCAGTACGCCTCCCCGTTGAAGCCGAAGTCGAAGTTCGTCACCCGCTTGAAGCCGTCGCCGAAGGGCTCGACCGTCAGGTCCGGGTCGTCGTCACCCGTCGTCTTGATCGACAGGTTGTTCCGCCACACGCCCACCTCGTTGCCCGCCTCCTGCACGAAGGCCGACCCGAGCACATCGAAGACGACATTGTCCTCGAAAACAGCGAAGCTGTCGTGGTGCACGATGCCCCAGCCGGGCGAGCCCCACACGCTGCACCCACGCACCACCGCCGGCGTGCAGCTCGAGAGGTCGATCGGCGCGTTGTTCGGCGGCAGGTTCCGGTGCAGGTGCAGCGCGTACCGCCCTCGCGTATTCAGCCCGACACCCGGCGTGCCGTCCACATTCGTGCCGTTGTCGTCCAGGAACGTGTTCTTGTTCGCCCGCCCGAGCTCGATCATCGCCAGATTCGCGAAGACGACATCGGGCGTGTGCATCGCCATGATGTGCCCGCGCCGCTTGTCCATCACATCATTCGCGACGGGCGCATCGGGCGAGTCCGGATCAAGCTCCGACCGGAACACCACATTCCGCGTCAAATTCGCCACATACAGCGTCAGGTCGCTTGCCTCAAAGTGCCGCCCGCTCGGCCGCACATGATCCCATTGAAGCCCGATGAAGCCGGGCGCGGTGTTCTCGAACGACACGACCGCCCCGTCGATCGCCGTGACACGCAGCACCTCGTCGCGGAAACGCGAATTGTCCGCGTTGCTCCCGTTCTCGTCGTACGAAGTCCCGCCCAGCACCAGCGTGTCGCCGACCGCCCAGCCCACCGGCGGCTCGCGCAGCGTGATCGAGTTTGCCCCCGCCATCGCATCGCCCGCGAGCGCCGCGAAGTCCGTCTTGTCCGCCCCGACCACCCGCGTCCGCCCGTGCGGGATGAACCCCCGCCCGAGCTGCTCCGGGTCCCCGGACAAGCTCGCCGGCTCGTCCGCGATGAACACTACCTCCGCCCGCACGCCCGCCGGTACGGGCGCCGCCTCGGTCCCGATCAGGATCTCCCCGCCCGGCGAACTGAACAGCGTGTCGACGAACAGCGTCGTATCCCGATCCGTCGCCCACCGCAGCACGCCGTCCACCCGCACCGTGCCGACCCGGGCGCTCGCCGCCGCATCAAAGACAACCTCCACCCCCGCGGGCACGCGCACATCTTCCCCGGCCTGGGGCGTCGCCCCGCCCCAGGTCGCAGGATCGCTCCACGCCCCGCTCTGCACCGCCGTCGCCGCGGCCGCGCCGTCCGGCAGCAGCATCAGGAGGGCGTGGTGCGTGTGCGTGTTGAAACACGAGGGGTCCGGGGCCGCCAACGCACCGCCGCACGCGCAGACCACAACCGCCGCCGCCCGCAGGCGCCAATCGCTCGCCATCATCGGAGTCTCCTCTTCCCGTGGCGAGCCCCGCCCCCGCAACGCGGGCCCACGAGACCCCGCACGCAGCAAACGAGAACACCGCCGGAGACGCTGTTCAGACGGGCATCAAAGTACCCATCTCCCCACGCCGGCACAAGCGCGTTCCCGGGAACGCGGGCCGAAGAGCACCACCGGTTCAAGGCGAACGCTGGGGCGCGTCGTACTGCTCGCGCACACGCTCGAACTCGCGCTCCATCCGCGCCCGCACCCCCGCGTACGCCGGGTCGTCATGCACGCTGCGGATCTCAAGCGGGTCCCGCTCCAGATCGAACAGCTCCCACGCCAGCCCGCGCCCGTCGTAGCGGATCAGCTTGTACCGCTCCGTCCGCACGCCCTCGATCGTCGGCAGGTTGTACGCGTTGCCGTCGTCGTAGTTGTAGTAGATCGCTGTGCGCCAGTCGCTCGGCACACCACCATCAAACAGCGGCACCAGCGAACGCCCCTGCACCTCCGCCGGCGCTTCCACGCCCGCGAGATCGAGGAAGGTCGGCGCATAGTCGATGTTCTGCACCATCGCCTCCACCCGCGTCCCCGGCTCGATCCGCCCGGGCCAACGCATCAAGAGCGGCATCGACAGCGTCGCCTCGTACATCCACCGCTTCTCGGCCCACCCGTGCTCGCCCGTGTGGAAGCCCTGGTCCGACGCGTAGATCACCACCGTGTCCCGCGCCAGCCCGTTCGCATCGAGATAGTCGAGCACCCGCCCCACATTGTCGTCGATCGCCAGCACGCACCCCAGGTAGTCCCGCATGAACCGCTGGTACTTGTAGTGCTCGAGCGTCAGCCCCGTCAGCTCCCCCGCCTCCATCCGCGCCCGGTACTCCGCGTTGTCGGGGTCGTACGCCGCGTGATACGCCGCGAGCTGCTCGGGCGTCATGCGGTGCAGCGGCTCGTACCGCCGGTCGCCCGCCGGGATCCCCTCCTCCGCCGAGGGCACGATGTTCATCAGGTGCTCCGGCAGGTTGCGAAGCTCCATGTTCGTCTCCGCCGCGTAGAACGAGCGGTTCGCGTAGTCGTCGAACAGCGTCTCCGGCACCGGGATCGTCACATCGTCGAACGCGTCCATGTGCCGCGGCGGCGGCACGCGGTGGATGTGCGGCGCCTTGTACTGCACCATCAGCATGAAAGGCCGATCGTCCTCCCGCCCGTCCAGCCACGCCAGCGCCGCGTCCGTAATGACATCCGTCGAGTACCCCTCCACCCGCAACTCGTCGCCGTCCTTCGTCACGAAGTCCGGGTTGAAGTACGCCCCCTGCCCCCCGTACCCCGACAGCACCTGCCAATGGTCAAAGGCGTCCCCGGGCGGCGCGTTCAGGTGCCACTTACCGATCAGCGCCGTCTCGTACCCCGCCCGCATCATCGCCCGCGTGAACACCCACTGATCGTTGTTCCACCGGTCCGCGTTCCCGATCACCCCGTTCTTGTGCCCGTGCTTGCCCGTCAGGATCGCCGCCCGCGACGGCCCGCAGATCGAGGTCGTGTTGAAGCTGTTCAGAAAGACAGCCCCCTCCTCCGCGATCCGGTCCAAGGAAGGCGTCCGCACCACCCCGTCCCCGTACGCCCCGATTGTCCGCTGCGCATGGTCATCGCTGAAGATGAACACGATGTTGGGCCGCTCCGCCCCGGCCCCGGCCGCCTCCCCCTCGCCCGCGAGCGCCGCCCCGGCGCTAACGATCCCGAGAACCAACGACACCACCCCGAGCCACCCGCAGCGCGTCACCATCCCAACACCTTTCAACCAAGCCCCCAGAGCCCTCATTCCACCCGCCAGACAATGGAGCGACGGGGACTCGAACCCCGAACTTCCAGCTTGCAAAGCTGGCACTCTACCAATTGAGTTACCGCCCCGAACGATGCCGTTCGGCAATCACCCAAGTCTAGAACCCCTGCCCGAGTCCCGTCCCCCTACTGCCGCCACACCCTTGTCCCCTTCGTCAGCTTCACCACCCGGTCCGGCCGGTTCAGCACGATGTACACCGCCCCCTCCGGCGACACCTCCACATCCCGCACCCGCCCATACCCCTTGAAAATGACCTCTTGGTGGATCACCCGATCATCCACCACCACCAGCCGCCGCACCTCCTCGTGCGCCAGCGCCCCCGCCAGAAGGTTCCCCTCCCACGCCTCCAGGGGCCCGCCCTCGTACACATCCAGCCCGCACACCGCGATCGAGGGCGTCCAATACAGCGACGGCTGCGCCATCCCCTCCCGCCGCGTCTCCTCCGTGATCACCGCCCCGTTGTAGTTCACCCCGTAGGTGATCTCGGGCCACCCGTAGTTCAGCCCCGCCCGCACCAGGTTCAGCTCGTCCCCCCCCATCGGCCCGTGCTCGGTCGACCAGAGTCGCCCCGTTTCCGACGCAAACGCCACCCCCTGCGGGTTCCGGTGCCCATACGAGTAGATCGCCCCGTACACCCCGTCCCCGCGTCCCACAAACGGATTATCGCTCGGCACCGTCCCGTCCCGGTTGACGCGGTACATCTTCCCGTTCGGCCGCGTCAGGTCCTGCGCGTGCTCCTGCCGCCCCCGTTCCCCGATCGCGAAGTACAGCATCCCCTCGTTGTCGAAGGCGATCCGACTCCCGAAGTGCAGCCCGCTCGCGATGTAGTCGTCCCGGTCCGCCTCAAACACCGTCTGCTCACTCGTCCACGCCCCGCCCTCGATCTTCCCACGCACCACTTTCGTCATCGTCGGCCCACGCCGCCCCTCCGGCCCGTGCGTGAACGCCAGGTACACCCACCGCTCCCCCGCGTCCCACTCCGGGTCGATCGCCACATCGAGCAATCCGCCCTGCCCCACATCCGCCGACTCCGGGATCCCCCGCACCGTCTCCAGTTCCCCATCCCGCCACACCCGAAGCCGCCCCGGCTTCTCCGTGATCAGTGCCGTCTCCTCATCGATGAACGCGATCGCCCAGGGCGTCTCCAGCCCGCCATCGATCACCACCTCCGCCTTGAGCTCATAGTCCCGCGTCCCGATCACCTCCGGGATCGCCGGCGGCTCGATCCCCAGCCCCTCCGGCACGCCCCGGATGTAGTCCACCAACTGCCGGATCTCCTGCTCCGACAACGCCCCCTCATACGCGGGCATCCCATCCGCCGCGATGCCGAACTTGATCGACCGGTTCACCAGCCACGCGTCCCCCCCGTACCGCCACACCCCGTCGAGGAACCCCCCAGCGCTCCCGCCGTTCAGGTACTCCCCGTGGCACCCCGCGCAGTAGTTCAGGTACACACCCCGAGCCTCGTGGTTCAAAATCGCCTCGGGAATGTCCGCCGGCGCAACAACGCCACCCGCACCCGACACCGGCTGCTCGCCCATCCCCAGCCCGCCCGCGAGCGCGAGCACCCCCACCACCGCCACCACCCCCACCGTCATCCCCGTCGCCACCGCCGCAGACTTCGAAATCATCCGTTCCCTCTCGCCTGAGAGCCTCGCTCGCGCGGGCGACATCCACCGCACGCCTCCGCACCCAAAACTCTACCACACCCACATTCCGCCCCCCCGTATCCGTCAAGCCATACACTGCCCGCCCCAAGGGTCACCCCCTTCCCAGCCCCCGCCCGAGGATCACATGCCGAGCACCCCCTACACCATCGCCCTCGCCGCCCTCCTCGCGGCCCCCTCCCTCGCCACAGCCCCCGCCCTCGCCCAGCCGGCCGACACCAATGTCGCCGACGACACCATCGACGCCCAAGGCGACGCAACCCCCTCCTCCGATCTCCTCCCCCCCAACTTCCCCATCATCTCGTACAGCGCCAACGCCGCCATCGCCGTCCGCACCGAAGCCGATGTCGACAACACCGACAACGGCTACTCCGTCCGCTCCAGCGGCGGCTCCCTCGGCGTCGCCATCATCCCGAACCGCCAGCTCGTCTTCAACATCGACGCCTCCATCGAGTACGCCTTCTACGAGTTCGACGGAGCCCAGCCCCTCATCGCCTCCATCCCCGGCTCCACCGAGCCCTTCGAGGACGCCCAGACCTACGCCCTCGGCCTCACCACCATCATCCGCACCTCCGAGGAAACCTCGATCCTCCTCGGCGGCTCCATCTCCGCTTCCTATGAAGGCGGCGCCGACTTCGACGACGCCATCGGAGGCATCGCCTTCGCCGGCATCACCCACGCCTTCTCCGAAACCCTCACACTCGGCGTCTCCGCCGCCATCATCTTCGACCTCGACGGACAGCCCAATGTCATCCCACTCCCCTTCGTCGAGTGGCAGATCACCGACACACTCAGCCTCAACTCAAGCCAGCGCGGCCTCGAACTCACTTGGAACCGCACCGACACCCTCGACCTCGGCCTCCGCCTCGGCTTCGACGGCCGCGAGTTCCGCCTCGCCGACGACGGCCCCATCCCGGGCGGCATCGCCGAGGACCAGGCCGTCCTCCTCACCGGCGTCATCGACTGGCGTCCCGAAAGCTGGCTGGAGCTCCGCCTCGAAGCCGGCGCCCAGGTCTGGGGCAACCTCGAGCTGCGCAACAGCAACGATGTCCGCATCTACGACGAAAGCCTCGGCTCCGCCTTCACCGCCGGCGCGTCCGTCAAAGTCACCTTCTAAGCAGGCCGCCCCCGGTTCCACTATCCGAGCCACACCAATGAGCGAGCCGCCCCGCCCCCGGGGCGGTCTTCACACCCAACGCGCCCGAAGTACGACCGTCGCAGACTTTCCCTACCGCTCCCCCTCCGCCGCCCGCGTAATCGGAGCCGGCCCCGTCCCATACGGCTCCGCCGGAACCGTCCGCGCCGAATCAATCGTCGGCGGATCCACCGGGCGATCCCCCTCCCCCACTTCCACGCCCGCGATCTGCGCGATCGCGTCCGCCCCCGAGATCACCTGCCCGAACGCCGTGTACCGCTTATCAAGAAACGCCGTCCCCTCACGGCTCAGGCAGATGAAGAACTGCGACCCGTTCGAGTTCGGGTTGCTCGACCGCGCCATCGACACCACCCCGTAGTCGTGCGGCAGGTTGCTCTTCTCGAGATCCACGAAGAACCCGGGCCCCCCCGCCCCCGTCCCCGTCGGATCCCCGGCCTGGATCACGAACGGCGCCCCGTTCGGCAGCGCCGCCACAACCCGGTGCACCTCGATCCCCGTGTACAACCCACCCTCCGCGAGTTGGATGAAGTTGAACGCCGTGTTCGGCGCCGCGTCCGGCCGCGGCCGGATCACGATCTCCCCCTCGCTCGTCTCCAGCACCACATTCCGATCCGCCCACGCCCGGATGCCCGAGTAGGTCACCCGCCGATCGGGGCTCGGCACCATGTTCTGCTCGAACATGGCTTGCATCATGTCGCTCTCGAAGTACACCTCCGCCGACCGCGGGTCCTGCGAAGGCCCGCCCGTCCGCGGATCGATCAGTTCCGCCACATCGGGCGAAATCATCGGCTGCAGCACCACCCCCGCCCCCACCGGCTCATCACCCACGAACAGCTGCGCCCAAACGACGCTCTGCCGCTTCTCCGTCCACAGAGACGGGAACAAGGTCGCCAGATCCACCCCGCCCTCAGCCGCCGCCGCCTCCGCGACGGTCTCCGCCGAAGGCGCCGACAGCAACCGGATCGAAACCTCCCCCTCGGCTCCATCCGGCACCACGACCGTCATCGGCATCGACCGATCAACGCCGTAGTACAGCCGGTCCGGCGTCAACTGCGCATCGGCGCACTCGGCAAGCCCGGCAACCGCGCACATCGAGATCAGAACGGAGGAAAGAACGCCGCGTGTGGTGGTCTGCATCGGGGCAGGTTAGCCACCATTCCCCTGGTCGTGCGCACCGCCCGGCTTGTCGGCGTGCTGGTCCACGCCGCGGTCCAGCGACCGCCACGCTTCATCCACGCTCGGAGGCTGGCCAGCACCGGCCCCGCCACCCGAAAGCCCGAGCAGAAGAGCCCCGGTGATCCCCTCGGCCTCGCCGAACCACCGCACGCTCAGCCCGGCGCGAAGCACATTCACGCCCGCCTCGTGATTCACCCACCCGAGACCGCCCAAGGCGTCCGAAACCAGCGCCGCCCCGTCGGGCATGCGGTACAGGTCCCGCTCGCCCTTCGGCCCCAGCCCCCGGTACTGATAGTTGCTCACCACCTCGACGATGCCCTCGGACTTATCCGTCCGACCCATGAACGCAGACGCGTACTTCTCAAACCGCTCCTCACCCGGGTGCGAAGGGCAATAGAAGACCTCGCCCGCATTCAGGTACCCATCCTGATACAGCAGACCAAGCCCATCCCAGGGCCCCGGCCGATCCCCGCGCTGCGGATCCGCGAGCCGGATCACGATCATGTCCTCGGAAGGCAACGCCGCCGAACCATGCTGCGAACGGTTGAGCAGCCGGCTGTCCGGCACGAGCCCGCGGTTCGCGTCCGCGTACATCTGAAGCCCAAGCCCCATCTGACGCGTGTTCGATGCGCACACCACACGACGCGTCGCCTCGCGAGCCGCCTTCAAACTCGGCGACATAATCGCGATCAGCACCGCGATCACAGCGATCGACACCATCACATCAATCAGCGTGAACCCGCACGCACCACCCCGGCGCGCACCAACTCCAACCTCACCTCGCCGAGGCGAGTCATCGAAGCCGAGTTGCCGTGTCCGCGTTGGCACAATGACCTCCTGCCGTCCACGAGCACGGCAGACTTGGGCGGATTCCCAACCTCCATGCTACCTCGCAGAGCGCAACCGCACAAGACAACTCACGCGGATTCCCCAGTCTTCCCACCCGGCAACCCCCAGCATAACCATCCAGACACATGGAAAACCGCCCATAATACACCCCGACATCCGGTGAAATGCCAACACCCAGCTAGCAACCCTGACCCCATTCCCGGTACGCTGCGTACACCACCCGGCCCCCACCGCGGCCCGGGCCCATGCGCATGACGACTCAACCGACCAACCCGGCCCCGGACGACCCCTCGCCCGACAAGAAGAAGCCCGCCCAGGGCGAGACCACGGGCCGCCGCGCCGACACCGTCCACCGCACCGCCGACGAGGCCGAGCTCATGGCCGGCGTCGCCGCCGATAACGAAACCGCCGTCGCCGAGCTCTACGACCGCTTCGGCTCCCTCGTGTACCGCATGGCGATCCAGTCCATGCCCACCCGCGCCGAGGCCGAGGACGCCGTCCAGGAAGTCTTCGTCAGGCTGTGGCGCACAGCCGACCGCTACGACGCCGAAAAGGCCGCCCTCGTCACCTGGGTCATGCTCATCGCCAGAAGACATCTCGTTGACAAACTTCGACGGACCCGATCGCGGGTCAGCGCCGTAAGTATGGAAGAGCCCTCGACCTTGGGAGAGGCCGCCACCGCCGGAGTAGGGGACCGTCTGGTGCGTGGTGAGAGCTTCGAGCGGCTCATGTCCAGGATCGACGCCCTGCCGGAGTTGCAGCGGACCGTCGTGACCAGAGCCTACCTGGGGGGCCAGACCCTCCGACAGATCGGGGAGGAGCTGGGAACCCCCCTGGGCACCGTGAAGTCAGCGCTCAGCCGAGCGTTGGTTCGATTGAGAGAGCGCGTCGGCGAGGAAGTCCCGTCATGAGTTCCGAGAACACCCACAACACCAACGACACCCTCTGGCGGGGCCCCCGCCCGGACACCTCCGAGCTCCTCGAGTCGGCTGTCCTCTACGCCATGGGCCTCCTCGATGACGAGGACGCCAACGCCTACACCGAGGCCCTCGACGCCGCCGACCCCGAGGTCCGCCGCATGGTCCTCGACGAGCAGGCCCGTCTCGCCGTCGTCGAAGAGCTCCTGCCCGATCTCGACCCCCCCGCCGCCCTCCGCGCCCGCATCATCGAGTCGGTCATGGCCGAGGCCGCCGAGCGCAAGCCCGCCAAGGCAGCCCCCCAGGCCACCCAGCCGGCCCCCGCCGCCGCGGGCGCTGGGGGTGTTGCGCC